>NZ_FCNT01000006.1 GCF_900021155.1 Alistipes sp. CHKCI003
GGACGAATTAATACCTCTTACGCATAGCGTGCGAGTGGTTAACGCCATTATCGACTGTCTGGATGTAGACGATATTCTTCATACTTATCGCGGAGGCGGTAACAGCTGTTTCCATCCTCGTCAGATGCTCAAGATTCTGGTTTATGCCTACCTGAACAACATCTATTCGTCGCGCCGCATAGCACAACAACTCTCTGAGAACATCCACTACATGTGGCTTTCAGGCGGTGCGAAGCCCGATTTTCGGACGATCAACTATTTTCGAGGCAAACGCCTGAAGGGTATCTTCGATGATTTGTTCCGTCAAGTCGTGGAGTTGCTTCACAAGGAGGGCTTCGTATCGCTCGAAGTACAATATATCGATGGTACGAAGCTCGAATCGGCTGCGAACAAATACGGTTTCGTATGGCGGGGCTCTGTGGAAAAGTATGACAAACGTCTGCGGGAAAAGACCGATGCCGTATTGCGGGAGATAGAGCAGGTTATCTGCGAGGAGAACCGCGAGCCGGATACGGAGCAGACGCTTTCGAGCGAAGAGTTTGCATCCCGCGTGGAGCGTATCAAGGAGCGGATGGATACGGAAAATCTCTCCAAAGAGCAACGCCGAGCCGTCAGAGACGTGGAGCGCAAGTCTCTACCCAAGATGAAAGAGTATGAGCGCCATATCGCCCTCATGGGCGAGCGTAATTCATACGCCAAGAGCGATCCGGATGCCACGTTTATGCGCATGAAAGAGGATGCCATGCTCAACGGGCAACTAAAACCCGGATACAACGTGCAGATCGCTACCGAGAATCAATTCATCACAAACTACGGGATCTTTCAGAGACCTACGGATACGGGTACGCTCATCGATTTTCTCGAATCTTTTCATAAGAAATACGGTCTGCAAAGCCGCGAGATCGTCGCCGATGCCGGATACGGAAGCCTGCAGAACTACGAGTACATGTTTTCTAACGGAATGATTCCTTACGTCAAGTACAATTATTTCCATAAGGAGCTGACACGGGAGTTTCGCAACAATCCCTTCTTACAACACAATCTCAGATACGATCCCCGAAACGACGAATATACATGCCCGGCCCAAAGAAAACTTGTGCATATATCCATACAAAAGCTCAAAACCGATTTGGGATATGAAACAATATCCAGACTATATCAGGCGACGGACTGCACCGAGTGTCCATTACGCAAAGAGTGCCACAATGCCGAAGGGAACAGAATCATAAGGGTGAATTACCGACTGAACGAATATAAGAAAAAAGTCCGTGAACTGCTGACATCTCAACGGGGAATCTATCACCGATCCATCAGACCCATAGAACCCGAAGCTGTGTTCGGACAGATAAAAGCCAATCATATATTCCGGAGATTCCACCTCAGGTCATTACAGAAAGTAAACGTCGAATTCGGCCTCGTAGCACTCGCACACAACTTACGAAAGCTAATAACATTAAAAGGTGATTTATTAGATGGATATGCTCATTGTGAACATAAACGCACATCGAAGGAACGCATTTTATCGCTTAACCAAAATCTCATGGCTGCGGCATGAACTCTGAAAAAACCCAAAGGGGGCTGACTAACATTTTATTGTTAGACAGCCCCTTTTTTGATTTTGTTTCGAAATGCGATCGTATCGGTCCCGAATTTGCTTGCGTCGGTTTGTTTCAAATACCAAATTATAGTTTTGCCATGGAAAGAATCAGGATTTTCGGATGGAGCCGGTTGCTGACGGCCGGTCTTTTTGCATGTATGTCGTTCGTTTTGGGTTGCAGCAGGGACGATTCCGGATCGGCCGACGATCGGTCGGAAGCGAATGCCTCTATGACCGTTACGCTGCGCGGCGAAACGGCCGGCTCGCGCGCCGTGGCTCCCACGACCGATCCGGAACTGACGGCCCTCGAAGAGGCCGAGAATGCGCTGAAAAATGTTACGGTTTTCGTGTTCAACAACAACGGGACGCTCGATAAGAAGCATCAGTTCTCGACGACCGGCCTGACGGAGACCATCACGGGACTGCTGGCCGGTCCGAAAAAGGTGGTCGTGCTGGCCAATGTACCGTCGGGCGTCGTGTTCCCCGACGGAATCGGTTACGACTGGTTCGCCGATGCGGCGAACGTCATCGAACTCGGCACGCAGGAGGTCGCTACGAACGGACTCTTCATGAGCGGCGAGGGGACCGTAACGCTCGTTGCCGACCAGACGGCTGCGGCGACCGTTTCGATTAGCCGGCTGGTGGCGAAGGTCAAGCTCGGCACCGTGAAGATAGAACCCGACGCAGGGCACGATGCGTCGAAATTCGTGCTCGACAAGGTGATGATCATGAAGGCGCGGGGTTCGGCCACGATGGGCATTCCGACCGTGGCCTATACGCCGGATCTGTTTTACGGCGGCATGGCCGGGACGAAGAGTACGGCCAAGGATTATCTGACCGAGGACATCGCTGCGGACGACTATGCGAACCGCTACTTCTATGTGCTTCCCAGCGACGACGACGATAAGAATACCACGCTGCTCACGCTCGCCGGAACCTATGACGGCGAACCGGTTTACTACCCCTTCCGAATCAACGACAAGATCGGAACCGACGGACAGACCAGCGACGGTACGTATATCAAGCGGAATACGGGCTATGTGATCAACGTAACCCTGAAGAGACTCGGCAGCGGCAGCAGCGATCCCGAAGTGCCGGCAGATCCCGCATCGCTCACCGTTACGGTGGAACCGCAGGCGTGGGAAACCGATCTGATCCAGAATGTAGAGTGGTAGGACCCGAAAGCGTTGTCGCCGATCGGATCGGACGGATAAAAATGCGGAACGGTGAATGTGTTGCGTCATAGATGTCTGCATCTGGGGGCAGGCGGCTGCATTTGGTCGATGCTGCTCTTGGGGGGATGTATCGCCGAGGATCGGAGCGACTGCCCGCCGCAACCCGAAGGGAATGCCGTGCTGCTCCGCGTAGCCGATGCGCAAAGCGGGGAAGATCTTACCGCAGACGGGGCGGTGCGTCATGCCGAGCTGTTCCTGTTCGGACCGGACGGGGCCTATGTCGGGCGGTATGCTGCGGACGAGGTGCAGATCGCAGGACGTATTCCTGTACCGGTTGCGGCGGGCGATCTCGCCGGATACCGGATTTCGGTTTGGGGGAATGCGGGGACGGAACAGCAGTTCGACGAGTCGTTCGCCTTCATCGGGGACGAGGCGATTGCGCTCCCGGTGGGAAACGACGGTTTCCGCGTAGCTTCGGATGATCTGTTCTTCGGGATCGGGCGGTTCGGATCGCCTGCGGAGCAGCCCCTCGAAGTTACGCTCCTGCGCAAGAATGCCCGTCTGCGGATCACTGTGCGGGGATTGGACACACGGGTTCCTGCGGAAAACTACTATTTTACGGTAAAAGAGGCCGCAGACGGATACGACTTTCTGGGCATGCCTTCGGGAAACCCGGCCTTGTTGCGGTGTGCGGGTGCTTACGATGCGCACGGCGATTTCGTTTCGGCCGATCCATTCGACCTGATCCATACGGAAGGCTCCGCTGAGGGAGCCGTAACGGTGAGCCTCTACCGGAAAGAACCGGTGCGGACGGACGACCGGCTGGTCGTTGCGGTTACGACGGACGACGACGGCGCTCCGCTCGAACTGCCCTCGGGGCGGACGACGCACCTGCTGATCGATCTGCGCGGAACGCAAACCGAGATTCGTGTGGAAGTTACACGATGGGGCGAAATGTATCAATGGGATGCTTGGTGATAATACGTACGATGACCTATGGGAAACAAAATTCGGACATATGCGGGGCGGATGAGCCGCCGAGCGGCGGCTCTCGTGCTGTCGTGTCTCTTTTTCGCAGGGGCCTGCACCCGCGATGCCGGGGCCGACGCACCCGCCGTGCAGGACGAACGCGCGCTCGTGCGACTGACGGTGCTCGCCTCCGGTCCGGCGCAGCCCGGGACGAGAGCTGCGGATGCCGAGAGTGGAATATCGGAGGTCGCCGTCCTCGTTTTCGAGCAGACGGACGGGGCCTATGTCTACCGGTACAGGGCCGAAGGCGAGCGGCTCGGAACGGCCGGAGGAAACGCGACGCAGTTTCAGGCGAAGTTGATCCGTTCGGACAAACCGATGAAGCTGATGCTGGCGGCCAACTACGGCGATGCTTTCGCGGCATATGCGCCTGCGGCGGGAAGCGGCGAAGCGGAGGTCCGGGAGGGATTGTGCCGCAGTTATTCCGGCATGACGGCCGGTCTGCCCATGTATGGCGAGATCGTCCTGCCGGACGGATTGAATGCCTCTGCCGATAACGACTTCACGGTGCGGATGCTGCGCGGTGTGGCGCGTGCGGATGTGGTCAAGGAGCTCGCTGCCGATTCGGCGCCGTTCCGGTTCGGGGCGCTTTACATTTATCGCGCCAACGACCGTATACGGATGATCCCCGACGATATGGGAGACCCGTCCGCACCCAAGGTCGCGGCTCCATCGGTTCCCTCGTCGGCCGCGCCGTTGGCCGCACCTCTGAAAACACTCCCTGCGGACGGAGCCGACCCCGCTTCCTTCGAGCCGGTGTATCTTCCCGAGGCGCTGAGCATCGCCGATCCCGTGCAGCAGTTGACCGCGGCTACCTGCCTCGTCGTGGGCGGTTATTACCGGGATGCGACCGAACTGTCGTATTACCGCATCGACTTCGATTCGGGAGCGGCCGGTCATCCGTTCGGACAGGTTCTCCGGAATTACAAGTACGTGTTCCGCATCATCAAAGTTACGGGTGCGGGGTGGCCCGATCCGGAGTCGGCGGCCACCTCCGAATCGACGGGTATCGTAGCCGAAGTCGAGCCGTGGGCCGATTTCACGACCGAGATGTATTTCGAGGGAGAGAATTATCTGGGCGTCTCTTCGCGGAAAAGCGTGGTAGGATATGCTGCGGGCAGTCGGGATACGCTGAACGTGCAGGCTACGCTGCCCTATACGATTCAGTGGCTCGATGCGTCGGGCACGCCTTCGGGCAGTGCTGTGTCCGGCGTGGGTGCCACCGTGTCGAAAGGCAGCAGCTTCACTGCGTCGATCGTGCGGAAAACGAACGATCCGGTGGATGTAACGCATCTGGTGTTTACCGCTTTGCAAAAGAATACGGCGGCTGCGGATCTTTCGGCGACGCTCCGCATCACGGGCGGGAGCTGGTCTTTCGACGTGCGGGTCGTGCAGGAGGGGGTGGGCAAATATGCCGGACGTTTCATCCGCGTTCTGTCGGTCGCGGCGCTCGGCGACCTCGGTGCGACGGTGCCGACCACGGCCCAAGGAAGGGCGCTGCGGTATATATTGGAGAATCCGGCCAATTTCTCGCCGGAGGGAAAGGTCCCGATCGGCGGATTCGCTTTCGTGCGGACCTCCGCATCGGAGATGCAGGCGACGGGTACGGGAGGTACGGCGGACAAGGGGACGTTCCGCGGCGTGAAGGGGCTCATCAACGCGCAGGATGTCGTGTATCTTTCGTATAATACGTCCATTTCGACGGAACTGGCCCAAGTCGTGCTCGCATGGCTCGAAGGAAGCACGCATCGGGTGCTGATCGTAGGGACCGACACCGGCGGCACGAATGCGAATCTGCTGACGCTGCTGAAGGCGAAGGGGGAGGGCAGCTGGTCCTACGACATCACTGCCATTGCGAACATGTTCAAACGTGCGGCGCCGACGGCCGGCAGCGATCCTTTCTTCGACGGCCCGTTCGGCGCAGTGGCGGCGAACGCCACCATCGCGCGTGCGGACGGTTATGCGGGCTATTGTTCCGATTATCCGGCTTCGGTGGTGCCTTTGGTCGTCGGCGATAAGACGGGGTATGACAGGTATATGGTCGTCGGGGTCAATACAGCCAGACGGATCGTCTATCTGGGCGACGCCAATCTGAATGAAGTCGGACGGCTCAGCACGCAGGCCAATACGGACGGCACGGTGTCCAGCGATTTCGACCGCCTGACGGCTAATCTTTGGGCGTGGATCGCGGAGCAGGTCGTCAGAAACGGTTGATACCCTTCGGTGCAAATTTCGATGCCATGGAAAAAAAGAGACTACTCGGGATTCTCGGTGCGGCATGCCTCTGTGTCGCACAGGTCTGTTTCGCTGCCGGACAGCAGCGGCCGGAACCGTTCGACCTCTGCCGTCCCGTGCTTGCCGTGAAGACCAACGCCCTCTATTGGGCGACGACGACCTGCAACCTCGCGCTGGAGATCGGGCTCGGACGCCGGACGACGCTCGATCTCGCGGGTACCTACAACCCGTGGACGTTTGCCGACAACCGGAAGCTGCGCAACTGGTCCGTACAGCCCGAGTTGCGGATCTGGACCTGCGAACGTTTCGGCGGATCTTTTTTCGGGTTTCATGCCCATTATGCCGCCTACAATGCGGGCGGAATCGGAGCGCTCGGAATGGGCGACCGGCGCTATCAGGGCTGTCTCTACGGCGCGGGTGTCTCCTATGGATTTCTGTGGCTGATCGGAAAACGCTGGAATCTGGAGCTGACGCTCGGGGTTGGGTATGCCCGTTTGGAATACGACCGTTACGTCCGGCAGAAATGCGGCAGATTCCTCGGGAAAGGGCACGAGAACTACTTCGGTCCCACGAAGGTCGGGATCTCTTTCGGTTTTGTGATTAAATAATCGTATGCCATGAAAACGAGCCTGTTGTGCGGCATGTTCGCCGCCGGAATGCTGCTCTTCGGGGCGGTCTCGGCCGTCGGGCAGCCGCTCGCCGGACGTCCGGCGGTAACGGTCGAGTCCGACACGCTGCTGCTGCGAAACGGACGGATGTACATGCGGATGACCTATCGCATTCGTGCAGCGGGAATCGGCGTCGAGGAGGGATTGCTGTTGACACCGGTGCTTCATGCCGGCGGCCGCGAATGCCGGTTCGCTCCGCTTTTGGTGAACGGACGCAGGCGTGCGCGGCGTTATGCCCGCTCGCTGGCGACGGACCCGCAGCACACCGGCATCGGAGCGGGTGCGGTGGTTACGGCCGGAAGAGCCGGAACGATCGCAGTGGCATGTGCCGCGGACGTGCCTTTCGAGGAGTGGATGCGCAGCCCGGAGTTGCAGCTGGAAGGGATCGTGTGCGGGTGTGCGGATCGAATCCGGCATATCGCACCCGTGTCTTTGCCGGCGGAGCGGACTGAAATCTATCGTTCCCGGTATCGTTTGGCCAGTCCGCCTTCCGCGGTCTCGCGGTAGAGGCTCGGCAGATCGTGTCCCGTTTCGCGCATCACTTCGACTACTTTGTCGTAACTGACCATATGTGCGCCGTCGGAGAGCGTGGCATAGATATTCGCGTCGAGCGCACGGGCTGCGGCTATGGCGTTGCGTTCGATGCAGGGTACCTGCACCAATCCGCAAACCGGATCGCAGGTGAGCCCCAGATGGTGTTCGAGGGCCATTTCCGCGGCATATTCGATCTGAGAGGGTGTGCCGCCGTAAAGCTGGCAGGCGGCAGCGGCACCCATGGCGCAAGCGACGCCTACTTCGCCCTGACAACCCACTTCCGCACCGGATATGGAGGAGTTGGTCTTGGCGACGTTGCCGAAGAGGCCGGCGGTGGCGAGGGCGCGGAGAATGCGCACCCGCAGAAAGTCGCGCGTGGTGGAGAGGTGGTAGAGCACGGCGGGCATCACGCCGCTCGATCCGCAGGTCGGCGCCGTAACGACCGTACCGCCCGCGGCGTTTTCTTCGGACGTGGCCAGCGCATAGGCATAGATGCGTGCGCGCGAGCGGAGCGAATCCGTGTAGCTTTGCGACTTGACCATGTATGTGCTGGCCTTGCGGGCGACCTTCAGACCGCCCGGAAGTACTCCGTCGTTGTTCAGCCCCCGATGGATGGTTTCGCACATCGTGATCCAGACCGTGTCGAGGTAATCCCAGATTTCGGGCCCTTCGCAGTCGTTGACATATTCCCAGTAGGTCTTGCCTTCGCGGTAGCACCAGTCCTTGATTTCGGCGATGGTATTCAGATGGTAGATTTCGGCGGGCTTTTCGACGCCCTTGCGTTCGTCCGCAAGAGTCCCGCCGCCGACGCTGTAGACGGTCCATTTGTCGATCACCTCTCCTTTTTTCAACCCTTCGAAAAGCATGCCGTTCGGATGGAAGGGCAGGACGATTTCGGGATGCCAGACGATCTCGGTCGGAGCGATCGGTTCCAGTACGGAGAGGATGGCCGAGTCGGTGAGGTGGCCTTTGCCGGTCGCTGCAAGCGAGCCGTAAAGCGTAACGCGGTAGGCGTCGGGCAGCGTGGGACGTGCGGCAAACTGCTCGGCAGCCCGTTTGGGGCCCATCGTGTGGCTGCTCGAAGGTCCGCAGCCGATTTTGTATAGCTCCTTGAGCGATTCCATGATTCGATTCGGGGTTCGGGCGCAGACCGTACCGTGCAGTGTGGAACAACCGATTGCGGGATATGTCCGGACGGCACCTGTCCTTGCGATATTTTATACGCAGCAAAGATAAGGATAAAAACTGAGAGTTGGAGCGGATCGGAGCAAGAAGGTTGTGAACAGGGGGGAGGAACAAACCGTGAGGGCAAAGCCAGACTGAAGCCATCGAAAAGCCGACTGAAACCGAAGTTATGTTACTATCCCGTTGCTCTGTTCCGAAAGGCAAAGACGGTTTTGGGAAGGTTTCAAAGCGCTGAACTACAAGCTCTATTCGCCTTGTTCCGCTTGCAAATATAGCCGGATTTCCGAAATTCGGGCAGAGGGAAGCGAAAGACAGTGCAAGGCGAGAGCCGAGCCGAGTTTATTCGGCCTCTGCCGAGGCGCAGTCTGTCTAAACCGAGTTCGCTCGGTAAAAAAAGTCTTATCTCGGGTGTTATTGCGTTGATTCGATGCTGTTTACGCATCGAAGAACACTGTTCGATGCGCTGGCAGACCTGTTGTACCGAACAGTCGAAGTATTTTGTCGTGCCGTCGCAGCCATCATGGATTTTGCCACCTCGCAATACAAATCCGTATTTTCGTCATCCGAAGCGGCAGACATCAAGGAGCTCATGCGTTCATACGGCGGCGTGGATCCCGAACAATAAAAATCTATCGGGAAATGGCTTGTTAGTTACGCAGAAAGTCTGAACCCGCTTGAATCTATCGAACTGACCCACACACCTACAATGAGGTGGATGATATTGCCCGAGGGGTGTATGACTGGGAAATTGATGGTGCACAACCAAGGATTGCAGAGATAAACCCACTCGCTGCAATCCTTGTCTGTCGGGCAAAGAACGCAAATCTGTTTCCTTAAAACGAAAAGGGTTTTACCAGATATTCTCATGTATTCTGCTTTCTATGTTGATTTCTTTCTGTTTAGGTAGAAAGGCGTCCTCTGCCGGATAACCGATGGTGAGCAGGCAGGTCATTTCATAGTCTTCGGGAGCATGAAGGATCGTTTTTATCTTGTCCGCTTCATCGCTTACAGGAATATGGAATACAGCCCCAAGCCCCTCATCGGTAGCAGCAAGGAGCATATTTTCCAATGCGCACCATGCCGAGGCAAAATAGTTGAGCGAACTTTGCTCCGCAGGTTTGAGCAGAGGCCAAGTCAGTTGGCGGAAAAACGGAATGATAAGCAGCCCACTTTCCATAAGCATTTTCTGTTGTTTGGGCAATGCGTCGGCAAACATCGCCATCTTGTCTTTGTCATCCGACTCGTCCACTTCGGCAACGAGTTTCTTGAATGCCTCCATGTTCTTGGCGAGAGGGGCGATTACATTGGCAATGTTCTCACGCCCACGCACTACGACAAATTCAAGTTGGCGTAAATGGTCGTTGGTCGGCGCCTTGAATGCGGCACTGATTATTCTGTTCAGAATCTCGTCATTCACTTCACGGTTGGAGAAGTCACGGTACGTACGGCGTTTCTCCAATACTTCGTACAATTCCATATCAATACGCTTTAATTTAAGAAGTTATTATTCTTTTCGGTTGCAAAGTTACGTCATGTTTTTGTTTGTTATTTGTGTTATTGTATCCTATATTTGTCGTAAATTTGTATTTAGCAAATTCAATCCCTGATTTTATGGAAGACATTGCCATACCATACGAACTGCCGGAGATGGAGAACCATTCGTTCTTTTTCATTAACCAACGGGTGGAACCAGACCTCGAAGCCAAATTGCACCGCCACGATGCATGGGAACTGTATTATGTAGTCTACGGGCATGGCAACCGTATGGCAGGTGATACCTTACAACCATTTACCGCAGGAGATGTGGCTTTAATTCCGCCATCTATGCTTCATCGTTGGAAGTATGCCGCCGACAATGTGGACAAAGATGGGTGTGTCTGCTATCTGATGGTGGCTTTCAAACATTCGTTAGTGAAACGGTGTATGGAGGTATTTCCCGAATTAAGGAACAGGCTGTCCGGATTGGTGTTCCCAACCGATGCGCTGAATTTCGGGGCGGAAAGTTCACGCACCATACGGCATTTGCTCTCGAAAATGAATGACATGGACGAACTGGGACGTTTGAGTACAATGCTTCGCCTGCTGCCGGTCGTATTCACCTCTTCAGACCATACGTTTGCCGGAAAACCGATGCGGATAGAACGGAATGTGCGGCGGATGCAGCAAATCTGCGCATACGTGATGAAACATTATGTCCATTCCATCTCTTTGGACGATATTGCGATGGAAGTGGGTATGAACCGTTCTGCATTCTGTTCCTATTTCAAGAAATGTAAAGGGATGACTTTTTCCCAGTTCGTTGTCCAATACCGCTTGAACACGGCTTGTGAGTTATTGAAGCACTCGCAGAAGTCCGTATCCGAAATATGTTACCTTGTTGGGTTTAACGATTTGCCGTATTTTATCCGAGTTTTCACAAAATCAATAGGGATGTCGCCATCCAAATATAGAAGACAATATACACAGTAAGATATTATATTAAAACTTGCCACATGAGGGGAAATTATAGACAAATAAAAAAAGTTAAGCATTTAATCACTAAGTGCTTGTTCTTTTTTTGTGCCCAGCCTCAGTTCAAAAAACAATTTAATAAATTAAGGGAAGGGTTACGACAGTCTGCAGAAGATCCAAGAAAAACAGGGGATTCAAATTGTAATTGTTCGATTGCTCGAAATTAACACAGATAAGAGGATAAAAAAAGCAGCCATTTAATAGACTGCTTATTTTGTTTTCCAAACTGCAGAAATCAAATATTCATATAAATGACTCCTGCTATTACGTTTCCTAATAATTATAGAATTTGCTTCAGAATAGCCCAATTTAGAAAGCATTTCCTTGATAATCTCATTTGTATCGACGTAATTTCCATAAAAAGATGAGTTCCCAAGTATGTAGTTCAAATCGGCTCCTTCTTTCAAGTGCTGTCTTAGATTCGATAAATGATGATACATATCATCAAAGAACTTTAAAACATATTGCGACATGGTAAAACCGTTTTTATTATCAGCCTCGTTTATACGTTTACAAGTTTCAATCAATGATTGAGGCAGACAATCAATAGTTTGCTCCCATGTATTTAATTTACTTGTTGCGCTGCCCCAAGTCCCGCCTATTGCTTTCCAGTCTAACTCACCTGCCTCTTCTCCCGTTTCAAGGAATTTTAGCCAATACATATACGGGCGCAATTATCTAATATAACTAATTCTATTAGAATAAGGAGGAGATGTAATTACTTTATCATACATCCCTTCTTCCTTTAAGAACCTCGAATCGCTTAAATATATCGTAACTTGCCCAACCAGTTCCTCTTTTGTCGAATCGAATATCTTACGTAGTAATGCTAAATAATTGTTCTTCAACTCTGTTGCTTCATAGAGAGACGTATCTTCCTTGAATGACACGGAAATATGACTAAAGTCAGTAGTTGACGAATCAATATTAAAATTTCGGACGATACAAGGTACATTCTCGTAACGGTTCCAAAAATATTTCGACGTAATTATTTGTCATATCTTACCTTCTTATTAGTTATTATATTTGCACCTGTGGATCCTTGTCTTTATTCAGCGGATATTGGCAATTATTATCGACAACTCGCAGCGCGCTGTACTCAAAATGTTTGAGTACGTAACTTGATACAAAGCTATATATTTTTTTGTTTGCATCCCCATTAGAGTTAATTAGGTTTACGAGAGGGAAAAGCTATCTTACAATAGACAGCCACTCAATGTTGATATTGGGTATAAAAAAAGTGTAAATCTCATAACTTTGTGATTTACACCCTTTATTGCGGAGAGAAGGGTTACGGAATTGCAATCTGCTATTATTTGATTATTAGCAATTTGCATGAGTAATTTACGGGCGAGGTCACACATCGGTGACAACGGAGATGACTACTCTCCGTCACAGGTGTAGTCATCGTCCTCTATAAATCCTTCATTTAAGGCTTCTTTAGGGGTGTATTGCTCCGCTATTTTTCCCGTTGTAACTCGCTCTGTCCGTGTGCATACTTGTAGTGGTTACGACTTACTTGGCTATACCGATCTGGTTGTCAAAGAACAAATACTTCGCCTGCTAAGTTCAGAACTTAATTTGGATAATGCAAGTGAATGTTAAATTCTCTGCTTGATTATAGAATCGCTAGTCATTCGGTCTACAATTTTTATGAGATATGAGAATGATTGAGCTCGCGTAGGCTCAAGTTCTCCTGCATCGTATAAGTTTCGAGTCTCTTCATACCATGCGAACTCTTTCGAACTATGAAATGGCAAGCGATCTTTGTCTGTGATGTATTTTACAAAACGTTCAAATCGATCTTCCCAGCTAATACGTCCTTTCTTAAACTTAAATTGTCCATAGTTAGTGTCGATTCGCTCGAGTTCTGCGAGGTCTTCATCAGATAGATTGCCCTTTCTTTGATTCGCTTTAGCAACAATATAAAAGCGACTTAAACGAACTTCCTCTTCGTCAACTCCGGATGAATATGGGAAGCGGCCTTTCTCTTTAATAAAATCTTCAAGAATGTTTATGCTATCCTTGAAAGAACGACGACAGTTTTTTCGTTTTTCTTGTTGCTCGTATTCTTCTCCGAAAGGATAATCGCTAAACCCAATGTATATAGTATCTCCTTTGTAGTATAGACAGAATCGGTTGCTCGCCTCTGCTAATAGATTTGTTTTGACACTACTTTCTTTGACTTCATCGCGGAATTGCGCAACGTATTCGCAAATGTCAGTAAGAGGTGCAATGGGTTGGAATAAACTATTGAGATACTCAGCTACTAGGTCTCGAATCGTGCCACCTCGTTTTTCAGTTGAATCCCATTCGGTGAGTGCATAAGTGCTAGTACGGCTGACTGCAATGATATTACTATTTCGAAGAGCATTAGGGCCAATCTTGGACGGCACTTGATCAAGGTCTGGGTAACGCTGGTTTAATTGCGTACAAATTTCTTCGGCCGTCATTGGTCGATTGAACTCACGTAAAATATCCTCAATAAGATTCGGGATCGTCTTTCTGGCATTTGCTGGGATGACGATTTGGCTATTGATTATATAGTTGGGATACCCCTTTAGTAGAATCTGACGGCATTCTTTAACTATGGCGTAAAAATCTTCGTTGGCAATATCCTGGTTAAGTAAATTCTTTACAAAAAAATCAAGGTCATCGCGATACGGATAAAACCGTTTTTCTTGAATCATATCGTCTATGGCATCCCGAAATTTATCAAAGTTAAAAATGTCGTGAAGAGATTTCGGAACAAGATACAAGAAATGTGAAGCTGAATCTAAATCTAAAGGCTTCAATAATGCATCACGACTATTGCCAATTAAGGATAGAGTAGAATTTGTGATTGAGATACAGATTGAGATGTATTCATTGCTGAAGTTTACATTCTCTTCCGCTCTAATCTTCTTAAAATCGTAATCGGATTGAATTTGATATGAGAAACCATCCAACAAGTCTGCATTCACTGCAATCTGAGGATAGTTGAGAAGATCTTTCAGACATGCATCGCGGATTTGCCGCACTCTTTCGCGAGAGAGGTCTAGTGAAAGAGCAACATCCGATAAATCTTCAATAGGATTATTGAAAATAAGGTTTATAGTCCTACGTGCAATTGTCTGCGTTCGGTTTTCAACCTTTGAGAAAAGACATGCAATAAAAGTAAAGAGTGGGAAGTGGCCAATTCTGTCATTGGTCATCACAATCTGATCAAGGTCATCATCCGAAAGTTCAAACTTGTGTGATATGAGTTTGCGTATGAGCGATAGTTTATGTTTATTAGTGCCTTGAGAATTATTTGATTGATCAAGGAGAAACCTGTTAATATCCGCAAGCTGGGTTTTTAGATAATCAAACAGAGCTTGTGATCGTTCAATTCCCAATCCAGGGACTTTAATTCTATGTTGAGGCAACCCAATTACTCGGAGATATAAGATTACGATAGACCCTTCACATCCCTTCAACAGCTTCTGATATGCATGAAAAGTTTGAATGTCGTAATTACTTATTAGATGCTCGAGTCGCAGGGTAAGTAGCTCAGCGATGTCGCTATTTTCAAATAGAATTCTTGTTTCATGACAAGCTACAATTCTGCGCATCATGTCGCATAGTTCGTCAAACCGCTTTGCTGCTTTCTCTTTTATTCCAAGTAAACTGCACGCTAATGCGCCATCCAAATTGAGAATTTCCTGATAGAATGCAAGTTCAGATGCATATCTTGAACGAAGCTCATTAAGCAAGAATGCAGGTGTAGGAAATTCGATGGATATAATTTTCTCGTATACGTAGTTAAGGTATGGTAGAATCCCGGAATCAGAAGGATCAATACCAATCTTTTTTGTCTGAGCGTCCTCGATTCTTTCCATATCCATTTCTATTTAGTACGAATATCCGGCATTGGTTGAGAGAAGGAACTCTCGTTGTCAATATTTGCGCACTGTTGGCGAACCTGATCACGACGATGAATGGCTGGCTGGAGACAATATTGATTGAACTCCTCCTTGTTTAAGTCATTTACGTTGGTGATGTGTGGGAACAACAATTTACAATAAGCAGTAGCGATTCGTTTGACTGCATTCAAGTGGCGCGTATCTGCTCTTGAGGGGATTTCTATAGCATTATTAACAAGCTCGGCATATTCAGGTGATACGCGAAGCTTATGCATTACCTCGGAGAAGAATTCTACGTTGATAGTCCAATCGCGCAGAATCATATCATTGTTCATTCGAGGCAACAGCCAACCTTCGATGAATCCGTGAAAACGATCGAGAAGTGCGGATTCCCGGAATACGCTTGGGAGTTCATCAAAGTATCGATTGTTACGCGGAAAGCCTTCAGAGGTGAGCTCTATGTTGCCTAGAAGCATAAGTCCGCATTCCGACATGAATTCATAATCATCCACGGACGCCTTGCCGTATTCTAGGTAACCTTTAAGAATCGCTCGCATCTCCATTGGATCTGTAAAGGTTATACTTTGAATCTCGTCAAATGCGACCAAGTCGTGATCATGCATAATGCCTGGTGTACGACGAGACTTGTCAAAGAAAAGTTTTGCACGAGACACCGCTCCTCCGCTAACTAGCCAAGAGTATTTACTGAGGTTGCCAAATACATATGACTTACCTGTCCCCTTAGGAGCCAATTCCACCATATTAAGGCGAGGCTCAATAAAAGGAAGAAGACGGGTGATGAATTCCAACTTCTGTGTGAGGCTCCTGAAGGATGCGGGATTGTATTCCATTGCAGAAATGATAACATCAATCCATTCTTCAGTCGTGAACTCCGCTCTAAATTTACGATAAAGGTTGAGGTCTAACTTTTGAAGAGGCTTAAAAGGCTTGAAGTCAACCATCTCAATATGCCCAGGATTGCTTTCGTCAGGCGGAAGGTATACCACCTTTAAGAGTCCCCACTTTTCTCCGTCAATTAAATCGGTCGGATACCTTTCTACCAAATATAATGGAATGAGGGTCTCCTTTGGCTTTATTCCCATGTCAGGGATTTGAAACTGCACCTTGTTGGCAAGGAGATTAGTGTTGACGATAAAACGTGTAAGCAAAGTAAGAGTCTCTCCATTACGAAGACGAGCTTTCACCGCATTATTATTGTTTGGAATATGCTCGTCCAAGTACCGGGCTAATTCTTGTTTGCGAAGTGTTCCATCGGGCGTGGCGTATTGAGAAATGAGAAAATCCTTCACAAAAGAAGGTAGATTCCTTCCCAGAAAAACGTCATAGTTCTGAGGATTCTTCAGAATCGCAGCAGAGCCGAATACAGTTCGAATTTTATTACCTAGTTCACTCATCGTTAAAAGTCTAAAAAGTCATTTCCGCCGAAGCCCGTGCCATTAACTTGTACTTCTACCGTAAAGGAGGTTCCTCCTGGAATGGTAAATTCGGCTTTGTATACACCTTCTTTCACCCCATCAACTTGGGCCGACCACATACGGCCGTTGCGATTCATAGAATATTTATTATTGCCAATATGAAGCGTTACACTAGCCGGTTGAGGCATTACCGCAATGGTAATCACTGGTTCGGACACCTCTACCTCTTTGGTAATGAGCTCATATTTGTAGTTGATTAAATTTTGTGCCTTATTAGTAATGATGATATATGGAACAAGAACTTCTTCTGGAGTACAACCACCATGAACTTCATGGACTGGTTTTCGCCCCAAAGAGGAATGGGTAAGTGCTACTTTATATCGCTCACCATCGTTCTCATTTACATGGACTATATAGTCTGCGTCCTCATATATTTTACCATTGGTATTGACCTTAATGTAGCGTCCGTCATGTTCTACCTTAGCGTCATACTTCTTGGACTCTGCGAGACACGAAAGGCAACTTAATCCATGGTCTGAAACAATAGCAATAGTGTGTTCCCCGTGAGTATTGCTATCAACAATCTTTCGCAATATTGAGAATAATTCTCTAAGTTCTTTAACTAGCGAAATGTTCTTTTTGTAACCTTTGCTATCGTGTGCTATAGCGTCCAGTTCGCTAAATTTAGAAACCGCATCAAACCGATTCTGTGCCGTTGCGGAAGGTATAGTGCAACGAGTTATTTCTGAATACGCAACGCGATATCCGCATCCTTTTTCCTTAAAGAAAGAGAGCAGATAGGGCATGAATTCAGCCCCAAGAGCATCTATCCAATAGATTTTGTCAGGGCGCATATCTGTGACCCCTGCGTGCTTATGTAATAAATCATGCGTCTCATTAAAGGAATAATACCATCCATAGAATGAGTCACTATTGTGATTTTTGGTTTTGATATATGAGGCAACACTCTCAGTTATTACATTGTGAAGTTTAGCATCACGATACGCTTCTAGGTAATCAAGATGCCAGTTGTCTTTTTTCTTTTCTGATGGCTTGAGATTAGAGAGGTACATCCCTAAGTCCGGATATTTTTTTGCAGCATCCTCGAGCTTCAAGCCTGTCTGGTCGCTATCTGCATACCATGCCAACAAAAGGACTTTTTCAAAATCGAAAACTCCTGTTGTGAGGGTAATTGCTAACTGAACATCATTTTGTGCAATTTCTGAGATGCAGGTTTTGAGGTAATCTTTAGTTGCCTCATTGATAAACTCATTAAATATGATGGCGGAGTCTTTTATTAAAATCTCTCGCTCTTTTGCATATTTCTTCTGAGTTGTAGAGTCATAGACATAGAAAATCCGTTCGGCAACTTTCGCGTGGAGTTCGCAATAATCGTCGTATGCAGAAAGTTCCTCGACGCATATCTTAAGATATGGAAATTCCTCGGAGGATGCGGATGTCAAAAAATAATTTTTCAAGAGCCAACGATCGTAGGGCGTTGTGTCTGCTTGTCCCCAACGATAAAACAAGTCTCGCGGTGAAACCAGCAAAGCTCCTAAATGGTTCGAAATGAATGTAGAGAGATTGAATACGGCAGGATCACTTTTAATGATGTCAGCCAGTAACAAAGACCAATATTTCTCTTCTGTCTCATTATAAATGAATGGGATGCTAACACCTAAGAACGATACTATGTACTCATAGGAGTTCTTGATGTATTCAAAGGTGAAAATATTGTCAGGGTCGGAGAACTTTTCCTTCCGATTGATTGGCCCTGATGAACATATAATCTGTTCTTGAGGAGCGTGGGTTTTCCAAAACCGTAACCAATCGTATAGGGTATTGAGGCATTTGATGTTTTCGTGTCCAGCGAATGCGTCGGTCTCGTTTTTGATGGTTGTCAAGAAAACCTTTGTTTTGTGCTCTTCAGTCAAATACGCCCAAACTGGCGCACTTTCTTCAATACGCGCAAATCCATTAAGAAAATTGTTGAAACGGTTCTGTAGCCCAATTAATGGGATGTAAATTCGCTTCTGAGGGCGATCAATGTCTTCGGTTAACATGATCTCATTAAAGAAGCCCCGGAAATTGGTGTCTGAGTAAAAACGGACTAATTCAGAGAATGGTGTAACAACGGAGGTTACCGTACATGCCTTTATGGTACGACTGAGTTCATCAGTAGTAATCCAACGTTCATGGCTATCCTTAATTAGTTCCTCTAAGTCGAGAGGTTGTACTCCCAAACAGGCCAAATCCTGTGCTAGCTGATGCCAAACATTAAAATTGTTGAGCATAATAAAACGGACAGGATAACGGCAACAGATCGGGTCACCGTTATTCATGTCACGCTGGATTTCCTCTAGCAGGGCTTCGTAGGAATCGAAGCGGATTATTTTCTCAGAAGCATCCATATACTATGAAAGATATTTCGAGATGAATTCAGCCACCTCTGGATTCGCATCAATAATGTCCAAAACAACCTTCTGCCACAACACGCCAGGCATATTTGTTTCCTTGACTAGATTCTTGGCCTTCTTAACCGTATCGGGATTCGCTGTAGGTGTTGCGGGTGTGGGAGGTACAGAAGGCACTATGTCATTCTTGGGCGACACTGATGGCGTATCGCCCTGCTTGTTAGGCTCGGCAGGTTGATCCGGTTGCGGAATAGGCTGAACGGGATTTAACTCATCTCTTTTTGTGTTATAGAATGCATATACGCATTCTCGCACGTCAGATTCCTTACGGAAAGCGACCTCGGATTGGAGATGTGAGATTTCTTCAATCAGTTCATTCCACCACTCTTTCTGTATCTTGACAGTCTTCATTGAGTTAATGAAGTTCACGAACCCATTTTCATAGTTGTTGGGGTTGGAAACGAGTTGTGCAATATCCACCTTTTCGCTATTAATTAAGCGATACAGATTCTTAATCTTTGTGATATCCGGATTCTGATCCGCTTCAAGTACTTCAATGAGAAGCTTAATAATGGCAGATCTAGTTTCATTGATATTTTCACAATAGGTAAGCACCCAAAGTGGATATTTGGACTTTTGCTTGCAGAATTCATTGATGCCCCAGTGGACATTGCTGAGGCTTTTACCTTCAGGTATGTCCTTAATCAACTGAAGCTGGAATACTTCGAAAAGCAACTGGGTTAATTCACTTTCCTCCTTAGAGCCAAAGCGTAGCATTAATTTATTGTTTGCCTCCGAGTGGCCGTCGTTCCACATCTTGAACATCTCTACAATCATGTCCGTTAACTTCTCGTCGGATATGGGTTGAGAGATAGTGGTGACGAACAGGTCTGCTTTATGTTTGCGTAATGCATAGGCAAAAGCAACCCAGTTTGCTCGAGATGGAAAGAATCCGAAAGGTGGACGTATCAGCGGAGCGAAAATCTCAGAGAGTGAGAATTTATCCACATACTTCTTTTTCGCTCCTTCTATGCATTTATCGACCTCTTCGCATACTTGCGCAATCCAAGTTCCATTCGTAAAAGCTGCAGGGGTAAGTCGGCAGTCTTCATCGATGAGATGGTTGTCGTTTTCCTCAAAGATGTGTTTTGCAGGGCCATCAGCTCCGGTGAATTTAGTGAGTTTATCGCGTGTGGGCGATTGTAGCATCTGCAACACTAGCGCAGGGAAATTCTTATTTACTAGGAATGTGTCAGTCACACCAGACCGAAATGCCTTAATGGCCTCCAATCCTTTAGGGAATACCCTGTGGCTAAATTTTCTGTTGATAAGCGTATGAATATTACCAATAATGCCTTCTCGCGTTTGCTCTCCATTAAAATACAAGGAGAACGATCCATTTACAAGCCGGGTACTCCATTTGCTTATCAATTGTTCGGCTGCGAGTTCACTCTCTTTCTCTATAGACTCCTGGTAATGGCTCTTGGCTACGTTGCGATTCGCAATGAGGTCAATGAATTTGGTTCGGGATTCATTGGTTAAGACCTCGTCTGGTATAATGTGAATGGTGTTTGGAAACTCTACAGAGAAATCTTTTATACGACTCTCAAACGCACGACGTTCTTCTTCCAAGACACCAAGATAAATGGCGATATGAAGTGTGTTGGGTTTCTCAGATGTGTACTTGCTTAACTTTGCACGGACGACTGATTCAGAGTCTGAGCATGCGAATATTTGAGGGTCGCATTTGCGAATTAAGTATGTGCCGACCGCGAAGAATTTGGTGATGTTTGATTTGGCCGCACTGTCGTAGTTCAAAAAGTCATTTGCAGATTTGAACTGTGCCGTTACTTTTTCTTTTTCTTTTGCAATTTCAGCCGGATTTAGCGAGCTAACAGATATCTTGAACTCTCCGAATACATCGCGGGCAATAATCTGATTAGTATCCAGGAAACGCAGAATATCATCCATCTTCGGCTCTAAGCGATCTTCGGCAAATAGGCCGCGAATACTCTTCTCGTTAGGGGAGATACGGGCGATAATATCAGTGCTTTTGGATGCAAACTGAGTAGAAAGAGTATTCAAAAGAAGAATTCCTTTGTATACGCGTACATAATCGTCTCCTTCAGCCTGAACTCGATGAATATGGTTGCGATAATTGGAAGTGAATGCACCACAAAGCGGGTTTGCCGCAAAACTATCAAAGAAGAAATCCCAAAGCCATTCTGCCGTGAGAAGACCTCGTAATTCGAATATGGATTCATCAGTGATAAATTTGCGGAAGCCCTTCTTGTCGTCGTTCATAAAGTTAACGACGGATCGATTGGCCGAGCCTACATAGTCCGAGAGTTTGGAACACAAAAATGCACTGTAAGGATGCATAGGGAACAGTTCCATGATACTCTTACGCTCATCCTCAACACCGCCTTCGCAAAGATAGTCGATCAGTTCATTCAGTCTGTCTGTGTGATTGTATCTGAGTGAGCAGTAGCCATCCTCATTGCTAAGATCGAATGTATGTCGCATCACTTTATATGTGGACACTTCATCCATCGTATAGCGAATGGTGTAGAAACGATCATTCATGGTTTTCACATCGTCCCGTTTGCTACCGGTGGATATCTGATCCTCTACACGATGTGAAATTAAAAAGAGGAAAAGATTGCAACTTTGCGATTTCTCGGCAATGTTCTGAAGAACGTTGATACGGTCGCTACCAATCGCTTCCATGATGGAGGTAAACTCATCCCAGAAGATAATCAGACCATCTGCTATACCAACTTCTTCAATAGCGTGCTCTACCTCAGCGAGCCATTCGCTGACATTCTTGGTGGTTAATGGAACGCCTACGGTTTTGTAGAGGGCCTCCTCAAGTTCCATGTAAGCCTGGATATTGTTAGTCTTGAGGAGAGCGATTACATCTTCAGGAGTGGGCGCAATGTCCTTTAGATCTTCATGTTTGTCAATGGCGTCCTGTGTATATTGTTTATGCTCTTCCACATATTGTATTGCACTCTCAAAGTCGGATTTGACAGTGATCCCAGAGTGCCCTGCAGCAATAAGAGCTTCTTTTACTTGACGTTGTAAAGAGAGCGAGAAGCGCGGAAGATCATATGCACCTTCAACACCTTTGATGGCGACAGAGAAAAGCTTCTTATTCTTGCGGAAATTATCCACCAGATTGCGCAAACTAGTATCTTCTATTTTGTTGAAATAGAAGTTTATGTCTTCGTATTTATCGCACAAAAGATGCCTTACCACAGAGCTGGCATGAGACTTACCAGTTCCGAATGTTCCTTGTACCCAAATGCTTTTGCGCTTAAATTTATCAGATGAGGCTACTGCCGTCATCGTTTGCTGGAGCAAGTCGCAGAATTGGTTTGTGGGGATGAAAGAAGCCCATAAGCGGTTGCTAGACTCTGCCGTTATGTCGTAGACCGGCAGATAGTTTAGCATTTTGATATAGTCGGAGTAGCTTGCCATAATATCTCGAATGAGGAGGTTCTTCTAAAGCATCATTTTAATTATATCCGTTGATGAAATATCTTCACGGAGGTTTATATTGTCAAGACCGAGGTTGAGTTGAACATTAAGAACGTGGTGCCGCTCCTCCTGAAGTGTTCGAAGTATGCGTTCGAATGACGGCCGATCAATGCCAAACTGTCGGTAAATTCCTTCCTTTTGGGCCTCAGCATAAAATTCTGAAACGGAAATGGCATAGCGATCCATCTTCTCTGCATATAAATATAAAGAATAGGCGACCGCAGCAAGTGAAATGTCATTATGGGGATTACGCATTATTGCCAGTTTCCCATTCTTTTTTGTTAAGACTACTAGTTGCGGGTCATTGCTTAATGAACTATCCTTAAATGTGTTGATGAGAGAGTTTAAGGGATTACTTAGGGTGCGACCTTTTAGATTGGGGTATGCGTCCTGTAATATTACATCCAATTCGGCTCTCGAATACAATGTGCCAAACTCAATGGATGAGTGAAACCAGTTACAAATCTCTGAGTTATAGCAGAGATTTATAAAAATAATTTCCCATACGAGTTTGGAATTTGTAGCGTAAATCGATTGGAGCTTCATTCCAATCTCTGAAATATCTTTATTGTCTGTTTTGATAACCTTAGCCTCTCTTAACCAATTTGTAAATGGTGGAATTTGGTAGGTCATGTTAAGGCCGTGGTCTTCACTCTCAAAGAATGTCTTGGAGTTGTCAAAATATTTGCGAAGCCAATTCTCGCGCAACCCCATACCGTCATTATATCGGTTGATGCCTGATTTGGTAGATTTCATATTATTTGAGTTATTAGTTGTCGGTGTATCGCCATAGGATGCACTTACTGAAGCGGCTGCTATGCATCCCTTTTCGTTAAAATCAAGGCATTTAAAGCAGTGTACGCATTTGTTCGTATCTACAATGACTATAGGTGTCACTGTTAATGCTCCGGTTGGACATTCTACTTCACAAACTTCACAATGAACACAATAGGTGGTTTTAAATAATATTTTTTTTAACCGGCTGATGAGAATTACATCCCCGCCGGTATCACTGAACTCAAAAGATAGAGAATCATCCTTAAAATATTGGATTCTAAATGAGTAAATATTTTTGTTGTAATTAAGTTTACCTTCTGTGATATTGTTATTTTGAGAATATGTATATGGCCCGAGTATCTTTAGCCAAGTTAATAAACTTTCTTGTGGCGTATGTAGAATCGCCTTGAATGTTGGGTTTATAGAGACTATATTAATGGAGGATTGAATCTTTAGATCTCGTCCCCCAGCTCTCATTTTCCACCGACCAGTTTTTATGTAATTCTGTACGCCCTCTACGTTATTCGAATGAAGGTTATTCTCAATCCACGAAATGAACGGCTGAATGGTTTTCGGATATAGTTTGCCGCAAAGGTCTTCACTCCATCCAGAAGAATAGGGGCAAAGAATACAACCTACTCGAGACAATCCCTTTCTATAGGAAGCGTTGAAGGGAAGAGCATAAAACAGCAAATAGAGATAAACTTCAGTGGCATTCCAGTCAAGAATAGGACTTACATTTATCATGTTGTTATGCTTGACATTTTTGCCAATTCTTGACCGCCCTGATCGGCTAACACTTTCTTCAGTCCTAACTCCGTCAAATAAAAGGACATGTGGTTGCTTCTTACCACCAGTTATTTCCTTTAGTTTTTTTGCTAGAGGGGCAGACTTCATAACGCTACAGCACCATCTATGAATGCGGCTAGGAGAACCTAGTTTATCCCAATAGTACATAATGGGCTGTTCGTTTTTCGCTATGTAAAAAGCAAGTTTGGGATAAAGATTTGTATAAAACTGTTTAGTCTCTTTATATAATTCAATAGAGGTGGGTAGTTCGTACCCCGTGTCTGAATATATGACAGAAAAGTCGGTGCTGGGGATGACGCGAGCTACGAGATCAAGAAGCACCTGAGAATCTTTGCCCCCAGAGAAAGAAACTACGAATTGATCAATCTTACTTGCCAATACCGCGCTTTTCCCCTGTGCATTGGCTTCACTTTCTGGCATAATATCAAAACTGTCGCACGATTCTTTTACGACAACCTGCTTTTGGCCAGTCCTTTTTTCTAGACGGGCCGCTAATGCCTGAAAATCTATGTCGGGGTTGATTTTAGAAGCTTGGGTAATACCTTTATAACGTCGATAAATATTATTGATAAATTCCATCGCTTCATGTTCAATTAAGAACATTGCGTCAGAATTGGCGTCGCGCAACTTTTCAAGGTCAATTGGGACTAAGTCGAGCTTTTCGCCCTCGGGAGTTAGCATAACCTCTGGTTTGTCAAATAGGTTGCCTCCTTTTACTTCCATTACCAATACTCCGCAATAGAAATATCGACGATCGCAAGCCCAAAGTAATGGAGCCTCAGAATGTGGATAAGTCCAGCCTAAACGATTTAACTCCAAAAGATCCAGTTCTTCGTAGAAAACTGGCCTTGGGGCTATCCCTAGGGCCTCTCCAGCCGATGACATTGTGAGTATTACTCCATTATGTGGTTTATCCCAAACTATTTTGAACATAGATGATTCACGTTGATTCCCACAAATATAAGAATCCATTTTGTGTTTGCAAATTTTATGATTATATTTTTATGAAGATTTAACCATTATTCTGTAAAATGAAAGAATTACACGATTGCCGCTTTATGCAAGCGGTTGTGAGCGGAGACTCACAGAAGATGGATTATGCGGAGCTGGATGTTGCGTTCGTTGCATTTCAGGCCAAGTTGCGGGATTTTGTCGCTGGGACGGCCGGTTATCTCGAGATCGATTTCCAACTGCAAGATCTCAAATCCCAACTTTCGCGGGTTCTCCGCAAAAAAAAATGAGCCGCACAATGCGTTAATCCATCGTTGTCGAGCCAACATCAACACGCTCATCGCCCAAAACGAAAAGCGGCTTACCTTTCCGGATTTATTTATTCCTGTACGCTCGCCCGAATCGTCACCGTTCCGGTGGAATTTGGAAAAGTTCACCAAGCGAGATTTGTTAGAACTTCTCACGGCACTATGCCGGGCAGAGGCCCTCATCGATGAGCGAGGACGACCTGCCGCCTATGCCCGAGTCGTGGCCTCCGTATCCAAACGGTTACGCCTCTCCATTTCAGAATCCAGTGCCTATAACGAGCGGGATATTATTCTTAACATCAAGCGTAATCCTGCGGCTTTTATCTCACTTCTCTCTGCCTGCTTGATGGAAAATACCAAAATTTAGCACCTGATTTATAGCATGATATAAATTTTTTTGTGGGGAGTTCAGCCTGGACTCCCTGCACTTTCTGTTTTTATTGTTCGGAATTTTGTTCCGGGAATAAAACAGCGATGCTATGAAGTATATTGATATCCTCAATAAGATTCAGACGGAGTTGCTGTCGTTGCAAAGTAGCCTGAATGAACTCCGTTGTTTGGACGGTTCTTCTACTTGTGATGTCTACATCACGCGGCAGGAGGCCGCCGATATGTTGGGCAAGGGACTTCGGCAACTTGATAGGGACTGTATCAAGTACAACATCGAGCGCAAGAGGTGTAATAACGGCATTCGTATCAGCAAGCGCGATATCATGCGACATATGGGGTACGCCCTGGAGCCGGGTGAATCTTCCGTGGAATCCGTGACGGGTGATAATGCCACAGAATTCGACCGTATACTGCGCCAGTATAACCGGTTGAAGCGATGAACTATCTGACGGAAATAAAACTCTTCTACGATTGGTTGGAGGCCAATCCGCTTCCAGCCTCGGCCATTTCGTTGTGGCATGCTCTGATGTCCATCTCCAATCGAAGTGGCTGGCGTCCGGCTATGAAAGTTCCCTATTCTCTTTTGGAACTTCGCACCGGATTGTCACGCACCACAATCTACCGTGAGAGGGAGCGGTTGCGCAAAATGGGGCGTATAGCCTTTCGGTCGCACGGGGGCAATACTTGCTGTACCTATCGGCTTATTGCATTGGAGAGTCCTCCTGTATTTCAAATTGAAACGGACTCTGCAACACAATCTGCAACACAGTTTGCAATACAATGTGAAACACAGGAGGGTACAAATGGGGATTTTGTGTTGCAGACTGCGTTTCAAAATGAACACATATATAAACTAAACAGAGATATTATAAAAGAAAAAATCAAGAAAAAAGAAAAGCTGACCTCTACGTCGCAAGAGAGAAAAAGTTGCGCCAAAAAGAGAGAAGGCCAACGATTCAATCAGGGGCAGTTCCTGGATTCTCTTGATGAGCCGTGGCGTGCGGTGCTGGCGACCTGGTTTGAATACAAGCGACTGCGGCATGAGAGCTATCGGAGTGAGATGGGCGCAAAAAAATGTCTCTCCCTGCTTCGTCGGCTCTCGGAGGATGA
The DNA here is from genome assembly GCF_900021155.1 of Alistipes sp. CHKCI003. Lineage (GTDB taxonomy): Bacteria > Bacteroidota > Bacteroidia > Bacteroidales > Rikenellaceae > Alistipes > Alistipes excrementavium. Next base: position 26,558 of record NZ_FCNT01000006.1, read on the forward strand.
TGTCGTTCTTGCGTCCGCCATTGTCGATCAAAGTATGGCGAATAACTGGGCCGGATTATTCTCGTTGCGTCATACGACACAACAATGCGGCCGACAATACGGACAACGTATCGGGCAAATTATGCAGAGCAAAGATGCGCAACGGCGACAACATTACATCGACAAACTGCGAGATGCAGGCAAAACGGATACTGAAACCAATCGATAGATATTATGGCAAACAACATTTCTCAACTGATTTCGCAGATGACCCGCGAGGGCGTGCTCGATCATCGCGAAATATGGTCGTGGTCCTGGGGAGACAGGACGACCTGCAATCAACTTTTTCGGGCAATCTTCCGCTCCGTGGACTCCACTTTCGAGCAATATCACCATTTGCCCGAATATGAAGATATTATTGCGTGGATGATCTCTACGCAGGATAAAGGCCTGCTTCTGATGGGCGATTGCGGACGGGGCAAGAGCGTAATTCTGAACGGGGTTCTCCCGGTACTGTTCCGTATGAAGAACCGCGTATTGCAGCCCGTCCATGCGCAGGATATGGGCAGGGAGATTCCCGATCAGCAAACGTTTCGCAGCCACCGGCCGTGGCTTTACATTGATCGGTTGTTGCATTCATCGTTTCCGGCTATCGATGAGTTGGGTGTCGAGCCGATGCTCAATGATTATGGCGAACGATATGAGGGTTTCAATCTGGTGCTTAATGCGGCCGAGCGCTATCATCGTCCGGTCTTTATCACTACGAACCTCTGTGAAGAACAGATTTATAACCGCTATGGTGAGCGCACGATGGATCGCCTGGCACATCTGTGTCGAAGTGTCCATTTCAGCGGCGAGAGCCTGCGTAAATGATCAGTATGTTATGAATGAGATCCCCATCCAAATCGTGTCCCTCTGCTACAATTATGCGCAGAGCCGATTCCAGACCATCATTCCGCCATCCACGGATACACCATTGGGCTATGAACTTATCGCGGAGCAGATTGACAGGCGCGATGCCGAGATTTTTCTGCAACGTCTGCACCGCAAGTATGTGCGCGGCCGAAAGAGCGGACGCTATCCTGCGGCAAGTATTGTTCGCCTGGAGTTGCAACTGTTCATCGAACTGAAGGACTATAAACAACGCCTGGTATGAAAGAGTATCGAGTAATCTTCTGCTTGACCAATGGCAAGCGCAAATATGCCACACACAATGGCGAGATCCTGTTATGGGATGACTACGATCTACTTGCCCTGCGCCGTAACCTTCTGGATTATGAGCAGTTCGCTTTTACGGACGACTTTGCCTATTTCGATTTTTCGGCAGAGGCACTGCGAGAGCGTTTCCCCGAAGCTGGAATTCTGCGGGTGAAAGGCTTCCGCACGGAAGATCCGTCATTACCTGTTAACCCCGATATAATACGCTGATGCCACGTTTGAAACGAAACACACCACGGCCGTGGCTTCCCCTGCGAAAGCCTTATGAGGGATATCGCCATCACAATACGTCCTTCTATCAATCTGTAGCATGGCGGAAGCTACGTCTTGTGCAGTTGCAGAAACACCCGCTTTGCGAGGAGTGTCTGCGTCAGGGACGTCACACCCCGGCACAGATGGTCGACCACATCATTCCGATCAATAAGGGCGGAGCTCCGCTGGATATTGAGAATCTGCAATCGTTATGCAACAGATGTCACAGCCGTAAATCGGCACGGGATAAATAGTTATTAACCATTAAATTGTATTGCCTATGAAGTAAATCTTTCCGGAGGAGTGCGGATGGTGGTTTGCAATCAGTCCTTAATGGCATGTGGCATCTGCATTCCTCCCATTTTTACATCAGGCAAAGAAGATGAGAACAACGCTATCGTTAAATCAAATCATCGAAGAGTGGATCGCCTCGCTCGATGGTCTTCCTTCAACGCAGACCGACTATCGCCGTAAAATACGGCTGTGGTTCCGGTGGCTTGTTGCGAAGGGTAAGGATCCCCGGGAGCCGAGACGTGATGATATCCTCGCTTTCAGGCAACAGTTACTTTATGAGGGCAAGAGCCGTTACACGTATTTCAGCTACATCACAGTCGTGCGGCTCTTCTATCGCCACTGTGCCAAGCGGCATTATTGCGAAGATATCGGAGAGGGCATTCGTTCAAGCATCCGTTCGCGCGAACACTACAAGTACCCGCTCTCGGCATTTCAGGCGCAACAACTCCTGGAGAGCATCTCCACGGAGAGTATCGTGGGCAAGCGCGACAAACTCATCGTCGCACTGATGCTCCTGAATGGCTTGCGGTCGTGCGAGGTGTGCCGGATCAATATTGAAGACGTTGCACGTGACGGAGATCGCACATTGCTTCGCATACAGCGCAAGGGTCACCTTGACAAACATGATGTGGTAGCACTCCCCGAATTCACCGCAGCACTCTATGAGGAGTACCTTGCCGAACGGGATTTTCGATGGGGAGATGCTTTGATTGTCAATCACTGCAAAGGTCGGAGTTCAACACGTCTTACTACGCAGTCCATCTCGCACCTGGTAAAGCAACGTTTGCGAGCCATTGGCATTAATGATCCGAAGATAACGGCCCATTCGCTTCGTCATACTTGCGGAAGCCTGCTCGTTGAGAGCGGCATGGATATCGAGCTTATCAGGGATCTGCTCGGACATACCTCCTCGGCAACTACACGCATCTATATCGACATGGCGCAGAAGCGTCGTCTGCTGGATCAGAACCCCAGCCGGATAATCGAAGCAATGGTAACCAAACCCCCGGGAACATTAAAGAGTTGATAACCAGTTTAATGAAGGTGTGATTAATTGCAGTGTTAAGGATTTGAATGACAAAGTGTTTGAATTTTGGGAATGAACCACCAAAATCGCCGTAACTCTTTGATAAAGCATCGCGGAAATGGTGCAATTAACTACACATCGTGTATGGGGATAGGGGGTCATATTCCTTCACACCCTGCCAAACCCAATCGCGCCCCAAGTCGAGAAGACGCGCGTGCAAAATTGATAAAAAAGAAAACCGCCCGAAGGCGGAAACAATTAATGTTTTTTACTACGTCGTCATCACATCTTGGCTTGGTCGTATGCCGCATCCAAGATACGCCATACAATTCAACCCAAAATAATGATAGCGATTTCGATTAATAAACTCTCTATCATATTGTTTGAATTTAATTGTTTTATCGGAATATGCCGACGTGTTGCAAAGGAAGATATTTTTTATGAAAGGACGCAAGAAAATACCTGATGCCTTGAAATCCATGCGGGGAACAGACCAGCCATGCCGGATGAGTAACAGCGTGGCGATTCCACCGACCACTGCAGTTGTGGCTCTGCCACGTACAGGGTTAAAGGGCACCGCGAAGAAGATATTTGCCGTTGTTGCCACGGAGCTTATCCACAAAGGCCTGCTGGATGTTACAGGTGTGGATCTGGTCGTGGCGTATGCCCGCGAGATGGCGTTGTATCACGACTTGATGCGTAATGTCGAGCGAGAGGGTGCAACCGTCGAGGTAGAGACCAAGAACGGCTCGGCAACCATCATCAACCCCAAACGCAAGATTGCCGAGGGTGCATTGGCGGCTGCCCGGTCGCTTGCTGCGGAGTTCGGAATGACTCCATCGAGTCGTAATCGTGTCGTAGCACTTCTCGCGAACAACACCCCCAAGAATGACTTTGCGGAATTTGAAGAGATAACAGTGACAGGAGATGAGTAAAGAGAAGCAGAAACTACATCTGGCCGAGGAGTATGCCCGGAGGGTACGTTCAGGAGAGATTCTGGCGTGTGAGTATGTTCGTTTGGCTGTCGGTCGATATTACCGCGACCTGGATATGGCTCTCGACAGAGGTTGGTTTTTTGATCGTAGAGAAGCGATTCGTGCCATCCACTTCATCGAATGCCTGAAGCATACCAAAGGCAAGTGGGCCGGTAGCCGTTTTCGTCTTGAGCCGTGGCAACAATTTGTGGTGTGGAATATTTTTGGCTGGAAACATGCCGATGGGACACGCCGTTTCCGTTACACCTACATTGAGATTGCCCGCAAGAACGGCAAGACCGCTCTTGCGGCCGGCATCGCCCTCTATATGCTCTTTGCCGATGGGGAGTCGCGTCCGGAGGTCTATTCCGCTGCAACGATCAAAGACCAGGCGAAGATCTGCTTCTCGGATGCCGTGGCTATTGTCAAGGCTACCGATTTGAAGAACTACCTCACACCTTTTCGCAACTCGATCGTCTACGACCTGAAAGGAGGCACGATGAAACCGCTCTCTTCGGATTACGGCACGCACGATGGCTTGAATCCGAGTTGTGCCATTATCGATGAGTTCCATGCACATAAGGATTCGGGAATGTTCGATGTCCTCAAGTCTGCTTTTGGAGCTCGCCGCCAGCCGTTGATGTTTATCATTACTACGGCAGGTTTCAACAAAGCGGGGGCTTGCTATGCCTATCGGGATAATGTCATCAAAGTGTTGCGTGGAGTGAACGAGGACGACTCGCTCTTCGGTATCATCTATACCCAGGACTCAAAAGAGGAGTGGGACGACCCGAAGATGTGGAGCAAGTCCAATCCCAATCTCGGGGTGTCGCTCTCTTCAGACTACCTTGCCGATCAGGTCAAGGATGCGAAGAATCGCCCCGAAGCCGTACGCAATGTGCTGACCAAGAACTTCAACCTGTGGGTAGATGCCGAGCGGACATGGATTCTGGACGAGAAGTGGATGGAATGCATCGGCACGACTCCTCGCGAGGAGTTGAAGGGCTGTGCCTGCTGGGGAGGCCTCGATCTCTCGAACGTCTCGGACATTACGGCTTACGTTCTGTTGTTTCACGAAAACGACCACTTCCAGCTGTTGCCATACTTTTGGATTCCGGAGGAGAAGATGCAGGAGAAGATCCGCAAGGAGAACATCAACTATGAGCGATGGGTGGCCGAGGGATACGTCACTGTTACACCGGGGAATGTCATCGACTACGATTTTGTCAAGGCGGATATCCTGCGTATTGTTGCGGACTACGATTTGCAGGCTTCAGCGTATGACCGATGGAACTCCTCGCAGACAATTATCGATCTGCAGAACGAAGGTATGGTGTGTAACCCGTTCGGGCAGGGTTACGGCTCAATGTCTGCTCCCACAAAAGAGTTTGAGAAGATGGTTCTCACGGGGAAGATCGAACATTTCGGCAATCCGGTGTTGCGATGGATGCTCGCTTCGACCGTAGTGATGACCGATCCGGCCGGCAATATCAAACCCGACAAGGCCAAGTCAATGCAGAAGATCGATGGTATCGTAGCTTCGATTATGGCTTTGGGGGAGTGGATGACAGCTCAGGCTTCCGAAGACGAAAATCCCTATAATCAACGCGGGTTGTTGCAACTATGAGTCGTCGAAGGAGAAATACTGCACACCAGCTGGCTCTGCGGGCCGATATGGAGCAACGGCTTGAAAGTCTTGCTCCTCTCTCGTCGGAACACCGAGAACTGCTCTCTACCGATGGTTTTATCCGGTATTATCGCCGAATGTGTGATCTCTATCCAACGCAGGTCGAGGCGTATGAACGTTTGGAAGAGTACTATCAAAACATCTTCGGCTCACGCCGCTATGCCGATATCCGTTCGTTGCACCTGGCAATCAGCCGTCGGCGGCGCAAGGAATTCTTATAACTGAACATTGTTCATCTGTTAAAGCCAGTAGTCGCTTTATGTTTGCATCGTACATAGATGCAAATAACGGTGTCAAGCTGGCTTTCATATCTCTTCTCTCGCACGCGCTCCGCCAGGAGCCGGAGGGAGAGCCGCGTATCGTCTTCAGAGTTTGAACAGGCGGTCAATGCGGCTCTCCTCTCCGACACCGTTTCCGACAATACGGCGCAACGTTACATATCCGAGGAGGGCTCGCTCAATCTTTCGGCCGTGTGGGCTTGTGTGCGCATCCTTTCCGAAACCGTGGGAACATTGCCCGTTCATCTCTACCAACGTACGTCACAAGGTCGCGAGAAGGCGTATTCACATCCCGCTCATCTTCTGCTTCAGCGTCCCAATTCGTATACCGGTCGTTTCGCATTGATGCACCATCTGATGGTGTCGTGTACATTGTGGGGCAATGGGTATGCTCGCATCTATCGCGATAAATTCTACCGTCCCGTGCGCCTGCAACTACAGCACCCGGCCGAGATCGAGCCTCTTCTGAGTGCCGATGATGTGCTTTATTACCGCACTTCTTCGGGAGAAATGCTCTCTTCGGATGATGTTATCCACCTGCGGGGACTCTCGACCAACGGCTATAAAGGTAAGAGCCCCATTGCCGTACATCGTGACAACCTCTATCTTTCGCAGGCAGCGCAGGAGTACGGTGAACGCTTCTTCAATCAGGGAGGCAATATGTCGGGCGTGTTCAAGTACCCTTCGACCTTGAAACCGGAAGCATACCAGCGACTCAAGCGTGACCTCATAGCCCAAAGCTCGGGACTGCACAATTCGCATGTCCCGTTGCTCCTGGAGGGAGGTATGACCTATGAGCGGATCTCCATTCCACCCGAAGATGCGCAGTTCATTGCTACGCGCAAGTTTCAGAAGACAGAGATCGCTACCATCTATGGAGTGCCACCGCATATGATTGCCGATCTGGAGCGCGCTACGAACAACAACATCGAGCATCAGGGAATGGAATTCGTCCAATACTGCCTGATGCCCTATCTTGTACGTCTGGAGGAGGAGTTCAACCGCAAGTTGTTGCGCGAAGATGAAGCCGGGTCGTTTTATTTCCTCTTTGGCCTGAACGGTCTGTTACGGGGAGATGCCAAAACACGGTCGGAGTTCTACAAAAACATGAATATGGTGGGTGCGATGTCCGCCAATGAGATCCGCTCGCTTGAAGATATGAATACCTACGATGGAGGTGATGAGTACTTTGTGCAGGCGAATATGCAGCCGGTGCGCACGGCATTGGCATTATCCTCCGGAGAGCATAATCAAGGAAAAACAGATGCCGATAATGACACAGATAAAGGAAATAAGGTCGAATGAGCCTGTGGAGGTGCGTTGTGCACTCTCTGATGTACGCATCGAGCAACGCAGTGAACCGGCTGCCGGCCGAACGATTGTCGGCTATGCCGTCAAGTTTGAGTGCTGGAGTGAGCCGATTATGGGGTGGTTCCGAGAGCGTATAGCACGTGAGGCCTTTTCGGGATGTGATATCAGCGATGTGGTGATGTGTTACAATCACAATGCAGAGAGTATCCTGGCCCGCACCTCCAGCGGTACACTCACCCTCTCTACGGATGAGGTAGGCCTGCGGTTCTCGTTTGAAGCTCCCAACACCTCTCTGGGCAATGATATGGTGGAGTTGGTGCAACGTGGTGACATTGCCAGATGCTCCTTCAAATTTACGGTCGATGCGGATGAGTGGCGATACGCAGACAAGGAGAATGGGCTGGAATATGATGAACGGACAGTGCGCCATATCTCCAAACTTTACGACGTATCGCTTGTAGTCTATCCGGCCTATCCCGATACGGAGGCGAGTCTTCGTCACCTTGAGGAGCGTAAGGCCCAATGGCAACGTTGTGCGTCCTCCGCGAAGTACGATTCTGTAAGCCGCGAACGGCTGACCATGCAACTTAAACTCAAAAACTGAAATATGGGAAAACTCAAACAACTCAAGGAACAGCGCGCCACAATCTTTTCGCAGATTGATGAGTTGCGCAAGGCAACCGATGGCCGGGAGATGAACGCAGAGGAGCGTCAGAGGTGGGATGCCCTTATTGCGGACTATGATCGTGCGGACCAGGCTGTCGAGACGGAAGAGCGGTTCGTCGATATCGAACGCAGGCAGGTCGAAGCACACCATCATCGTGTCCAGGGTACAACCAATGATCAGAAAGAGGCAGAGTATCGGGCGGCTTTCACTGACTACCTGTTGCACGGTGTGACGGGTATCTCGGCCGAGAGTCGTACTGCCATTGAAGCTCGAGCCGGGATCTCCGGACTCTCGGGCGGTGTCATTATTCCCCGAAGCCTGGCCTCTTCCATTGAGGTTGCCCTGAAAAGCTATGGAGGTATGTTCGAAGCCGGCCAGATCTTCACGACCTCCAAGGGTGATGACCTGACCATGCCGACCATTGATGACACGTCTGCCAAGGCGACCATCGTTGCCGAGTACCAGCAGTCTACGAAACGTGCGCCCTCCTTTGGTTCGGTACTCTTGAAGGCTCACACCTACCGCACGCCAATCATCCCGGTATCGTTGGAGTTGCTGCAAGACTCCGCCTTTGATCTGGACTCGCTTCTCAGCGGTCTTCTTGCCGAGTCATTCGGGCGTGGTATCAACGAGCATCTGACCACCGGGTCCGGCTCATCGCAACCCAAGGGGATCGTCACGGCCGCCACGGAGTGTACAACAAAAGCCGCCGCAACCTCCATCACGCTCGACAACCTTATCGACCTTATTCGGTCGGTGGATGCGGCATATGCGCAAAAGGGGAAATTCATGCTCAACCGCAATACGCTGTGGGAGCTCGCAAAAGTCAAGGATAACAACGGCAACTACATCTGGCAGGAAGGAGCCAGGGAGGGAACACCGGCCATGCTGTTCGGCAAGAGTTACATCCTGAACGATGATGTGGCCGACATCGGAGCAGGTGCCGCCTCGGTACTCTTCGGAGACTTTTCGAAGTACAAGATTCGTATGGTGCAGAACTTCAAGGTTGTGAGGCTGAATGAGTTGCTGGCGGAATACCTCTCCATCGGGCTGTTTGGGTTTGCCCGCGTAGACGGCACCTTACTCGATGCGGGTACACATCCTGTCAAAAAACTTATTCACGCTACGGCCTAATCAGCGGAGTTATGTCAGTTCCCGTGTCATTGGAACTTGCCAAGGCGCACCTGCGCATCGGAGACGATGAGTCGATGGATCGGCTTGTCGAGGAGTATCTGGAGATGGCTTTCGCCATAGCCGAGGATTATACGAATCGGAAACTCACGCAGGAGTTTTCTGCTGAAAGTCTCCCTGCTTCCATCCGAGCGGCCGTTCTTCTGACACTGGGAACTCTTTTCGATAATGAGAGCGATGTGCTGGTAGGACGTTCTGCAACCACGTTGCCGCTTACGGCCGAGAAACTGTTGCAACCCTGGCGTGTACACCCTTATTCCTCGGATAAAGATGTTTGATACGCGCATTGAAATCCTGGAATATCGTCAGATGCGCGATGAATACAACGATCGCACTCAGGAGCTGATGCGTGTCGCCGTATGCTATGCACAGAGGACAGAATCCGGAGGCCGTGAGAACCTTTATGCCGGCCGTATAGTGCATGAGAACGAGGTGGTCTACACCATTCGTTATCGGGAGGGACTGCGTGCGGGTATGATTGTAAACGATGGAGGAGCACAACATCGGATAACATCCATACACGCGGAGGGTCGTCGTTGGCGGTTGCATCTGAAAACAATGAAGAGTGATGCTGAAAGTTAAAGTCGAGGGTTATGCCGAAGCCAAACGTATTCTGGACGAACTGCCCAATACGATGCAGAAAAGCATGTTGTTGGCGGCTTTGCGAACCTCTGCACGACCGATGCTTCAGACGGCCAAAAACAGAGTTCCAGTGCGTAGCGGCAGGTTGCGCAAGCAACTACGCATCGTACGTTTCAAGGACAGAACAGCCCCCAAGTCAGAAGTAGATATTGCCGTAAAACCAGTATTTGAGCGCACAAAAAAGAATGGTGCGGTAAATCAGTACTACGGCAAATTCATCCACGAAGGAACTGCAGATCCCCGCATACCCCGCAAGAAAGGGAAGCATCTGCTGGTCTTCACTAACGAGCAGGGTGAGAAGGTCTTTGTCCGAAGTGTGAAAGGCATCAAGCCCACACCTTACCTGGAGCAGGCCTATACGGCGAACTCACAACGTCTGATTGTTTCGTTTGGCGATAACCTCGCACGGGCAGTCGAGAAGTTTATCAATAAGAACTTCAAACGGGTTGTCAAATGACGGATTTCAAAATCGAAATACTCCACTTGTTGGAGACGGCTCTGCCGGAGATGGAACAACGTATCCAGGCCGGAGCGGTGGATGAACGTACAGCCACGCCCTTTGCCGTCTATACCGTGCCGGAGGAGACACCCGTGCGTACGCTATCGGGGATTGCGGGTTATGTAACCACATTTGAGATTACCTTCTACGACAATCGTTACGCTTCGGTTGAGCAGTTGCGACATCGTGCCATTGCAGCACTGGAAGGCGCGAAGATAGATGGCAAATATTGTCGCTATAAGTCCAGCAGTACGGAGTATTTCCCTGACTGCGATTTACACAGTGTAACGCTCCTTTTCAGAATTGTATAAACCAATAAAAACAATAGAATTATGCCGGAATCTACATCCAAACGGGTAGTACAGGGAGAGGATATCATTATCCTCATTGACGATAAGCCTACGCTACACGCCACAACTCATTCGTTGAAAGTCGATCTTGAGCTCAAAGATCTCCGTACCAAGGATACCAAGGGGAAAGAAAAGTACCCTGGCGACATCACCTGGTCAGTAGACGGGGATGGGTTGGTGGTCATCGACCCTACAATCGCTACATCGCACACATCGGAGGATGTCCTTGCGCTGGTGCTCGCCAAGAAACTCGTCAAGGTCGTGCTCAAATCGCCTGTATCGGGCCTGACGAAGACCTACTCGGGAGAGGGATATATCACCTCTTTTTCTCTCTCAACCCCCGCCGGGGACAATTCGACCTACAACTTCTCACTCTCGGGCAGCGGGGATCTGACCCCGGCCACCAATAACGAACAGGAATGAAAGAGATCCTTATCAAAGGTGTTACAACACCTGTCAATTTCTCGTTGCGGGTGATTAACAATTTCGCTCGCAAACATGGTATGGAGTTCCAGTCCGCAATGGAGGGCGGAAACAATATGGGGTTTGCCTTGCTCGATCATCTGGCTTCGCTTACAATGGAGGCCTTGAACGAGGGCGCACGCCGTTCTGGACTCACCACGCGATATACGGAAGATGAGGTTTGGGATATGCTGGATGATGAACCCGCACTCATCCCGAGACTCTATGAGCTCTTTGCGGAGAGCATAACCCCCTTGACCGACCGATTGGGAGATATTCTCCCAGCGGAACAGTGAAGAGATGAAGAGTCCCATCCTGCGACCTATGAGCGATGGTACGCCATAGGAGTCGGACAAATGGGACTGCATCCCGATGTATTCGAATCCTTGACACCGGCTGAGTTTTCATATGCCTGGTTGGGCTGGGCCAAACGGGAACGCGATCGCGAGCGTCAGGACTGGGAGCGAGAGCGGTGGTCGGTGTGGGTATTGACGAGTATCCAGCTGGAGCGCAAAGACCGGAAACCGATGGTGGAGATGTTCCCGATGCCATGGGATAATGTCCCCTCCAACAATATGATGACTCTTGAAGAGCGGCAGAAACGAGTAAAGCAGATGATGCAATGTGTGAAAAAATAATCCTTATTCTTGCGATTGTTCTAATGTCCGGGTGTTCGCCCCTGCGCAATGTGCAGACGCACCAGCATACAACAATGGAAATCTCGGACTCGACTCTTGTGCGTCTTATCCATGAGCAGATGGAACATATGACGGCAACGCTCCATCAGACGATCATCGAATATTCGGACTTTCCACGACCGCAGTTGCCGCCCACCGATACGCTTGTTGCCAAAGACCTGATGCCCGAAGTGTCGGTATCGCATCCGACCCCCAGGCGCATTATTCACACCAAGATTGAAACTGCTCTTGATCGAACGACTCATACGGACAGCATTTCGCGAAGCCGTATCAATACAGCAGCGCGCAGCGAGGAGCAGTCGCAAGTCGATGAGAGCCCCAACACTGCAGGGATGCTTTGGCTTAAGTGGCTTGCAGTTTCACTTGTGGCGTTGTTGCTGTTACTGTTAATCCTGAAATTGAAGTTTTAGATGAAGACTCCCATATCTTACTATGGAGGGAAGCAGACTCTCCTGAAGCATATTCTGCCGCTTATTCCCGACCACTCGTTATATACCGAGGCCTTTTGTGGCGGATGTGCCGTGCTCTTTGCCAAGTCTCCGGCAGACTGTGAGGTGATCAATGACACCAACACCGAGTTGGTGAATTTTTACCGTGTGGCGCAACAGAAGTATGCGGCACTCAAAGAGATGATCGATTCTACGCTTCATAGCCGCGAAATCCATGCACACGCCAAACACATCAATCAACATCCGATGTTCTTCACGCCCGTGGAACGGGCCTGGGCCGTATGGGTATGTTCGAAGTTGGGTTTTGCAAGTATGCTTGACGGTACATTCGGATACGACCGAACCGGCACGACCTCACAGAAATTGCGCAATGCCAAAGATGCCTTTACCGAGGAGTTGTGTTCGCGCCTGGAGAATGTGACCGTTGAATGCGAGGATGGCACGAATCTTATCCGCCGTTATGATTGCGATCGGGCATTCCATTTTGTCGATCCTCCCTATGTGGGAAGTGATTGCGGGCATTACAATGGCACGTTCAACGAGGAGGATTTTCAACACTTGCTCGATACGCTTGCAAAGGTCAGGGGAAAGTTTATGCTGACGATGTTCCCTCATCGGCTCATTGAGCAGTATGTCCGGGAATACGGTTGGCATATCCACCGTATCGAGCGAACCATTACTGCATCGAAAGTCTCGCGTCGCCGTCAGGAGGAGTGGATAACAACGAACTTCTAAACTTAATAAATTAGAGAGCTTTTTGACATCCTATTTTAGATTAGTCATTAGATGTAAATATTCCCTCTAATGCACGATTTATTGCGATTCGAATATCATCAGCCTCTGTTGAGCCCATGCCTTCTGCAGTGCTTGTGCAGATGACTTCGTGGTTGTTTGCATCTAAAATCTGTAACGTAATTTCAATCGTGTATCCCCAGAAAACATTTCGTCTGCCACTCTCCCCATAATTGACAATTATTGTCTTTTCAGCAATCTCTGATGTTATTTCTGGGACAATAGTAAAACCATATTTTATGAGAGATCCTGAAATAATGTCACTTGGATTAACACTTTTGGTTTGAGAAGAACCATAAAGACCATAAGCATTGCCATAAACACCGCTATTGCTTGATGTTAAGCCGGATGTAGGTGTAATATATGCATATCTATATCCAGTGATGGGGTTTTGTCGTGATACAGACACAGGCTTAAGTGATGCACAACTGCTAATAGTTATTGCGCATAAAAGAGCAAGTAATATTTTAAGATTCTTCATATGTAGTTTTTGTTAGATTGTGTGTTGTCACAAATATACAAGTTTCTTTACAAAGTAATATGCATTTTATGTATATTCCTGAAAATAAGGTCAATAATCCGGGCGTAGACTTGCGTATTTCAAAAGGCAATATTATGTTTGCAATACGATAAATTGTTCATATATAGTATATTATGAAGCATGGTAAGGAGTGTCTACATCACAAGATCGACCGCCTTGAGGCCGAGTTCGAAAGGAATCGTGAGGAGATGACCTCCCTGCGTGCCAGGATGCAAAGTTGCACAAGACGTTATGATGAACTTCTTGCGGCCAACAAAAGGATTAATGATGAGATTCGCGCTGCGCTTGCGGAGCTATGGAAATGTGAAGACAGAAACCAATAACATATGGCAAAGAGCGAAAACATTAAGATTGGTGACCGCATCCGGATCATCCATCTTGAAGGTGAGGACGACCGCTATGATGGTCGTGAGGGAGTCGTTGAGATGATCGATTCCCTCGGACAACTGCACGGGACATGGGGCGGGCTGGCTGTCATTCCCGAAGCAGACTCCTGGGTACGGATAGGGTGATATTTGTTGTTCCCTCCCGCAACCGAGACTGGCAACAGGTCTCGGTTTTTTTATAGGTGAACAGTGTTCGTCTGTCAGTAGGCCATGAACAGCTACTTTTACCTCCAAACGGAGATGTATGGCAGACTTTGGCTTGAAATACTATGCCGAGATGCGAAGCAAGCATTTCGGGGTGTTGTGGCGCGTAGAGATTGCCGAGCGCGGCTATACGGCATCTGCTGAGGAGATGACATTCGATGGAGATGATCCGTTGAAGATCACCTGGGAGAAACGGGGAGATGAGTTCTATGCCCCGATCAAGGCTTCGGAGGCAAGTATCAATATTCTCTGCACACAGAATTTTCACTATCTCTCATTGTTTACTTCCGATCCGCGGCAATTTCGTGTATCGGTCTATCGTGGTGGCGCACTCTATTGGCGAGGTTTCGTCACTGCCGATCTCTATTCGGAGAGTTTTACAGCCCCTCCCTATACGGTTACGATCAAGGCAGTCGATGGTTTCAATCTCCTGTCAAGTTATCTCTTCTACGATCTGATGACGATCGGTGTATCGGGCCGGAAATCGTTGTTTGAGTTGATGTCTCGTAGCCTGGAGCTGATGGAGTTGGATATGCCAATCTCGGATTGGCTCGATCTTTATGCCGATGGTATGAACGAAAGCCTTTCCCCGCTCACGCAGACCTACATCGACCTGGAAAGACTCTACTATGTCTATGAGAAGCCGACCTACCGCGATATTCTGGAACTCTGTCTTTTGCCATTTGCCGGACAGATTTTCCAGTCGAGTGGTGCGTTACACATTCGCCGGGCCATATCGTTGTACCAAACCTCCCGGCCCGTCACATTCTTTGAGATCGGCTCTGAACTGCCTCAGGGTATCATTGCCACAGACAACGAGGCAACGCGTCTTGTCGCCGAGCCGAGAGTTGTCGTAGTTACCTCCGCAGGGCGTGATATCATGGAAAATATGTGGAGTCGCGGCATCTATGTTATGGGTGAGAGCACGCTTGATATTGTCCCTGCATTGCGCAGAATCACGGTCGATGTCAAAAACAAATCGCTCGACAACATTGCCGGCCGCCTGGGGTTCTTCGATAAGGAGATGTGGAATGATCCTTATGGATTCCTGGACTTCACCGAAAGCGGTGACAGTTTGTGTTTCTGCGGAGATGATGCCCACCAGGGCGAGAGTATCTATACGGCAGGACGGGAGGTCAGGCAGTGCAATTATCCTATAGCATGGGAGTTCTCCATCAAGACCTATCATCGCCAATGGAGCTGGGGTATTTACTCACCGCCCTCGGAGAACTATTCCGTAAGCGTACACTATGGTGTGCGCCTTGTAGCCGCTGGCGCAATCTATTATCTTACGGAATCGGGAGCCTGGTCAAGCGCAGAAACGGATATCGTGTCGGAGGTCAAAACCGGAGCCGAACAGAACATCAAAATCGAAATTGCCGGAATTCCCAAGGACGGCACCTGGCAGTTCTACTTCCGACAAACACTCATCGGAAAGATCAACTACTCGGATAGCGATCGTATCGGCTCTACCTCGGGACATATGGAGAATGCCACCTTCTCGGCAATGAATATAACGATTGATGCCGGAGAGGTCTATGATAAAGGCTTGCATCTGGAGAGTCTTATAAATCCGGCCAACAATGTGGAGATGAATATCACGCTCCCGGTAAGCGACATCCCGGATGTACCGAATGATCATTTGCTTTATGCGCTCTATTTTATTGATGCGGATGGCAACCCTACACGCTTGTGGCATACGAAGGGTCGGAACGACTACGATACGCTTGTCGGCCATATTGTTCAGGGCGCGTTACGCTACAAACAACTGCCGAGCAAGCGACTCGCCGGTGATGTCTTTACCTCGGCACATCTTGATATGAATACCGTATTATGCGATGACAAATATCTGAAGGCGGCCTATTCGGTAAATTCCATTGAATTATTGGCAGCTGAAGATATGAGTAACTGCGAACTTACGGAGATGCCCGGCCTGATCGAGAGCGACCAACCCTCTGAAGGTGATGACTGTATCAAGATTGTCGAAATGCCTTTTACGGTGAAGAGGATCATCCGTTGCCTGAATTTTCTGTTTGTGCAGAGTGCAGACAGACGGCTTTTCGTCTTTGATGTCATTTCGCGATCCTTGCGGGAAATCTATCGATCTTCGCATCCTTTTGAGGTTTTCCCGGCTGAAGAGGGCTTTGTGCGGGAGGAGAACAAGACCTTCTACTATTGCGACCATCGTGGTACGGTGCAACAGGTGATGAGTATCTATCCGGAGACGTACCAGGGTTGGGCTACCTATCGAAGCGGCTATTTTTCGTTGTTGGTGCAGGGTTATACCATCAATCGCGTTGATGGTTCCCGAAGTTATTACCTCTACTTCCAGCAACCGGAACTGCGTTCTGCCGGAGAGGAATCTGTGTACCATAGAGGACTGAACTATGTCCAGTTTTATGGAGATCTTGTGCATGTCGATTATACGAACGGTTGCCTCACCATCTGCACTTCGCGTGAGGCGGGGTTCAATGATAGCCGTTATCACCAGATTTCAGGGTTTACCAAGATCGGGGCCGGCAAACATATCGTATCCATTTCGGACAAATATATGCTCATCAACGAGAACGGTTCGCTTAACCTGTACCGGCGCACTTCGATTACCGATCATATCTTCATTGCACGTATCGGTGATGTCGCGACTTATTGTGACCACACGTTGGCGGAGATTGCCTTTGCTGGAGACTCGCCAACAATCTGCGATCTGCATACCTATGCACATCAATACATAGGCAATACGGAAGCCTCCGGGGAGAGCGTCCTGGGGCTGTTCTACATCTATGGAGATCTCTATATCGTCCGGGAAAGAGCAATCTACAAATATGTGTCGCCAAACTAATTTGAACTTTTATGGAGATAGTAAGCATTGTTTTGAATTTCGTGCTGGCAAGTGGTCTTGTCGGGACGCTTCTCTTTTTCAGGTCAAAGAAACGAAAGGAGATGGCCGAGGCCGATCTCGCGGAACTGGAGAATACAGAGAAGGTTGTGGCTATTCAATCGGAGCAGATTACACGGCTCGATGGCCGCGTGGAGAAACTTGAAGAAAAGGTGGATAAACTCGAGATCATTATCGAGCATAAGGATGTGGAACTGGAACGCAATCGTCTGGTTATCCGCCAGGCCTATAAATGCACGACCCCTCCGGAGCAATGCCCCGTGCTGGTCAAACGAGCCGAATTGGACAGATCCCGCAAACAAAACAAGCAATAACATTATGGTACAGAGAAAACTACCGCGAGGCTTGCGAAACTGCAACCCGGGTAATATCCGCAAATCACCCACCCGCTACCTGGGTGAAGTTCAGCCATCGAAAGACCCGGCATTCAAACAGTTTGAATCGATGGCATGGGGGTATCGGGCTCTCTTTGTACTGCTGGATTCCTATTATCAACGTGGAGTACGTACTATTCGCGAGATTATTTCCCGCTATGCACCTCCCGTTGAGAACTACACCGAGGGCTATATCCGGGCCGTGGCGGAGAGTGCGGGGCTACCGGCCGAGTCCAATGTGGATATGTCCGATCACGATCTGATGGTGCGTATCGCGGCGGCCATCTCCCGAGTTGAGAATGGTCGTGCGGCCATTCTGGCCGATGTGGAGCAGGGTTGGCAACTATATAAGACCCACAAACCGTAGAGCATATGAGCCGACGTATTGCCGACCTTCTGATAAAGATTGGAGCGGATTCCTATGAGTTTCAACAGAAAGCCCGGCAGGTGGAGCGTAGTATGGAGTCTCTTCAGAAGAAACTCTCCTCGGTAGGCAAGACGCTTTCGGTTGCACTCACCGCTCCGTTGACAGCCCTGGGGGTTGTGGCGTTGAAGAATGCCGACACCCAACAACAGGCCGAGAAACGGTTGTTGACAGCTTTGCGCGGCCGCAGTGATGTACAACAAAGGCTTATTGCTCAAGCCGGAGAACTGCAATCACGCTCAGTGCTGGGTGATGAGGTTATCATCGGTCAGCAGGCTTATCTTGCATCGCTGGGTATGACCGAGGAGCAGATTGGCCGAGTCATCGAAGCTTCAGCGCAATTGTCAGCCGCAACCGGAATGACGCTTGACTCAGCTGTAAAGAATCTTGCCAAGACCTACGGAGGGCTCACGGGTGAGTTGGGCGAAAGCATTCCCAAACTCAAGGAGCTGACGACAGAGCAACTTAAAAATGGAGAAGCCGTAGATTTTATTCTGAAGAACTATAAAGGTTTTGCCGAGGGCGCGGCTTCGGTTGGGTTAGGTGTCATGCGCCAACTCCAGAATGCATGGGGCGATTTTCTTGAGCAGATCGGCTTTGCAATGATGCCTTTGGCCACAAAGGTCACGAAGGCACTCTCTGGTATCGTATCCTGGCTTCAGACGCTTTCTCCGGAAATAAAGAGAGTCGTTGTTGCGATTGCCGGTGTCGTGGCAGCCATTGGACCGCTTACGCTTGGCATTGGAGGCGTTATCAAGATCATCCCTATGCTGGCGGCCGGATTTACGGCATTGCTCTCTCCTGTAGGTCTGATTGTTTCAGCACTGCTGGCTCTCGGGGCCGCCTTTGCCTATGCCAAGGTACAGAAGCAAAAAATGGTCGATGAGTTGGCCAATGCTGATGATTTGGCCACCCTTGAGCGGAAATTGCAGGAGAACCTGAAAAAGCAAAAAGAGATTGCGGCTGCTACGACAAAAAACCGGATTGTTCCCAATGGCATCATTGCGGGTTTTACCATTCAGAAGATTGCAGATCCTGAACAGATGGCTCCACTTCGTAAGGAGTATGAACTGCTTACAAAGGCCATAGAACGCAAAAAAGAGATGCAGGCTCAGGAGCAGAAGCAACAGGAGGAGATGAATCGCATGATGGCCGTAGCCGAGCAACAGAGTGAAACTCTGATGGAGAAGATGCAACAGGCTGCCGGGCATGGTGAAACCTCTTTGGGGTTGATCGGACATCTGCAAAAGCAGATCGAAGAACTCGAAAAGAAAAAGTTGTTGCCGGAGAGTTCCATTGAGGATATTGCCGCCTGCAATGTGGAGATTGAGCGCTTGCGCAAGGAGTTGCAACAGCTACAAAATATAACACCGGCGGATCTTGCCCCGATCGGGAAGAATACTGCTGTTGTAACTCCGCAGATGGAGATTTCGTTTCCCCGACCGAAGTTGAAGATCGATGATATAAAGATAGCTGCATCGGAATACTCACGTCGGATGAGGGCGATATGGGCTTCGGTGCGTGAAGGCATCTATGGGTGGGCCTCGGATAACAGCACGCTACTGCAGAAGAATGTTGCCGACACGGTGGCGATGGTGGGGAACTATACACAGACGCTGACAAACAAAGGAGTGGCTTTTTCCGTTGCTCTGGAACACGTTTCACAGACCGTGGCGACAACAATGCAACGCTTCGATGAGCAGGTATCCGCATTTCTTGCAGACAGCATTGTGGCTGCAGCCGAGGCATTGGGGCAAATCATTGCCGGAGATCTCGGATTCGGAGGTCTGCTCAAAGCCATACTTACGCAGTTTGCCTCGTTTCTGCGTAATATCGGTGCGCAGCTTATCGAGTTCGGAGTGATGATTATTGCGTTCAAAACGGCTCTAAAATCTGTGCTTGCGAATCCATGGGCCGCGATTGCCGTAGGCGCAGCGATGGTTGCTGCGGCTGCCATTATGACGGCTCTCATCAACAAGAATGCAAAGGATAGTGTCCCGGCTCTTGCAACGGGAGGCCTGGCATATGGCAAGACTCTCGCTCTGGTCGGAGATAATCCCAATGCAGTGGCAGACCCTGAAGTGATTGCGCCCTTGTCGAAACTGCAGGCTATGCTCCCGGCTTCCGGAGCATCGCAGAAGATACAAATAACCCTTGGCGGTCAATTGACTGCCAAGGGTCGGGATTTGGTCTATGTCCTCGGCAAGGAGAACTTCAAAACCTCGATTTTAGGAGGATAGGTCGCAGTTACTTCTGCTCAAGCAACATAACAGCCGGGACAGTTTTCCAATCCTCCGATTTGGTTTCGTATTTATAAGTTCCCACTTGATAGAAACGCTTGTTGTTCGTGACTTTAACTTCAAGACCATCATAAAAATGCGTGGTTTCGTCACCAATAAGTAAAACGGGAGTCAGCATGGAAGGCAAGGAGGATATATCAAGGTCGTTAAACCTGTCAAGGCTGATCTCCATGGCTAAAGCGTATGAGTCACTTAATGTCTGTATGATGCTGTATTGTTCTGCTTCCATCATCTGTCCTCTTTCTTCAAATGTGGTAAGGCCGGGGATGGAGGATTCGCCTTTGGCAGAACCAATGATCAACAGAACAACGATCGTCAGAAGGATACCTGAAAAGGCTCCTGCAATAAAAGTCCAGAACTTGTTCATAGTTGTAGTGGTTAGTTTTTCAAAGATAGTTAATTGCGTGAATAAAAACAAATAAAATTTTATGAACGAGATCCGCATACAGGAGTTGGCTTCGGCCGCAGGGCAGATGGAGCATTTCGATGAGTTTGAGTTCATTGTTGATGTTCCGCAGGCGGAGGCCTCGATGAAAATCCGTGGTAAGGAGTTGCAGGAACGGGTAGCGCCCAAGGCACACACGCATCCCATAGCCCAGGTGCAAGGATTACAGTCGGCTCTTGATGAGAAACTGAACCGTTCGGGAGGATCTATTCAAGGAAACTTCTCGGTCGAAGGCAATGCCTATATGCGCAATTTGCGCCTTGAGGAGTTTCTGGACGTGCCTGAATTCCGTTATAACCGTGTCGAGACCACGGTGGGTGATAAATGGAGTGCTCCGGGAGCCGGTGTCGTGTTGGCCGTAGACAAGGACCATTGCCGCTTGAGCCTTAAACTTGAACCTGGCGAGGTTGCATCGTTGCGTAGGGATGATCTTTGTATGGGCATCTTCAAAAGTTCAACGGTGGGGAACTTCACGGAGCCTACGGAGGACAGCGATGACTCAAAAGGCATACGGACCTTTGCCGGATTTACAACCTGCTATTTCCGGCTGGTTGAGTGTCTCGATGAGCAGACTTTCGGAGAGTGGAGATATGAACTGCGCGAGGGTTTTGCGTATCATCCGATAGAGATGATGAACATCGTGGCAATAGGCAATACTACCGATACCTCACGCCAGGCTTCGCACTATACAACGCGAACCTATGACCGCTATCTGGTGGGAATGAATACCTGGACGATCGGAGTGGAGAACATCGCGGCACAGTTCGGAGATTTGGCGAATCTTGCAGCACACGGGCTTGATATGCGCGGTTATTCTGCCTATCTGAAGAACGTCTACCTCCAGGGATACATAAGCGACGTATTGGGAGATAACTGGTTCGACTCACGAACGGGTGACGTGCAACTATATAACCGCACAAGTGGTTGCGGAATCTCATTCAAGGGGGGAGTATTACGTTTCGGACGCATTGATCCCCTGCGCCCGGAGGAGGGTACAGACCTTGATGCGCTTCAGGCAGAACTCGATTCTGCTTGTGATACGTTGGCAAAGATAAACTCCGATGAAGTGGTGTCCCCCGTCGAGAAGTCCTTTCTAAAAGAGCGTTTGCAGGACATACGTTCCGAGTATGAGCAGTTGCTTCTCGATGCCGACACTTATCTTGTCAGAGAGTACAGACGCGTAACCGCCACAGCCGGCCGCATTGCAAATTCGCAGCTGCGCATCATCCGTAAAAAGGATGCCGCGTGGGATGACTATGTCAATGCCTATATTTTGGCGGTAACGGCTATCGAGAAATATACCCGGTCAACTCCCGAGTATATTACCATCGAACCCGATTTCCAGGATATTGCAGCTTACTATGAGGCTCGCGCTATAATCGTCAAAACGATACGTGCCGCATCCGAAGAGCAAGGACAACAGAGTGACCTGGAATATCTGCGCGATAATTTCCGCGATGTAACGACTGAAATAGATGGTCAAAGCGGTGTGGTATTGTCAGGGTTTGTCGGGGTAAAGGATGAGAATAATGCCCGGGTTGTGGCCGGTATGGCCGGCAGTGCCATTTCGGGAACGGTCGATGAGAAGCACGGTAAACTGATGCTCTTTGCCGGAGCAGATGGTATACAGAATGCAGGTACGGCTAAGACCCGAATCTACGAAGATGGACATATAGAAATGGCTACGGGTGTATTCTCGGGGCATATACGCATTCCATTCAAAACATTGCGAGAAGAAGGCACCCGCTATAACACCGCTACACGGAAGTACACCGTGGACAGGAATATGAATCTGCAAACAATTGGCGAGCAATATCAGGACTATAAAATATGGATCAATCTTCCGACCTCAAACGAGTATATCGGCAATGTGCTGACATTGTATGACACACCTGTGAGAACACGCTCCTCTCCAGATATCATCCTTGCCGTAGACGATGCCGAGTCGGGCATACTCTCATCGATCAAGCAGAATGATTTCGGATTTGACAGGATGCAACGAGTGAAGTGTTATGCGGGAATCCTGCAACTTGTTGCCGTACCCGGGATATATGCGGGCAAGTGCTGGTGGTTGGTAACTTACCTGCAAATGTGTTGCTTTGAAGAATACACTGAATAAATATATTGTATGGCAGAAACAGCAAACGGCGTAACCATCGGAGATCTTACGCAAACCAGCACAATGTCGCCTACCGACCTGTTGGAAATAGAGCGCGGAGGGCAGGCATACGCAATAACTTATGAATCATTGATCGTTCAGTTGGAGGATTCGCTCGGAATAGCGGAACTTGCCGCTTCACTCGCACAAATCATCGGATAACTTATGGCTGATTTTACACCTCTCATATCACGCCTTTCACAAGTACGTTCGCTCTTTGCCCTTCATATCGCTGCCCAAGGGGCTTCTGCAACCTTAACGGACACTTTGTACGAACTTGCGTACAAGGTAAAGCAAATTCCGAGTGGTATACAGTACGTCCGATCGGGATACCAACTTTTTAAGGGTAATACGTCATTGAGCAAATTGCCTGCATACTTGGATTTCCGACAGTTGACATCTATGTATCAGATGTGTTACGGATGTACGGCTCTCACGCAGGTCGGAGTCCTTGAAACGGCCAATGTCACCAATATGATGTGGGCATTCTATGGTTGCGAGACTCTGACCCGTATTGAAGGATTGGATACTTCGGCCATAACCTCCGCATCGGAGTTGTTTCACGGTTGCTCTTCGTTGGTGACAATTGTCCAGCCTCTCGACTTCAGTAATGTGAAATCGCAGATTGATACTACATTCACCGCCTGCAGAAACCTGGAGAGTGTATCTTTTACCGGTACGATCTCGGTAGATATTTGGGCTAACGGTTGCCCAAAACTTACGCTTGAGAGTCTTCTCTCCCTGCTTAATGCTTTAGCCGATGGCGTGACGGATAAGACCTGCACGCTGGGAGCAAAGAATCTTGCCAAGCTCTCCGAAACACAAAAAGCAATCGCCACAAGCAAGGGATGGACATTGCAATGAAAAACCAGGCACCTTATGTCGGTGCCTGGTTGCCGTTGTCGGCTCTATGGAGGAGTGGTTTTATGCCAGGCCGGCCGCTACTGCGAACTTCTGTACCTCACGCTGATGTTGCTCTCGACGGACAGACTCCTTGGATGGAGTCAGGGGAGCAGTGAAGATTCCGTTGAGCTTCGCGGCGAGACTCTCCATATCTACGTTGATTTTCTGGTCGGTGATACGGGCGTAGATTTGTGTCGTGCGCACATTCGTATGCCCAAGCATCTTTGAGACGGTTTCGATTGGCACGCCATTTCCCAAGGTAATGGTTGTGGCAAAAGTGTGACGGGCAACGTGAAAAGTTATGTTCTTGTTGATCCCGCAGACTTCGGCAATCTCTTTCAGATACTCGTTGCACTTCTGGTTTGACGGTACGGGGAGCAGACGTTTGCCTTTACGGAAGTGTTTGTATTTCTCAATAATCTGGAGCGGCACATCCAGCAGTCGCACGTTGAACGGGACTTTGGTCTTCTGTCGATGAAAACTGATCCAGGTATTGCCATCAGCCCATACATTCAGCTGGTCTTCCGTGAGGTTGTAAACATCAATGTACGCCAATCCTGTATAGCAGCTGAATATAAATATGTCTCTGACCTGCTCCAGCCGCAGGCTTTCAAATTCCTTATTGTACAAACGGGAAACCTCTTCGATCGTAAGATAACCCCGGTCCACCTTGTCAAGGTGTAGTTTTTGTTGCTTGAAAGGGTCTGCTGCAACCCATCCGTTGTCTTTTGCCATCTTGTATATGGAGGCAAAGCGGTGGATAAACTTTACTGCAGTATTATTGTTGAGCCGATGTGCCGAGCGTAGCCAAAGGTATAGTTTGTCCAGAAAACGCTTGTTGATATCCTGCAAGGGAAGGTCACTTACCTTGAACTCATCCCGGAGAAACTCCTGCAGGCGATTGCGGCAAACCTTATATCGGAAGAAGGACTCCTGGCCGTAGTCCTGTGTCAGTACAAGTTTCTCGTAGTCCTCAATGTATTTATTGCACAACGCAATGAGTGTCATACTGCGCTCGTCCTGGCAGAGTATGGAACTCTTGATCTTACTTGCCGTTATTACCTCGCCGCGATAAATCATATCATTGTACTTGCGTTTGATCGTGGCGTGAAAATCGAACAGGGTGCTGTTGATCACCTGTTCCTCATGAATTTGTCCCTTAGTCTTGTACTCCAGGGGAAGCCATCGTTCGGGTTCTATGTACATCTTGGTCGAAAAGTGTACCATCTCCCCGTTGACGGTAATGCGTGCTACGATGGGTGCTTTGCCATCAGGACGACATTTGCCCTTCTGAATGACGAAAATCACGCTGAAGGTGTTCTTGCTTGCTTTTTTGTCTGCTTTCATACTCTCTGTTATTTGGTGATACAAAGTTAAATATCAATAATTTACTGAAAGCCAAAGCAGTATAGTCAGAAGTAGTCGTATTTCAGACGTTTGTAGTCGGGTTACGCGCAATGTCTATTGCGGTTACGAACAGGTTACCGCAAGATGTCTATTAGGTGGATATTTGCCTGTTGATAATCAGTTGTTTGCCGTCCTGAAGTAGTCATATTCAGCAAAAAAGGGACGCTGAACGGACAAACAATCAAACAGTTAGATGCGCAACTAAAACAAAATGAGGATGTTACTTGTCGTAACATCCTCATCCTCTGGCGGAGAGAAGGGGATTCGAACCCCTGATACGCTTGAGACGTATACGAGCTTTCCAGGCGCGCCTCTTCAACCACTCGAGCATCTCTCCTGAGAGCGGTGCAAAGGTAGCATTTATTTTCTGATTTCCGCGCAAAGCAACGAAGATTTTTGCCTGTGCGCCGCTATACCGGTCCGCACGAGCCGGTCCCGTCGGAATTTCCGCGGCCGGGGACCGACCCGACCGACCTGACCGACCTGACCGACCTGACCGACCGGAGCCGCGGGAGCTCGTGGGGGCGAACCGCCGTCCCTGCCGCTGCTTTCCGAAGCGGCAGCCCGTTGCGGCTGCGGCATCGGGCGGACCGGTGCCGCGGCTTAGTCCGCTTTCCCGATCGGGGCGTCCGCATCTGCTGCAGCGACCGTTCTACCCTGCTTGCGGCTCTCCTTTCCCGAGGTGCTTCTCGGGGTCAACGACCCGTGGCCTGAAGATAGGCCGTGAGTTTTTCGTAGTAGGCCGTGCAGGCGTCGGTGCGCAGATCGCGGCTCTGTTGCAGGAGGGTCTGCGCGTCGAGCAGGTCGGTGAGCGGGACCGTGCCGGCGCGGAAATAGTCGTTGTTGAGGCGCAGGTTTTCCGTGGCCGAGGCGATCGAGCGTTCCGAAAGGAGAATCTGGCTGTAGGCCTCTTGCAGATCGTTCCACTTCGATTCGATCTCGACGAGCATCATGCCGCGGGCATCTTCGCGGTCGTTCTCGGCCTGCTGCTGCTTGAGCCGCTCGCGCTTGAGGGCGTGCGAGCCGCCCCACCATGCCGAGATCGGCAGCGAGACGCTGGCGAAGACCATCCCGAAATCGGTGTCTTTGTCCGTGAAATCGTGATAGACGTAGCCTGCGCCGATACCCACCGTCGGGAGGTTTTTTCCGAGCGCCATCCGTTTGCGGTAGCGGGCCGCTTCGACCTGAGCTTCCAGCAGGCGCATTTCGGCGCGCCGGTCCGCCCCCTCCTCGGGCGAGAGGTAGTAGCGGTCGGGCGGCTCCACGGCGGGAAATCCGTCGAATGCGACCTCGAAGTCGCGCGTCTCGATTCCCGTTTGGTGGCGGAGCAGGAGCTTCGCGGCCTTCAGTCCGTTCTCGACGCGGAGGCGGTCGCTGGCCGTGCGTTGTTGCTGGAGCTCTACGCGCAGCAGGTCGTTGCGGGTCGAAATGCCCGCTTCCACGGCGGTCGAGACGTTTTTGTATACCTCCGCGAGCTGGGCTTCGGCGGCTTCGATCGTGCGGAGTTTCTCGTTGAGGGCCACGATCTGCCAGAAATAACGTTCGGTGGTTGCTGCGACTTCGTTCTCGGTGAGCGTCTGCCGACATGCGCTGGCCTCGCGGCCCGCGCGCGCCAGTTTGTTGCCGTTGACGATCTGCCCGCCTGCGAAAAGCGGAAGCATCGCCGTGATGCCCGCGGCCTTGCCACGGTCCATCAGTTCGAAGGGCATCGACGCGGGGAATCCGAGCGCCGCGAGTGCCGGAATATCCGGCAGCGCGATGTCGGCCCGCAGCATCGGATCGCTCGACCGGAAGATCGTTCCCGCGGCCGCGATCTGGGGAAAGTAGCGGGTGAAGGCCTCTTTGGCGCTTTGATCCGCGATGCGGGTGTCGAGCGCTCCGTTGCGGATTTTCACGTTGTGCTCCAGCGCCATCGTGCGGCATTGGTCGAGGGTGTAGGTCGTCTGCGCGCAGACCGATGCGGTGCACAGCAGGACCGGGAGCAGCAGGATTTTATTTCGTATCATAGTCCGAATTCGTTTTAGCGTTGCCGAAAAGCTGCCAGTAGGTTACGGGCAGCACCGTTACCACGAGAATCATGGCGGCTACCGTGCCGAAGCAGATGACGATGCCCATCGGGGTCCAGAGCGAACTGTTGCTGACGATCATCGGCACGACGCCCACGGCCGTCGTGGCCGAGGTGAGGAAGATGGGGAGCATGCGTCGTTTGCCCGCGTCGTAGGCCGCGTCGCGGGCCGGAACGTGCCGGTTGCGGCGGAGCTCCTCCGCGTGCTGGAACATGATGATTACGTTGCGCACGACGATGCCCATCAGGCTCACGATGCCCAGTACGCAGGTCAGTCCGAAGGCGGTGCCGGTGATCCACAGTCCGAACGCGGCGCCGAACAGGCAGAGCGTGATCGAGACGAGCGACACGACCGAAAGCGAGACTTTCTTGTAGTTCAGCAGCAGGAAGAGGAAGATGATGAACAGGCCGGCGACGATGGTCTCCACGATCGGTTCGACGATTTCGCGGTCGCTTTCGACGATGCCGCCGAGTTCGGCCGAAACTCCTTCGGGCAGCGTGATTTCGCGGTCGAGAATTTCGGCGACCTTGCCGAAGGCGGCCGATTCGTTGGCGTGGCGTTTCACGTCGGCCATGACGCTCAGCGTGCGCACGCCGTTGCGGCGGACGATTTGCCCCTCGTGCCAGTCGGGTACGATGTCGGCCACCTGACGCAGCGGGACCGAGACGCCCGGGATACCCGTGGCCACATAGCGGTCGCCGATCCGGTCGGGCGTGTCGCCGGCGCCGTCGTCCTTCAGGACGATCGGAAGCGCATAGTCGCCCTCCCAGACCGTGCCGGCGGCGAAACCGGACCATGCGGTCGCGGTCTCCAGCTCGGCCGAGGCTCTCGTTATGCCCAGCCGCGCCGCTTCGACGGGTTTGAGCCGGACCTCGACGCCCGCCAACGGCTCCTCGAAGTTGGTGTGGATCCACACCAGTTCGTCGATGGAGCGCATGCGGTGCATCAACGAGTCGGCGACCTCTTTCAGCGCCGCGATGTCTTCTCCGCGGAAACGGACTTCGATGGGGTTGGCGACGGTCTGGTAGTCGAGGTGCTTGAATTTCACGTAGGCACCGGGAAAGTAGTCGGCATAGCGGTCGGTGTACTCGTCGAGCAACTGCCGCGTGGCTTCGACCGATACGGTGTTGACGATGAATTGCGCATAGTGTTTCGACGGCATGTTCGGCGCATAGGACATGTGGAACCGGGGCGACGAGGTGCCGATGAACGACGTTACGGATTTCACGCGTCCGTCCGCTGCGAGGATGCGGCGCAGACTGTCGGCCGTTTCGGCCGTGCGGCCGAGCGCCGTACCCTGCGGCAGGTAGATCTCCACGGCGAACTGGTCGCGGTCGGCACGCGGCATCATCCGCACGTCGAGTCCCATGAGCAGCGCGACGGCCGCGATGACCGATCCGGCGGCGGCGAGCATGGTGAGCCGGGGCCAGCGGAAGGTCCAGTCGAGGGCACGGCCGTACCAGCGCTGCACGGCGCCCAGCATGTCGAACTTCTTGGGGGCTTTGCTCCGGTCGGCGGCGAGGCCCTTGCGGATGAGCAGGTATTCGAGATAGGGGATGAAGAGCATGGCCAGCACGAGCGACATCATGAGTGAGATGGTCAGCGTCCACGGAAAGTCTTTGAGGAAGTCGAGATACTGTCCGGTCATGGTTACGAGCAGCGGGTAGAAGATGATGCAGATGCAGCACGTGGCCAGCAGGATCGACCCGAAATAATCTTTGGCGCTGCGCACGGCGGCATACCAGCGCGACATGCCGGCGTCGAGGTTGGCCAGATAGGCATCCACCACGATGATCGAATTGTCGACGATCATGCCCAGCACGACGATCAGCGCCGCGAGGGTAACGGTGTTCAGCGGGATGCCCGCGACGTACATCACCGCCAGCGAGATGAAGACGCTCACGGGGATCGAGACCGCAGCGACGATCGCCGAGCGGAACGGAAAGAGCACCAGCATGACGAGGATTACTACGGCGATCGAGACGAAGAGGTCGCGCACGAACGAGCGAACCGAATCGCCCACCACTTTGGGCTGGTCGGCGATGCGGTCGATCGCAACCCCTGCAGGCAGCGAGGCACGGAACTCGGACAGCACTTCGTCCACCTCCTCGCCGTAGGCGACGATGTTGTGGCCTTCGCGCATTTCGATCGAGAGGATCAGGCATTTGCGGCCGTTGTTGGTGATGTAGCTGTCCGGATCGTCGTACTCGCGCACGATGCGCGCGACGTCCTTGAGCCGGATGACATTGCCTGCCGGGTCGCTCCAGACGATCTGCTGCGCGACTTCGTATTCCGAATCGTAGCTCGCGGCGAAATGGATCGGCAGTTCCGATCCGCCGCTTTCGACCGACCCGCCCGCGGTGGTGAAACCTTGTGCGAAGAGGTGGGCCATGAGCGCTTTGTTGTCGATGCCGTAGGCCGCGAGGCGGTCGCGGTCGATGTAGACGCCGATCTGCTCCTGCTGCAAACCGTAACGGCGCAGGTTCGAGACCGACTCGATCCGCCGCAGACGCCCTTCCAGATCGTCGAGGTAGCTCTCCAGCTCGCGGTAGCTCTTCTCCTCCGATTCGAGCGAGATGAGCAGCGCCGAGGTGTCGCCGAAGTCGTCGTTCACCACGAGTGCCAGCACTCCGGCGGGCAGTTGGGACTTGAAGCCCGCGATGCCGTGCTTGATCTTCGACCAGACGCGGTCTTTGTCGTGGATGTCGTCGTCGAGTTCCACCATGATGTAGCAGACGCCGTCCTGCGACATGGAGTAAGTCTTGGCCTTCTTGATCTCGCCGTAGGTGAACAGGAAGCGTTCGAGCGGCTTGGCGAGCTGCTCCTCCACTTCGTTCGACGTGGCGCCCGGGTAGACGCCCACGACTACGCCCTGCCGGATGGTGAAGGGCGGAAACTCCTGTTTGGGCATCGTCGAGAGGGCATAGATGCCCAGTGCGACGAGCAGCAGGGCGATGAGGCAGACGATGCGGTGGTAGCGCATCGCCCCTTCGATGAATCCCGCACGTCTCATAGCTCCTCCACTTTAGTGCCTTCGCCGACTTTGTGGGCTCCCTCCGTGATGACGCGGTCGCCGCTGCGAAGACCTGCGAGGATGACCGCACCCCGTGCGGTGAGCGCTCCTGCGACCACTTCGGTGCGGACGGCACGGCCGTCGCGCACGGTCCAGACATAACGGCTGCCCGTGTGCGCGACCTGCACGGCCCGCACAGGCAGCACGATGGCGGGCGCGGCATCCGCGTCCAGCGTGGCGGCGCTGCATACCATGCCCGGCAGGAGAGCTCCGTTGCCGTTCCGGAGCCGGATTCTCGCTTCATAGGTGTGCGACAGCGCATTGCCGGCGACGCCCCGTTCGGTTATCGTGCCTTCGAACGTGCGGTCGCCGAGCGCCGCCACGCGGACGACGGCGCGGTCGCCCGTGCGGAGCGAGGCGATCTCGCTTTCCGGAACCGCGATCTTCGCATGGACGGTATGCGTGTCGAAGAGCGTCAGGACGGGCTGTCCGGCCATGACGTTTTCGCCCGCATCCGCGCTGCGGCGGCCGATCACGCCGTCGAACGGGGCCGTGAGACGACTGTCGGCAAGATTCTCGGCTGCTATCTCGGCGACCGAGCGGGCCTGTGCCAGTTTGGTCTGCGCTTCGACATACTGGATTTCGGCCAGACTGCCCTTGTCATAGAGCTGCTGCAAACGTCGCATGGCATCCTCGGCCTGATGCAGCGTGGCCTGTGCCGCCTCGTGGGCGCTTTGCAGATTGGCCGTTTCCAATTCGGCGAGCAGTTCGCCGCAGCGGACGCGCATCCCCTCGCGCACCGATATGTGCTTCACGGTTCCCGGAACGGAAAAACTCAGCACCGAGGCCGTCTCCTCTTCGATGACGCCGATGTATTCGCGCGACTGCGCCAGCGAGTCGGCGGCAGCCGCGACGGTTCGAACGCGGACCGTCCGTTCCCGTGGAGCCTGCGTGCGGCCGCCGCATCCGGCCGCCGCGGCCGTGAGCGCTGCGAGGAGCGCCGTTTTCATCCAGTGATTCTTCATGGTTCGGATTTTACTTGTTTTACTCGATACAAAGGTCCGGTAAAGCGGCGGGGCATTAAAGTCCCCGACGTCGCGGCTGTTGTTCTAAAAGTTGAAAATAGGTGAAAACGTACTAAATATTACTGTTCTATGATTTATATTTGTCGAAAAATTCGACTTATATGGAGAATGAAGTGCTGCCCAGCTTCTCGATAGGACAATTACGCGAGATGGCGGAAATCGACGCCGGGCACTGCATCGGCGACGATTTCATGATGTTCGACGAGATCCGGGACGTGAAACTGTTCGAAAATCCGTGCCGGGTCGATGCGTTGGCGGCGATCCTCTGCAAGGGCGGACGCATCCGCTGCCGGATCAATCTCAAGGAGTATGAGATAACGGAGGGGATGGTGGTCGTGAGCATGCCGATGAACATCGTGCAGGTCGAGTATGGAGCGGAAGACCGTTGCCGGACGGATTTCACGTCGTGCGGGTTTATTCTTTCGACCCGTTTTCTGAAAAACCTCCATGTGGACATGAGGAACGTCGTGCCGCTCTACATGCAGATTCAGAACGAGTCGTGCATCCGGATGCGGGAGGAAGATATCGTGCTGCTGGAACGATACTACGCCCTGTTGCGCGATACGGTGAGCCGGCACAGCCCGCATACGGCCGAAATCACCAACGGATTGATTGCAGCCATGATCCATACGTTCTGCGACGTGCTCTCGACGAATGCGGCCGTACCTTCGGCCGTTCACAGACCGGTCAAAAGCCGCCGGAAAATGTTTTTCGAGCAGTTCATGGCGCTGCTCGACCAGTACCACTGCTCCGAAAGGTCGCTGAAATTCTATGCGGACAAGCTCTACATCACGCCCAAGTATCTGTCGGCGGTCATCAAGGAGGTCAGCGGCCGGTCGGCGGCCGAGTGGGTCGACGATTTCGTGGTACTCGAAGCCAAGACGCTGCTCAAATACTCCGATCTGAGCATACAGGAGATCGCCTACCGGCTCAACTTCTCGACGCAGTCATTCTTCGGCAAGTACTTCAAGCATCAGACGGGGATGTCGCCCACCGAGTACAAGACCCGTTAAAGGCGGTTGAAGCCCAGATTGTAGGCGTAGTCCAGCAGATCGCTCCGCGTTGCGCTCTCGGCATGCGAGAACTCTTCGGGCAGCGTGGTGTGCAGCCGATAGTTGCTGAAATCTTCGGTTTCGGAACCCAGAAGAATGCGGCCTGCCTCGTCCAGACCTTCGAAAATACCCCACACGCGGCGAGCATTCGTCTCGTCGGTGAACACGTAGAGATCGCCGATCTCCAACGTGCAGCGATCCAGCGCGGTCATGCTCCGGTCTCTTCTTTAAGGCGGCGCAGCGTTTCGTCGATCTGCGATGTTTCGGGCAGTTTTTGAAGACAGTTGTGGCGTTCCAGCATGAGACGTCCCCGCTCGGCGAGGATGTCCAGTTTGGCAACGAGCCGTACGATCCGGTCGGTGTCGAAAGAGACCTCCATTTTGGACTCTCTGAGATAGGTCTGATAACCGATGCCGAGTGCGGGACGGATGAAATTTTCCCAAATCCACATTTTGCTTCTGCTGTGGCACCCCGGATCGAATAAGAGGCGGGTAATGTCACAGATAAATTCACGACGGCGTAGTCTGTTAGTCTCGTTCATCATATCTGTAAACTTTATACTTTACGGGTTTTTACGCTTTGAATTTACACCTAACCCCGTAAGAATAAAAGAATATGGTGAATAACTAACTATATAAATCCATATAGAATATTTATATGACCTAATATTATGTAATAATAATCTGAATGTGCTATCATGGAGCCAATGTGCGAAAGGGAAGAAATAAATACCTCCCTTTCGATCCTGTTGCGGTTCTTAACGTTTCTTTCTTTTGGAGGCGATGCGTTCGGCAGCCGAAACGGACTTTTTCGGGGTTTTGCGGACGCTGAGGGTTTTGGAACCCTTTTCGCTGCGATCCCATTTCGAGCCGTCGTCGAATCGCATGAAGGCCGACCAGTCGAATCCTGCGTTGCTGTCCGCCGGTGCCGTCGGGGCTGCCGGCGAATCCGGTGCGGCGGCTCGGAAGACGGGTTCCGCCTTCCGTTCGGGGCGGGCCGTTCCGTTCGTCGGAAGGGACCGACCGCGCGTTTTCCGCGACGGCCGCACCGCAGGCGCCGTCGTCCCGGCCGTTTCGGTTTCGGCAATCTCGGCGATGGGGCGTTTGCCCCGCGCATTGAGGCTGCGGACGACCTTCTCGGCTTCGCAGAAGGGCACGGTAACGAGCGAATAATCGTCGAAGAGTTTCACGTCGTCGATGTGTTTGTCGCGCAGTCCGCATCTGAATTTGAGCATGTCGACGATCTTACGGGCCGTGTAGCCGTTGCGCCGTCCCAACCCGAGCAGGAGGCGCGCCGTACCCTTGCGGTCGACCGAGAAAGAGCGGATTTCGGGATAGCTGCTCTGATCCAGTTCGCTGCGGAACGCCAGACGCAGCAGGGCGCCGAGCGCTACGTCGGGTTCGTAGCCGGCCAACAGTTCGCGGGCCATGTCGGTGTAGTCGGCATAGGTCCCGTTTTCGACGATCTGGCGCAGTTCGTCGCAGATGCGTGCACGCTTCATCGCCACGATGTCCTGCCCCGTGGGAAGGGTCTCCTTGCGCACGTCGGCCTTGATGTCGTGCACCATGTGTCCGAATCTCCGGAATTCCGACGGCGAGATGAAGGTGATGGCCGTCCCCTGATTGCCGGCGCGGCCCGTGCGTCCGATGCGGTGCACGTAACTCTCCGAATCCTGCGGCAGCGAGTAGTTGATTACGTGGGTGAGGTTGCCGATGTCGATGCCGCGGGCGGCTACGTCGGTGGCCACGAGAATGTTGGCTGCCTTGGATTTGAATTTGCGGAGGATCTTTTCGCGCTGGGCCTGCGACACGTCGCCGTGAAGCGCTTCGGCCGCATAGCCTCGTTCGGTGAGCTTCTGCACGATCTCGTCTGCGGCTACCTTCGTGCGCATGAATACGATGCCGTAGAACTCCGGTTCGATGTCGATGATGCGCGTGAGGGCGTCGAATTTGTCGGTCTCGCGTACTTCGAAACAGATCTGGTCGGTGAGGTCGGCCGTGAGCTGCTTGTGCTCGACGCGCACGATCTCCGTGTCGTGCATGTAGCTTTTCGACAACTGCACGATCCGCTCGGGCATCGTGGCCGAGAAGAGCAGCACGCGCCGCTCGCGGGCCGTGTGGCTCATGATCTCCTCGACGTCCTCGACGAAACCCATGTTGAGCATCTCGTCGGCCTCGTCCAGTACGAGGTAGCGCACCCGATCCAGTCGGAGCGTACCGCGCCGGATGTGGTCGAGCACACGGCCCGGGGTGCCGACGACGATGTCCGCGCCGCGCGACAGGCGGCGGAGCTGCTCGCCCATGGCGGCCCCGCCGTAGATGGCCGTGATCGAGAGACGGCGTTCGCGGTTGTAGGAGAGGAGCTCCTCGGCCGCCTGCAAGGCCAATTCGCGCGTAGGCACGAGGACGATGGCTTGCACGCCCTCCTTCGAGGGGCTGAGCGTCTGGAGGATCGGGAGCCCGTAGGCGGCGGTTTTTCCGGTTCCGGTCTGCGACTGGGCGATGATATCGTTGCTTTGTCCGAGAAGTCTGGGAATGGTGAGTGTCTGAATGGCGGTAGGGGTTTCGAACCCTTTGGCACGTACGGCTTCGAGCATTTCGTCCGAAAGACCCAACGCGCCGAAATCTTGTGTTTCGGTCATAAGAGTATGTTTACGGACCAAAGGTACGATAAATAAACCGAATATCGGGCCGGAGCGCGGAATTTATCGTAAGTTGGAGGATGCGGTGTTTCGTATGCTGCTGAGCGCGTCGGCGACGGCCGGTTCCGGAACGGCAGCCGATGCCGCGGTGAGGGGCATGTTCCTCGGCGATGCAGGCGCGTAAGACGGGCCGGTTGCCAATCGTGCGTTTGTTTTTCATCCTTTTTATTCCCTTATCGTTTTTCCGGGATTCGGGATGAACCCGATGGCTGTCCGAAAAGCTCCCTCCCCTCTCCATGGGGAATTGCCTCTTCGGAAAAAAGCCTCGGATAGCGGTACCAATAGAAAAGAGGCTGTCTAATTGATTTTAGACAGCCTCTTTTCTATTTGCAGTTGCGACTGGAGGTCGTTTCCCCAGATCAGTTTTGCTGAACCTTCAGCGGACCCGTCCAACTTCCGGTGATGTGGTTGTTCGCATCGTCGTAAACGTCGATTTCGAAGTTCCAGTTGGCACCGTCCTGCGTGATTTCGATCGTGCCGGCGTGGATCGGCGCCTGTACATCCGTACCTCGGCCCTGTGCATCGTAAATATAGAAGGTCGTCGGATTGAATGTATTATCATCGTTCAAGGAGCCGGGGATGAAACAGTAGGGCGTGGTCGCGAAATTGTTGGAAGCCACGTAGGTATGCTCTTCGAGCTGATTGTTCAGGCTGGACTGGAAAAGATACATGACCAATCCGTCTTTCTTAGCCTTTGCGGGATCGAGGTCGATGACGATCAAATTCATGCCGCAGTTTTCCCAGTTGCCGTAGAAAATCAGATTTCCGCTGGTTACACTCGAAAAGTCGATGTTGTGATCCTCCGTAAGAGTCGTAGTGGGGGCGGCGCCTCCGTTGAATTCGAATCCGCCTACGTAGGTGGATTTTACGCTATATCCGAGGTCGGTCTTGGCATCGACTTCGATGGTGTAAACCATGCCGTCGGCGACGGAGACTTTCACCGTGCCGCTGGTCAGCCAGCCGTATTCGCCTGTTTTCGGATTTTCATAATGAGTACTGTAAATATTATCGGCATCGCCGGCGATGCAGGTGAGTTCGTTGGGTTCCGTTCCGATCGTGTAGGTGCCTGCCGGCAGAACCGATGCAGTGCCGGCCGGAGTCGCCGGGCCGATCAGAGTGAGGCACAGAAGGTCTGTGTTCGTTTTGTCGGCATAGCTGAACAGAACGAAAGCAGTCGTGTTGTTCTGATAGATGTCGCCGTTTTCACCTAATATGCCGCCCGCAGTCCGCACGCAGGTGAGGTTCAAATCTCTTTCGAGGTCTACGGCTTCCACCTGCTCGGCTATGTAGGAGAACGAGGTCAGCGACAGCTTGATCTTCTCTCCGTTGAGCGTTACGAGCGCTTCGGCGATTACCTGCGAACCGGAAACGGTGATGGTGAGCGTACCGTCCGTGAATTTGGTTTCGCCGCTGACTTCGTCCGAGCCGGAGGCCACCGTGCCGAAGTAGCTGTCGTCCTGAGCGAAGGTCCACTCTTTATAGGAGTTGGTGGCGTCGAACGTGTATGTTCCTGCCTTGGGCAGCGGAGTTGCGGCGTCGGATGCCCCCGAATAGAGGTCGAAGAAGTATACGTCGCCCGGGCCGCTCAGGGCGTTGTCCGTAACATTGGCCGTGGTGAAGCAGAAAATGAAATTTCCCAGTCCGTCGTCCGTCGTTCCGTCATAGGTATAAACGCCTTTTTTGGCCTTTACCTCTTTGTCCCAATCGCCAGAGGGCTCCTTGACGGGATCGTCGTCCGAGCAGGACGCTGCGAATCCCATGCTGAAGAGGGCAGCCGCGACTGCCGTGAATTTCAGAAAGTGTTTCAGAATCATGAATCTAAAGTTTAACAAAAGTTATTAATAGCTATTTCGAACGATAAATGTAAGGACTAAAATTCGAATTTGCAACTCCGAAGCGTATTTTTTACGTTATTTCGGCATATTTACAACGGTCGGAGCGAAGCGATGGTATGCGGGATGAAAATTTTTGTTACTTTTGTCCGAATTTTTATCCCGAACGCCTCGCATTTATTATGGAATTTTTAACCGAGAACAATCATGGCATCCAATCTTCTCAAAGGTAAGAAGGGTCTTATCTTCGGCGCTCTGAACGAGCAGTCGATCGCATGGAAAGTGGCGGAGCGCGCCGTCGAAGAGGGCGCCCGGATCGTGCTTACCAATACCGCCGTGTCGATCCGCATGGGTACGATCGGCGAACTGGCCGAAAAATGCGACACGATCGTGGTTCCGGCCGACGCGACCAGCGTGGCGGATCTCGAGAACCTCGTGGACCGCACGATGGAGCACTTCGGCGGCAGGTTCGATTTCATGCTCCATTCGATCGGCATGTCGCCCAACGTCCGCAAAGGGCGCACGTACGACGATCTGGACTACGACTATCTGGCCAAGACGCTCGACATTTCGGCCATCTCGTTCCACAAGGCGATTCAGGTCGTACGCAAGAAGGACGCGCTCAACGATTGGGGGTCGATCGTGGCCCTCTCCTACATCGCCGCGCAGCGTACGCTCTACGGTTACAACGACATGGCCGATGCCAAGGCGCTGCTCGAATCCATCGCCCGCAGCTTCGGCTACATCTACGGACGCGAGAAACACGTGCGCATCAACACCGTGTCGCAATCGCCGACGCCGACCACAGCCGGCAAGGGCGTGCTGGGCATGGGCGACCTGATGGAGTTCGCCGAGAACATGTCGCCGCTGGGCAACGCTTCGGCCGAAGATTGCGCGAACTACGTG
Source organism: Alistipes sp. CHKCI003 (assembly GCF_900021155.1). Lineage (GTDB taxonomy): Bacteria > Bacteroidota > Bacteroidia > Bacteroidales > Rikenellaceae > Alistipes > Alistipes excrementavium. The sequence continues at coordinate 64,021 of NZ_FCNT01000006.1, forward strand.
CTGACGCTCTTTTCGGATTTTACGCGCAAGGTTACGATGCAGAATCTCTACCACGACGGCGGCTTCTCGTCGATGGGCATGAGCCGTCGTGCGATGCACACCTACGAGAAAGGGCTGCGTTTCGAGGACGTGCATCAGAATCAATATCCGTTCGGAAAGGGCGGGGAATAGCGGGGCGCCCTCGGCCTAATGCGGGCGAAGACCGCGGGTTCCGGGGGCAGACTGCCGCATCCGGATCGGTGCCGCGGGCGGAGCGTATGTTCCGATACGCATCTTCTTTGCCATGGAGCCCGGACTCGGACTCGGAACTGTCCGCCCCGAATCTGTCCGTTCCGTCGGACCGCGACGGGGGAAGTATCGAATCGTGCGATACTTCCCCCGTTTTCATTGCGGAATCGTGAGGGCCGGTGTCGGCGATCGTGTCGGACGCTCGGATGGACGGCTCTACGGGTTCCGTTCGGGACGAATCAATATTTGTGGTCGTCGCCCTGCATCTCTTCGCGCGTGATGGGCGGGCGGCTCAGCGAGCGCCACGCATACCAGATATAGGCCAGTACGACGGGGATTGCCAGCGAAACGAAACTCATCACCTTGAGCGTGAACTCGCTCGACGAGGAGTTGGCGATCGTCAGCGACGACTGCATGTCCGCCAGCGACGGATAGTAGGCCGTGCGGTTCCAGCCTGCGCAGAGCAGCAGGCCGAGTACGGCCAGCACCGTGCCGAAACCGCCGAACCAGATCGCCTTGCGGTTGCCGCGCCAACCCTCGACGATGCTCCACAGCACCGACAGCACTCCAGCGAGGAGCACGGCCGTTACGTAGGGCATTTCGAGCAGATTGTGCAGGTATTTGCGGGGTTCGACGGAGATCGTTCCCGTCGCGGGGTCGGCCGCGTATCCGTCGGCGAAGAGCAGCGATACGAAAAAGGCGAGGAAGAAGACGAGGAAGAGCACGGCGTAAGTGCGCATCGTTCTGCGGGCTCGCAGGGCGAGAGTTGCGTCTTCGACGGCATTCAGGAAGTACTGGCAGCCGAGCGTTCCCGAAAGGAAGACCACGGCGAGACCCAGTGCGAGGTTGCGCGGATCGGCGACGGCTTCCAGCCCGTGCCACGGCGTAGTCCACTGCGAAATGGAGGTGTTGCCGCCCAGATCGGCGATGTTGAGGCGGTCGACGGTGAAGTGGGCGCCCGTGAAAAGGGTCGCCACCGCGACGCCCAAGAGCAGAGGACCGGCGATGCCGTTGAGCATCAGGAAGAGGTCGTAAGTCTTGCGGCCGAACACGTTGTGCGGCTTGCTGCGGAACTCGTAAGCCACGGCCTGAATCACGAAGACGAAGAGGATCAGCATCCAGACGTAGAACGCTCCGCCGAAACTCGTCGAATAGAAGAGCGGGAACGAAGCGAAGAACGCTCCGCCGAAGGTAACGAGCGTGGTGAAGGTCGTCTCCCATTTGCGGCCGAGGGCGTTGACGAGCATCGTCCGTTCTTCGTCCGTTTTGCCGATGCCGTAGATCAGCGACTGCCCGCCCTGTACGAAGAGCAGGAAGACCAGCAAGGCTCCCAGCAGGGAGATCACGAGCCACCAGTAATGCTGCAGAAAGGTCATTGTTTCCATATCCGGGTTACTCTTTAGGGCCTATTTTGATTTGGCGGAACATGATGCTCAGCTCGGCGGCGAGGAGGGCCGTGAAGAGCGCGAGGAAGAGAAAGAAGGTCGTGGAGACGGCGCCGCTCGGCACGTCCGATGCGGCGATGTTCACCGGCATGAGGTTTTGAATCGCCCACGGCTGGCGTCCGACCTCCGCGACGATCCAGCCGGCCTGCGACGAAAGGTAGGCGAGCGGGATGCAGGCGATTGCGAGTCGCAGCAGCCAGCGCTTGTCGGCCAGACGGTCGCGGCGGTTGAGCCACCAGACGACGGCCAACAGCAGGATGAAGAACACACCGGCGCCGACCATCACGCGGAACGCATAGAAGACCAGCGGCACGTTGGGTACGGCCTGCTCGGGCGAGGAGAGGTAGCCGTAGCCGAGGTAGGCGAACCGGTCGGCGAGGAAGGCTTTGCCTTCGGGCGTCGCGGGATCGAACAGACCTTCGATCTCCTCCGTCGTCGCGCGGTCGTCGTTCTTAACGGCTTCGCGGTAGCGTTCGAGTTGTGCGATGGCCGCGCGGCCCCGTTCGATCTTCTCCTGTGTCGAGAGGATGCCTCGCTCGGGGTTGCCGTCGATGAGGTCGTTGATGCCCGCCACGTAGGCTTCGGCGTCGCGATAGCTCATGATCGAGAGCAGTTTCGGAATGTCTATTTTGAAATAGAAGGGGTCTTTGCCCTCCGCGCGCTGCGATTCGGGGCGCAGTATGCCGACGACGGTGAGCGGGGCGCCTTCCGCGCCGTCGTAGAGCGCCTCCATCGCAGCCAGCTTCATCGGCTGCACGCGGGCGATGACCGCACCCGACTTGTCGCCCGTCAATGCGGCGACGACGGCGAAGACGAACCCGAAGACCGAGGCGATGGCGATGCTCTTGGAGGCCATGCGGCGTTCGCGGTCCCGCAACAGATACCATGCGCTCACGCCGACTACGAAGAGCGCCGCCAGCACGAACGACGAAGTTACGGTGTGGAAGAATTTGTTGATCGCCGTGGGGGAGAGGAGCACGTCCCAGAACGAAGTCATTTCGTTGCGCACGGTCTGAAGGTTGAAGGTGCAACCTACGGGATCCTGCATCCATGCGTTCGCCACCAGAATCCACAGGGCCGAGAGGTTGGCGCCGACGGCCGTGAGCCATGTGGCCGTGAGGTGGAAGCCGCGGCTGACCTTGTTCCAGCCGAAGAACATCACGGCGATGAAGGTGCTTTCGAGGAAGAAGGCCATGATGCCCTCGATGGCCAGCGGGGCCCCGAAGATGTCGCCCACGAAGTGGGAGTAGTTGGACCAGTTTGTGCCGAACTCGAATTCGAGGATGAGGCCCGTGGCTACTCCGATGGCGAAGTTGATGCCGAACAGGCGCATCCAGAACTTGGTGGTCCGGCGCCAGAATTCGTCGCCCGTGCGGTACCAGACGGTCTCCATGATGGCGATGAGGAAACTCAGGCCCAGCGTCAGGGGGACGAAGAGCCAGTGGTAGATGGCCGTCATGGCGAATTGCGCCCGCGACCAGTCTACGGTTTGCAGGATGTCTGTCGTCATTGTGTTCCGGGTTTATGCGTATCGGTTAATCGTTCCATGAGGCAGTCGCGGCGCTCGGCATCGGTGCATCCGGCCAGCGGATCGCGGAAAAAGAAGAGTTTCAGGACGGCGAACATGATGAAGAGTTTGATGAGAATGATGCACCACAGCGTGCGCCCCACGGTCATTTCGCGGAAGCCTTCGAGGTAGAAACGCACGATTCTGCGCAGTGTCGCTGCCATATTCTTCTCTGTTTGCCTGTCAAATATAAGCAATAATCGTCGGAAAAAGAACGACGGTCCGAAAAAACAGGCCGCAAGCGTCATCTTCCGAACCGGATCGTTTACCGAGCGGCGTGCGGCCGTGCGATTTCACGTTCCGAGGGCGCGTGCGTCCGGCGGTTGGTGCGCAGAGCGTCCCGCCGCAGCCGGAAGGCCCCAACGCCGCGCAGCGAAACGGAGGTGGCGCGGATTCGGCGGCACGCCTGAGGTGCGATGGCTTTTTCGCCGATTTTTCACTATTTTTGCCGCGTACGGTCCCGGACGCGGGACGGACCTTTCAGAGCGATAACGAACGATAAGGAAAATGACTGAACTCGTGATATTCGATCTCGACGGCACGCTGCTCGATACGATCGGCGATCTGGCCGTCAGCTGCAATGCCGTGCTCGCGGCGAGAAATCTGCCGCAGCACACCTACGAGGATTACTGCGGTTTCGTCGGCAACGGCATCATGCGGCTCGTGGAGCGGGCACTGCCCGAACCGTTGCGGACGCCGCAGACGGTGGCCGACGTGCGGCGCGACTTCGTGCGCTATTATACGGAGCACATCGACATCCATACCCGGCCTTATGCGGGAATCCCCGAATTGCTCGGCGAACTCGCGGCACGGGGCGTGAAGCTGGCCGTGGCCTCGAATAAATTTCAGGCCGGTACGGAGAAGCTGGTCCGGCGGTTTTTTGCGGACGTGCCGTTCGCGGCCGTGCTCGGACAGCGCGAAGGGGTGCCGCTGAAGCCGGATCCCGCGGTGGTCGAAGAGATTCTTCGGACGACGGGCGTCGCGCGCGCGAAGGCGTTGTTCGTCGGCGATTCGGGCGTGGACATGCAGACGGCCGCCGCGGCCGGCATCCGTTCCGCGGGCGTCGCATGGGGGTTCCGCGCACGTGCGGAACTCGACGAGGCCGGGGCGTGGCGCATCGTGGAGGCTCCCGCCGGGATAGCGGGGCTGATTCAGCAGTAGAACTTCACGTCCTCGGCCGTGATGCGGTCGCCGCTGAGGATGATGAGCCGTTCGACTACGTTGCGCAGTTCGCGGATGTTGCCCGTCCACGGCATCGCCTGCAAGGCTTCGACGGCCTCCGGAGCGATCTCCTTTGCGGACATGCGGTATTCGCCGCAGATTTTCCGGATGAAATATTCGACCAGCAGCGGAATGTCCTCCGTGTGGTCCCTCAGGGCGGGCACCTTGACGATGATGACTCCGATGCGGTGATAGAGGTCTTCGCGGAAATTGCCTTTGGCGATCTCCTCGCGCAGATTCTTGTTCGTGGCGGCGATCACGCGCACGTCGACCTCGACGTCCTTGTCGCTGCCCACGCGGCTGATCTTGCTCTCCTGCAATGCCCGCAGCACCTTGGCCTGCGCCGAGAGGGACATGTCGCCGATCTCGTCCATGAAGAGCGTGCCTCCGTTGGCCTGTTCGAATTTGCCGCGCCGCTGCTTGATGGCCGAAGTGAAGGCGCCGCGCTCGTGGCCGAAGAGTTCGCTCTCGATCAGCTCGGAGGGGATCGCCGCGCAATTCACCTCGACGAATGGAGCTGCCGCCCGCTGGCTCTTGGCGTGCAGCCACCGGGCGACGAGCTCCTTGCCGGTGCCGTTTTCGCCCGTGATGAGCACGCGGGCATCCGACGGAGCGACTTTTTCGATGAGCTGGCGGACCCGTTCGATCTGGGGCGAGCGACCGATGATGTGCTCCGTGTGCGCGGGTTTGGCACGGCGCGTGCGCAGCGGTGTCTTCGCCGCTCCCGGGCCGTCCTCGGCGTCGCCCTCTTCGATGGTCCGGCGGATGGACTGCATCAGCCGGTTCATGTTGAGCGGCTTGGTCAGATAGTCCTGCGCACCGTTGCGGAGCGCCTCGACCGCCGAGTCGATGGAGCCTTCGGACGACAGGACGATGAACGGTATGTCGACTTGCGGCACCTTGCAGCCGTCGTCGGAGAGGATCAGATCGAAGGGTATTTTTTCGCACAGATCGGCTGCGGCGGTCTCGTCTTCGACGGCTTCGGTCGAGAAGCCTTCGAATTCGAGCCGTTCGCGCAGGTTGTTTCGCATACTTTTTGAATGGTCGAGAATTAAAACTTTTGCCATGGCTTGTTTTCTACGAATTTTTGCCTACTTTTGTACCAAAGTTAACGACTTTCTCCGTTGAAAACCTAATCTGCACAGGTTGCGTCCCGAGACGGAAAACGATTGAAAAAAGCTCTTTAAATGATCCATCGCTGCGGGCCGATCCGAACATCCGGCGGGCATTTCCGAACAGCGCACGGGGTCGAAATTGCAATATGGAAAAGAATTACAATTACACGCGACGCAAGTTGTTTCTGCCCGAATACGGACGGCATATCCACGAAATGATCGATTCCCTGCAAAAGATCGAGGACCGCAGGGAGCGCAACCGGCAGGCGAGGGCCGTGATCGCCGTCATGGGCAATCTCAACCCGCTGCTGCGCGATACGGCCGATTTCACCCACAAGCTCTGGGACCACCTTTTCATCATGTCTGATTTCGAGCTCGATGTCGATTCGCCCTATCCGCGTCCGACGCGCTCGGAACTGACCGTCGCCCCCCGGCAGCTCGGCTATTCGCAGGGGCGGATCGCCTACAAGCACTACGGCAAGTACGTGGGGCGGATGCTCCGCAGTCTGGGCGGCGAGAAGGACGCGCGTGCCGTGGCCCGCACGGTGGACAATCTGGCCCGCTACATGCGTACGAAAAGCTACGAGTACAATCAGGAGCACCCCAACAACGAAGTCATCGTAAAGGACATAAAACGGATGTCCGGCGGAGCCATCGAGATCGACGAAGTTGCTCTCAATAATATCCGAAGCGACTATAAACAGCACTTTACGGCACGTCCCCAGAAAGGTTCGCAGCGGTCTCAGCAGCAGCGGCAGCAGAAAAACAACAATCGCCACCCGCAGCGCGTCTTCACGAAAAACAATGCGGCCCGCCACAATTCGCAGAAGTGATTTTGCGTTCTGAAAAGAAATCGTATCTTTGTAATGACAACCAACTGCGGGAACAGATGAACAAACAGACGTTATTCGTATCCGTGGCGGCGGCCGCCGTGTTGTGTGCGTGCCAGTCGTCGCGTGTGAGGATCGCGGGCCGCTTCGTCGGGAACGACGCCCGAACCGTATATCTCGAACAGGTCGGTACGCTGACGCAGTCCTTCGTCGATTCGGTCGTGCTGGACAAGGACGGCAACTACCGTTTCGACGTGAAGGATGTCCCGCCGACGCCATCCTTATATAATATAGTGTTCAACGGCGAGCGTATTCCGCTGCTGATCGCCGGCGGCGACCGGCTGACGGTCGGATCGGTGGGCAGCGTGGTGCGCAACTATACGGTCGAAGGTTCCGAAGAGTCGGAGTTGCTCCGCCGGTTCTACCAGAATTACGTGGCCGGCGGCCGGCGGCTGGACGAGATCGTCGCATCCTACGCTGAACCCGACCTTACGGACGAGGAGCGCAAGAGAGTGGCCAAGGAGTACACGACGGAGTACTACCGCATCCGCCGCGAGCAGCTGCGTTTCATCATCGAACACAAAGACCGTTTGGCGGCCGTCTATGCCCTTTACCAGCGGTTGCCCGGAGATACGTACCTCTTCAACGGCGACAGCGACGTGGTCTACTACCGCACCGTGGCCGAAGCGATCGAGAAGAGTTATCCCCAGTCGCCTTATCTGGCGGCGCTCAATGCCGAGATCGCCCGTATGGACGCCCGCATCACGCTCACTTCGCAGATCACCGAGGCCGGTTATCCCGATCTGGAGATGACCGACATGTACGGCAAGAAGGTCCGTCTCTCGTCGCTGCTCGGCAAGGTCGTGCTGCTCGATTTTTGGTCTGCGGCGCTGGGCAACAGCAACGCCCTGAATGCCGAATTGAAGGAGATATACCGGAAATATGCCCGTCCGGACGGCGGGTTCGAGGTCTATCAGGTAGCGATCGATACGTCGAAACCGGCGTGGATCACCGCCGTGCAGGAGCAGGCGTTGCCGTGGATCTCGGTGAGCGATCTGCGCGGACAGGCTTCGCCCGCCGTGGGTCTTTACAACATTTCGAAGCTTCCGACCAATTTCCTGATCGACCGCGGGGGCAACATCGTGGCGCGGGATATATACGGCAAGAGCCTCGAAAGCAAGATCGAAGAACTGACCGGCCGGAAATGATCTATTTCGCGTCCGATATCCATCTGGGAGGCGGCGGCGAAGAGTGCGCCCGCGAAGTCGAACGCCGTTTCGCGGCGTGGCTCGACGACGCGGGCCGCGATGCGGAGGCGATCTTTCTGGTGGGCGATGTGTTCGACTTCTGGTTCGAATACCGCGAAGTGGTCCCCAAAGGGTTCGTGCGCGTGCTGGGCCGGCTGGCCGATCTGGCGGACAGGGGGGTGCGGATCGTGTTTTTCACGGGCAACCACGATATGTGGGTGCGCGATTACTTCACGCGCGAATGCGGCATCGAGGTCTTCACGGAGCCGCAGCTCATGACCCTCGCCGGCAAAAAGGTATTCGTCGCCCACGGCGACAACATGAACATCGGTCATCTGCCGGTGCTGCGCTTCATGAATACGGTGTTCCGTTCGCGTCCGCTGCGCTGGCTTTTCTCGTGGCTCGTGCACCCCGACTGGGCCGTGCGCTTCGGCCGTTGGTGGAGCGCTTCGTCGAGAAAGAAGCACGATGCCGAGGGCGGTTACGGCGCCTCGCTCACCGAGCCGCTCGTCGACTATGCGCGCGACTATGCCCGAAGGCACGAGGTGGATTATTTCGTATTCGGGCACATGCACTTCGCCCGCGATTACAGCGAGCCCGGGCTGCGTGTGGTGCATCTCGGCTGCTGGGAGAAGAATCCCGCCTATGCCGTGCTGGACGGGGCGGGGACGATTTCGCTCGAAAAATTGTAAGCACATGAAACAATACCTCGATCTGTTGCGCCGCATCATGGACGAAGGGGTCGTGAAAGGCGACCGCACGGGAACGGGCACGAAGAGCGTCTTCGGCCATCAGATGCGGTTCGATCTGGAGGAGGGATTTCCGCTGCTCACCACCAAGAAGGTCTTCCTGAAGGGAGTGATCCACGAATTGCTGTGGTTTCTGGCGGGCGACACCCGCATCAAATACCTCCTCGACAACGGGGTCCATATCTGGGACAACGACGCTTTCCGCTATTATAACGAACTGTGCGTGCGGCACGGGGTGCGTCCCGTGGACCGCGCGACCTTTTTGCAGGCAGCGCAGGCGAACGAGGCCTCGCCGATCGAGGGATACCGTTTCGGCGATCTGAACCGCGTCTACGGCTGTCAGTGGCGGAGCTGGCCGCTGCCGGACGGCGGTGCGAAGGACCAGATCGCCGAAGCCGTGGAGCTGATCCGCCGCAATCCCGATTCGCGGCGCATCCTCGTCTCGGCGTGGAACGTCGCGGACGTGGACCGGATGGCGCTGCCGCCGTGCCACGTGCTCTTCCAGTTCTATGCGGCCGAGGGGCGCCTTTCGTGCCAGCTCTACCAGCGCAGCGCCGACACGTTCCTCGGCGTGCCGTTCAACATCGCCTCCTATGCCCTGCTGACGATGATGACGGCGCAGGTCTGCGGCTTGCGTCCGGGCGAGTTCATCCATACCTTGGGCGACGCACACCTCTATCTGAACCATCTGGAGCAGGCCGCCGAACAGCTCTCGCGTGCGCCCCGTCCGCTGCCCCGCATGCGGCTGAACCCCGACGTGAAGTCGCTCTTCGACTTCCGGTACGAAGATTTCACCCTCGCAGGCTACGATCCGTGGCCTGCGATCAAAGCTCCCATGTCTTTCTGATTATGATTTCGATTATCGCAGCCGTCGCCGAAAACGGCGTGATCGGCGACAAGAACGCCCTTATTTGGCACATCTCCGAAGACCTCCGCTATTTCAAGTCCGTAACCTCGGGTCATCCGGTCGTCATGGGCCGCAGGACGTGGGAGTCGCTCGGACGGCCGCTCCCCAACCGGACGAACGTCGTCGTAACGCGGCAGTCGCTCGCATTCGAAGGGGCCCGCACGGTGCACTCGCTCGCCGAAGCCGTGGCGCTCTTTCCCGAAGACGAGGAGCTCTTCGTCATCGGCGGCGCGCAGATCTATGCCGAGGCTCTGCCCGAGGCCGACCGGCTCTATCTCACGCGCGTGGGGCGGGTTTACGAGGGCGACGCCCGTTTCCCCGAGTGGGACGAGGCGGCATGGCGACTGGTGCGCGGCGAGTCGTTCCCGAGCGGTGCGAATTACCCCTATCCCTTCTCCTTCGAACTTTACGAGCGGCGGAAATAGGTATTTATACTCCTGCACGCCCGCGCGTTAATCCGTAACTTTGCCTCACGGCAAAGGGGCGGATCGACTTTCCGCTGCCCGTCGGACAAGGTATGGAAAAGTATTTCGATATGCTGATGGAGGACGTGCGGATGCGCGAGGGACTGAACTCGTGCATGAACTGCGGCGTCTGCACGGGCGTCTGTCCCGCGGCGGAGTTCTACAACTACGACCCCCGTCAGATCGTGAACATCGTGCAGACGCGCGACGACGAGGCCATCGAACAGCTGTTGAAGAGCGACGTGATCTGGTACTGCGGCGAGTGCATGTCGTGCCGTCCGCGCTGCCCGAGGGGCAATACGCCCGGGTATGTGATTCAGGCGCTCCGCACGCTCTCGCAGAAGTTGGGCTTCTTCGTCGAGAGCGAGAAAGGCCGGCAGCAACTTGCCCTCAAGCGGATCATCGGCGAAAACATTCTGCGCACGGGCTACTGCATCGTGCCGCGGCTCGTGAAACCCGGTCTGCATCCCGAGCAGGGACCCGTCTGGCAGTGGATCTTCGATCACGACCGCGAAATCTACGGGCGGTTCACGCCGGTCTACATGCGGCACGGCGCGGGGGCTCTGCGCCGGCTGGACGAGGATTCCCTCGCGGAGCTGCACCGCATCTTCGACGTGAGCGGCGGCAGCGAGATGTTCGAGACCATCGAGCGTCATTCGGACCGCAAAGCCCGCGAAATGGGATACGAAGGGGCCGGAGACGATTATATGATGGAGACCTTCACCACGAACAGCAACGAGCATTATTAGAATCCTATGAAGCGCAGAAGTTGGAGCGACTACCAGAAGCAGATCGCCGACGACAAATACTACTATGCGCGGAGCTGCATCCGCCAGAATTTCTTTCCGGGCAGCGAGAAGGCGTTTCTCGACATCCTCCGCGACGATCTGGGACGCGACGTGCTGGACGATCCGCTGCACTCGTCGTGCACGGGCATCGGCTATCATTCGGACATCGTGCCGCTGGAGACCATCATGACCGTCGTGGCGCGTCAGTTCGCGCTGATGACCGAGGCGGGCTACGAGCATTTCATCTCGTCGTGCATCACTTCGTTCGGCATCTATACCGAAATTCTGGCTACGTGGCACGAATTTCCCGAGACCGAGGAACGCACGCGCGAATACCTTTACAAGGCCACGGGCCGCGAGTTCCGCAAACCGGCCAGTCTGGCCCATACGTCGGACGTGATGTTCCATTTCCGCAACGAAATCGCCGCGAAAGCGAAATACAGGCTCGTCAATGCCCAGACGGGCGAACCGCTCCGCGTGGTGGAGCATATCGGCTGCCACTACGCCAAGATCTTCCCCAAGTCGGGTATCGGCGGCTCGGAGTTCCCCTATGTGCTGGCCGGCATGATCGAGGCGTGGGGCGGCGAGTGCGTGGACTATCCCGAGCGGCGGCATTGCTGCGGTTTCGGATTCCGCAACTACCTCGTGCAGGCCAACCGCGGCTATTCGATCGCCAATTCGCACAAGAAGCTGGAGAGCATGGCCCCCTACAAACCCGACTTCATCGTGGCCAACTGTCCGGGCTGCGCCATGTTCCTCGACAAATGGCAGTATGCCATCGCCGAGATGGAGGGGACGACCTACGGCGAAAACGGCCACGGCATACCCGTGCTGACCTACGAGGAGATGGCCGGTCTGGTGCTGGGCTACGATCCGTGGGCGCTGGGGATGCAGATGCATCAGGTCGACGTGGAGCCGCTGCTCGACAAGATGGGCATCGCTTACGATCCCGCGGCCAAATACCTCGGCCGCAACGGAAAATTCATCGGCAAACCCGCGTCGGCAGTGGTCAACTGCTGCCCGACGGATACGATTTACGACATCAAACAGTGAAGAAGCGAGTGATTATCGTCGGCGGCGGCGCCGCCGGCATGCAGACCGCCCTCCGTCTGGCCGACGAGGGGGTGCAACCCGTGATTGTGGAGAAGGAACCGGAGCTGGGCGGCAAGCTGCGCGGCTGGCACAGGCTGTTCCCGACCTTTACGCCCGCTTCGGAGGTGCTCTCGGAGCTCAAGAGTTGCGTGGCGCAGCACGGAATCGAGGTGATGACCTCCGCGGAGGTCGCGGCTCTGAGCCCGCGCAGCGTAACGCTCGCGGACGGTCGCCGGCTGGAGTGCGACGCCGTCGCGGTCTGCTCGGGGTTCGAGCTGTTCGACGCCCGCATCAAGGAGGAGTACGGGTACGGCATTTACGACAACGTCTTCACCTCGGTCGACATCGAGCGGATGCTCGACGAGGGGCGCGTGGCGAGGACCGACGGAACGCGTCCGCGCCGGATCGCATTCCTGCACTGCGTCGGTTCGCGCGACGAGAAGGTGTGCCAGCAGCACTGCTCGCGCGTCTGCTGCATCACGGGCGTGAAGCAGGCGATGGAGATGAAGGAGCTTTTTCCCGAAGCCGACGTCTTCAACTTCTACATGGACATCCGCATGTTCGGCCCCGGGTACGAGGAGATGTACCGCGAGGCGCAGCAGAAATACAACATTCACTTCGTGCGGGGCCGCATCTCGGAGGCGGCGCCGACGATCGACGGCCGCGTGCAGATCAAGGCCGAAGATACGCTGACGGGGCGTCCGCTGAGGATGAGCGTCGACATGCTCGTGCTGCTGGTCGGCATGCGGGCGGGCGACACGAATCCGGCCTATGAAGCCGCGGGATTGCGTCGTGCCGAGAGCGGTTTCATGGCGCCCCACGACCTGTTTTTGGGCAATGTGCGAAGCGGTGTCGAGGGGATTTTCTATGCCGGAACCGTTACGGCTCCCAAGAATATCGGCGAGACGCTCAACGAAGGCGCGGCAGCGGCGGCCGAGGTGCTGAACTACCTGAAAAAAGTATGAACCGCATGGCTGCCGTTAACTTCGGATATTCCATCAGCAAGCCTCGGGCGATCGACATCGACCACAACAACCTGCGCAAGAGCGACGAAATTCTGCGCGAGATGCCCGAGTTGCAGACCTGCATCGGCTGCGGCGCCTGCACGGCGGTCTGCACGGCGGGCAACCTCACGCAGTTCAACTTCCGAAAGGTCCATACGCTCGTGCGGCGCGGAGAGTATGCGGGCGCTTACGAGGAGATGAACAAATGCATGCTCTGCGGCAAGTGCCGGCTCGTCTGCCCGCGCGGAATCAATACGCGCGGAGTGGTGATGCTCATCAAACGTAAATTGGGGGACTTCTGACCATGGGTTTTTACGCTCCTTTCTGTCTGCCGTTCATGATCGGCGCCGCGGTGATGTTCGCCGTGCTCGCTTGGAAGTGGGGGCGGTGGCTCTACCTGCTGCCGCGTGCGGACAAGATGCGCATCCTGCGCGGACTGCCCACGACGGCGACCCTCGCCGCCGGATGGGAGGCGGTGCGCGAATCGCTGCTCCACCGCCGCATCTTCAAGGTGAATCCTCTGTTAGGCTACATGCACATGAGCCTCGCATTCGGCTGGTTCCTGCTGATCGCCGTGGGGTGGGCCGAGACGGTCGCCTACCTCGGCTTCCGCTATGTGCCGTTGCAGGGCCACGTCTTTTTCAAGTATTTCGCCACGGGGTTGGAACACAAACCGGTGTTCGATTTCCTGATGGACCTGCTGCTGCTCTTCGTCCTCTCGGGCGTGGTGCTGGCATGGGGCAAACGTTTCTATGCACGGGCGATGGGAATGCGCCGCACGACCCGGCACGTGTTCGGCGACCGAATCGCCCTTTCGGTGCTGTGGTTCGTATTCCCGGCGCGCCTCGCGGCCGAAAGCCTCTCGTGCGCTCTGTACGGCGGCGGGGGATTCCTCACGGGCGGTCTCGGCGGCTGGCTTGCGGCTCATGCGGATGTCGGGACGCTGATCCGGCTCGAAAGCGTCGCGTGGTGGTTCTATTCCTCGTGTCTCGGCGTATTTTTCGTCGCGCTGCCCTTCTCGCGCTACATGCACATCTTCACGGAGATCCCGCTCATCTTCCTGCGCCGCTACAAACTCCGCTCGGGCGAGAAGGAGAGTTCCTACGACCGTTTCCAGACCGAAGCCTGTTCGCGCTGCGGGATCTGCATCGACCCTTGTCAGCTCCAGAGCGTGCTGGGGATCGACGACGTGCAGTCGGTCTATTTCCTGCGCGACCGCCGTTACGGGATGCTCCGGCTCCGGACGGCCGACAACTGCCTGATGTGCGGCCGCTGTGCCGAGAAGTGTCCGGTAGGCATCGACCTCAACACCCTGCGGCTCAATGCGCGCGATACGATGCGCAACGTGCCCGACGAAAAACGCTACGACTATTTCCGCGGACTCGACCGCTCGTCGGGCAGCGGCAAGGTGGGATACTTCGCCGGCTGCATGACGCTGCTCACGCCCCGTATCCTGCTGGCGATGGAGCGTATCTTCAGGGCCTCGGGCGAGGAGGTCTGGTGGGCCGACCGGGAGGGCGGCGTCTGCTGCGGCCGCCCGCTGAAGCTCTCGGGCGAGACCGATTCGGCCCAAAAGATGATGAAGTACAACACGGAACTCTTCCGCAAGCATGGCATCACGACGCTCGTAACCTCCTGTCCGATCTGCCTGCGCGTCTTCCGCGAGGAGTACGGGCTCGACGGAATCGAAGTGCTGCACCACTCGGAATACATCCTGCGGCTGATGCGTGCGGGGCGGCTGCATCCGCGGCGCGGCGCGGGGCGCTACGTCTACCACGATCCCTGCGAGCTGGGCCGCGGAAGCGGCATCTACGACGAGCCGCGTGCGGTGATCGAAGCGGTCGGCGAACTGCTCGAACCGGCCGAGACGCGCGAAAACGCGCTCTGCTGCGGTTCGTCGGTGGCCAATACGGCCATTTCCGACGGCCAGCAGGTGCGGATCGCACGATCGGTGGCGGAGGAGCTGGATGCCACGGGGGCCGGTACGATCGTTACGGCCTGTCCGCTCTGCAAAAAGGCGATCGCTCGGGGAACCCGGACCGAGGTGTGCGACCTTGCGGAGGTGGTGGCCGGGAGTCTCGAATAAATTTTCGCTGGGTAAGTGATTGTCGTACAATGATGTCGGGCTTCGGTACCGGAATATTTGTCCCGGGAATTTTGCAAAACCGGATTTTTGCATTATCTTTGTACCCGTTAACACGGAAGTATTCGTTACAGCGATATAGCGCGGGATAGAGCAGTTGGCAGCTCGTCGGGCTCATAACCCGGAGGTCGGAGGTTCGAGTCCTCCTCCCGCTACCAAAGCGGACAATTCTACGGAGTTGTCCGCTTTTTTTGTCTGCCCGGATCTCTGCGGCCGGTCGGTGCGGAACGGTGCGGGTGCTTCGCTATCTGCGGAGATGCGCCCTCGGGCTGTCGTTTTCCGCCGCGGCAGAGTTCGGCGGGGGGGGGCCGGCGCTGCCTCCGGATTGACGAAACGTCGGCCTCCGTCCGGCCGTTGTCGCGGGCTCCTGCGCCGAATGTTGCGCCGGGCGTCTTATCCGGATAGACCGCAATGCCGCAGATGCGCCGGGCGCAGCGGGAGGGGCGGCCGTTTTTTCGCGTTTCGTGCCGGCCGCGGAGTTCGTGCTGCGACTTGGGTGCCGCCATTATAATAATCTCTGCTTTTTCTCGCGGGACGTGACGGTCGCTGCGGATAGAGGGACGGGTGCGAGGGACGCGATCGTGCATTCGTCCTGTCGTTATTTGATTCCGGGAGCCGAATCTTGATTCATTTTGAATAAATTATCTTAAATGAGCGCTTATTTCGAGAAAAATTTCGTATATTTGTGTTGACGGAATTTTTTCCTCTAATTAAAAACCTTAAACATTAACCTTTATGAAAGATTTTTCAAAACAATCTGTTCACGAGGGGGGGGGAATTACATAGCTCCCACGCTCGAACTTCTCGACGTGCGCGTCGAGTCCGGTTTCGCCGCTTCGGATATGCCGAACGGATCTTCGACCTCCATGGATTGGGTAGAAGGAACTTGGGAATAATTGTTTCAGCAAAGCATGCGTACGATTATGAAAAGATTCTTCTACCTTTTGTGTGCCGCCGCGATGACGGCCTTTACCTCGTGCGAAAAAGACGCCGAGGAGCTCGACAATCTCTCCGGCGTTCAGCCCGGACGCTATGCCCTGACGGCCACCATCGCCGAAGGTTCCGCCACGCGCGCCTATCTGGATGAGGCGGAGGACGGCAAAACCTATGCTTTCTGGAAAGAGGGCGACAAAATCAAAGTCATTACCGGTCTTACGTACGATGCCCAGCCTTTGACGACCGAGTATACGCTCAGTTCGGGCGGCGGCCGCGAAGGCGTCTTTACGGGCAACGAGGCGCCGGGCTACGTAACTTTCTCGGGTTGCGAGACCTTCTTGGGGTCGGGCAATTGGAACGAGAATATCGTCTCCGACTGGTATGCGGCCATCTATCCCGCCTCGACGGCTTTCTATCAGTCCGATAACGATACTGGGAGCGCATTCGTCTATCTCGGCGGCACGATCCCCGCGGAACAACACTACACCGAGGATTCGTTCGATCCCCAAGCCATGCCGATGCTCGCATTGTGGAAGGACGAGACTTCCGAGGGGGAGCCGACCGAGAACATCATCTTCCGTCCGATGGCTTCGGTCGTATGCCTCCAGCTCTACGCCGACACGGAGACCACCCTTTCCGAGATCGTTTTCAACGCTTCGCCGATCGATATAGGCACCAGCCAGAGCTATTTCCAGAACAAAACGGGCGTGGCCGGCAAAGTCTGGTGGGGCGGCAAGCAGGAGTTGTGGGACAAGTACGACGATGCATCGGCGGATTTCCTGCTGCGGGACGAGGACTTTACGTTCCAGCCCGTGCTCAATACTTCGCAGGCCAAAGAAAACTTCATTACGCTGAAGGGGCCGATCGTGTTGTCGACCGACGTGCAGAATCCCACGAAGGTTTTTCTGGTGGTGAACTGCGCCGCCTACAACGACGGCTTCAACGTGGTGATGTCGGACACGCAGGGGCGGAAAATGACCATGTCGCCCAAGAACATCATGTCGGAGGAGCAGAAGACGGAATTCTTCTATACGCCGTGCGCAGCACTCACTCCGGGCGATATTCTGCGTATGCCGCCGCTGAAGTTCCAGTCTCAGGAAGCCGGCGAGAACGCCATCAAGGAGATCGAAATCTCGTGCACTTATCCGTATGCCCGAATCGAGAAGAGCGATGAGACGGTGGAGGGGAAACCTCTGTGGACGATCACCTACAACAGCATCGACTTGGAGAATGTGGATGTCAACGTAACCGTAACCGATGCGGTCGCAGGCGTGAAGTGGAAGGACACCGAGTTGCTGGGCAGCACCACCGTGAACAACTACGGCTGGACGAATTTCCAGATCCTCGAAAGCGAGGAGTCGCAGACCAACTCCACGATCCTGCTCCAGAGCGGCGGACAGATCGCTGACGGCCAGTATGCCCTGTGGCTCAAGCCTTCGCATTACTACGACGAGGAGCTGGCGCACTTCGACGATCTGATGTTGTCCGACCCCAACTGGAAAGGCGACAAAGCCCGTTCCGGCCGCTTGACGCTCGTGTCGCTCGACGGCGAGACGGTGCTGGGCTACATCGACTTCAAGCAGGTGGGTCGTACCGATCAATACGGATTCGCTTACGAAAGCGTGAGCGGTTCCGAAGGACTGGCCGTCTCGCTCGATCCTGCGGTAGAGAGCGGCGGCTGGATGCATAATTCGGTAACGGCCGTGTTCACCGAGCCGGTTGCGGAGGGTTCGAAAGAATATACGATGACGATCAAGGTCAATGCGAACAACCCGAATCAGCAGGAGGGGCTCTATCTGCGCGGTACGGAGTTCAAGGACGAGTACCAGATGTTGAAGGATGGTTCTGGTGCGGACACCGGCATCGAGGTGAAATACCGGAATGGAAGCGATCAGAACACGATCGAGATCGTTTTCCGCGTGTCGCCGATAGAAAACGCGCTCACACTGTCTAAGGATTTGCTCGACATGTCGGGCAATATCTCCGCATCGTTTGTTATCTCGGTGCCTTCGGCCAATGCCATCAACGGTATCTACATCGAAGGTAATCAGGTCGGAGAGTTGAGCCACACCGGCACGTCGATCGGCACGGTGGACAAGTGGAACGACAACAGCGAGTATCTTTACTCTTACGAATTCTACACCGCGTGGGAGCTGAAATTAAGCACGTCCTATGCCGGCGGCGCGACAATCAATCTTAACGCTGCAGGCGTGGAGAACGGCAATAAGGAGAGTCTGGAGATGGAGCCCGGGTCCTACACCACGGGCGAAGCCGAAGACCCGAACGTTCCCGGTCAGACGGTGGAAATCAAGATTCCGCTCAAGACACAGACTTACAGCTCCGTAACGTTCAAGTCCGATGTCGATTGGATCACTACTTCGGACAGTTTTGCCGGATTGATGGATCCTTTGGAGGCCGATAGCCATCAAATCGTCGTTCAATCCAACACCACGGGGGTGGAGCGTAGTGCGGTCCTGCGTGTATGCTCGAAGGCCGGTATGCCTCTGGGTACGCTGACGATCGTTCAGGCAGGCAACTGATTGTTCCATTGCGGAGGAGACCGGAACCGTTCCGGTTTCCTCCTTTTTTCACAAATCAAATTTCCAGATTGACAAATATGCACATGACAAACGATATGCGGCCGGCGTATGTTGCGCCTTCGGTCGAAACGGCCGAGGTGGTCGTCGAAAGCGGATTCGCCGCTTCGGAATTGTGGGGATCCGATTCTTTCATCGAAGATCCTTTTTTTGAGGAGGACAGTTCGGACATATTCATCTTTTGATAGCATTTGCGACTATGAACAAGCGTTTATTGGCATGGCCCCTGATGGCCGCAGCGGCGCTGTGGACGGGGTGTTCGAACGATGAGGCGCCCGCCGGAACCGACGGCGGAGTGCGACTGGTGTTGGCGGCCGAGGTGGCGGCGGACGACGCGGCGGTGTCGCGCACGGCGATCGTAGACGGCGCGTGGACGTGGAGCGAGGGCGACCGCATCGGTCTGTTCGTGGAGAACGCGCAGCGCCCGACGCAGAACGTGCCTGCGGTGTTCCGCGAGGTGGACGGCAAGGTCCGTTTCGAGGCACGGGTGAATGCCGCGGCAGCCGGAGACAAGGTGTATGCTTATTATCCTTATTCGGAGCAGGCCGAACTGGGGGCGGACGGTAGCGTTACGCTGACACTGCCGGACGTGCAGTCGCAGGCGACCGTCGGTGTGCCCGACGGCTCGGTGATGCCGATGGTGGCTCAGCCGATCGAAATTCCGGCCGAAGGAGGCATGGGAGTGTTGCGCTTCAAGCCCCGGATGTCGATGGCCTGCTTCGAGATCTGGTCGTCGGATGCCGGGCTCCGCGTCGAGAAGGTGCTCTCCGTAACGTTCGATTCGTGGACCGGTATCGCGGGCGATTATTCGGTTTCCTACAAGGACCCGACGAAGACGCTCCGTACGGAGACGCTCGACGGCGGAACGATGTCGACCGAGTTGGGCGATGAGACGCCGGTCGGTGCTTCGAAAGCCGCGGCGACACGTGTCTACATGGTGTTGCCCGCACTCAAGATGGAAGGGATGAACGTACGGGTGGCGACCGATCTTGCGGACTATACGTTCGCGGCGGACGACGACGCAACGGCGGCTTTCACGGCCAATTCGGTGAAGTCGTTCTCGATCGATCTGGCGAAAGCCGACACGCGCACCGAGAAACTGGTGAGTGTGCCGTTCACCACCGATGTCCTCCACTACGGAAACAGGTACGAAGGTGAGGGACATCAGTACGGTACGATTCTGGGTGCGGACGACCTGTTCGGTTATCAGGTTACGCTGACGGACGATAAGGTGGTCAAGTATTGGGTCTATTGCGGTGAATGGAGCGAGCTGCAGAACTATGTGTCTTCTGCGAAAGACAGCGAACTGCTGGAACTGGTCAAGACCAAAGGTACGCCGATGACCGAGAGCGGCATCGTCGAAATTCTGGTACGTGAAGGCGGGCCTGCGGTAGTTACATCGGGAGTGGCTGTCGCGGTGGAATATGCGGACGGCACGCAGAAGGTGTTCCGTACGCACCGGATGGGGGCTATGAGAGGCGAATGCCGCGTACTTTCGATTTGGCCCGAAGCCTGATCCGCAGGGCGACCGGCCGGCGGTTCGTGCGGTCGGGACGTCCGGTTGGGATGATGATGAAAAGGGGGCTGTCTGACAAGTCTTGGACGGCCCCTTTTCTATGGGTGCTGCCGTGCGGGAGTTTTTCCGAACAGGCAATTCCCGGCGGGGTGGAACAACTTGTGGGACAGCCTCTCTTCCCCTGCGGCCGAAGCCGCGGACACGATCGGATCGTTGCTCCGGACGGATTGGGGCTTCGGGTTCGGAGGTGCGGATTGGCATTCGTTTTGCGGGTCGTCCTGCGAACCAATAATCATCTGCAACCATGAATAAGGAACAAGAGAATGCCAAGTGCGACCCTTGCGAACGGAAGTTCGAGGAGAACGTACACGAGCTCGTGAACGAAGTGGAAGGGTATACCGACAAAGACCGCAGGAACAAGGAGAAAGAGGTGGAGGATGCTTTCGCTGCATCCAAGACCGAACCGAAACGGTGAGCGTTGCCGCCGTGCGCTGCACGAGACGGGGCGGGTGTCCCGTTTCTGAATGTGCAGTCCGCAGCTCGCAATCCGAACCGGAACCTCTGCGCGTGATGCGCCGAATGAAATATCCGGCGCCCCCGTTCTCAGCGATCGACGACGGAGGCGCCGGGTTCTTGCGTCGTTGAGTTTCTTTCGGCCGTTTTCCGTTTCGGCCGTTTTCCGTTCCGGCCGCCCGGCCGGGTTCGGCTCTGCTCCCGGCTTGACGAAACGATTCGTTAACCGTCATGGAAGCCTCTTTTTTCTGTCGGGTTTGCAGGGTACGGACGGAATAGAGAGGGGGGGGGATTTCGGCAGCGTTTGCAAAAATAGATCGACCGAAAAAAGGCAAGCATCCGGTCTTGCTTTCATGTGGCGTGTCGGAGTGAATGCGAACAGCCCTGCCGGAAAGCAGGGCTGTTCGATCGTGTGGTATTACAGGCGGACCGTTTATTTCTGATTCCGATAGGCTTCCAATCCGCTGTTGAGGTAATTCACGAAATTTTCGATGCTCAGATCGTAGCCGCGCGGTTCGACCAGAATCTTGCCGTCGCGCCCTTGCAGGACGTAGTAGGGTTGTGCATTCACGCCGTAGGTCGTCAGCGCGTAGTGCGAATTGATCTTGCCCAGACTCTTGAGCACCTTGCCCGACTCGGTCGTTACCCACTCCTCTTCGGGCAGTACGGTCTTGTCGTCGGCATAGAGCGCCAGCACCACGTAGTCGTTTTTCAGGATCGAGAGCACCTGCGGATCGGACCATACCCGGGCCTCCATCTCGCGGCAGTTGACGCAGCCGTGGCCCGTGAAGTCGATGAAGATCGGTTTGCCCGCCTTGGCGGCATATGCCTCGGCCTCTTTCAGATCGAAGAATCCCTGAAGGTTGTGGGGCAGATGGAGGAAGTCGCTGTAACGGGGCGTTTTGCCATCCACCGTGAGGAGCTTCTCCGCAGCCGGACCGCTCGCCGTGCCGCTATTCTGTCCGATCACGAAATCCTGCGAGGTCAGCGGGGGCAGGTAGCCCGAAAGTCCCTTGAGGGGAGCGCCCCACATGCCCGGGATCAGATAGACCACGAACGAGAGGGTGATGATCGCCAGCAGCAGGCGGCCGACGCCGAGATAGGGCATGTCGCTGTCGTGGGCGAACTTGATCTTGCCCAGCAGGTAGAGACCCATCAGCGTGAAGACGACGATCCAGATGGCGAGGTAGATCTCGCGGTCGAGGATGCCCCAGTGGTAGGTCTGGTCGGCCACGCTGAGGAATTTCAGACCGAGCGCGACTTCGATGAAGCCGAGGACGACCTTCACCGAGTTGAGCCAGCCGCCGCTCTTGGGCAGGTTCTTGAGCATCGAGGGGAAGAACGCGAAGATCGTGAACGGCAGTGCGAACGCTACGGAGAAGGCGAACATCGTGATGATCGGCGACCAGAATTCGCCGCCGGAGGTCGACTTGATGAGCACCGATCCCACGATGGGACCCGTGCAGGAGAACGAGACGAGTACGAGCGTCAGCGCGAGGAAGAAGATGCCGCCGAGGCTCTTGTTGTCGGCTTTGCTGTCGCTCTTGTTGACCATCCAGCTCGGGAGCGTGATCTCGAAGGCTCCGAAGAACGATGCGGCGAAGATCATGAAGACGAGGAAGAAGATCACGTTCGGCAGCCAGTGCGTAGCCAGCCAGTTGAAGATGTCGGCCGTTACGGCGTCGCCGCCCACGAAGCGCGTGATGAGGATGATAGCCGCGATGGGCAGCGTGTAGAGGACGACGATGAACAGGCCGTACATGAAGGCGTTGAAGCGGCCGCGTGCGGGGCTGCCCGAGCCTTTCATGAAGAACGACACGGTCATCGGCACCATCGGGAATACGCAGGGCGTCAGCAGCATGGCGAAGCCCCAGAGGATCGCCTCGATAATCAGGCTCCAGAGCGATCCGCCGCCTGCGGCGTCTTTCTGCACCGGCGCGGAGGCGCTCGCTGCGTCGGACGAGGATTGGGCGTCCGTTGCGGCCGGGGTCGTGGCTGCTGCGGCAGCCACGGCGTCTGCGGCGGCGGGGGTGCCGGTGATCTTGACCGTGATTTCGTCATCCGAAAGGGGCAGACAACTCGTGTCGTCGCAGATCATCCATTCGAGATAGATGCGCACTTCGGCTTCCGGCTCGGTGAGCAGGATGTCCTGTGCGAACTCGGCCGTACCTTCGTAGGTGCCGATCTCCAGTTCGTAGATGTCGTCGTAGTAGCGATGGGGCGCCGTGATGGCCTGCGGAGCGCCGGCCAGTTGCGCGCCCGAGACGGGGGTCGCCTCGATGATCGTGGCGTTGGGCCCCATTGCGTCGTAGGGCCCCATGTCGTACATGTGGAAGCGTTCGGGAATCTGGGCGGTCAGCACGATGCGGTACTTGCCGTCGCCGAGCTCTTCGACCTTGTTTTTCCACGATACGTTTTGTGCCTGCGTCGCAGCGAAAGCGCACAGCAGGAGGGCAGGCAGCAGCAGAAAGCGTAAGGTTTTAGACATTTTCAAGTTTTTCGGTTTGATTCGTTATTGGTGCAAAGATAAGAATTTTTGCTGCTCCGCAAATGTTTTTCGCCGATAATTTGTGCTGCGGATTGCCCGTTCGGAGAATATTCGTTACTTTTACGCAATGATTCGACTTTCGCTCGTCATCGCCACGTACAACCGTTCGGTGCCGCTGCTGGCGGCGCTCGAATCGGTCGTGCGGCAGGATGCTTCCCCCTCGGAGTGGGAGTGCGTGGTGGTGAACAACAATTCTCAGGACGACACCGAAGCGCGTTTCGCGGAGTTCGCGGCCCGTTATCCGGCACTGCATCTGCGCATGGTCCGCGAGACGCGGCAGGGCCTTTCCCACGCCCGCAACCGCGGCATCGCCGAGACTTCGGGTCCTTATATCGCTATCATCGACGACGACGAGCGCATCAACGCCGGATTCGTCTCGGCCTATATCCGTTTTTTCGACCGCCATCCGGAAGCCGCTTCGGCCGGCGGGCGGATCATTCCGGAATACCCTTCGGGCCGGCCCGCATGGATGTCCCGGTACACGGAGCGGCCCATTGCCAATCCGATCGACCTCGGAGCCTGCGAGCGCGTGTTTCCTGCGGGACGTATTCCGGGCGGAGGCAACATGGCATTGCGCCGTGCGGCTGTCGAGAAGTACGGGGCGTTCGATCCCGCATTCGGGCGCGTGGGCGGCCGGCTGATCGGCGGCGAGGAGAGCGATCTGTTCGCACGGCTCGCCCGCGGCGGCGAAACATGCTGGTATGTACCCGGTGCAGTGATGTGGCATATCATACCCCCCGAAAAACTGACGGCGGAGTATTTCTCCCGCCTGTGTTATAATATAGGTGTCAGCCAGCGTCTTCGGGCCGTGCAGGATCGCCGCTACGGGCGTGCGCTGCTGGCCGAAGGGGCGAAGTGGTGCGCTACGCTGCTGCTGGCGCTGACGCTGCGCCCCTGCCGTTCGCGGCGGCTGGTGCGGATGCGGACCGAAATTACGAAAGGGCTTGTCCGAGGATAAGCCCTTTCGCATGGGAAGTCCGAAACGAGTCGCGTGCGGGGGTTCGTCGCCGGTCTGCCGGTCCCGAAATGCCGGAGGACATGGGATCGGGTCCGTAGCCGGCTTTTCGGCCGGTGCCGCGCGGTGCGCCGTGTCCGACGGCGGAATGTTCGGCTGCCTGTACGTTGCTTGACGGGCTGCGGTTCGGGGCCGGCTGCCGACGGCCTGCGCGTCCGTTTACCGAGCGTGCTGTTCGGTCCGGCGGTCTGCGACACCTGTTGATCGTCAGCGGTCCTCTCTTTTGCCCGGGAGGTCGGTTCCGTCGTTCGCCTGCCCTTGCGCCCTCCGATATTCGGCTCCGCTGTCGGAGGGGCCGGTCCGCCGTTATCCGCCCCGTCTGTCGGACCGTTTGCATGCCTCCGGCGGTCCGGATGCGCCGATGCGCCGATGCCGTCCGATCGTTCGGGAGCGGCCGGCTTAAAACTTAAAAGAGGTATTTCTCGTGTTTTACTTTGTTGACCAGCCGGAAGATATCCTCCCATGCCTCCTCGCCGAAAGTGGTGCCGACCACTTCGATGACCTTGCCGGCCGTGATGGCTCCGATCGTACCGCACTGGCGCAGCGAAAGTCCGTCGCACAGTCCCGAGAGGAACCCTGCGGCGTAGAAGTCGCCGGCGCCCGTGGTATCGACCCGTTTCGCCGCTGCCATGATGCCGACATGCACCACTTCGCCGCCGTTCTTGATGAGTGCGCCTTTCGTACCGATCTTCACGACCGACAAATGGCAGAGTTCCGAGATGGCTTGCAGGGCGTTGAGTGGTTCGGCTTCGCCGGTGAATGCCTTGGCTTCGTCTTCATTGGCGAAGAGGATGTCGACGTATCGGGCTGCCAAGCTTCGCAGGAACGAAAGGTTCTCTTCCACGATGTTGAAGCTCGCCAGATCGATGGCGACCTGCAGGCCGCACTCCTTGGCCGTCCGGGCGGCCTTTTCGATCAGCGCATGGTCTTGTACCAGATAGCCTTCGACATAGAGGCAGTCGTACTGCCGGAAAATTTCGGGGACGATCTCCCCGGCGGAGAGTTCGAGCGCCGCACCGAGGTGGGTTATCATCGTCCGTTCGCCGTCGGGCGAGATGAGCGAGACGCACTTGCCCGAGCGCTCCGAACCGCGGAAAATGAAAGGTTCGACACCGAGATTTTCGAGGGCCTGCACGAAGAAATCGCCCGTCGTATCCTTGCCGACCTTGCCGATGAATCCCACGTCGCAGCCCAGACGGGCCATGGCACGGATCGTATTGCCGGCCGAGCCGCCCAGCGAGAGCGAGTAGGGAAGTCCGGCCACCGACTTCGAAATCTCGGTTTGCAGTCGAGCATCCACGAGGCTCATCGAGCCTTTGGGAAGATTGTAGCGACTCAGCACGGAGTCGGATCGGAGGTTTACCAGCATGTCCGTCAGGGCATTGCCGATGCCTATTACACGTTTCATCAAATTGAGTCGGGTGTGGTGTATGGATTTCTGCTGCGGCTACATCGAGAGGATTCTCACCAGTTCGATGTCGTCGCGGTTGATGCCTTTGTCGTGTTTGATGGCTTTCGAGAAGGGCACGTAGTCGATCTGGCCGTTGCGGATGCCGATCATCACGTTGCGCTGCCCTTCGAGAATCGCCTCGATCGCCGCTTCGCCCATACGCGAGGCGAGGATGCGGTCCATGGCCGTGGGCGAACCGCCTCGCTGGATGTGTCCAAGGATCGTTACGCGGGCGTCGTACTGCGGAAACTCCTTTTTCACGCGCTCGGCGAGCCCCATCGCTCCTCCGGTCTTCGGATTTTCGGCCACCAGTACGATCGCCGAGTTCTTGCTTTTGCGGAACCCGTGGTTGATCAGTTCGCCCAACTGGTCCACTTCGGTCTCCATCTCGGGGATGATGGCCGCTTCCGAACCTGTGGCGATGGCGCCGTTGAGGGCGAGATAGCCGGCCGTGTGGCCCATCACCTCGACGAAAAAGAGGCGTTCGTGGCTCGAGGCCGTGTCGCGCAGTTTGTCGACCGCATCCATGATGGTGTTCAGCGCCGTGTCGTAGCCGATGGTCGCGTCGGTTCCGCCGAGGTCGTTGTCGATCGTACCGGGCAGACCGACGATCGGCACGTTGAACTCCTCTGCGAAGATGCTGGCGCCCGTGAGCGATCCGTCGCCGCCGATCACTACCAGCGCGTCGATGCCGGCCGCCGTCATATTGTCGTAGGCGGCGCGGCGCCCTTCGGGCGTTTCGAACTCCTTGCTGCGGGCCGTCTTGAGGATGGTGCCGCCCTGCTGGATGATGTTGCTGACGCTCTGGGATTTGAAATCTACTATTTCATTGGTTATAAGTCCTTTGTAGCCGCGCATGATCCCTTTGACGGTAAACCCGTTGTAGATGGCCGTGCGGGTTACCGCACGGATCGCCGCATTCATGCCGGGGGCGTCGCCTCCGGAGGTGAGAATACCGATGCACTTGATTCCGCTCATAATTCGTTAGTATTATATTAAAGCATTTCCGTCAAACAGCGTTCCTTTCCGAACGATGTCGGACATTTCGCAGCGGAGGAAATGAGAGTTCGCAAAAACATTCAAAGGTACGCATAATTTTTCGCTTCTGCAAAACGAAGAGGACGACCGCCAGCCGCGGTCGTCCTCTTCGAAAAAAACTTTTTATTTAACTAACGCTTGGATTAGTCTTCCGGAGTCTCTTCGACCGTGAGCGAAGCCTCGTCTTTGTCGACCGTGATGTCGATCTGCCTGTCGGGAACGCTGATGCGCAGTGTCCTGTTGCCGCTTTCGACGGCTTCGATCGGGTCGTCGTTTTCGAGTATGTCGCGCAGCGTGGTCGTATCTCCGTCGATCACCACGTCGGTTTGCAGGATGCGTTCGAAGGCGGTGCGTTTGCGCATCACCCGCTCGCCGAAGTTCTCGTGGATGGCGACGCTCGCACAGGCGATGACGGTGATGATCCACAGCAGGAAGATGGCGAGGATCGTCTTTCCGTTCGGTTTGCGCGAAGCGATCAGGCACATGAACACATAGATGAGCATGATCGTCGGAATGAGTGCGATGAAGATGCCGAGAACGGGTACCCAGAGGCTCGTGATGTCGAGGCTCCCCACGACGGCCATCTCCTTGCCTCCGATCAGCAGCGCGAACAGTCCCACCACCAGCGCACAGGCGCAGAGGATGAGCCCGAAGACCATGAATCCGAGGAAAATCTTGAGGCAGACGAGCACGATCTTGCCGAAGACGGAAACCGCTTCCGCAACGATGGGCTTGGCCTTGCTGTCGGGATCCGAGGCGGTAGCCTCCGTGGCCTCCCTGATCGACCGGGCGGTGATTTTCTCGCCGTTCATTTCGAGTTTCTGGCGGGCGGTGCGGGCTGCGGGTACGGCGAACCACATGACCAGATAGCTCAGAACGAAGATTCCGAACAGGTTGCTCATCGTCGGACGCAGCCAGAACAGAAAGGGAAACCAGCCCAGAAAAGCCAGCAGCAGCGGCACGAACAACCCGAGCCGCACCCAGACGGGGTCGATGTCGAAATATTTGCCGATACCGGCGCAGACGCCGCCCAGCTTCGCATTTTCCGTGTCGCGGTAGAGGCGTCGCGGAATCCGGGGTTCGGAGGCGGCACGGGTCTCGGAGACGGTATCTCCGGCGATGTCCTCGGCTCGGCCCATCTGTTCGATGATGTTCAGAACGAGAGGCCGTTCGACCACGCGCGTGTTGTCCTGCGCCGAGAGGATCAGTTCGGCGATGCGGGCTTCGATGTCGGCGACGATTTCGGCGCCGTCGGGAGTCTGCTCATAATTGTTTTTGAGGGTATCGAGATACTCTTTGAGGGTTTGGTATGCATCGGCGTCCATCGTGAATGCGACGCCCGAAATGCTGCACTTTATAACCTCTTTCATGATTTTCTGCGTATTAGCGTTTTTTTATGCTGCCGCCGCTCGATGCGTGTACGTCGGCGGTGCAATCGCCCGAATAGACGATCGAAGCGCCGCTCGACGCATGGGCTTCGAGAGCTGCGGTACAGTGGATGCGGGCGTCGGAGCCGCTCGATGCGTGTATGTCCCAGATAGCGGCTGCGAGTTTTTCGGCGTGGAGATTCGCTGCCGAGTTGATCGTCGCTTCGCAGGTGCGGACCTCTCCCGCGAGTTCGATCTTCGCGGCGCTCGAAGCTTCGGCCCCGCACTCGTCCGCCGTTAGAGAGGCCTTGATATTCGCAGCGCTCGAAGCCTTTGCATCGAATCGGGTGCTGCGGACCGCAACGTCGATCGTAGCCGCGCTCGAAGCGTGGGCTTTGCAGACATCCGCAGCGGCGGAAACGGCGATTCGCGCGGCGCTCGTCGCTTCGAGTTGCGTCTTCGGACCGGTGAGTGTCAGATCGCGGCTGCGAATCTCCGCGGAGCTGTGGGCTGCGAGCGATTTGATCCGGCCGTCGGTCGGCACCGTGATGGTTACGTGGATGTTCGATACGGAGTTGATCTTCGGGTCGATGCCGAGCTGAAGCTCTCCGTGCGCAACCTTGGCGACCACGTGGTCGATCAGGTTGTCGTCGGCTTCGATCGTGAGCCGGTCCGAAATGCCTTCGGCGAGGACGACTTTTACGGCACGGGAGGCTGTTATTTCGTCGAAAGCGGATAAGGGAACCGTGCGGGTAACGAGCCGGCCGCTCCCTTTGAGGGGTCTGCTGCAAAATCCGTATGCAGCGGTCGCGGAACCGAGTGCAGCTGCGACAGCGAGTGCGGCTGCGACAGCGATGATAAGCGTTTTTTTCATGTTTTGAACGTTTTATGAGGTTTGGGTGTTGCCGTGGCGGATGATGCGGATCTGTCCGACGAGTTCGTCCCATGCCTCATCGAGCGACCGGAGGTATTCGCGGCCTTTCTCGGTGAGCATGTAGTACTTGCGCGGAGGTCCCTGCGGGGATTCCTCCCAGCGGTAGGTCAGAAGGCCGGCGTTCTTCTGACGGGTGAGGATCGGGTAGAGCGTACCCTCGACGACGATCATCTCGGCCTCCTTGAGTTCGGCGATGATCTTCGGAGCATAGGAGTCCTCGCGGGAAAGGATGGCGAGGATGCAGTACTCGAGAATTCCTTTGCGCATTTGCGCTTTGATGTTGTCTTCTGCCATTGTTTTCAGGGATTTAATCGTTTCGGGGCTTTGGGAACGATGATCCAGAGCAGGACGTAGACCCAGATCGAGAGTCCGCCGAAAAGAATCAGTACGAGCGTGGCGATCCGAACCAGCGAAACGTCGAGCCCGAAGAAGTCGGCGATGCCTGCGCAGACGCCTGCGAGCATGCGGTCGTCCGGCGAGCGGAGCAGTCTTTTTTCAGCATTCGTTGCCATGATCTTGTTTCGTTTTTTTGTTTATACCGAATGTGCGGAGCGGTTCTTCCGGAACGACGATCCAAAGGATGACGTATACCCAGATCGAAATGCCTCCGAAGAGAATCAGCAGCAGCGTTATGAGCCGCAGCAGGGTGGGGTCGATGCCGAAGTAGGCGGCCAGTCCGCCGCAGATGCCGGCGATCGAGCGGTCCGTACGCGAGCGGTAAAGTTTGCGGAGAGCTGCACGGGTCGGATCGGTCGCGGCGGCATTTTCGGACGGTCGACCGCTGCGGCGCTCCCCGAAATCGGCCGGTGCTCCCATCTGCATCATGGCTTCGCGCACGATTGCGAGCGTTACGACCCGCATGGCCCCGCCGCCGGTTTTCTCGCGAAAGATCTCGGCCAGACGGGCTTCGATGTCGCCCATGGTCTCGGTGTCGTCCTCCGGAAGGCGCGAACGGACATCGTCGAGGTAACTCTTCAGCGTGCCGTAGGCATCCGTGTCGAGCGTGAAGCTCTGCGATCCGATGTTTGCGTTTACAGTCTCTTTCATAGCGTGAGAGATATTTCGTTGTTTCGGTTACTACTTTTACACTGCAAATATAATACAGTTTTTAATACTATGCAATACAAAGTACTTGTTTTTTCAAAAAAATACTGTTTTTCTGTTTCCGTCTTCGATTCGCAATGGGTGCGAACAGGTCTTGCGAGAGCTTTTTAAGTTTTTCCCCAAAAAAAAATGCATATTTTTTTGGTGATATATAAACTTTATATATCTTTGTCCCCGGAGATCGTTCAGACGATTCGACGAAAAGTCATAGTATATCACACTCGCAGCAACAGATCCTGACTTCGTCAGGCGGTGAAGAGGCGCACCGACCCCCTGTTGCTGCTTCTTTTTTGTTTTTCCCGAGACCCATATAAATAGGTGTGCGATTCGAAGCATTTGCTGCGCTGCGGTTGCGGCACCTTTCGTAAGATGAATTCCTTTCGGCCGTTTCCCGGTTCGATATTGTACGAATGAGTTCGGATCAGCTCTCGGATGAATCGGCCCGTTGGTATTCTCCCTTCGTTTTCACGGTTCGGTCATCGGAAAAACTCGGATGGCTCCCGACGCGACGGAAACGTCGGCTCGGGGCGAATTTGCAATGTTTATTCGGATGCGGTCGTTTTCGGGCGGCGGACCGTATATTTGTAGCGGCTATCATGTACTTAATCTTTACGTTCGTATAAACTCTATGAAATATTTTTCGATTCGTGAACTCATACGTTCCGAGACGGCTCTCCGATTGGGACTCGACAACACCCCTTCCGACGAACACCTTGCGAACCTCAAGCAATTGGTGGATCTTCTTCTCGATCCGCTGCGGGAGGCATGGGGTGCGGAGTGTGCCCGTCGCGGCTTCGGTGATCCGGCGCTGATCGTTACGTCCGGCTACCGGGGATTTCGGCTCAACGAAGCGGTCGAAGGCTCCGCCACTTCGGCTCATTGCTGCGGCTCTGCCGCGGACCTCGTGGCCCGCAACGGACGCATGGCCGATTTCCGCGATTTCTGTCGCGCATGGTTGGCAGACAAACCTTTCGACCAGCTGATCTCCGAGAAAGAGAGTGCCGACGGTACGCCCGTGTGGATTCATATCGGTTACAAGAACCGGAGGGGTACGCAGCGCAGGCAGTGTCTCATCTTCCGAAACGGTCGCTATCTGCCTATGTGAGAGCCGTTTTTATATGTATTTGCGGTCTGGAGACGTTTGCGATACGGGGAATCGTTCGCCGGCGGAAGGCCGGGGAATCCTGCTCCGTTTACCTCCCGGACGAGTCGGATTGATTCGAAAGAACTTAAATATGAGCTATATGGTTCGGACTGTTGGCCGGTTTGGAATAATTCATTACTTTTGCCGAAAATATGGATGGTAGCGTTTGCTATTGTTTGAGGTCTGAAAAACGCCAAATTTTCATTATAATCTCTACGAACAATGTGCAAACGCCTGCGCGAAGCGTGGGCGTTTTCTTTGTTGAGATTTAAATAAATTGGCGTTTGACAGGCAACAGAGGATTCGCCCACTTTTTTATTTTCCCCGTTTTTTATCGCATCCGAATTCCGAGAGGAAATAAATCTTCGGGAAAAGCGGGAAATCGGCTGAATTATTCGTATCTTTGTCCCGAAAACAATGTAAGTTCATTCAGATCTTTATCTCCTTTGCACTTTTCCGGCCACGATTTCGTCCGGTTTTTTCATCGTTGAAACGGATTCGTATAACTTTCTTTGTTCAGGCAGACCGCTGCATGAGTATGTTCCTGTGTCTGCGAAGCACGAATTAAAAAACGATTCAATGGCAAGACAATCATTCGGAAAAAGAGAGAACGAAAAGAAAAAGCAGGCCAAGCGCCTCGAAAAGCAGAAACGCAGGGAGGAACGACAGGCCGGCGGAACCCGTTCGCCGGAAGACATGATCGCCTATGTGGACGAAAACGGCAACATCGTCAGTACACCGCCCGAGGAGCGTACACGGCATAAGATCCGGTTGGAGGATGTGTCGATAGCGACCCCTAAAAAGGAAGAGCTGGAAGCCGAACCGTTCGAAGGCCGTGTGGAATATTTCAATGACACCAAAGGATACGGTTTTATCAAGGATCTGGCCTCGACCGAGAAATACTTTTTCCATATCACTTCTGCACCGGCAGAAATTGCCGAAGGAGAAATAGTTGCGTTCGAAGTGGAACGCGGGAGGCGGGGGCTGAATGCAGTCCGTATCGAACGGACGAAATAGAATTTGCAACGATTTACCAATTATTGAAGATCAAATGAACATTTACGTTTCGAACCTGAACTTCGCTACGAAAAGCGAAAGTTTGCAGATGTTATTCGCGGGATACGGAGCGGTATCGTCCGCTACCATTATCACGGATCGTGAAACCGGCCGCTCGCGCGGGTTCGGTTTTGTCGAGATGTCGGACGACGCCGAAGGACAGAAAGCCATCGACGCGTTGAACGGTGCCGACTTCGAGGGTATGACACTGACGGTAAACGCGGCTCGTCCGAGAGCGGACCGCAGCGGCGGTTACAAGCGCGGCGGCAACGGTGGAGGGTATGGCCGCGGAGGTTACAATAAGAACCGCTATTGACCGTACGCTCGGTTCCTCGGAGGAATAGACTTCATGATCCGTGCCGTTCCGCCGGAAATAAACGGGACGGTGCGGATATGGATCGAATGGTTCGGGCGGTCGTTTGCGGCGACCGCCCGTTTCGTCGGGTGGCGGTGGCGGATCGTGCTGAATATGGGGCTAAGTCGTTCCGACATCTCACCGGAAAATAGAATCGGAGTTCGGAAGCGGTTTTTCTTTCGGACGGCAGGTGTTTTACTGTCAGTTCGACAATACATACCGAGATATGAGTTCAATAGATAGCAATATCGTCTTTTTGTTCAGATAGATGACAAAGACAAAAGCAAACACGAATTGAAATGGCAAATCGATTCCGAACTGTAGGAATGCGTGCTGTTGAGTAATGACAAGAAATCCGTATTGGAGGTAGCCGTAAAGGATACATCCCCGAATCGCCGACCGGAATCGTCAGAGATCCGATGGCATTGGAACTACTCAGTTAAAATCCGATGCTACTTATTCCGAAAAAGATCCGGAGCGGGCTTTGATTGCCGATCTTACCAACTTGCAGGCATTTCTGTCAGAGTTGGACGACGTTTTTTCGTTCGTAGTCCGCAAAAGCGAATCCTGCTCGAAGACGATGAGGCTTTCGCGTACTCGGTATTTTTCCCAACTGCTTTCTGGGCGTCTTTTTTGTCGAGTTTGGGTTTCTTGCGAATATGGGGCCTTGGGGGTATTGTGTTTCCGGGAGCCTTATGGAGCAAGTCGCATGTTTCGGAGAGTTTTCTACCTTTGAATATCAAGCAGCATATTTCTTGTCCGGATGTGTCAGTTCGGGAAATTACCGTTTTACGACATCTATGCGGGCTTACTCCGGTCGGCTTCGCTTTTCGACAATCCGATGAAAGACGGCACCTGCTATTTATCGAGTTTGGACAACTCCGATATCGCGTATTTTTCTTGTCATGACACTTCATTTTCCCGTTTCAGAATATGGATATTCTTTACCAGTTGCTCGTCCTTCTGCTCGGCTAGCGAAAAAATCGGGATGAATAGAAGACTGAAATTCCGCAGCGCGGAGCTTCGGGGGCTTCCTGCACAGGCGATGTAGGTGCACCGTCATCAGTGCGCAGACAATGTAAGGCGGATAAGCCCATGCAAGGGACCGGTGAGAGCACGATCGTTGCGACTGCGAAGATCGTTTCGGCGATGATGAGTAGCATGTGGTAAGAGGTCGGACCGGAAGCACAGAACGGCAGCTTGCCTGCGATCTACGGATGATCGCAACGAAGAGCGCCCTCGAAGCTCATGTCAGAGAATTCTGTACAGGCGGTATTCGGTGAATATTGATACAGTCCCGATCAGTTGAGCAGTGTTGGGGGTAGCGTGAAATTCGTTTTTCGGACCGGTCCATCCCGGGAAGTCGAGCGGGATGCCGACCGCTACGATGAGTGTCGAATAGATGTAAACCGTGAGCCTTTGGTGTTCGACCAGTCTTTTCCCCATCCGTCGATGAAAGTCGCACAAACCGCCCGCAAACAGAAAAATAGGGGTTGGTTTGTGCCGGTTTTGGAACTTTCAGCATTTTCAGTTGTCATTAAGGCAGTAAGAAAAATATTACATTTTTTTTGCATCGAAAAATAGACTTGTAATTTTTGAATCCTGTTCTCTCATATTAACGTTGCGAGAGAAATAATCTTGCAGATGCTATTGGGATGCGATTTCGGTTTTCCATCCTCCCCTCGTGCGAGGGTATGAAGTGTCGTTATTCTCTTGTTCGAAGGTTCTGTGCCGTCTGACTCCGTACAATCGGCGTCGAACGAAGGTCCGCAGATTCCCCCCCCCCCTCGAAAAACATGTTCTGAAGCTCTCTGTCGGAGTAGTTGATCTTGCCGAATCATCCATACGTTCGTGCGGGGAAGGTATTGCCCTGTGGGTAACATTCAATCCTATGAATAAATAATCAACAATCTTTTTCGTTTTCCTGCTCGTACCGTTGCTGTCGTGGCGGCGGGAGGTTCCGTCGGCATGATAAATTGCGATGGCGAATCATACGTTTCGTTACGGGTGAGGACATGTTCTTCTCTCCGTGGATCGGTAATAGTCGTGGGAACTGCAACGGCTGCTCGTTGTCGTCGAGTTCGTCCGGATGTTCCCGTGTGTAACGAGTTACGGTACGGACGGCAATACCGAACATTCCGCTTCCGAGGCGGTGAGAATCCGACGCAACCGCGTAAAATTTGAATTCATAGTGCACGGCTAAGCGAAAAAAGTCTGTTTCGTTACTGGCAAATCCTTTCCCTGACTCTATAAGGCCGGTGAGAACGAGCCCGCAACGAAGTGGGCGTAACGCTGCCCGTGAATGTGGAGAAGGAGGCCGCGATCGCTGGTACCGCCGCCGACAAGGTGAAAGCTATAATAGATGGGGCGTCGAGTGAAATGAAGTGTAAGCGCGTTGCCGTGTTAGAGCGTGCCGAAGCTGTTCGGTTTGTCGCTTTTCCATGGGGTACGTAAATATATCTGAAGTATCGTGTGTCAAACTGTTGAGAATCTAAGAATATAAGCATTTTTTTCGACTTTGCCAAAAATGCGGAAAAATTGCGGATACGACAGGCAAAACAAAAACCTCAAATAATTGTATGTAAATCATTTGAGGTTTTTTTATTAGTACCCGGAGCCGGTATTGAAAAGTCAAAAACCGCACAAATCCGCCAAATCACAAATAAACGATAATAATTTATATATCAATATATAACGATTGAATTTGTTTGAATTGATGTGAATGTATTTTTTACGGTTTTATGAAAATGCGGACAAATTGCGGACACAGAAAGTTGTGCATATCCATGAATTTACATACCTTTGAAACAAAGAAATTCGAGGTATGGCACAGACGAACTACTACATCGGCAGGACGACCAACAGCGCAGGAGAATCGGAAATCAATCTGCGGCTTTATGTTTCGCGCGATGTCCGTTTGCGTATCGGCTCCGGGATATGATTGACCGCAAACGCTGGGGCAAGAAGAATGACATCAATATTCCGCTGATTCAAGGCGAAGAACGCGAACTGCTTTTGGCAAAGCGTTCCCGACTGAAAGCATTGACCGACCTGTTGGAGCAGGAGATTAACACGGCAACCGATAAGTCCGTCATCACGCGCGAATACATGCAAGGTGTCGTCAAGCGGTTCCATAAGCCGACGAAAGCGAAAAAGGAGCATGAAAACACCTTTTTCGACGTGATAGAAATTTATCTTACCTCGCACAAACTGTCCGAAAATAGGGTGAAGAACTTTCGAGTGTTGGTGCGTTGCCTGCATCGGTTCGAGCTATACATGCGAGCAGAGGAAAGCCGCGGATTTTCGCTTTCGTTCATGACGCTTACACCGGAATTGCTGCGCCGAATCGAGAATTTCTTACTCGATGAACGATCGGCATTCCTGCACTATCCGCAGATATACGAACAATATCCCTATTCGGCAAAGGTCGCAGTCAAAACCCCGAAGCGCAAGCGACCTCCCGTACTGGACGAGGAAGGTAACGAAGTTCCGAAAGGGTTGCCTAAACTGCGAGGGCTGAATACGGTTGCCGACCTGCTTACCCGTTTTCGAGCGTTTGTTCTGTGGGCGATCGACAACGGCCACACGACGAACAATCCTTTCAAGCATTTCACCATCGGTGAAATCGTGTACGGAACGCCCATTTACATAACCAATGAAGAGCGGACGCAACTGCTCGAAGCCGATTTGTCTGGCAATAAAGAGGTAGAAACGCAACGGGATATTTTCATCTTTCATTGCTTTATCGGATGCCGTGTCAGCGACTTGTTCAAAATGACTTACCGAAATATCATCGGTGACGCCATCGAGTATATCCAAAGAAAAACAAAGGAGGATCGACCGGTAACCGTCCGCGTACCGTTGAGCAAAACAGCTGTTGCCCTGATTGACAAATACCGCGAGGAGGGACGCGAAAGCCTTTTCCCTTTCTCAACGGAACAACACTACAACCGTAAAATCAAGGAGGCTTTCCGACTTGCCGGACTGGATCGCACCGTTACCGTGCTCGACCAACGGACACGACAGGAGGTGCAGAAACCGATATACGAGGTGGCATCGTCGCACATGGCACGTCGCACGTTCATTGGCAATATTTATAAAAAGGTCAAAGACCCGAACATGGTCGGAGTATTGAGCGGTCATAAGGAGGGAAGCCGCGCTTTCGCCCGTTACCGAAATATCGACGATGACATGAAACGTGAAATGATCGGGTACCTCGAATAGCGATAAATCGCTCGGTAATTTCTACCAATCAAATTGTTATAGTATATTTGCTGTTAAGAAAACAATACGAATATGGCGAAGATTACGGTAAAGGATACAAGTGTTACGATCATATCGGTTAATGCGAACGATTATATTTGTCTGACGGACATCGCGCGATACAAGAGCGACGACCCGAATGCGGTGATCGGCAACTGGTTGCGCAATCGGAATACGATCGAATATCTCGGAATCTGGGAAAGCCTGTATAACCCGGATTTCAAACCCCTCGAATTCGAGGGGTTTAGAAAGGAGGCCGGACTGAATGCCTTTACCTTGTCTTCGCAAAAGTGGATCAATACGACGAACGCAATCGGCATCGTTTCCAAATCGGGGCGTTACGGAGGAACCTATGCCCACAAGGATATTGCGTTCAAGTTTGCGAGCTGGATTTCCGTAGAATTCGAGTTGTATATCGTCAAAGAGTTCCAGCGGCTGAAAGAAGAGGAACAGAAACAACTCGGCTGGAGTGCCAAACGCGAGCTGTCCAAAATCAACTACCGCATCCATACCGACGCGATCAAACAAAACCTGATTCCGGCCGAAGTGACCGCGAAACAAGCGAGCATCATCTATGCCAACGAAGCCGACGTGTTGAACGTGGCCATGTTCGGCATGACTGCAAAGACGTGGCGCGAGCAGAATCCCGACTTGAAAGGCAATATCCGGGATTATGCAACCATCAACGAACTAATCTGTCTGTCCAATATGGAAAACCTCAATGCCGTATTCATCGACCAGAAGATGCCTCAGGGCGAACGGCTCGTAAAACTCAACCGGATCGCCATTCAGCAAATGCAGGTGTTGGAAAGCAGCGAGGAGCGGAAACTACTGAAATAATGCAATGGATTTCCGCAAGATCAACAGTTATGCAATTCTGCTGGCGATAGTCGTTGTCGTCGGATTGCTCGTGTCTATGATCGCGCGGTTCGTGATCTTGGCGAAAGGCGCGGATACGGGTACGGCGAATCTCGTTTTCATAATCGTAATGGGTGTCTGCGCGATATTCTATCTGACCGTCATGGCGGCATTTTCCAGCGTGGCGGATTTCGTTGTTGACAAGATTCTCCCGAAAATTACCCGAAAGAATGCCCCTGCCGTCGAAGCAAAAATTACAGAACCTGCCGATCATGTTTCGGATATGGACATTGAGCAAATCAAGCAGGAGGTAGACAAACGATTTTTCGAACGGCAGAAAGAACAGATCGAACTGTTCCGACGTTATGCGCATAGAGAGGTAGGTCCCTACATCACTTCCGATGAACTTGTGCGGCTCGATCGCTACATCGAGTATTATGCGTTGCAGGAATCCGGCTCGACAGAACTTGCTCCTATCCGTCCGCAAAAGTTGAAAAATGCCGATCTATTCCATTTCGGATGGAACATGGCACACTATTTCGGACGACCGAAACAGGAGGTCGTGCCATGGCTGAAATCCGCATTTGCTCCGCTTGCCGATTTGGAGGGTTCCTACATCAAAGGGAAACTCTACTCCCCGCAGACACGGCAATTTATCATTCCCAACATAGCGGATATTCCGAAATATATGGCCGAACACGACGGTTGAAAATCACCTGAATAAGATATTTACGGGAGATTGCGAGGAGATGACGAGTGTTTTTGTTCTCCGAGGAATCTCCCTTTTTATTTGCCCCGGTTCCGATTGGACGGAAACCGCAAATCCATGTTTAACCTAAAAATTTCAATTATGAATTTAAGGGATTTATTGGAGTCGGGGGCAAACGTCAGCGTGACGGTGACGCTCGACGATTTGAGAGCGATTTTCAACGAAGCGGCAAAAGGCGCAAGGCCTGTTGCACAAGAACAGACGACAGAAGAGTTCCTCTCGCGCAAGGAGGTATTGGCACTTCTAAAGATCGACTCTTCGACACTTTGGTGCTGGGAGAAGACCGGGTATGTCAAATCCTATCCGTTCGGCGGACGGAAGCGTTACAGACGCGCGGATGTCGAGGCAATACGCACTGGAAAGAAAGGAGGCCGCGATGAAAGGTAGAGATGAAACGGAGTGGGTTCCCTACTTGCGTGTAGGTACGACGATCCTCAAACGTGTACTGATGCCGTTGAGTAACGGCCGGAGCGTCGAAACACTGATTCCGTGGAATGTTGAGACGCTGCGGCAGGATTACGGCAAGGACTATCTTGCACAAGTGCCGAAGTACGACGGATTCTGCACCATTCCAAGCCATACGGATTATCATCGGGAGATTCACGGTTTTCTGAATCGTTACGAACCGATTTCGACCGTGCCCGCCGAGGGCGAGTTTCCGCATAACCGGGATTTTCTCGGGCATATCTTCGGTGAACAGATCGAATTGGGCTTGGATTATTTGCAACTGCTCTACCTGCGTCCGTTGCAACGTCTGCCGATCGTACTGCTGGTGTCGAGCGAACGTAACACGGGAAAGACCACCTTTCTCAATTTCCTGAAACTGCTCTTCGAGGGTAACGTAACATTCAACACCAACGAGGATTTCCGTTCGCAGTTCAACGACGACTGGACGGGTAAGCTGCTGGTCTGTGTGGACGAAGTGTTGCTGAACCGCCGCGAGGATTCCGAGCGGATTAAGAACCTATCTACCGCACGAAGCTATAAGGCCGAGGCAAAAGGGCGCGACCGTCGGGAGGTGGAGTTTTTCGGCAAGTTCGTATTGTGCTCCAACAATGAGCGCAATCCCGTTTTGATCGAAGCTGGAGAAACTCGTTATTGGGTGCGACGTGTGCCGCCTTTAACGCATGACAACCAAAATCTGCTCTCCGATATGCGGCATGAATTGCCGGGTTTTCTGTTCTTTCTGCTTCATCGTAAACTGTCTACCCGCGAAGAGAGCCGCATGTGGTTCTCTCCGCGCTTGCTGGCGACCGATGCGTTGCGCCGGATCATCCACTACAACCGCAGTAAAACCGAGGCGGAGATGTTGTCGATTATCCGCGATATTATGGAGGCCGAGGCTCTTGCGGAGTATCGTTTCGACGTGAGCGACATGGTGAATATGCTGGAGGTACGCGGTATCCGTTCGGATCATCCGACCGTGCGACGGATTCTCTCGGAGAATTGGCGACTTGTGCCTGCACGGCCAACCTATTACCAGCGTTACACGATTACTTACAACGGTGAAATAACGAAGCAGGAAAGCAAGACGGCAAGGGTCTATACGGTCGCACGTGAACTGCTCTATGAACTGCTACGGTGCGATTCGATCATGTAGTATGTAAGAATGTAAGGATAGAAATATAGGCTTTTTATTCTTAAAGACTTACGTATCCTACAAAAACTCTTACAACGTCCAACAAATACTTACACTCTAACGGCTGAAATCGAGTGTAAGAAAGATGTAAGACGTATAACTTTTTATTTCACTGAGCATTGTAACAATTTTTCAACAAACTTACAGAAAAGATGGCTGACATACGACATATAAAACAGATTTCGATTCGTTATTACCTCGCCGAACGGGGTTTGTACCCGACCAAAGATAATCCGCGATACGGCCTTTATCTTTCACCGTTGCGTGAAGAACATACGCCGAGCTTCAAAGTGGACTACGAGCAGAACTTATGGTATGACTTCGGACTGGGCGAGGGCGGTTCGATTATCGACCTCGTGATGCGCATGGAGCTGTGCGATGCAGGGGAGGCCATACAGCGGCTGGAACGACACATCGACGGGATGTCCGTTTCTTCTTTAAGCCCTTCGGGCTTTTCCTCCTCGCGGCTCGTCAGAGCAATTCAAAATTGCTTTGCTCTCGCTCCGCAGCGTCGGTTCATCGGAAAGAATCCTGCCCCGCAGCGTCCACCCTCAATTATCGTTGAGAAAGTGCGGCTGCTGGAAAATTCCGCATTGCTTGACTACCTTGCGGAACGAGGTATCGACCTTGATACAGCGCGGGTACATTGTTCGGAGGTTGATTATCTTGTGGCGGACAAATCCTATTTCGCCGTCGGATTCCGCAACGATGTCGGAGGTTGGGAACTGCGCAGCCGCTATTTCAAAGGTTGCACGTCGAAAGACCCGACGACCCGACGTGGGGATTATCCCTCTTGCCTCGTTTTCGAGGGATTTATGGACTACCTTTCATTTCTAACGCTTAAACGCAGCCCGACCCCACCGTACAATATCGCCGTGCTGAACTCGGTAACGAATCTTGTCAAAGCCGTTCCGTTCATCGCGTCGCACGAACAGGTCTATACCTACCTCGACCACGACGAGGCGGGGCGAAAGGCGACCGCCGAATTGAAAGAGGCATGCCGCAACCTCTCCGACCAGTCCGTTCACTATCGGCCGCACAACGACTTGAATGACTACCTGCGAAGCCGTCGTTCCGTGAAAGAGTACCGGCGGTCGCGCAGCTGTAAGTTTTAACGTCGCCCACCATTCGGCCGCTCCGCGTCCGCGGCTTTTCCTTCACAGAAAAGCCATAGCCTATTAGGGCTTTTTCTCAACGCATCGGCACGCCGACGCTGAAAAAGCCCCAATAGGCCAAAGGGCGACCCTTTGGAAACCCCGTGCGACCGTTCCGTCCGCCGACCGCTCATGCGGTCGAAAACCCGACAACCGAAATCATCAACCGCAAAATTATTACTGAATCATGGGATATGTCGTATTGCATTTGGATAAGTCGCCGGACAACGAAGTACCGATGACCGCCCATATCGCACGTACCAAGATGCCGCCGAACGCCGTGCCGGAGCTGACCTATCTGAACGAGGAACTCGTCGGATTTCCGGAGGGCGTCGCCGACCGAACGGAGGCGATCAACCATCGGCTCGAACATGCCGGACCTACCCGTAAAATCGGGACGAATCAAGTGCGGGTAATCCGCGTCATGCTGACCGGCACGCAGGAGGATATGCAACACATCGTCCAAGAGGGACGCTTGAAAGCATGGTGTGCCGATAACCTCGAGTGGCTGCGGCGAACGTTCGGAGCCGAAAACGTCGTTTCGGCTGTATTGCACATGGACGAAGCGACGTCGCATATCCACGCGGCGGTCGTCCCTATCGTTACGGGCGAACGTCGCAAAATCCGCGAGAAGAAGACCGACGAACCTAACAAGCGGAGATACCGCACGAAATCTGCTGCACGGCCTCGGTTGTGTGCCGATGACGTAATGTCGCGTGTCAAGCTGAAAGAGTACCAAGATACCTATGCCATAGCAATGGCCAAATACGGCTTGCAAAGAGGTATTGACGGCTCGAAAGCCCGACACGTCACGACACAGGAGTTCTATCGCAATGCCATAGCCCGACAGCAGAATTTGCAGGACAATATCGGCGAACTGCTCCACATCGAGGAGGAGAAGCGCAAAGCTGTCGAATATGCTACGAAGCAGGAACAGACGGCACGCGCAGAACTACATCGAACCACAGCCGAACTGAACGCAGTAAAAGGGGAGCTGAAAACCGAGCGGTTAAAAAACTCTGCGGCCGAGGTCGGCACGACCATTCTCGACGGTATCGTGTCGATGATCGGAACTTCGAAAGTCAAGCGGCAGGAGCAGGAAATCGGAGCATTGCGGCAAGAGGTCGCCGCACGCGACGAAGCGATCGAAACTTTACAAACAAAAATTTCAACCATGCAGAACGACCATAGCAGAGAA
The DNA here is from genome assembly GCF_900021155.1 of Alistipes sp. CHKCI003. Taxonomy (GTDB): domain Bacteria; phylum Bacteroidota; class Bacteroidia; order Bacteroidales; family Rikenellaceae; genus Alistipes; species Alistipes excrementavium. Next base: position 106,275 of record NZ_FCNT01000006.1, read on the forward strand.
CTGATGTCCATGCAGGCACGACACTTAACCGAGGCTGCGAACATAAAGAAACAGTATGAAAAGGATTTATCTTTTCTTCAATCGGTCGTTCGCAAGGCACTGGCATGGTTCCCTCGTTTCCGCGAAATGCTGCGCATGGACGAACTTTGCCGCAGGGTCGGATTCAACGACGAGCAGACAGAAACGCTTATCAAGGGTAAACCTCTCAAATACAGCGGTGTGCTCTATTCCAAAACACACCGAAGGCGATTCAAAACCGAGAATGTAATCGCACGGATTGTACCCGACGAAACAAACAGCCGCAAATTCACGCTCAGAATAGACGGGATGCCTATCATCAGGTGGTTCAGAGAGCAAACAATAAAACTACAACATTACATTCAATCGGAGCATAGCGGAAAGGAATTGAAACTGTAGAGTTTATAGAATTGATTAAAAACTTGAGTGGAAATATCTGATTCCCGAAGTTTTTCATTATTTTTGTTGGGGATAGAGGAAACTCTTTCCAAACATATTGAAAAGAAGCGTTATGCTTATCTCGAAGTCGGGAACGTAGGAAATTCAAGACTATTCAGAGAGAAAGGCGTAATGGTTCTCACGCGTATAGCGTGGGCTGCTGTTACCACATCTCTGAATAAAGGTTATTCCTACGACCTCCGACTTAGAACGTGGCATCGCAGTTCCACGCTTCGTGTTTTATAAAAGGTTCTTGTGGAGCTGGAGAACCGCAACAGGCTACATATGAATACCCTTAAAAAATTAGCTTCAGCTATTTGCCTCGTTTTATTGATGAATGCTTGTGCTCCGCTCAGAACTCCGGTAATCGTAAAAAATGCTCCGATAGAAACATTCAAGTATGTCTATGTTTCACCGACAGAAGAATTGATTTCCAGCACGAGCAGCACCTTTGGCGGACAATATTATATATCCAGTTCATCAACCACAAGAAGCGTCAATCCCAGCGATGTCATTGCGGGAATGCTAATTCAAAAGGGATATGTAATATTACCCGAACTGAATCCCGAATTAGCAAAGGAAACGTTGATTGTAAACTATGGCGAAAGCGGCAGACGAAATCGAGGACTGGGATACACGATAGAGGTAACGATTCAATTCATATCGGCGTATACGCACGAAATATTCTGCTCCTGCACCGCAGAGGGACAGGGTTCGACCGAAGCGGATGATATTCGTCAAGCGATAAAGCGCGCATTAGATGGTTTATTTACAAAATAAAAACGACACAACCAATCTTATCATGAAACGTTTAATCTCTTTATTGCTTTTTGCAAACACAATTCTTATTTCATCGGCGCAAGACAAATCGGAGCATCTATCCTTCAAAGGAGTACCTATCAATGGAACACTCAACGAATATGTGTCGAAAATGAAAACCGCTGGATTTTCATATCTTGGAACGCAAGATGGCACAGCTATCCTGCAAGGCGATTTCGCTGGTTTCAAAAGTTGTACGGTCGGCGTGTCCACGCTGAAAGCTGTAAATGTAGTTAGTACAATCGGTGTGATATTTCCCTCTCACGACGATTGGAGTTCTCTCGAAAGCGATTACGACCACCTTAAATCCATGCTAACTCAAAAATACGGCGAACCGGCAGATGTTGTAGAACAATTTCAAGGAAGAATTACCCCAAAAACGAATAATGAGAAACTGCATGAATTGATGATGGACCGGTGTACGTGGTACACAACATTTGAAACCTCGAAAGGGGACATCCAATTATCTTTGCAGAAAGGTGATTTCGGACAGTGTTTCGTTTTACTCAAATACTACGATAAGATAAATACGGATACAGTCCGTTCGGCGGCAATGGACGATTTGTAAGATATGATCTTGTGGAAGAAACAGCGTTGCGAGTCGTTGCAACGCTGTTTCTTTATTTACGATTCGATATGTTTCTTGATTTCAGCAATGAATCGTTCGCCGAATCGTTTATAACGCTGTTCCCCAATGCCTTTTATTTCAACGAATTCTTCGCGCGTTGTCGGTTTATCGGTTGCTAATCGCGATAAAACATCATTCGTAAGAACACAATATGCCGGAAGATTCTCTTCTTGCGCAAGAGTTTGTCTTAAAGCTTTCAACCTAACAAGCAAATCCATATCGGTAAGCAAACTGCCATTCGTATCTACAATCACTTTGAACCCGTCTTTCTCGATCATCCGTTCCGAATGACCGATCGTGTGTACCGCAGCACTTTTTCTCGTGGTGTTCGTTTTCACTGGAATCATTTCGGGGGCTTGCGGATTCGCAGTGGAAGATTCAGGTATACGGAAATAAGCAGGTTTATCTTTCGACAGATCTTCCACGCCGAAGTCATCCTTTCTCCATGCACGATAATGTTCCTGACTGAGCAGCCGACCGCATCCTGACTTTATCCGGTTTATAATTCGTACACCCTAAAATATATTCCGTTCGCCCTTTCTTTACGACCAAATACCCGTCTTTGCACCAATCGCATTTTTGAATGGAGAGTTCACCGCCGCGCTTGTCGTTAGTCATAAAGCCACAGATTTCCTGATCGTTGGTGCAAATCCACAGTCGCAGTCCATAATTCTTGTTCCACCGCAGTTGCATCGGATAGCCACAGATAGGACAGCGATCTTTTACGATGTTCGAGATGGATAGATCGGTTTTCAACTCTCCTTGCAGCGTAACATTGGGATAACTTTTCGGATCGCTCAACAACTCCTTGATAAATTCCGAGGGGCGTTTTTCGGGAGTAACAATGAACACCCGGTTTTTGGTTCGGGTAAGTGCCACATAAAACAACCGTCGCTCTTCGGCGTAGTTATACGAGGTATCGTTCGATACGACCAAGTTCAGCACCGGATCGTCGTCTACTTTCGACGGAAAGCCGTAGATTTCATCCTTTGCGTTAATGATAATTACGTTATCGGCACTCAATCCTTTCGAGCTGTGGGCAGTCAAAAATTGGAATTTGATTTTGTTCCCGTATTTTACAGAGTAAACTCTCCCTGTTTTTTCGTCGTAGTTGAATTGTTTGGAATAGCAGAGATTCCGGGCATCGAATCCGTAGCGACCTATCAGGAGAATAGATGCGACACGGGGTTTTCTTTCGGCTGCATTATACTCCAATATCTCTTCGATGGCTTTGTTTACGGCGATTCCCAAATAGTGGTACTTGCCACCTTCCGGCCGTTCTTTCCCCTTGTCGAAAGTTTCGGAATACGGATAGATGATAACCGGATTGGTGATTCGCTTCGGAGAGATGAGCTCCTTTTTGATTTGCGCCGAATTTTTCTGCACGAATGTTCCGGCAATGTCGATTATCTCCTGCGCATTGCGGTAGGTGCGGGTGATTTTCAACTCCTGCCCATAACCGACGGCTTCGCAGAATCGGGTAAACAACGGGAGGATGGAACCGCTGAACGCATAGATGGACTGCCAGTCGTCGCCTACAGCCATGATTTTGGCGTTGCACAACTGCGACAATTCTTTGATAAGATTATAACGTTGCCGCGAAATATCCTGATACTCGTCTACGATGATATATTTGTAATCGAGCTGCTCCTTGTCGATACGCTTTTGGCGAATCAACTCGGCCGACTCGTTAATCATGTCCTGAAAATCGATGCAATGCTGCTCCGCCAATACTTTTTGGTATTCATAGTAGCAAACTTTGCAGATGTCGAGAAATAATTTGGTTCGGACGTTTTTATTCGCAGCCTTGAACTCTGCGAACTTCTCGAATCCGTAGCCTTGTGTCTTGAAGTTGTTGATAAAGGTACAGAGCAGAAAAGTCAAGCGCGTGATGTATTTGCTCTCTTCTGTCTCGACCAATTTTTTGTAGACCTCTTCCGTCGGACGTTTGCTCAGCTCGTACCCATGCGCAACGAGCAGCTCTCGCAAATGAAGCAGATAGTCCCGTCCATCGGCGTATTGCGAGTAGGTATATATCAAATCGGTTTTATGCTTCCGATGCAACTCCTTTTTGTCGTTGATCCGGGAGATATACTTCTCCAACTCCTCTTGTGTATAGCGGTCGCTTTTGTGGTCTTCGGTTATCCCGAAATGTTCGATATATGAAATCTTATTGCCTTGCCTTATGCGGAAGTCGGGTGTATAGGGCTTGTTCGCATCGAGAATAGGATATTGGTATATCGGTTCATACTCGTATTCTATCTGATACATATATAGGAAGTTGGCGATCCGCACCTCTTCCATTGACCGTAAAACCTCGTTATTCAACGTCTGCGTTTTCAAAGTCTTGCGATCGACGATACGTTGAATGTATTCGTGTAGATTGCCTTTCAGGGTCGAGCAGTCCGTTTTGGCGACGAACTGGAAATATTCATTGAGCTTTTCTCCTTCGTAAGGGGCGGTGAAATAGGAGCCGAAGAAGAGAATCAATTTGTCCACTACCTCAGGATTGCGTAACACGGACGATTTCAGATAGTTGTTGATAACCGTGTACATATACCCGCCCTCGACGATCTTTTTACGCTCTTCCTCACCTTGTTGCAAAATCGTATAGCCGACGGAGTGGAATGTACTGATTGGGCACGGTATGCCCAGATTGCCGTTGATACGTCCGCGAAGTTCTTCAACAGCCTTATTGGTAAAGGAGATAACCAAAATCTGAGCCGGATCGATACCTCGTTTTTCTACGAGATATCGCACTTTGGCCGCGACCGTGGTCGTTTTACCAGCTCCTGCTCCTGCGATTACCAGCGTATGATCCTCTTCTGAAAGCACCACTTCGCGTTGCTCTCTATCGAGCGATATGGCCGGATCGCACGCTTTGAGGATATTATTGAGATAGGTTTTCTCCGATTCGATATGATGCTCAACATACGCATCGTTGTGTTTGCGAATCATCGGCGATTCTGCTGCGAGGTCTGCAATTTCGTCGAATATCGTTCGGAAGTAGTTTATAGTTTCGATATCGAGATTGTGCTTGGCGACATACTCGTTCAGTATATTCGATTGTACGAGTGTTGCGTAAGATTGTGATAAATCTCGGTATTGTTCAACAAGATGCTTGTAATCGCTTCGGGCTATAAATTTGTCTTGGGATAGCAAGTCCTTGAATGCCTTGTTAAATGCTATAGTTCTGGCATACTCCGCAGGATAATCCGCAGAATCTATATTTGGCATAGCAGTAGAGACCGTTGTTTTATACCGGCCTATATTTTTTATAAAGTTCGCTATTCCCATTTGCCTTATTGACTGTTTGCTTTACAAAGATACAGATAAACAGGTAAATTGATTAAAATTGAGCATTCAATTCTATTCGTGAGGCATAAATCCCTGCATTCAACAAAGAAGTGTGACTTCTGACCCTATTAAAAGCTATGTATTGAAAAATAATTTGATAAAATTCATTTATTTATTCGACTTCACAGAAAATGCGGACAAAATGCGGACATAACGAGTAAAATAAAAATCCCAAATGATTGTTTATAAATCATTTGGGATTTTTCAAAAGTACCCGGAGCCGGGGTCGAACCGGCACGACATTGCTGTCATTGGTGTTTGAGACCAACGCGTCTACCGATTCCGCCATCCGGGCATACCGTATGTCGAAAATACGGGAATCGGGAGTGCAAATGTAACGAAAATTCTGCAATATGCAATTCTTCGCTTCCGAATTTTCCAGTTCCCGGTGAATTTTTCGAAATTGCGAGGAGCGTGTTCCGAGTTCGGTCCGGAGACCCGCGCACGAAAAGAAATGCGGAAACGGACAACCGCGGACAGTGTTTCTCCCCCCCCCGATGGAAACAGGCAGACGACACCTTCTGTCGCCCGAATCGCTCGCGACGAACCGCCGCCGACCGCCGCATGTCGGATCGCACGAAGCTCTCGCCGGCGCACGAACGCACAGGCCGGCACCCGCACGGCACGGAGAACCGCGGCATCCTCCCGGCACGAAATCGAACGCATCGCCCGGCCGCTCCGCGTATAGCGCCGATCCGCACAGGCACGGACCGCCGCCCCGGGTTCTGCGACAAAGACCGTCCGCACGTTCTATCCCCCGCTGCACGAGTTTCCGTGGCTCCTCGAAATCATCGGAAGTGGGGCTGTCTAACAAGTTTTATAAACCCTTCGAAAATCGCCCGTTCGGGAAAACTCCCGTATGACAGTACGAATAAAAAAGGGCTGTCCAAGATTTGTCGGACAGCCCCGAATCTCAAGCAGAAATCGGTCGGGATACCCGATTTTCCCATACTTCATCCGGTCGTCCCCGTACCGGAGGCTGCCGGATCGTTTTTTCGAGGGTGCATCCTCCCGGCGATCGCGGTCCTGCGGCCCGGCCGACGGCTACCGGCAGCGTTTGGTCCGATCGGGGAATCTACCGCACGCCTTGGGTTTCGACAGCGGGACGGCAAGACCGAAGTAGAAATTCAGGGATTTCATGCCGAGCGGCAGCATCAGCGACGAATCGCGGCTCTTCGCATAACGCAATCCCACGTAGTCCATCCCCAAGAAGAGGTTGATCCACGAAGGATGCACGTTCAACGCGACGCCGAAAACGCCCAGCCGGTTCTGCACGAGCGTGTGGCTGAGCGTACCCGTAAACCAGCGAGAAGGCCGGAAATTGGCCGATACGGTCAGCTCGGTGGAGGTGTAGTCGCTGTAGAAGCGGGTCTGGGAGAGAAGACCGAAACCGATGGCTTCGTGCAGGATGTTGTACTCGGCGCCCACGTTGAGCGTCGCCGTCAGCATGCGGGTGGAGGCCTTCGGAGTGCCGATCGTAACCATCACGCTGTCCGGGCTGTCGAAGTAAATATCGTCCTCGCCTTTCTTGGCATCGAAATTATAACCGCGGTAGGATACGGACAGATTGTCGAAAGTACCCGTAACGGCGCTTTTCTTGCTCCACGAGACGAATCCGATGTCGTTGACGCCCAGCGACACTTTCAGCCGGTCGTCCAGAAAACGGGTCTCGGCACCCAGATCGAACGCAAGGCCCCAGCTCCCGATACGCTTCATCGAAAACTCCCGGTTTTCCGGATCGAAAACTTCCGCGAGATTCATCTGCCCGTGCAGGCGCGAAAAATCCATCGCCGTGATATTGCCCGTAAAGGTACCCTGCATATCGGCTCTCCACTCCGTGCCGTCGATGCTCGCACGCATGCTCTCTATGTTCATCGAGGCATGTGCCGCTCCCAGCAGCCCCTTGGCGCGGAATCCGACATCGACCCGTTTTTCGAGGATGCGGACCGGGAAGGCGAAGCCTACGGCAAATTCGAGGTAATTGTCGCTTTCGAGATTGAACCCGCCGAGATCGTAGGTCCCCTCATTGAACCGCTTGGCCATTTCGAAAAACTCCTTGGGGATCGTCATCGAAGTCTCTGACCGCAGATTGAGGCCGAACGACCAAAAATAACGCTTTGCGAAAGCGCCGAACCCGAAGATGTTGTCCCGCACCGAAAAGTTCAGATGGTTGCGGTTGCGCATGCGGGACAGGAAGTCCGACGCATCGACCGATCCGTGCATGAAGGTTACGAGCCCCGAACCTTCCGGGTTGGGATAGAGGAAATTCTTCACCGAAAGGTAATTCGAGTTCAGTCCGAACCCCAGATTGCCGACCACGGGAATATTGACATACCCCCTCTGGGGCACGAAGGCGGCATTCATGTCGAGCCTCGGAATGGAACCTTCCATGAAATAGGAACTTTTCATCTGGGCCTGTACGCGCGTAGAAGCCGCACAGACGGCCGCCGCAGCGATGATCGTATATATCAGAAAACGTTTCATGTGATTGTCCGTTGGGATTGCTTGGTTATTCGTCGTCATCCGAGTTCGACATCAGTTCGTCGAGGTCGAACGTAATGCCTTTCTTGAGAATCAGTTTCATGTCGGCCGAGAGATACTGGTCGGGCTTCAGAGCCGCTCCGGCCCCCACGGCCTCGCCGGTGAAACGATAACGGATCTTCGCCACCTTTTGCAGACGCTGGATCTCGCCCTTCTCGATATTCATGCGGATATGGATCTGCGATTCGCGGTATTCGAGCTCCGAGGCGGGATCGTATCCCTCGACCTCACCGTCCACCGCAGCCTCGATGTCGTCGAGCCGTCCGCCGTCCGCATCGAGGAACTCCGCGGAGAGGCGAAGCGTGAGCGGCAGCGTCGAGCGCGCGTTGAGTTCGATGAGGATGTCTTCGGCTGTGATGTCGTAATCGCCGATGTCCTCGAACGTATCGTCCACATCCTCCGTATCGGTATAGTCGACGGAAGCTCCATCTCTGAATTCCAGCGGAATCCGGATCGAATAGTCGACGTCGAACGGATAATCTTCGCCCGTTACGGCGAAACTCTGTTCCTCGGCATCGTCCACATGAAGATCGAATTCGACGTCGATCTTCGAAGGAATGATCTTCACCAGATTCGACAGATCCTCGACACGACACAACGTGTAGCCCTCGGGAGCCGCCTCGGCATCGGTGATATAGAGGCGCGTGATCCGCGGATCGTCTCCCTCGGCAGCTTCGACACGTACATCCCGCACGACGATCGGGTCGAGCTTCCGGTCTGAGAAATCATAGGGTTGCATCACGATGTCGCCTACCATGACGATCCCCACGGGGTTGCTCACCGCAAGAGCGATCTGAGGCGCCACCAGATTGATCTCGATATTCTGTTCGCCGAGCGATTCGCGGATGTCGCTCAGATCGATCGCGGTCGGTTCGAGGTATTTCTTCAGATCGAGATCGACCGTACCGGTTACATGGGTGATTTCGAGCGTCGGCAGCGACACCTCCGGCAGAAGCGTGATCGTTTCGGAGGCGACACCGTCCATGTCGGTGCCGTCGGGTACATTGACCGCAGCTTTGATGCGCACCTCGCCCGCAAGAGCGGCCGTCTTGCCGTCGGCATTCCCGCTCACAGGCACATCCTTCACGCCCGCCACCGGAATGCGGGCGATCGTCGTCCGGCGGCCTTCGTATTTCACGCGGTCGACATGCACCGTGTGGGTCTCCGCATCGTAATCCGGATGGTCGACTTCGAGGAACGGAGGCAGCATGATGTCTATATCGTCGAAGTAGAGCTCGTCTACCGTCAGATCCTCGATTTCGAGGCTGACTGCGACCGTCGCCGTTTCGCCCGTGTCCCCGTCGCACACCGCGGCGAAGGAGATGGCGGCGACCTCGGCCGGGACGTCGAACGTTTCGTCGATCTCCTGCACGATGTCGATCGGCTCCGTGAAGCCCACCGTCATTTCGCACCGCTCGGGGTCGATCTTGAGTTCGGTATCGCGCATCGAGAAATCGACCTGCACCTCGTCGGCCGTTCCGATCTCCGACAACCGATAGGTTCCGGAAGGGAAATCGGGCATGACGACCGCCTCGATCGTCCGCTCGGCCCTGAGCACGCCGTTGCGCACGACGGCTTCGTCGCCCTCGAAGCGGATGCCTTCGAGCGGAAGGCTCACTCCGCCGGCCGAGGCAAGACGTTCGAGCGTAGTGGTCATCACATGACCGTCGAGCCCCTCGACGCCCGGAGCGAATACATAGGTCTCGGGGAAATAGATGCATACGCGCACATCGCTCCGAAGCGGAATATCGGAGTGCGAAGCATTGAGAACGAGCACATTCGACGCATCGTCCGTAAAGGCCACATAATCCACGCGCGTAACGGCGTCGAGCCCCTCGACCTCGATCGGCACATCGAAGTCGGTAGTCGTCGGTTCGGAGACGATCCGATTCGTAACGACCTCGGCATCGGCGACCACGGGAATGATTTCGAGCGAGAACAGCGGTTCGTCGCCCGCAGGAACGCGGTTTCCGTTGGAGGTACCCGAATAGCTGAACTTATAGCGGATTTCGTCGCGGATGTCGAGCGTCCGGTCCGCCGAAATCGCCTCGTCCACGGTGCGGTCGATGAGATAGAAAACGAAACTCACGCTGCCGTCCGTCAGCGGATAGTCCTCCACGCGAAGCGTCCCTCCGCTGACGGAGGCCGTGCCGCCGTAGGTGTCGACGAGTTGCAGACCGTACGTGGACGGAAGCGTCAGTTCGAACGACACGCGGCCTCCGTCGACCGCTTCGGCCAGCGCGCCGAGCGTGAAATGCATGCGGATCAGCGTACCGAACCCCGGACCGCGGAACCAGAGCCGGCGGACGGCGCCGATGTCGTCGGGAATTTCATCTACGGTGAAAGCCAGATAGTCCTGCTCGTCGAGCGAGGGCAGCTCGATGGGCTGACCCGCCGGCACGGTCGTACCTATATATTTATCCGCCGAAAGCGGCGTGGCGATGTCCACGCCGTCGAGGGCTTTGTTGCCGAAACCGAGCGACGGCAGCGCGAACGAAGTCCGATTATCCACGCCCTTCACGCTGAAGGTCTCGGGCAGAGCGGATTCGGAAAACGAAAACAGGTAGGGATCGATTTCGGGAAAGACGTTCCGGATCGGGTCGACCTCGATGGCGTCGATGGTTTCGAAGATCGTACTGTCGAGCCGATAGGCATAGACGCCGTCTTCGGCGACGAGATTCCCGATATTCTTATCCGCGATCAGAGAATCCACCGTGCGCTGTTCGATCTTGCCGAGCGGCAACGTAACGCCGTCGGCGCCGAGTGTCATTTTCAAACTGATGTCGCTCAGATCGTAGGCATCGTCCACACAGGAAGCGAAGGCCAGTGTCGCAGCGACGAGCAGACATGCGCTTCGCTTACGGAGGGCCTGTCCGCGGGGTCGTAGTGTTCTCATTTTTTAATTTAGGGTGTTGTTTTACGCCGCAAAAATAGGTAAAATATATCACACGCAAAGACTTTTCGAATAATTTTTCATCCCTTTTCCACAGCACCGCATCCGGCTGCCCGACGACATGTTTTTGCAGAATTATTGCTATTTTTGCTTCCGATTATGGCCGACAACGACAAAAACGGGCTCAGCCTGAAAGAACAGGTGGCGCTGCTGCCTCTCGCACCCGGGGTCTATCAGTTTTTGGACCGGGCGGGCCGGATCATCTACGTGGGCAAAGCCAAGAGCCTGCGCAAGCGTGTCTCGTCCTATTTCGTGCAAAGCAAGGAGCACAGCGCCAAGGTACGCGTGCTGGTGCGCCAGATCGCCGAGATCCGCCACATCGTCGTGGACAGCGAGGCGGATGCCCTGCTGCTCGAAAACTCGCTCATCAAGACCCATCAGCCGCGCTACAACATTCTGCTCAAGGACGACAAGAGCTATCCGTGGATCGTCGTACGCCGCGAACATTTTCCCCGCGTGCAGTCCACGCGGCAGCTCGTGCGCGACGGTTCGCAGTACTTCGGGCCCTACTCGTCGGTGGTGATGCAGCACAGCGTGCTGGAATTCATCCGCGAGGTAGTGCCTCTGCGGACGTGCAAGCTCAACCTCTCGCCCGAGGCCGTCGCCCGAGGCCGATACGCGGTGTGCCTCCAATACCATCTCGGCAACTGCAAGGGGCCCTGCGTCGGAGCGCAGAGCGAGGAGGACTACGCCCGCGAGGTCGGGATGGTCGTCTCCATCCTCAGGGGCGACCTGCGGCCCGTGCGGAGCTACCTCGAAACGGAGATGGACAAGGCGGCCTCCGAACTGAAATTCGAACTGGCGCAGCGCTACAAGTCGCGGCTTGACGCACTGGACAACTATTCGAGCCGGTCGGTGATCGTCAGCGCGAAGATCGACGACGTGGACGTCTTCTCGCTGCTCGCGGACGAAGAGGCGACGGCCTACTGCAACTTCGTGCGCATCCGCCACGGCTCGATCACGGGCGTCTACACCGTGAAACTCACCCCGGGCGTCGACAACGACGAACCGGCGATGCTGACGCTCGCCATCCAGCACATCGTCGAGCACATCGCCGGCGGCAAGCTGGCCCGCGAAGTGATCGTACCCTTCCTGCCCTCCGCCGCGATGCTCTTCGACGGCGTAACCTTCACCGTCCCGAAGCGGGGCGAGAAACTCGAACTGCTCGAATTCTCGCAGCGCAGCGCCCGCATCTACCGCGCCGAACAGCTCAAAAACCTCGAAATCAGGAATCCCGAGCGCTACACCGAGCGGTTGATGACGGCCCTGCAAAAGGAGCTTCGCCTCGACCGTCCGCCGCGGCATATCGAGTGTTTCGACAATTCCAACCTGCAAGGATCCCATCCGGTGGCTTCGTGCGTCGTCTTCCGCGACGGCAAACCCGCACGCAAGGAGTACCGCCACTTCAACATCAAGACCGTCGAAGGCCCCGACGACTACGCTTCGATGCGCGAGGTGGTCTACCGCCGTTACAGCCGCCTCAAAGAAGAGGGAGCCGAACTGCCCGATCTGGTCATCGCCGACGGCGGCAAAGGACAGATGGCCGTCATCCACGAAGTGCTGGAGTATCTCGAACTGGACATCCCGATCGCCGGACTGGCCAAAAACGACCGGCACCGTACTTCCGAACTGTATTGCGGCTATCCGCCCGTGCTGGTCGGCCTCCGCCCCACTTCGCCTCTCTTTCATTTTCTGACGCACATTCAGGAAGAGGTGCACCGCTTCGCCATCTCGTTCCACCGTCAGAAGCGGAGCAAGGATTTCATCCACAGCGAACTGGAGCGGATCGAAGGCATCGGTGCGAAGACCGTCGCCGCGCTGTTGCAGCATTTCCGCACGGTGGCCCGCGTCAAAGCCGCCAACATCGGGGAACTGACGGCGCTCATCGGTCCGGCAAAGGCGCACAAGGTCTACGACCGCTTCCACCGCGAAGCATGAACAGGCCGCCGAACGACCGGCCGCCCTGTCCACGTCTTACGTCGCACACGATCGAAACGCCCCCCCCGAATGCCGGCACAAGCGCACCTGTCCGCCCGATCGCCCGATGTCGGCAGAGCCGCCGGCCGTGCAGTTCGCCGGTTACCGAATCGCCGGCCGAATGCCTTGCCCCGACGAGGACAGGAATGCCGGCCGAATCGTTCGAGGGGGCTCAGACCGTATGGCTCAATGCCGCCGAACGTATCGTCCGCCGGCCGCCCGTCGCACGGTCGATCCGGTGCCGGATCATTCGCGCATCGCAAGCTGCGTTTGGTCGAAGCGCGTGCGGGGAATCACGAATTCCGGTTCCGAAGCTCTGTCCCACGGACGCACCGAAAAATCGAACGGTCCGAGGAACGTAAGACGGCTGCCGAAACGGCCCCTCTCCGTGCGGCCCGTGTTACCGCGATGCTGCCCCCCTCGTGCGGAACTGTACCGGCGAGACCTCGTCGGCATTGTTGTCGCAGCAGGCCCACGACACCGGACCCGCGGACCGGTCGGGCATGAAGAAAAGAAGCCCCCTGATCGTCGGGACATTCGGTGCGGTCGATCCGTGCGACATCGGGCCCTGCATCCGCTGCGAGCCGCACATCGGGCCGGGCCGCATATTCGGAGACCGTCGCCGGCGTCCGTTTGCAAGGCTCCTTATCCGCTACGCACGCCGGCACGTGTCGGGACACCGGAGCCGATCCCGAGTGGAATGCCCCCTCTGCAACCGATGTGCAGGACGCCGAAGCTTACGGGCGCACCCGTTCGGGCTTCGAGCAGCGCTTTGAAGGAACAGCCGCCGATCCTTTCCGCCTTCGCGGCGGGCAGGGCGGAGAACCGAAAACGAACGGCAGTCCGGCTTTCGGGCCGAATGCTTCGCGGCAATCGTTGGCGAAGCGTTGAAACTCCTCAGTTCGCAATGCTCGAAATCTCGGTTCCCGTCTTCGCAGAACGGTGTCATCCGTGCCCCGTATCCAGTTCGCTCGCACTCGCTGCGGGGCCTGTACCGTATGCTTCCGGTGGGAGCAGCCGTACTCGTGCGGGGCGTTCGCCCGCCGAGCCCGGAGCGCGGCGGCAGAAACGATGAGTCCGTCCCGTCGTTTCCGGTCCGGAGCCGACGCGGGTACATACGATGATGCTGCGGCCGGAACATTGCGGCCTGCCGCATCGGAGCGCTCTCTCTCGGGAAGCGGTCGGCTCCGGTTTTTTGCCTTCGGCGGTCGGCGGCCGCACTCCCAAGATGCGCCTCCGGCGGGGCGGCCGATTCCGTCAGGCGCCGGTGCAGACCGTGTCCACGAGGATGTCGTGGGGTTCGACGGGGAGTTCGTCGACGAGCTGATGGGGGTAGCAAACACCGGCCTTATAGGCGCGAAACCCCGCCTGCGACATGTATTTGTCGTAGTAGCCCCGTCCGCGGCCCATGCGTGCGCCGCCGGACGTGAAAGCCGTTCCGGGGACGAGGATGAAGTCGATCTCGGCCGGATCGGCCGGGGCGTCCGCCTGCGGCTCGGCGATCCCGAATGCGCCGCGCTCCATTTGCGCCGGGTCGTAGTCGTAGAAGCGCATGACGTCGCCTTCGACGCGCGGGACGAGTACCCGTTTGCGTCCGTGCCACCGCGCGAGCAGCGGCGCCGTGTCGGGTTCGTCGGGCAGCGAGGCGAACAGGGCGACCGTCTGCGCCGCTGCGAACGGGCCGAGCCGTTCGACGGCTCCGCATATCTTTTCCGAACGCTCTGCGCGCTCGCCGGCTGCGAGCGCGAGGTTGCGTCTTTTCATTTCACGGCGTATCTCTTTTTTGTCCATAGTCCCCTGTTTCGGGCCGAAATTTCCCGTCCGTTTATGTTGTTATTCCGCAAACAATAGCTATCTTTGTGCGCGTGAACACAAATCTTTAACAAATATAAACAAAATTTCAAAATTATGAGCTGTTTTCTATCCAATTCATCTCTTGGCAAGAAGTTAGTAATGAGCATCACGGGATGTTTCCTCGTGCTCTTTATCCTCTTCCACATGTCCATGAACATCACAGCCATCATCTCCCCCGAGGGGTACAACGCGATCTGCGAGTTTCTGGGTGCCAACTGGTATGCGCTGGCCGGTACGCTGGTGCTGGCGGCGGGCGTGGTCGTGCACTTCATCTATGCCGTCGTACTCACGCTGGAGAACTACAAGGCGCGCGGCAGCCAGCGCTATGCCGTAACGGTGAAGGAGCCGAACGTTTCGTGGGCCTCGAAGAACATGCTCGTGCTGGGATTCATCATTCTCGGCGGGCTGCTGATCCATCTCTTCAACTTCTGGGCTAAGATGCAGCTCGTGGAGATCATGGGCGAGCACACCAACTCGCTGGGCTTCGGTCCTGCCGACGGTGCGGCGCTCATCGCCTACACCTTTTCGCACTGGTACTATGTCGTGATCTACCTCGTGTGGTTCCTCGCGCTCTGGTTCCACCTCACGCACGGCATTTGGTCGATGTTCCAGACCGCAGGCTGGGCCAACGACACGTGGTATCCCCGCCTGAAGTGCATCGCCAACGTCGTGGCCACGATCGTTTTCCTCGGTTTCGCAGCCGTGGTGATCGTCTACTTCATCCAGAGCCTCTGCCCGTGCAACGGCGGCGCATGCTGATCCGAATCCAATGTCGAATAATAAAACACACACGAAATATGGCTTTCAAATTAGATGCTAAAATTCCTGCCGGCGAACTCGCTCAGAAGTGGAGCAACCACAAGGCAGCTATCAAGGTCGTGAGCCCCGCCAACAAACGCAAGCTCGACATCATCGTCGTCGGAACGGGCCTCGGAGGCGCTTCCGCAGCTGCTTCGCTCGGCGAACTGGGCTATAATGTCAAGGTATTCTGCATTCAGGACTCGCCGCGCCGCGCCCACTCGATCGCTGCGCAGGGCGGCATCAACGCCGCGAAGAACTACCAGAACGACAACGACTCGGTGTATCGTCTCTTCTACGACACGATCAAAGGCGGCGACTATCGCGCCCGCGAGGCCAATGTCTATCGTCTGGCCGAGGTGGCCAACCTCATCATCGACCAGTGCGTCGCTCAGGGCGTGCCTTTCGCCCGCGAATACGGCGGTCTGCTGGCCAACCGTTCGTTCGGCGGCGCGCAGGTTTCGCGTACGTTCTATGCCCGCGGCCAGACGGGCCAGCAGTTGCTCTTGGGCGCCTATGCCGCGCTGAACAAGGAGATCGCCGCCGGTTCGGTGAAGAGCTATCCGCGCCACGAGATGCTCGATCTGGTGATCGAGGACGGCGAGGCCCGCGGCATCATCGCCCGCAACCTCGTTACGGGCGAGATCGAGCGCTTCGGCGCCCATGCCGTCGTGATCGCCACGGGCGGCTACGGCAATGTCTTTTTCCTTTCGACCAACGCCATGGCGTCGAACGGTTCGGCCGCTTTCCAGTGCTACCGCAAGGGCGCCGGCTTCGCCAACCCCTGTTTCACGCAGATCCACCCGACGTGCATTCCCGTGCACGGCGACCAGCAGTCGAAACTGACCCTCATGTCGGAGTCGCTGCGCAACGACGGCCGCATCTGGGTACCTAAGAAGATCGAAGACGTGAAGGCGCTCCGTTCGGGTGCCAAGAAACCGTCGCAGATCGCCGAGGAGGACCGCGACTACTATCTCGAACGCCGCTACCCGGCCTTCGGCAACCTCGTGCCGCGCGACGTGGCTTCGCGTGCCGCCAAGGAGCGCTGCGACGCCGGATTCGGCGTGAACGAGACGGGGCTGGCCGTCTACCTCGATTTCAAGACCGCCATCGAACGTCTGGGCAAGGATATTATCAAGCAGCGTTACGGCAACCTCTTCGATATGTACGAGGAGATCACGGACGTCAGCCCCTACGAGGAGCCGATGCAGATCTTCCCTGCCGTACACTACACGATGGGCGGCATCTGGGTCGACTACAACCTGATGACCACCATTCCGGGCCTCTATGCCATCGGCGAGGCCAACTTCTCGGACCACGGTGCCAACCGTCTGGGCGCATCGGCGCTGATGCAGGGATTGGCGGACGGCTATTTCGTGCTGCCCTATACGATCGGCGACTACCTCTCGCACAAGATTCAGGCACCGAAGGTGAAGACCGACACGCCGGCTTTCGCCGAGGCGGAGAAGAACGTGAAGGAACGTATCGCCAGACTGTTCTCCGTCAACGGCAAGCAGTCGGTGGACGACATCCACAAGAAACTCGGCCACATCATGTGGGAGAATGTCGGCATGGCTCGGTCGAAGGAGTCGCTCGAAAAGGCGATCGTCGAGATTCAAGCCCTGCGCAAGGAGTTCTGGAAAGATGTGAAGGTCGTCGGCAAGGCCGAGGAGTTCAACGTCGAACTCGAAAAGGCGCTGCGTCTGGCCGATTTCCTCGAACTGGGCGAGCTGATGGCCCGCGACGCACTCAACCGCGAGGAGTCGTGCGGCGGCCACTTCCGTGTGGAGCACCAGACCGAAGAGGGCGAGGCCAAACGCGACGACGAGCGCTTCGTCTATGCGGCCGTCTGGGAATACAAGGGTCCGGATGCGGCTCCCGAGCTGACGAAGGAATCGCTCAACTTCGAATTCGTACACCCCGCACAGCGCAACTACAAAGACTGATGCTTTTGACGTTAACACTTTAATCACGATTTGGAATTATGAATTTTACATTAAAGATATGGCGTCAGAAGGACGCTAAGAGCAAGGGTGGTTTCGAAACGTACAAGGTCGAGAACATCTCCGCCGACACCTCGTTTCTTGAGATGCTGGATATTCTGAACAACAACCTCGTCCACGAGGGCAAGGAGCCCGTGGCCTTCGACCACGACTGCCGCGAGGGTATCTGCGGCATGTGTTCGCTCCACATCAACGGTTTGGCGCACGGACCCGGACAGGGCGCCACGACCTGCCAGATCTACATGCGCAAGTTCAGGGACGGCGAGACGATCACCATCGAACCGTGGCGTTCGGCCGCTTTCCCCGTCATCAAAGACCTCGTGGTGAACCGCGGTGCATACGACCGGATCCTTCAGGCCGGCGGCTTCGTGTCGGTGCGCACCAATTCGGTGCCCGACGCCAATGCGATTCCCATCCCGAAGGCCGATGCCGACGAGTCGATGGATGCCGCGGCCTGCATCGGCTGCGGTGCGTGTGCGGCGACCTGCAAGAACGGTTCGGCCATGCTCTTCGTCGCAGCCCGCGTATCGTCGCTGGCCAAACTGCCGCAGGGGCGTGTGGAGGGTGCCCGTCGTGCGAAGGCGATGGTCGCCAAGATGGACGAGCTGGGTTTCGGCAACTGCACCAATACGGGTGCCTGTCAGGCCGAGTGCCCCAAGTCGATCTCCATCGCGCACATCGCCCGTCTGAACCGCGAGTTCCTTTCGGCGAAGTTCGAAGACTGATCGGCCGAGGCGCGAAGACGCGCTGACAAATCCGATTTTACGATTCCACCCCCGTCGGTCATAATTTCCGGCGGGGGTGATTTTCATCCGGAGAGACTTCCGGAGGGTCTCTTGCTCCGCGTACCGTGCGTAGAGAAAATCTGTTCGCGGTATGTTCGTGGGATAAATTTTGTAAGTGGTCGATCGAAAAGGTGATGATCGAGGGGATGCGATGCGCTTTTTTCGAGATCGGACATAGAAAGCGCGGACGTTTCCCCTGCCTGTAGGTATCGCCATTATCCAACTCTAACCAGGTAAACGCCCGCGCAAATGCGAACGTTCGACCGTTGTTTTGTAGAGTTAAGTTAAAATTGGCGATTTTACAGACTCAAAACAAAGGCAAACGTGTTGTTGTCTTATTTCGGACGTAAAGATAATCATATTCTCTCAACTTATTACCTCCGTGTCTTTTCGCGGCATGGAAACACTCGAAGCTGCTATGTACGGACCCGAACCGCGTTCGTTCGGAATCCGCAGATGCGCTTTTCCGGCCGGAGGACGCTGCCCGGCATTGCGCGGCGTGCGTTGCGACGAAACGATTTCCGCGCAAAAAACGTATATTTGTAGGGAGATGACCGCAACCGATTCTAAAACATCATAACCTATGAACACCATTCCTCCTATCTTCTGGTCAGTGCCCGCGGCGTCGGTCGCAGCGCTGCTTTTCGCCTATGGATTCTATGTCCGCATGAAGCGCGAGAGCGAGGGCACGGAACGCATGCGCGAGATCGCGGGCTACGTCCGCAAAGGCGCCATGGCCTATCTGCGTCAGCAGTATAAGGTCGTTTCGATCGTTTTCGTGGTGCTGGCTCTCTTTTTCGCGTGGCTGGCCTACGGTGTCGGCGTGCAGAATCCGTGGGTTCCCTTCGCATTCCTCACGGGCGGTTTCTTCTCTGCTCTGGCCGGATTCTTCGGCATGAAAACGGCTACCTATGCATCGGCCCGCACGGCCCATGCCGCGCGGCAGTCGCTCGACCGCGGTCTGAAAGTCGCCTTCCGCAGCGGAGCGGTGATGGGGCTCGTGGTCGTGGGATTGGGATTGCTCGATATTTCGCTGTGGTATGTGGCGCTCAATTATTTCATCGAGGCCGACGGATCCCAGAAGCTCGTAATGATCACCACGACGATGCTGACCTTCGGGATGGGCGCGTCGACGCAGGCCCTGTTCGCCCGCGTGGGCGGCGGCATCTACACCAAGGCCGCCGACGTGGGCGCCGATCTGGTCGGCAAGGTCGAGGCGGGCATCCCGGAGGACGATCCGCGCAATCCCGCGACCATCGCGGATAACGTGGGCGACAACGTGGGCGACGTGGCCGGTATGGGAGCCGACCTTTACGAAAGCTACTGCGGCTCGATTCTCGCCACGGCGGCACTCGGTGCGGCGGCCTTCGCCGCTGCAGGCGATCCGGGCATGCAGGCGCGCGCCGTGCTGGCGCCTATGCTGATCGCCGCTGTCGGGATCGTGCTTTCGCTGCTGGGCATTTATCTGGTCCGCACCGACGAGGGCGCCGACATGCGCCGGCTGATGCGTTCGCTCAACATAGGCGTGAATTTCAGCTCCGTGCTGATCGCCGCCGCCACGTTCGGCGTTTTCCGACTGCTGGAGATACAGAACTGGCTCGGCCTCTCCTTTTCGGTGATAACGGGGCTGGCGGCCGGGATCGTCATCGGCAAGGCCACCGAGTACTATACGTCGCACTCCTATAAACCGACGCGCAAGATCGCCGAAAGCGCCGGCACGGGACCGGCGACCGTCATCATATCCGGTATCGGTACGGGCATGATCTCCACGGCCGTTCCGGTCATCACGATCGGTGCGGCCATCATTCTCGCTTATCTCTGCGCCGTCGGATTCGACCTGCGGGGCATGCTCTCCGCGGCGAATATGCCGCTCGGCCTCTACGGAATCGGCATCGCCGCCGTCGGCATGCTCTCGACGCTGGGCATCACGCTCGCCACCGACGCCTACGGACCCATCGCGGACAATGCGGGCGGCAATGCACAGATGAGCGGGCTCGGGAAGGAGGTCCGCAAACGCACCGACATGCTCGATGCGCTGGGCAATACCACGGCCGCCACGGGCAAGGGTTTCGCCATCGGTTCGGCGGCCCTCACGGCTCTCGCGCTGCTGGCTTCCTACATCGAAGAGATCAAAATCGGATTGCTCCACATCGGGCGGCGGACATTGGAATTGGGCGAAGGCGTCGAGCGGCTCGTGCAGGATGCCTCGATCCTCGATTTCATGGATTACTACCGCATCACGCTGATGAATCCCGTGGTGCTGGTCGGCATTTTCATCGGGGCGATGATGTCGTTCCTTTTCTGCGGCCTCACGATGAACGCCGTGGGGCGTGCGGCGCAGAGTATGGTCGCCGAGGTGCGGCGCCAGTTCCGCGAAATCAAGGGAATCCTTACGGGCGAAAGTACGCCGGACTATGCCCGCTGTGTAGAAATTTCCACGCGGGGCGCCCAGCGCGAGATGCTCTTTCCGAGTCTGCTGGCGATCGTCGTGCCGGTGGCCGTGGGATTCGTGTTCGGCGTGGCGGGCGTGATCGGCCTGCTGGTCGGCGGTCTCGGTTCGGGATTCGTGCTGGCGGTTTTCATGGCCAATTCGGGCGGCGCGTGGGACAATGCCAAGAAGATGATCGAAGAGGGGCATTTCGGCGGCAAAGGTTCCGATTCCCACAAGGCGACGGTCGTGGGCGACACCGTAGGCGACCCGTTCAAGGACACGGCGGGACCTTCGCTCAATATCCTCGTGAAGCTGATGTCGATGGTGGCGATCGTCATGGCCGGTGCTACGGTCGCCTATCATCTGTTTTGACGCAGAGACGGACGCCGGAACCGCTAAGGCCGCACCGTCCGGTGCCGTTGCGGCGGATGTAAGTGCGGACCGACGCAAGAGCGGCCGTTCGCCCCGGGGCGGATCGCCGAAAACGAAGCGGTTGTCCGATAAGTCGTCGACAACCGCTTCGTTTTGCATTGGCTGGGTAGCTATTGGACAGACCGCAGTAGTCCGAGGGATAAGTTGCGGTCCCGTAGGGATAGAGTACGCGATAGGGATTGATGCAGTAGCATCAAAAAGTATCCGCAAAAAAGATTGATTTTATTTCTTGGCCCAAACTAAAAAATATATATGCGAAGAAACATCACAATATATGAGCATGAAAAACCTAAAAACGACGGCCCCGCACCTTTCGACAATACGTTCGGGACGAGGCAGACAACCCCTCCCTCCCGCCGGAGGAGCCGAGAACCTGAAAACCCGCAACTGCGACATGACCAAGCGAAGCATTTTCAATGCCCCCAAGATCGTACTCGTCTTCAACAACCAGCGCGTGCTGATCTCCATGTACAAATCGCTGAATGTTGCTTCCCAAGCGATGAACATCTCTGCGCAATCGATCTCCCTGTGTTGTTTGGGAAACCGCATCTCCTGTTACGGTTGTTATTTCAGATACTACTATTTCGATAAAGTTGAAATAGTGCCTCATCTGGATTTCGGACGCCTGCGCGTCGAAGAGTACGATCGCATGTGCGGCGAAGTGTGCCGCTACCACGACTCCAAGGAACTGTCGCGCCGCAAACTGTGCGCGGAAAAGAGGCGGAAACTCAAAAACGAAGCAAAGCATGAATAGAATCCTGTCGGTGCCTTTTCTGCGGGGCACACTGAGAATCAGCAGAATGCCCGCAGGAGAAGCACAGGACGGAAAAAGGCGATAAGGGTAGTGCGAGGGAGAAGCAGTCTTTCAGGGCCGAAACGAGGAATGAGGCCATAAGTTCAGGAACGGAAGAGACATGGTTTCGATCGCCGGCCGAAAGGAGTGAGTTGGAACGGGAGTGTCTGTCTCGGATCGTCTGTTCGACAGCGGAAGCGGATCGGCGGCGGGAACCGCAGGGCGGAGTAGAGGCGATTGTCTTTTCATAGCGTTCATTCGACGAAGCGAGGAATCTGATCCGGCGGTTTTTTCGTTGAAAGCAAAATCGTTCTCGTATTTTTCATCCGCTGCGACTTTGCGGATAAGAGCGAAGGGGCTGTCTAACAAGTTTAGATGGCCCCTTAAAATTTTTTTTAGTGCCCAAATCCATAAAATGGATAGTTTTAATAACAAATAAGGTGCAAATATTTTGCAGAATAAGAGACGATTTTCTATAT
>NZ_FCNT01000084.1 GCF_900021155.1 Alistipes sp. CHKCI003
ATCCCGTGTTTTCGAGGGTCTATCCGCATTCAGATCGGCGGATGCCCTGCGTTTCGGGTATCATATTCCGGCAACGGCTCCAAATCCTCAAACAAGGTTCGCCCTTGCGCACCGCGCGTCGCAATCGCACGGTCCGTTCAAACGCCATGAGGAGCCGTTGCCTTTTTTAGTCTCGCCCGCCGTACTCTCGAAGTGGGAATCTGGTCTCGGATCGGGATGCGAATGTATGCGCGGCGGGCGAATTCAACGAGGTTCGGCACGGTGTGCACTCACATTGCGACGAGGAACACAGAAGTCCTTAGGGCACTCACCTGTCGAACCTTTTCGACCGACTGCCGTTTCGGGAGGCAGAATAAACAATCCCGAAAGAGCTTTAAATTTGTTTAGGGGGCTTTCGGCCGCTTGTGAAAGCCGCCGTTTGCCGGGCGGGTCGGTATCGGTCCCAAGCGATATCGGC
>NZ_FCNT01000001.1 GCF_900021155.1 Alistipes sp. CHKCI003
ACAGCAAATGAACTGGTGAATTTCGGGCCAAAGTTCGGCGTTCAGGTCTCCGGTCAGATAGGCGACCTCCTCTCCCTGCATTGGCATTCCTGAATCGGCTGCGATGTCGTCGCAGAGGTGTCTGAGTTCGTGTTCGAACGAGTTGAGGAATTGCGCCTGCGAGGTCGCGAGCCCCACGACGACCACGGACCGGCGCATCGTCTTGTTCGAGTAGGTGAACCCCGAATCCATATCCGCCCGTAGGAGGTTTCCTCTCACCCGTTCCAGAACCGTTCCGGGACACTCTATCTCCTCCAAAGAGGAGAGGATAGAGCGCGTATGATAGCCATGCACGGCGAAATAGAACCGCACGCGCCATCCATACTTCCCTATCCTCAAATCCCGGATTTTCATAGCGTCGAATATACCTTTTCGAACCGCACCCACGGCTTCATCAGCCTTTTTCTTCGCTTTCGGCTACAAGACATCTTCCCACGGTACGTTCGTTCCGGATCCGATCAGATCGGCGAAATAGCGCGTGAACGGCATTCCGGGATAGGCATCACGGTCGTCGATGTAGTCCTTGACGAACAAGGCCAACTGCTGTTCGTCGACGATGGACGATTGCCAATAGTCGGCCTTTGCCATGTTCGCGACATACACGCTGTCATATCCGTTGTCGTGTTCGAGCACGATTTCGTAGGTTTTCAACAATTTCTCGACCTGCTCTTTTGAGAGCGGCTCGATGTTCTTTCCGTCCCGGCCTTTCATACGCCCGACGGCGAACAGGCACATCTTCTTGGAAAAGGACCATCCGTGAGTCTGAAGATAGGCTTCGATTGCCGGTGGCATTTTGTCGTGTGCGTCTAATCTTTCTCTGTCCATATTTCGGTGCAATTGAAGAGAGGGGATTTCTCCCCTCTCCGGTTCGACTTACCGGCGCACGTATCGTCCCGTATAGGGGCTTCTGCCACGCCGTTCTCCGTATTCGTCGCCGCCATACTCCCCGCCGCGCTCAGCGTATGCGTCGGGCATATAGCCACCAGTATGGCGCTCGCCGTACGAACCGTGCATTTCGCGTCTGGCGTCCTCATAGCCGCATTCGTATGCTTCTCGCATCTTGCGCCCGATGTCCTCTCGTTCGCCGTACATGTCGCCGCGGTAGCGGCCTTCGATTTCCCACATTCTCATGATTTCGTGTTTTTTGAAGATGATGTCTGCGATTTAAGAAAGGTTTCGAGCATCGACTTCATGGATGTGAGGTCCTCCTGCGCTCGTCGAAGTTCCGACACCTCTTGTCTGAGGTTCTGCAACTCCTCGTCCCGCTGTGCCTGTCCTGCAAAGGCGGGACTGATTTCGCACATGATCCGGTCGAAAATCTCCAGATTGGCCTTGTGGCGGTCGAATGAATCCACGACGTTCTGGCTCTGCTGCCGCGCAGCGTTCACGGCGTCGATGAGACGCTCGCGCGACGTGGTAACCGTCAACCCGTCCTTTGTTACCATATCGGCATTTACGGGCACGACCCACTTCTGCTCGCCCACGGGAAAGCTGACGGACGGCTGTGCGGGCGGGAAATTCCCCGGTGCGGGGAAATAGGGCTGCGGCGCTTCGTCCAATGTCGCCATGTAATACTTCGGCGTGTTCCTCATATCCAACACGTAGATACAAGAACCTTTCGTTAAATTCGCAAACATCTTCGGTTAATTGATTTGTGAAAGCTCCGGGAGAGACGGGCCTCTCCCGTTGCTTTCGGTTAATTTTTGTCCGTAGTCAGACGGCTCCCGTCATCAGTTGCAGGGTGTCGGTCTGCTTGTCGTACCAGAGCTGGAACACACCCGTGCCCGGAATATCGGATACGGTAACGTTCGCGCCGTTGTACGCAGTCAGATTCTTCGTCTGTCCGTTGGTTTCGAACAGCACGGGCAGGGTCCCGGTCGTTCCGGCGGGAACGGCCTGTGCCAATTCGACCAGTACGATGCCCCGATACCACGAGTTCGCGAACGCATGATTGGGGAACGAGAACACGACATCGGCCGTATTGACCGTTACGCCCGTGGTCTTCAGGACGGGAATGCCTCTGCGGTTGACGTATTGAAAAGGATATGCTGCCATAGCGACCTCCTTTCAGCACTAACCCCAGAATCCGTTACCGTATCCGGGAGCCCCGAATCCGAATCCCAGCCCGTATTGTGCGGCCACGCATGCAGGCATGGCGAACACTTGCGGATTGGGAACTACGGTCGTAGGCGGCAAACCGCATTCGATCTTGGCCAGACGGTTGCTCAGATCACCGATTGCCGCGTTTACGGGAGCGACGGTCTGAGCCTGCGACTGCATGATCGTCGCGGTCTGATGCTCCTGCGAGAGCTGTCCGGCCAGCGCTGCGCTCTTGGCACGCTCGGCGTCGAGCTTGTTCTGCATCTCGCGCATCTCCAGCTGACAGAACTTGTCGTTGATGACCTGCGTCTGGGCGTCGATTTTCGAGCCG
>NZ_FCNT01000034.1 GCF_900021155.1 Alistipes sp. CHKCI003
CCACCGCATTCTCCGCCCGCGCCTTGCACCCCGGCCCCGGCCGTCCGGCGCCATCCGCGCAGCCGACCCGACCCGCATCGTCCCCGGCGTCCTCCCACCGCCGCTCTGCACCCCCGGCCGCATCCACCGCCGCGCACACCCCGTTGTTTTCCCGGAGATTTGTCGTATCTTTGTCCCATGCAGATCACCAAAGCCGAATTCAAATGCAGCTCCGCCAAGCTCTCGCAGGTGCCCGCGGACGCCCTGCCCGACTTCGCCTTCATCGGACGCAGCAACGTCGGAAAATCGTCGCTCATCAACGCCCTCACGGGCCGCGGCGGACTGGCCAAGGTCTCCGGCACGCCGGGCAAGACGCGCCTCGTCAACCACTTCCTCATCAACGACCGCTGGTATCTGGTCGACCTGCCCGGCTACGGCTATGCCCGCACCTCGAAAAGCCGGCGTGCGGAATTCTCGCAACTGATCCTCGACTACGTGCTGCGATGCGAACGGATGCACTTCCTGTTCGTGCTGGTCGACTCGCGGCTCGAACCGCAGGCCATCGACCTGCGGTTCATCCGCATGCTGGGCCAACACGGCATCCCGTTCGGTGTCGTCTTCACCAAAACGGACAAACTCTCCAAGGCCCGGCTCGAAAAGAGCGTGGCCCGCTACCGTTCGGCGCTGCTCGAAGAGTGGGAGGAGCTGCCGCCGTTTTTCGCCACGTCGAGCGCCCGCGGCACGGGCCGCGACGCGATTCTGGACTTCATCGGCAAAAGTTTGACCGAAAATTGATAAAAACGGGGGCCGAACGACGAATTTTCCGTCCCGTTTCGTATCTTTGCACGACCAAAAACCTCTTGACCTACTATGGCTATCCACAAAATCAAAATTTTTGCCGGTCGGGACTCGAAGTACCTCGCCGAGAAAATCGCCGCCAGCTTCGGCACGACCCTCGGACAGTCGGAAGTCCTGCAATTCAGCGACGGGGAGTTCCAGCCCTGCTTCAACGAATCGATCCGCGGATGCACGGTATTCATCATCCAGTCCACGTTCCCGCCTTCGGACACGCTGATGGAACTGCTGATGATGGTCGATGCCGCCCGCCGCGCCTCGGCCTACAAGGTCGTGGCCGTGATGCCCTACTTCGGCTGGGCGCGTCAGGACCGCAAGGACCGTCCCCGCGTACCGATCGGCGCCAAGTTGGTCGCCAACCTGCTGATGGCCGCGGGCGTGGACCGCATCATGACGATGGATCTGCACGCCGACCAGATACAGGGTTTCTTCGACGTGCCGGTCGACGCACTCTACGCCAGCGGCATCTTCGTACCCTACATCAAGAGCCTCGACATCGAGGACCTCTCGATCGCAGCCCCCGACATGGGCGGCGCGAAACGGGCCAACACCTACGCCAAACTGCTCGGCACGCCGATCATCATTTCGCATAAGGAGCGGGCCAAGGCCAACGTCGTGGGCAAGATGACCGCCATCGGCGAGGTCGAAGGGCGCAACATCCTGATCGTGGACGACATGATCGACACGGCCGGTACGATCTGCATGGCGGCCGACATGCTCATGGCGCGCGGCGCGAAGAGCGTGCGTGCGGCCATCACCCACCCGATTCTTTCGGGTCCGGCCTACGACCGCATCAATTCGAGCGCGCTCGAAGAGGTGATCGTTACCGACACCATTCCTTTGCGTCAGGACCAGAATCTCAGCAAGTTCACCGTACTGAGCGTCGCCGACATCTTCGCCGACGTGATCGAACGGGTACACAACTACAAGGAGATCTCGTCGATCTTCTTCAAATAGCGCGGCTCGCCCCCCTGTCGGAGGAAAGGGGGGGGGCCTGACGGGATGCCTGACAAGTTTTTTTCAACCGTCCGAGAATCGCGCATTCCCAAGCGGGATACGGGGGTGGCTGCCTGTCGCAGCCACCCTCTTCGGTCCCGGAAATCCCCGGCCCGAACTCCGCGCCGGACCTTCCGCCGCTCCCGCGCAGCCGTTCCCGTCCCTCGGCACAGTCCGAACGGCACGCCGCAACGCCTTCGGCCGAAAACGTCGAATTCCCTTCGTCTCTTCCCGTCCCGCTGCAAAGGCGTTTCTCCTGCCCCGATCCGACGAAGCGGCCCCGTCTCCCCGCACCCGCCGCCCGCCGACAACGGCAGGAACGAGCAAAAAGTTCCCGACTTTCTTGTTCGGCTTCCTTCGGCGGAGCACAAAATCATTCCCTTCGCGGCCGACACGAGAAACAGCCCCTTCTCCGTCCCTTCCCGATCGCTTCCGCACCTCTTTCCGGCTTCCGCGAACCGTCTGCAACCGGTGCCGCACACGTCTCCCCCAAAAGAGCGGACCTTCGCCGCCGGATGCTGCGTACCGCACGGCCCGCAGACACCGCCAGCCGCAACCGGCCGCTCTCCCCGTTTCACCCCGGCCAAAACGTGTCCGGCCCCTCCCGAACAGCTCGTAGCAATTCAGTGCAATTCAGGAAAACCTCCAATTATACCCACAGCCCCGAAATTCGCAACCGGCCGAGCGCCGCAGCCGAAACGAAACGTACGCCGCCTATGCGCGGCAGCGAACGGACGTCCCCGCCTCCGCATCGTCCGGAAGCGACGGCACATCCGCCGACAACGAGAGCCGCCATCCGAAACGGCGTCGAAGCGACGACACGAACACTCCGACACCAGACGAACGACCGGTCCGGCGTGCCGAAGCCTCCCCAAAGTCGCCCGCCCGAAAGATCGCATTGCACATCCGCCGAAAAATTCCTATCTTTGCGACTATCGCGCAACCGTTCGTTGCGAACGACTTCCGGCCCATGAAAACGCTTCTTCGAAAAACCGCATCGGTTCTCGGTCTCCTCCTCCTGCTCGCTGGCTGCAACGAAGAGGAGACGCCGCCCGCACCCGTTCCGCAGACGGGCTTCATCGAAAGCATCCTCGCCAAAAGCTACTGGAAAGAGGAGATTCATTTCCTCTACCAGCGCAAGGGGATCGACAACGCGAAAATATACGCGGATTCGCGGGACATCATCGAGGCTTACAGGGGCAGCAGCGGCTACACGTTCGAAGATCAGGTGTTGATGGATGCTGTCTACGTCGACAAGGACCGCAGCGTTTGGCGTTACGTGCAGCAGGACGGCGAATATACGGGTTACTACAAGAACCTCTATGACATCGAGTACGACGAAAACGCCCTGACCCTCCACATCCGCACGCCCTACGATTCGCTCCGCTACATGGGAGCCGTTACGCAGTCGGAGCTCGAAATCGTGTCCCTGAGCAACGAACAGGTGGTTTTCGATGGCCCCATCAAGACCTTCATCCGGCAGAACTGGGAGCTTGACGATCCGGACAAATATCCCTATCTCTACGTGGGCATACGTGTCTGCTGGACGAAAACGGACCCCAACTGCTTCACTTGGGCCGACCAGCTCGACTGAGCCGCAAGCGACGCGCAGGCTTCCCCACGCTGTCCGATAGCAGTGCGGGAGGAAGAAGCGCCGCCCGGCAGCCTCGCCGCCCCCTCCGGCAGCCGGCCTTTCCCGCCGCATTTTCATTCTCCGCCCCGGCCGAAGATCGAGCATGAGACGTTTCCGCTCCGCAGGGCGATTCGCCCGCCCGCACGCCGGACAGGACAAAACGCTGCCTCTCGGCCCGCTGACGGCGGAAGAGGCGCCGGTGTCCGGAGACACGCCCCCCGAACGGAAACTTTTTCGGCACGAAACATCCGCAGCATTCGTATCGCCACGGCTCCGCAAACCCGATCTGACGCTCCGGCGATCGGCGGCCCAAAGCTCGGGCGATCGGTGGCGGAATTGCCGGAACCACGTCCGATACACCCTCGGCCGCAAACCTCACCCTGCAAACGTTCCGGACCTTGCGACCCTTCCGCCGCAAACCCCTCGGCCGGGGCCATCGCATACGGCGCACGCACATCCTCTCTCCGACGGCCGGCCCAGCAGCCCGCACCCGCGAAGGCCGCGCCTGCGGAAACAGCGGCTCCGCGGCGGCACCCGCCCGACCGGAGCAATCCGCAACTACTTGAGGGGACTGTCCGGCTCGCGCGCCATCACCATGTAGAACATCCGGTCGAGGAACGCCGGCGCGAACTTCTTCACGAAATGGGTCGCGCGCCCCTCGGCTTCCATCAGACAGAGCCGCCTGCGGCGCAAAATGCCCCGCCGCACGATCCGCGCCACCTCGTCGGACGTCATCATCTTCGCCTCGTCGCGGGGCGTGGCGCCCTGCTGCGTACCGTCGGCCGTAAGGGCCGAAAAACGGACGTTCGAAGCCGTGAAGCCCGGGCAGGCGATCATCACGTGCAACCCCTTCTTGAGGTTCTCGATGCGGAGCGTTTCGAGGAATCCCGTCATCGCATACTTCGACGCCGAGTAGCCCGTCCGCCCGGGCAGCCCGTGCAGCCCCGCCACCGACGAAATGCCGACGACGGAGCCTTTCGACCGCTGGAGATGCGGCAGCGCCGCCTTGCAGCAGTTGACCGTGCCCCAGAAATTGACATCCATCAGCCGGTGCAGCACCCCGAGGTCCACCTCGTCGAACAGCGCGCGCATCGAAAGCCCCGCGTTGCACACGAGCACGTCCACGCCGCCGAACGCCCTCACGGCCGTGTCGATCAACGCCTCGCAATCCTCCGGCTTCACCACGTCGGCCGCACACCATGCGGCTTCGCCGCCCCGGCTCCGGATCCCTCCGGCAATCGCCTCCAGCTTCTCTCCGCTTCGGGCTCCGAGCACGACCTTCGCCCCATCGGCGGCATAGACGCGGGCCATCGCCTCGCCGATGCCCGACGAGGCGCCCGTGATGACGATCACTTTATTCTTCAAACTCTTCATATCGTTCGCTTCATTACAGTCGTTTCCCCGCCCGGCCGTACCCCGGACGACTTCGGGGCTGCACCCGTGCCGACGCAACAGTCGGCCCCGATCCTTCGTTTCCCGCCCCGGCCGCGCCCTGCACAAACCCGGTTCTGCGCATTTCCCCCGATGCAACAGTCCGCTTCGATCGCTTGCCCCCCTGCCGCCCCGCACGAGCCCGGATCGCACCCGGATCGCGCCGGCTCAACGTAACGGGTCCTCTATTTCGACCTGCAATCCGTCCCAAGCCGGATGCACCCCTTCAGGCAGCGCCGCATCGGTCTCGGCATGCAACCCCATTTCGTGCGACATATGCGTCAGGTAGGCTTCGCGCGGCCCCACCCGCCGGATCAGCTCCAGCGCTTCGGCCACATTGAAATGCGAATCGTGCGGCGCTGCGCGCAGGGCATTCACCACGAGCACCTCGACACCCGCCAACTTGGCGACCTCGCCCTCGTCGATACTCTTGAAATCGGTGAGATAGGCCAGCCGCCCGATGCGGTAGCCCGTTACCTCGAAACGCGGCGAGTGGTGCCCCGACACGGGCACGACCTCCACCCCCTTCACGCGGAAAGGGTGCGCCGGGTCGATCTCCCGCAGCTCGATCTCCGGCACGCCGCGGTACTTGTCCGCAGCGAAGGCGTAGTCGAAATCCTTGCGCACGCATGCCAGCGTCCGCCGCGTGGCGTAGATGTCCACGCGGCGGATCGTCGGATAATCCACGAAGTTGAAGGCCCTCACATCGTCCAGACCGCCGATGTGGTCCTTGTGTTCGTGCGTCAGCAGAATGGCGTCGATGTGCCGCACGCCCGTGCGGAGCATCTGACAGCGGAAATCGGGCCCTGCGTCGATCACCATGCGCACGCCGCGCGTCTCGACCATCGCCGAGGTCCGCAGGCGGTTGTCGTGCGGATCGCGCGAGGCGCACACCTCGCAGCGGCATCCGATGACCGGCACCCCCTGCGAGGTGCCCGTACCTAAAAACGTCAGTTTCATCCCTGCAAATGTACGAAAAAAGAATGTCATTCCCATATACCGGCCCAAGCCCCCGCCACACACATGTTTTCGAGGCTCCCGGAGCTTCTGCGGCGTCCCGATCCATCGCTGCCGCGTATGTTCTATCTACATAGATGCCACGCCGCGGCAGTACCCCGCCCCGCGCATCCGCCGGTTTCCGGTCCGAACCTCCGATTTCCATCCACCCTCCCATTCGCGAATCCACTGGCGAACGGCATCGAAACGGCATCTGTCTACGGAATCTCCGTTTTGCGGCGATTCGCAGACTGCCCTCTCGCCGGACGGCCGAAATCCGAAAGATCCGACGATCCGGGGATCCGCCGGATTTACGGCGGCCGCCCCATCCGTATTCGAACGGCTCCCGAGCGGCGGCCCGACGGAAAAGAACATCACAAGCGGTTTTGACGGCGTATGACAGGAGCATGCCGTTCTGAAAGACAGGTATTCGCTGAACGCATCGAAGAAAATCCCCAAGGCTCTTTCTGCGGCTCCTGAGACCGTTGCCGCATTTCCGGTCCGAGCTCCCCGTTCGAGCGGGGCCCCATGTCCGAATCGCGTTCGGACGAAATCGCCTGCCGTCCGCAATCCCCCGAATCAGGGGAACCATGCCGCAGCTTACTGACAAACAGGCGATCCTTCCATCCCCGCCCTCTGCCTGCTTTCGTCGCATTCCGTTTCTATCCCCGCATCGGAGCCGCCGTGCATAAAGCACCCGGAACCGCCTTTGCCGCCACAAAAACATAAAGCTCCTTTGACGACCGAAAATTATTCGTATCTTTGCAGCGCAAACAATTTTTTCTCGGAACTTTTACGGAACTGTCTCA
Source organism: Alistipes sp. CHKCI003 (assembly GCF_900021155.1). Taxonomy (GTDB): domain Bacteria; phylum Bacteroidota; class Bacteroidia; order Bacteroidales; family Rikenellaceae; genus Alistipes; species Alistipes excrementavium. Next base: position 6,700 of record NZ_FCNT01000034.1, read on the forward strand.
ATGGCAACATACTCTTAAAGTATGCGCAGAGCCATTGGGGAGATATCCCGCGAACGGCACGCTATTGAGCCTGTAAAAGGGGGAAAGAGTTGTTTGCAGCTGCGCAATTTTTATTCTATGCAAACAACTCTTTCCGTCTGCGTTCCGACGCCGACATGCCGCAAGGCCCGCCGTGCAGGGCAGCCCTCTCTGCCCCGCCCGATCCACTCCCGTCTTCGCTTCCCGCCTCCGGACTGACACGCGCACCGCCCGCCGTCCTCGCCGCCTTCGCTGCGCCCCGCGCGAAAAGCGAAGGCCGAATTTCCGTTGTCGAATCCTAAACAAATTTTCAGATGCAAACCACACCGAACGCGGGCCCCAACGTACCCGCCCTCAACTGCAACCCCGATGAACTGCGGCAAATTCTCGCCGTCCTGTGCCGATGCACCTCGCCCGACGAGATCGTCTACTTCGGTTCGCTCGCCGGAGCACCCCCTTTCAGCGAAGTGGCCGCCTACGACCTCGCGATTCTCACCGAGCATCGCACGCCCGACGAGTGGGAGACCGTCGGCCGACAGCTGCGGCTCCAACTGCCGGCCCGCAACCGCGCCATTCCCTTCGTCAACTTCTACCTCCTGCCTACCCGCGAGGCACGCAAAAGCCTCTTCTACCGCTTCGTGCGCTCCGAGGGCCGGGTCGTCTTCGCCGCCGATCCCCTCCCGCCGCTGCCATGCGATCCCGACAAAGTCCTGCGGACCGCCTCCCGCCTCGGCCGCCACTATCTGACCCGCGCCCGAAGCATGTTCGACGCCGCGGCTCAGGCGCTCGCCGCCGCGGACCTCCGTCAGGCGGCCTTCTGCAACGCCTGCGCGATGGAACTGATTCTCGACGCCCTCTACGCCGTCTACCATCTGGAGCTCTGCCCGCTTCACCGGCTGCCCGACCTTTTTCTGCGGCTGCAAACGATTTCGGCCGAACTGCATCTGCTGCTCGACCCCGAGCGGGCCGGCGTGAGCCGCATGCTGGCACGCATGGAGGGATTTCGCCGGATGGCGCTCCACGATCCCGACTGCCCCGTCCTGCGCGACGAGGTTACGCACTATTTCGACCGCACGCGCACCATCCGGGCCCGGATCGAGCAGCTCTGCGCCGAACGGCTGGCCCTCTACGATGAGCGCGCCGCGACATCCGGAGGGGGCAATCCGCCGTCGGAACCGGAATACCGGATCCGCACCGCGGCAGATTCGCCGGCCGCCAGCTTCCCCGCCCGCACTGCGGACGCCGGCGCGGACGACCTCTCCGTCCGGCACGGGCGCACGGCGAACGACGCGACGGCGAATCCCGTGCAGCGTGCAGATGCGGACGCCGCACCCCTGCCCTGAGCCAAGACCGACGCCGATCCCGTCCGGTGTCGTCGGACCGACACCCGTACATGCGGCCGTCCCGTGCGGCATGCGGCGGCGACCGCTGCCGCTTCTTCCGTCCGCCGCGGGAATGCGGCAGCCGCAACGCCTCTTCCCCTCGGGCAATCAGAGACGGATGCCGGCGTGCGTCCCGATCCCGCAAATACCGGCACCGGCCCGCGCGGCGTTTTCTTCCGGCCCGAGGAGGCGAATCCCGATCCGGAGGGCGACCTCACGAACGTTGCACGGCACGCCGCCGTCTTCCCCGCCGCCGTTTGCGAGGACGGCAGCCCCTCCGGCGAGACGCGCGAATAGAGTTCCGCGGCGCACTCCGCAGCCTCCGAATCCCGCCTCTGCGGCCGCATCCCCGCCGTACCGAGCAGCATCCCGGCAGCGAACAGGATGCCGACCTCGGCACGAGCCTCTTCGCGGCCGCACGCCCACACCGCGGGGCATCGCAAACCGGGCTGCGAACACGAGTGCAAGCGCACGGCATGCCGCAAACGAAGACACACGCAAAGTCGCAGCGCACGCCTCTGCGGCCGCATCCCCGCCGTACCGAGCAGCATCCCGGCAGCGGACAGGATGCCGACCTCGGCACGAGCCTCTTCGCAGCCGCACGCCCACACCGCGGGGCATCGCAAACCGGGCTGCGAACACGAGTGCAAGCGCACGGCATGCCGCAAACGAAGACACACGCAAAGTCGCAGCGCACGCCTCTGCGGCCGTATCCCCGCCGCACCGAGCAGCATCCGGCAGCGGACAGGATGCCGACCTCGGCACGAGCCTCTTCGCGGCCGCACGCCCACACCGCGGGGTGTCGCAAACCGGGCTGCGAACAGGAGTGCAAGCGCACGGCATGCCACAAACGAAGACACACGCAAAGTCGCAGCCGCACGCCGCACGGCAAGCCGCATAGGCAAACGGCAAACCGCATGTCGAGCCGCGCGGCGCACGCTGCATGTCGCAAAAAAGGGAGCGTCCGTCGTCGGACGCTCCCTGCGCATCATCGCCGGACGACGGATCAGGCATCATTGGTCGCCGATTCGAGTTTTTTCATGATCGAGAAGATGAACAGCGCCGAGAGGAGGCAGAGCACGATCAGCACGCTCCAAACCATCCACAGCGCCATGCCGCTGTTCCAGAGATAGCCGATGAGCGACGTGGCGTAGTTGCCCACGGCCGTAGCGGCGAACCAGCAGCCCATCATCATACCCTTGTATTTCGGAGGTGCGACTTTCGACACGAACGAGATGCCCATCGGCGAGAGGAGCAGTTCGGCGAACGTCAGCACCAGATAGGTCGAGATCAGCCAGTTCTGCGACACGAAAGTATTGCTGACACCGGCCTCCTTTACTTCGACGGGCGACATGAGGCCCACCGAGCCGAGCGCGAGGATCAGGAAACCGCCGGCGGCGATCACCATACCCATACCGATCTTGCGGGGCGCCGAAGGCTCCTTGCCGCGTTTGCCGAGCGCCGTGAAGATCGCCACCGAAATCGGGGTGAGCGCCACGACGTAGAACGGGTTGAACTGCTGGAAAATCTGGGGCAGGATGTGCACCGGATCGGGCGTCTGGGTATACTGATAATACAGTCCTCCTGCGACCGCAAGGAAGATGACGGCGCTGATGAGTTTGCCGCGGCCTTTGTCCGACTGGAAGAATCCGAAGATCGAGTAGACGCCGACGGCGATCAGCAGCAGGTTGACGATATTGAAGCCCATGCGGGTGATGCCCGTGGCTTCCGACGTGGTGTAGTCGCGCGCGAAGAAGGTCATCGTCGAGCCGTTCTGGTGGAAGGCCATCCAGAAGAAGATCACCACGGCGAATACGAGCATGAGGGCCGTGATGCGCGACTTGGTCTGCGCGGGCGTCAACTCGACCTGAGCGGCGTTGCCCGAGGCGGCCTGCTGTTTGGCCGTTACGTCGGCGTGCTTGAACGTCTTACGGAAACCGGCGTAGATCAGGTAGGACACCACCAGCGAAACGCAGGCCACGCCGAAGCCCATGTTATAGGCCGCCGACAGTTTTTCGATGTAGTGCTTCGAGAACTCCATCAGGTCCGAGACGTTGCCGCCCACGGACGCCGCGAGCGCCTGCAGATTGGCGAGCGGTTCGCCGGCGAGGGTTCCGTTCGACTCGATGAACTGGTGCGCCAGCGCGGGGATCTGGCCGTTGTACGTCAGCCCGTCCTGAGCGAGGAAATAGTCGGTGATGGCGCCGGCCATCGAGGGGGCGAACATCGCACCGATATTGATAGCCATGTAAAAGATCGAAAAGGCATTGTCGCGCTTGGAGGCATAGGCCGGATCGTCGTAGAGGTTGCCGACCATGACCTGCAGATTGCCCTTGAAGAGACCCGTACCGCACGCGATGAGCAGCAGCGCCGCGAACATCATCGCCTGCGCCGCGAAACCCGTACCGGTCGGAATCGAGAGCAGCGCATAACCGCCGAACATCACGAAGATACCGAGCGTTACCATCTTGCCGAATCCGAACTTGTCGGCCAGAATGCCGCCGAAGAAGGGCATGAAATAGACGGCAGCGAGGAAGATTCCGTAAATCTGGGTGGTTACCGTCTCCGTAAAGCCGAACTTCGCCTGCAGGAACAGCGTGAAGATGGCCAGCATGGTATAGTAGCCGAAACGCTCGCCGGTATTGGCTAGGGCTAAGGCGTACAAACCTTTGGGTTGTCCTTTGAACATGATTAAAGTTGGTTTTTAGTAATTTTGGTTATTTAGTGAGTAATATTCGGTTCTATCCTTTTCAAGGGCCCGACAAATATAAGAAAATTTTTCATATATTTGTATAAAACTGGCCGAACCTATGGGAAAAACGCACCGAAGGCTGCCGATCGTCGAACGCGACGAGTGGCTGCGCCCCGTCGAAGCGGAGCTGAACCGGCGCTACCGCCGCTACGAGGAAAAAATGGACGAGATACGCCGTGCGTCGGGCTCGATCGTCGACTACGCCAACGGCTACTTCTACTACGGCTGGCAGCGCGACCGCGACCTCGACGGCTGGTGGTTCCGCGAGTGGCTGCCCGCCGCGCAGGACGTCTACCTCTTCGGCGACTTCAACGGCTGGCAGCGCACGCAGCTGCGGCTCCGACGCGACTGCGAGGGGGTGTGGAGCATCTTCCTGCCCGACGCGATGTACGCCGGGCGGCTCGTGCACGGTTCGCTCTACAAGCTCCGCGTCCACGGCGCCGACGGCAGCTGGCGCGACCGCATCCCGGCCTATGCCGCGCGGGTCGTGCAGGACGACGAGACCAAAAACTTCACGGCCCAGTTCTGGATCCCGCAGCCCTTCGACTGGTCGGGCGACACGTTCGACATCGCCCGCAACGGCTCTCCGCTGATCTACGAAGCGCACGTGGGCATGGCGCAGGAGCGCGCCGGCGTGGGCACCTACGCGGAGTTCGCCGAAAAGATCCTCCCCGTCATCAAGCGCGACGGCTACAACACCGTGCAGCTCATGGCCATCGCCGAACACCCCTACTACGGCTCGTTCGGCTACCACGTGTCGAGTTTCTTCGCCCCTTCGTCGCGTTTCGGCACCCCCGAGGAGCTCAAGGCCCTCGTGCGCCGCGCCCACGAGCTGGGGCTGGCCGTGGTGATGGATCTCGTGCAGGCCCACTACGTGCGCAACCTCAACGAGGGGATCAACGCCCTCGACGGCTCCGACCGCCTCTACTCCAAGCCGGGCGACGCGGGCTACCAGCCCTACTGGGACTCGATGATCTTCGACTACGGCAAGAGCGAGGTGCAGCACTTCCTGCTCTCGAACGTCAAATACTGGCTCGACGAGTTCCATTTCGACGGCTACCGTTTCGACGGCGTAACCTCGATGATCTACCGCCACCGCGGTCATGTCGATTTCGACTCCCGCGACCGCTTTTTCGACGACGGCGTGGACCCCGACGCCCTCGTCTACCTCACCCTCGCCAACCGCCTCGTCCACGAGTTCCGCCCCTCGGCCCTGACCATCGCCGAGGAGGTGAGCGGCATGCCGGGCATGTGCATCCCCATCGACGACGGCGGCGTCGGCTTCGACTACCGGCTCGGGATGGCGATCCCCGACTACTGGATCCGGCAGATCGAGCAGGTTCCCGACGAGCGCTGGGACATCTGGGAGATGTGGCGCGTGATGACCGACCGCCTGCCCGAGGTGAAGACCGTGGCCTATGCCGAATCGCACGATCAGGCCCTCGTGGGCGACAAGACTTTGGCTTTCCGGCTGATGGACCGCGAGATGTACGACCGCATGGACCGCGCGTCGGAGAGCGTGGTCATCGACCGCGGCATGGCGCTGCACAAGATGATTCGCCTGATGACCATCTCCGCGGGCGGACAAGCCTACCTCAACTTCATGGGCAACGAATTCGGCCACCCCGAGTGGATCGACTTTCCGCGCGAGGGCAACGGCTGGAGCTATGCCCGCGCACGGCGCCAGTGGTCGCTCGCCCGCAACGGATTTCTCCGCTACGCATGGCTGGGCGATTTCGACCGGGCGATGCTGCGGCTGGTCAAACGCTGGAAGGTCCTCTCGGACGACTATCCCTACAACCTGCTGATGGACGAACGCAACAAGACGATGGTCTTCTCGCGCCGCGACCTGCTGTTCGTCTTCAACTGGCACCCCGCGGCCTCGATCCCCGACTACGAGCTGCCCGTGCCGGCGGCGGGCCGTTACGTGCCGGTGCTGTCGACCGACGAACGCCGCTTCGGCGGCACGGAGCGCGCCTCGATGGCGTCGGTGCACTTCTCCCGCCCGGCCCCCGGCCCCGACGGGACGGAGCGTCCCTGCATCCGCATCTACAACACCTCGCGCACCGCCACCGTCTTCCGCCGTCTGAAGCGTTAGGAGGGAGCGTCCGTGCGTTCCGATCTATCATACCCTTTCGTCCGGCGCAGGAAATGCAGCACCTATGATAGGTTTCGAAGACGGAAAAGCGAACTTATCGGCCGAATAATATTATATTTGCTTCATCTCAAGTATCAAATCCGCCTCTATGAAGAAAATCCGCTATCGGACACTTTTCCGGGACATCGCCTTGTCTTCCTGCCGAACGGACGAAGCGCTTGTCTGCGCCTCCGCTCCGGCAGGGACAGCCGAGGCGGTGCTCACCCGATCCGTGCGAACGCCTTCGGAGGGGACGCCGACCGTCGGCAAAAAACTGAAAAACCCTTTTTCCTTGGATAATATGCAGGAAGCCTTGGTCAGCATGTTTCGGCGCGATCCGCACTCTCCTGCGGACGGCAAAATGACCGGCTCGATCTTAGAAGAAACGGCCCGATTGCGGCAAACCTCCCTCCGGCCTTCGCATCTTTACGTAAAAATAACGCCTGATAATCCGGAGGAACTCGCCCTGCTCTACAAGTCGCCTACGCTGCGCGCCTTGAAAACCAATATACTGACCGATCGACAGGCTTCGGGCGTCGAAACGGACGCGGCAGACGATTATTTCGAATTTTACGGAATCTAAGTATAAACATATATAATATGAAATTTCGGATGAAAAAAACGATCATCGTCCTTTTCGCAATCCTCGGCACGATTCCGTTCGCGGGATGCGGCGGCTCGTGCGGGGGAGAGGACTACGTACATGCAGGCAGATACGGTCTGTGCAACGAAAGCAAACGCACCCTTACGATCGTCCACCGCCCCTCCTGCGTGGAGCTGCCCGACTACCTGACCATACAGCCGGGCGAAACCCACTGGATCGACGAATCGGAGGAGATAGCGCCGGGTGCGAAAAGTTTTTTCGACACCGACCCCCGCAACATTTTCGACATTCATGAAATCCGCTACGACAACCGCTATGCGATCGACTTCGACGATCTGCGCTATGCGCGCAACCCCCAGTACAGGACCAACTACGAATTGCTCAACGGCATCTACCTCTTCACGTTCACCGTCGCGGATTATACCTACGCCACCCGTAAGGGCAAACCGCTGGTAACGAATTACGGACAAGACGGTCCCGCCCTCTGACCGGACCGGCGCGCCGGCGCGGATCTCCGTTTCTGCGCGGATTTCCGCGCCGGCAGGCTTTTCGAAGCAGCAGGCATTTCGAGGCGACAGGCCTTTCGGGGCGGGCAGGCA
>NZ_FCNT01000048.1 GCF_900021155.1 Alistipes sp. CHKCI003
TGTTCGACAACGGCGGCGCGATGGACGGCAACCTCGTGGCCGCATTGATGAACGGGAACAACCGTAACGGCAACGCTTACGGCTGGGAGTGGATGTGGATGATCCTGCTGTGGGCCCTCTGGGGCGGTAACGGCTGGGGCGGCTTCGGCGGCCGCGGAATGGGCAGCCTTCCGGCCGAACTGAACGGAGACGCCGGACGCCAGCTGCTCATGAACGCCATTCAGGGCAACGGCAATGCCATCTCGCAGCTCGCCTCGTCGCTCAACTGCTCCGTACAGCAGATCCAGACGGCTCTGTGCAACATTCAGGCTCAGTCGGGGCTCTCGGCGCAGCAGATCATCAACGCCGTACAGTCCGGCAACGCGCAGGTGCTCTCCCAAATGGCCTCGTGCTGCTGCGACGTGCGCACCGCCATTGAACGGCAGGGCTACGAAAGTCAGCTCGCGGTGCTCAACCAGACCAACACGCTGACCAACACGGCCAACGCGCAGTTCACGGCCCTCGGCTCGAAAATCGACGCCCAGACGCAGGTCATCAACGACAAGTTCTGTCAGCTGGAGATGCGCGAGATGCAGAACAAGCTCGACGCCGAGCGTGCCAAGAGCGCAGCGCTGGCCGGACAGCTCTCGC
>NZ_FCNT01000059.1 GCF_900021155.1 Alistipes sp. CHKCI003
GAGGGCCTCGGAGGTGAATCTTTGTGATCTTTTTTCTACCTTTGTAAAACGGTTTTCGGAAGGCGCTGGATGCGTGGGGAATAACCGAATCATGCGAACCGTGAAAAGATGAACAGCAATGGATAGAACGGCCGATTTGAAACAACGGATTTTGGCACTTACGCGGGAATATGCTCGTGAAGTGCATGGAACGAAGCCGGAATTCGTGGCAGGGAAGAGTTTCGTCAAATATGGCGGTCGTTATTTCGACGAGGAGGAGGTGGCGAATCTGGTCGATGCGTCGCTGGATTTCTGGTTGACGGCCGGGCCGTGGGCGCACCGTTTCGAAAGGCGTTTCGCCGAATGGCTTGGGGTGGAGCATTGTTCGCTGGTCAATTCGGGTTCTTCGGCCAACTTGTTGGCGTTTATGGCGCTGACTGCTCCGGAACTGGCCAATCGGCGCATCCGGAAAGGCGACGAAGTAATTACAGTGGCTTGCGGTTTTCCCACGACGGTAACGCCGATCATTCAGTACGGAGCGATCCCGGTGTTCGTGGATGTAACGATTCCGCAATACAATATAGATGTCGCTCAGCTCGAAGCGGCGCGGTCGTCGCGTACCAAAGCCGTGATGATCGCACATACGCTGGGCAATCCGTTCGATCTGAAGGCTGTCAAGGCGTTTTGCGACCGTTACGGGTTGTGGCTCGTGGAGGATAACTGCGACGCATTGGGTTCGCTCTACCGCATCGGAGGACAGTGGCGCAAGACGGGAACCGTAGGACATATCGGAACCAGCAGTTTCTATCCGCCGCATCACATGACAATGGGAGAGGGCGGAGCCGTCTATACGGACGATGCACTGCTGCACCGGCTTGTCAATTCGTTCCGCGATTGGGGCCGCGACTGCTGGTGTGCCGGGGGTGTGGACAATACGTGCGGACATCGTTTCAGTAAACAATACGGTGAGTTGCCTCTGGGCTACGACCACAAGTACGTTTACTCCCATTTCGGTTACAATCTGAAAGCGACCGAAATGCAGGCGGCAATCGGTTGTGCGCAGCTCGATAAGCTCGATGCGATCGTCGAAGCGCGGCGCGCCAACTTCCGTACGCTCAGCGAGATGCTGGCCGGTACGCCGGGGCTGATTCTTCCGGAGGCGGCACCCGATTCGAAACCCAGTTGGTTCGGATTTCCCGTTACGGTGAAAGAAGATGCCGGGTACACGCGAAACGAGCTCGCGCAGCATTTGGAGCGATGCAGGATTCAGACCCGGAATCTCTTTGCAGGCAATCTGGTGAAACATCCGGCGTTCGACGAAATGAGGGCAGAAGGGGCGGGCTACCGCATTGTCGGTGAGTTGCGTCAGACGGATTACATCATGAACAACACGTTGTGGATCGGAGTCTATCCCGGGATGCAGTCCGCAATGCTTCGCTACATGGCCGATACGATCCGAGCCTTTGCTGCGGAGCGGGCGAAATAACGAGAGACGGTCGGGCCGAACATCGGAGGACGGCGTAATCGGCATAGAATCTGCATGAACGGGCCGCCGGATCGGGAAGATGGCGTGCTGTGAGGATGCATTTGCCTCGGTACGCGGTTTTATCGAAGCGGGGCCGTTCGGCAGAGGTCGAACGAATGCCGTCAGAGCGGAAGGAAACGGACCGAGACGGACGGCATGCGGATCGGCAGCGCACGTTTTGAACGGGAGCGGCAGACTGTCAAGACCGGTATGGATTGGAACGACAGGCCGAAAAGTGGTTTTTGCGGATCGGAACGGTGCGGCGGACAAAGACGGTGCGCACGGACGAATACCGTTGTGAGACTGACGACGACACGATGCCCGAAGGGACATGATTCAGAAATGAACCGTTTCCTTTGACCGAGGGCAGAACCGAACAGGTTCGGGTTTTACCGGAGCGGGGAAATGAACGGAAGAAATTCGACCATTTCGTTAAGCCGGGTGCAGAGCCGAACTCGTTCGAGCTGTGTCGGGGCGAGAAACGGACGAAAGAAATACAACGAAAAGCTGGAGCTTAAACAGGAAGGATATGAAAGCGGTGATTCTGGCGGGCGGATTCGGCTCGCGGCTGAGCGAGGCGACGAATCTGATTCCGAAGCCGATGGTCGAAATCGGCGGCAAGCCGATCCTGTGGCACATCATGAAGACATACAGCCACTACGGGATCGACGATTTCGTCATCTGCTGCGGTTACAAGCAATATGTCATCAAGGAGTATTTCTCCAACTATTTTCTCCACAACAGCGATCTGACGGTGGATTTGGCCGACAACACGGTGGAGATTCACGACAACCACTCCGAAAAGTGGCGCGTTACGATGGTCGACACGGGACTCGACACGATGACCGGCGGCCGTGTGAAACGGATCGAACCTTACATCGGACGCGAGCGTTTCCTGCTGACCTATGGGGATGGCGTAACGGACGTGGACATCGCCGATACGATCCGTGCGCACGAGAAGTCGGGGGCTCTGCTCTCGCTGATGGCCTATAAACCTGCCGGAAAATTCGGATCGTTGCAGATCGATCCTGCGACGGACAACGTAACCTCGTTTCTGGAAAAGCCCGACGGCGACGGAAACTGGATCAATGCCGGTTATTTCGTCTGCGAACCCGAAGTGTTCGACTACCTGCCTGCGGGGGACGATACGTGCGTGTTCGAGAAACAGCCGCTCGAACGGATCGCCGCGGACGGACGGATGCACGCCTACAAACACCGCGGATTCTGGAAGCCGATGGATATGCTGCGCGACAATTCCGAGTTGAATGCGATGTGGGATAACGGTTCCGCTCCGTGGAAAGTATGGGAATAGCGAACGGAATCCGGCCGGAAACGCATGCGGACGTCCGGACGGAAGGCAACGCTCCGGACAGGCGGTCGGCGGCTGAACGGCCGGACGATGAACGGATGGCGGCTGCGGACCGGCCGGTTGCGAAACGGTCGCCGGATAAGCGGGCGGCGCCGGCGGGAAAACAGGAGATGACGTCGGGACGGTCGTATGCGGAGAAGCGGACGGCCGATGCACGGATGCCGGCGGATGTGGAACGGCCGGAGGCGGCACGGTCGCTGTCGGCGAAACGGGAAAAGAAGATGAAACGGTTACAGACGGAAATCGGATCGACGGAGGGGCGGAAGCCGGGACCTGATGCAGCGTCGGCGGGCGGTCCGTCCGGCGGCTTCTGGCGCGGGAAACGGGTGCTCGTAACGGGACACACGGGATTCAAGGGGAGTTGGCTCGCCATTTGGCTCCATGAACTCGGTGCCGAGGTCGTCGGCGTGGCGCTCGATCCGGCGACCGGACGCGACAATTACGTGCTTTCGGGGATCGGCCGTCGCATTGCTGCCGATTTGCGGGCCGACATACGGGACGGGGCGGCTCTGGCAGGCATCTTCGCGCAGTGGCGTCCCGAGATCGTCTTCCATCTGGCTGCCCAGCCGCTCGTACGACTCAGCTACGAACGTCCCGTGGAGACCTACGAGACGAATGTGATGGGTACCGTTCATGTGCTGGAGGCGATCCGTGCGACGGAGAGCGTGCGCGTGGGGGTGATGATTACGACCGACAAGTGCTACGAGAACCGCGAGCAGGTCTGGGGCTACCGCGAGAACGAACCGATGGGAGGTTACGACCCCTATTCGAGCAGCAAAGGTGCGGCCGAGTTGGCGATCGCTTCGTGGCGCCGCTCCTATTTCAATCCCGAAAGAGTCGGGGAACACGGCAAATCCATTGCGAGCGTGCGGGCCGGAAACGTGATCGGCGGCGGCGATTGGGCCGCGGATCGCATCCTTCCGGACTGCATCCGTGCGCTCGAAGCGGGCCGTGCCGTCGGCATCCGCAGTCCGCGGTCGGTGCGGCCGTGGCAGCATGTGCTGGAGCCGCTCGGAGGCTACATGACGCTGGCACAGCGGATGTGGGAGGAGCCTGCGGCGTATTGCGAGGGGTGGAACTTCGGTCCGCGGGCGGAGAGCGTCGCTCCCGTGTGGGAGGTGGCCTCCGAGGTCGTGCGGAATTGGGGCGGCGGCCGGCTGGAGGATCTTTCCGATCCGCATGCCGTGCATGAGGCGAATCTGCTGATGCTCGACATCGGCAAGGCCCGTTTCCGGCTCGGCTGGGAACCGCGCACGAATCTCGCGCAGGGGATCGCCCTGACGGTCGACTGGTACAAACGCTATCGCACGGAGCCGGTGTACGGACTCTGTGTAGAACAGATTGGTGAATATATGGGGTGCGATGTCAGGTAGGAAACGGATATTGGTTACGGGCGGCAGCGGTTTCATCGGCCGCAACATCCGCGAGAGTTATCTGGCGGAGCGGTACGAGCTGCTCGTGCCGTCGCATGCCGAATTGGATTGTGCGGACGAGCGGAGTGTGGACAATTGGTTCCGAAGCCACGGGGTCGATGCGGTGATCCATGCCGCGGTCAAGCCCGGGCATCGGAATGCCGCAGACCGTTCGGATCTTTTCTATACCAATACACGTATGTTCTTCAACCTCGAACGGCACCGCCGTGAATACGGGAAGATGCTGCTGATCGGTTCGGGTGCCATCTACGACAACCGGGCCTATCGTCCGCGGATGCGCGAGGAGGAGTGGCTGGAACGAATCCCAGCCGACGAGCACGGCTACTGCAAATACGTCTGCGCCAAGGCGGCCGAGGCGGCGGACAACATTTACGATCTGAGGGTGTTCGGCATATTCGGCCCTTACGAGGACTATGCGATCCGATTCATCTCCAATGCGATCTGCAAGGCGCTGTGCGGGCTGCCGATCACGCTGCGGCAGGATCGGATCTTCTCCTATCTTTGGGTGGAAGACCTGATGCCCGTGCTGGAGTGGATGCTCGAACACGAACCCCGCTTCAAGGCATACAACGTCGTGCCGGACGAAGTTTGCTCGCTGCGTGCGCTGGCCGGGACGGTGCTGGAGCTCACGGGGGCGGAGGTGCCACTCCGCGTGGCGCACGAGGGGCGCGGCATGGAATATACGGGCGACAACGCGCGGCTCCGGGGCGAAATGCCCGATCTGCGTTTCACGCCCGTGCGGGAGGCCGTGGCGAAACTCGCGGCATGGTACCGCGGACACCTCGCGCAGATCGACCGCGGGGCTTTGCTTACCGACAAGTAAAAACAGAGGAATATGAACCATTTCAAACTGCTCGACTGCACGCTGCGCGACGGCGGGTATGTCAACGACTGGAAGTTCGGACACAACACGCTCGTGAATGTCTTCGAGCGGATAACGGGTGCCGGCGTGGACTTCATCGAGGTCGGATTCCTCGACCAGCGTCGTCCGTTCGACATCGACCGCAGCATCATGCCCTCGACCGAGTGCATGGAGCGCATCTACGGCGGCCTGAACCGCCACCTCACGGAGGTCGTGGGAATGATCGACTACGGGACCTGCGGTCTGGAGCGCATACAGCCGGCGGCGGAGAGTTTCCTCGACGGTATCCGCGTGATTTTCAAAAAACACATCAAGCGCGAAGCGCTGGAATTCTGCCGTGAGCTCAAGGAGCTGGGGTACAAGGTATTCACACAGGCCGTGTCGATCACGAGCTACGACGATGCGGAGCTCATGGAGCTGATCGGGCTGGTGAACGAGGTGCGTCCCTATGCCGTGTCGATCGTCGATACGTACGGACTGCTGCACAAAAACTCGCTGCTGCACTACTACGAGATGATGAACGAGCACCTCGACCCGGGTATCGGGATCGGCTACCATTCGCACAACAATTTCCAGTTGGGCTATGCCAACTGCATCGAACTGATGAGCCGCCACGGCGACAATCCGCGGCTGCTCCTCATGGACGGCTCGATTTTCGGCATGGGCAAGGGCGCCGGCAACGCTCCGGTGGAGCTGCTGGCGACGTATATGAACGAAAACTACGGCAAGCGCTACGACATCAGCCAGATCCTCGAAGCCATCGACGTCAACATCCTCGACATCTACCGCCGTTCGCCTTGGGGCTATTCGATGAAGTTCTTCATCGCCGCCTCGAACGACTGCCACCCCAACTACGTCTCCTACCTGCTCGACAAGAAGACCCTGTCGGTGAAGGCGGTCGACGAGATCCTCAAGATGCTCGCGGACGAGAAAAAACTGCTCTACGACAAGGAGTATATCGAACAGCTCTACGTCGATTACCAGAAGCATGCGTGCGACGATGCGGAGGACTATGCGCGGCTTGAGGAGCTGCTCGGCGACCGCGACGTGCTCGTCGTCGGCCCCGGGGCGACGCTCAATACCGAGCGCGAACGGATCGAGGAGTATATCCGACGCGCGCGGCCCGTGGTGGTGGCGATCAACTTCATCCCCGAGGGAATCGCCACGGACTATCTTTTTCTGACCAACTCGAAGCGCTATGTGCAGCAGGCGACGCGGATCGCCCATGCGGCGGACGGGATACGGATCGTCGCCACGTCGAACGTTACCCGTTCGTGCGGCGGGTTCGACTTCCGGCTCGACTTCGAGAAGCTCATCGACCGCGACGCCGTCTTCATGGACAATTCGTTCATCATGCTGCTGAAGGTGCTCGTGCGTGCCGGAGTGCGGCATGTGGCGCTCGCAGCGCTCGACGGCTATTCGGCCGATCGGGCCACCGACTACTACTCTTCGGAGCTGGAATACGAATCGGCCCGGCGCAAAGGGTCCGAGATCAACGCATATGTAAACCGGATGCTGCCGCAGTTCCGCGAGCGGGTGCCGGTGGACTTCATCACGACGACCGTTTACGACAAATGATGGATACGAATCGAAAAACGGCGCTCATAACGGGCGCGAGCCGCGGCATCGGACGGGCCGCGGCGGAGTGGTTCCGGCGTGCCGGCTACGACGTGTTGACGCCTGCGCGGAGCGAGATGGATCTCGCGGACCCCGCATCCATCGCCGCATGGTGCCGCAGCGCGGAACGGGTCGACGTACTTGTCAACAATGCCGGAATCAACACCATCGCCCCGCTCGACGCACTCGGAGACGGGGTGTTGGACGAGATGCTTCAGGTGAACCTCAAGGCGCCGCTTCAGATCGTCCGAGCGCTGGGCGGCCGGATCGGCGGGAGCCGCACGGGGCGCATCGTCAACCTCAGTTCGATCTGGGCCTTCGTGTCGAAAGAGGGGCGCTGCGGCTACACGGCGGCCAAGGCGGCCGTCCGAGGCGTTACGCAGACGTTGGCGCTCGAACTGGCGCCCCGCAACATTCTGGTCAATGCCGTGGCGCCCGGGTTCGTCGACACCGAACTCACGCGGCGGAACAACACGCCCGAACAGATCGCTGCTCTTGCGGAGACCATTCCGCTGGCACGGTTGGCCGCTCCGGAGGAGATCGCCGAGCTGATCGGGTTCCTCGCTTCGGAGCGGAACACGTATATTACGGGACAAACACTTGTAATCGACGGAGGATACACATGCAGATAGAGATCGAATCGAAGATCCGCGACTATCGGCTGATTTTCGCGGAGGACGACGCCTATTTCGAGCGCTTGGCCGCCTGCGCGCCGCGCGTGGTGATCGCCGACGCCAATGTATACAGGCTCTATAAACCCCTGTTCGACCGTTGGTTCGCGGACGAGGAGATCGTTCGCTTCGATGCGGTGGAGGCGAACAAGAACATCGGGGGTGTACTCGCGCTGTGCGACCGCGTGATGGCTCTGTCCGCCAAGAAGAATCTGACGATCGTTTCGTTCGGGGGCGGAATCGTGCAGGACGTTACGGGATTCCTTGCCTCGGTGCTCTACCGCGGTGTCGGGTGGGTGTTCGTGCCGACGACGCTTCTGGCGCAGTCGGACAGCTGCATGGGCAGCAAGACGTCGCTCAACCACCGGCACTTCAAGAACCTGATCGGGACGTTCTATCCCCCGTCGGAGGTCTGGATCGACAGCCGGTTCGTCGGGACGCTATCGGAGACCGATTTCTACAGCGGGATCGGCGAAATCGTCAAACTGCACCTCATGGGCGGGCGCGCGACGGCCGAGGGGATCGCGGACGAGATCGCCCGCATCGGCGCAGGCGACCGCAGCCGTCTGCCGGAATTGGTGCATCGGGCGCTCGAAATCAAATACTCCTATATTAAGGACGACGAGTTCGACACGGGGCGCCGCAACCTGCTCAACTACGGACACTGCTTCGGCCATGCGCTCGAAAGCGCGGCGGATTACGCCGTGCCGCACGGCATCGCGGTCGTCGCGGGCATCCTCTTCGCGGAACTCGTTGCCGTGCGGCGCGGTCTGCGGTCTGCAGAGCGCGTGCGGCGGAATGCGGAGCATCTGCTGCTGCCCTGCCTGCGTTGTCCGGTGAAGGCGGAGTATTTCGACCGCGGGCGGATTCTCGCCGCCATGAAGATGGACAAGAAGCGCGTCGGAGATGGCCTGCCCCTGATCGTCGCCGACGACGAGTACGAGATGCACAAACTCACGGACATGACCCCCGAGGAGCTCTTCGCCGGCATGGATGAAATGAGACGGATACTCGAAATATGATGCGGATATGAAGATCAAACTGGCAAAATACATCGCCGATTTCCTCGCCGAACGGGGCGTGGAGCATGTGTTCACGGTAACGGGCGGGGGTGCGATGCACCTGAACGACGCTTTCGGCCATCACGAACGGCTGCATTGCGTCTACAACCACCACGAACAGGCGTCGGCCATCGCCGCCGAAAGCTACGCGCGCTTGACGGGCCGCGTTGCGGCCGTATGCGTTACGAGCGGTCCGGGCGGCACGAACGCCCTCACGGGTGTGCTGGGCGGCTGGCTCGATTCGGTCCCGATGTTCGTCGTCTCGGGACAGGTGAAGCGCGAAACGACGATCCGTTCGACGTCGCTGCCGCTGCGGCAGCTCGGCGATCAGGAGTTCGATATCGTATCGTGCGTGCGTCCGATGACCAAATACGCTGCAATGGTGTGGGACCCCGCCGAGATCGCCTATCAGCTGGAGAAAGCGTGGTACTTGTGCCGCAACGGGCGCGGAGGTCCCGTGTGGCTCGATGTGCCGCTCGACGTGCAGGCCGCGACGATCGAGACCGAAGCGCTGCGCCGCTTCGACGAGCGCGAGGTGCGCGACGCCGAGGTGCCGCATTATGACGGGGCGTTGTCCCGGCCGATTCTCGACCGGATCCGCCAAGCGAAAAGGCCCGTGCTTTTCGTGGGCAGCGGCGTGCGGCTCGCCGGGGCGCAGGAGGAGTTCGTGCAACTGGCCGAGGCGCTGCGGATTCCCGTGGTAACGGCGTGGAACGCCCACGATTTGCTGTGGGACGACCATCCGCTCTACTGCGGCCGTCCCGGAACGATCGGCACGCGCGGCGGCAACTTCGTCGTGCAGAACGCCGATTGTCTCTTGGTGCTCGGCTCGCGGCTCAACATCCGTCAGATCAGCTACAATTACAAGGATTTCGCACCCGATGCCTACAAGATCGTCGTGGACATCGACCGCAACGAGCTCTATAAACCGACCCTGCGGGTCGATCTGCCCGTCTGGGCCGATCTGCGGGATGCGATCGCCGGCCTTCGGGCGTGCGGTCCGGAGTCGGTGCAGACGCCCGCGCACGAAGCGTGGCTCGCGTGGGCGCGAAAGACCGATGCTCGTTATCCGGCCGTTCTGCCCGCATACTACGACGATCCCGACGGGCTGAACCCTTATGTCTTCGTCCGCGAATTTTCGAAAGGGTGGCGCGAGGACGAGACGGTGGTCTGCGGCAACGGCAGCGCTTGTGTCGTAACGTTTCAGGCGGCGGTCGTCAAGCGGTATACGCGCCTCTATGCCAATTCGGGCTGTGCGGCGATGGGCTACGGATTTCCCGCCGCGATAGGTGCCTGCGTGGCGCAGGGCGGGCGGCGTGTGGTGTGTATCGACGGCGACGGCAGTTTCCAGATGAATTTGCAGGAGTTGCAGACTGTTGTCTACAATAGGTTGAATATCAAGATTATATATCTGAACAACAATGGCTACCACTCCATCCGTCAGACCCAGACCAATCTGTTCGGGTCGCCTCTGGTCGGCGTGTGCGACGGCAACGGATTGAGTTTTCCCGATGCCGGGCGGATCGCCGGCGCCTACGGGATTCCGTTCATGCGGGTAACGACCGCTGCGCAGATCGGACCGATGCTCCGCTTCATGGAGCAGGAGGGACCCGTCTTCTGCGAGGTGGTGGTCGATCCTGCGCAGAACTTCGCGCCGAAACTCTCGTCGCGCGTACTGCCCGACGGACGCATCGTCTCGCCGCCGATCGACGATATGTTTCCCTTCCTCGACCGTGCGGAGTACGAGGAAAACCGTTGGAAGGAGTAGGCGATGGAGGAAAGACCTTGGCTGTCGCTCTGCATCCCGACCTATAACCGGGCCGAGGTGCTCGATCGGACGCTGCGTGCGCTCTTCGACGACCCCGATTTCGATCCCCGGAAGATCGAGGTCGTGGTGTGCGACAACTGTTCGGAAGACCGGACGCCCGAGGTGGCGGCCCGCTATCCGCAGGTGCGCTATTTCCGGAATGCGGAGAATATCCGCGATGCCAATTTCTCGCAGGCGTTGCAACACGGGCGGGGCGAATACCTTAAGCTGATGAACGACACGGTGCGTTTCGTGCCGGGCGGCCTGAAACTCATGCTCGACACCGTGGGGCGTCATCTCGCCACGCGCGGACCGCTCTTTCTCTATGAATGGAACCGCAACCGGCAGCCCGAGACGGTGGTTTGTCCCGACGTGGGGAGCTTCATCTGCGAAGCATCGGTGCGGGCGACGTGGATCGCCAACTTCGGTTGCTGGCGGCGCGATGCGGGGGTAACGGACGACCGGAGCGGCGCCGCGTTGCAACTGTTGCAGGTCGTGTGGAGCATCCGGATCGCCGAGGCGGGACCCCCCCCCGCCAAAATCTGTTTCGGACACTACTGCACGGTCGCGGCGGGGACCGGAGCTGCGAAGGGGGGCTACAACGTCTTCCGGGTCTTCGTGGCCAATTATCTGACGATCGTGGAGGAGTGTCTCCGCCGGGGTGTCGTGTCGCGGGCGCAGTACCGCAAAGCCAAGTCGCGCTTGTTCCGCCGCTTCGTGGCGCGGCGTGTGGTGTGGCTGCTTTTCCGCTCGAAGCACATCACCCGCTTCGACAATCGCGGAGCATGGCGGATCGTGCTGGAACACTATGGCCGTCAACCCTATTTCTACCTGATAACCTTCTACAAAAGTCTTCACTACCTGCTGCGCGGATGCCGTTGATGCGTCTCGTGCGGAAGACGGGGAGCGTTCATCTGCGGAAACGACGGAAAAAGGACCTTTCCCCGAACGGACGGACAATCCGCCTGAGTGCCGCCGCCCCGCAGATCGGGATCGGCCGTTACGACGGTTTCGCCGCCTGTTCGTCGGTTTGCGGACGCATGGCGCACGCTGCCGGGTGTTCCCTTCATCGGGAGCGGTCCGTGATCGGGATTGTGCCGTCCGGACGAAATGGACCGTGCGATCGCCGACGTACTTCCGCAACGGGAACGAGGCCGTCCAACAATTCGTAGACAGCCTCGTTTCATTCGTTCCGTACCCTTTGGCAGATTTCCGCCCCTTTCCAAGAAAAAGATGAAAGACCTGTCGGACGGCCTCTTACACGAGCGGCCGCCACCCGTCCGGCCGCTACTTGAGCAGCGACTCCATGATCTGCACGGCATTGAGCGCCGCCCCTTTGCGGATCTGGTCGCTCACGCACCAGAACGCAATGCCGTTCGGACAGGCCAGATCCCGGCGGATCCGTCCCACATAAACGGGATCTTTCCCCGTGAGATAGAGCGGCATGGGGTAGACCTTACGCGCCGGCTCGTCCATCAGCACGACCCCCTCGGCCCGGGCGAACGCCTCGCGCACCTCCTCCACCGCGAGCGGACGCTCCGTCTCGGCCCAGATGCTCTCGGAATGGGCGCGCATCACGGGTACCCGCACGCAGGTAGCCGACACTTCGACGTCGGAGTGCATGATCTTGCGCGTCTCGTGGTACATCTTCATCTCCTCCTTCGTATAGTCGTTGTCCATGAAGACGTCGATATGCGGGATCAGATTGTAGGCGAGCTGATAGGCGAACTTCCCGACCGTAGGCTCCGCTCCGCCCGCCAGCTCGCGGTGCTGCGTCTCCAGCTCGGCCATGCCCGAAGCGCCGGCACCGCTGGCCGACTGATACGTGGCCACACGCACGCGACGGACGTGCGACAGCTCTTCGATCGCGCGGAGCGCCACGACCATCTGAATCGTGGTGCAGTTGGGGTTGGCGATGATCCGCCGCGGCGCCCGCTTCGCATCGGCGGCATTCACCTCCGGTACGACCAGAGGCACGTCCGCATCCATGCGGAAAGCGCTCGAATTGTCGATCATCACCGTCCCGTGCCGCGTGATCGTCTCCGCGAACTCGCGCGACGTACCCGCGCCGGCCGACACGAGCGCGAAGTCGACTCCGGCGAAATCGTCGTTATGTTGCAACCGCCGTACGGCGATCTCCCGGCCGCGAAACGCATATTTCCGTCCGGCGCTGCGCTCCGAACCGAAAAGCAGCAACTCGTCGAACGGCAGCGGCCGCTCCTCCAGAATCCTCAGAAATTCCTGACCCACGGCGCCGCTGGCGCCCACGATGGCTATTTTCATCCTCCTGACAATTTATTATAAAGTTCTCGTCGATCTCCGTTCTCCGTCCATGACCCGCGCCTGCGACCCGCACCTCCGGCTGCACGGCACAGACCTCTTCCGCCCGTGCGTGATTGCCGATCGCCTCTCTCCGGCTGTGCCGGCGCTGCTCTTGCCGGAAGAGGCTCGGCACCGGCCCGCCGCCGCGCAACAGCGTTCGTCAATCGAAAAAGGCGTCGTCCTCGTCGATTCCCAGTTCGAACGCCCGTTCCTCCATTGCATCGGGATCGTCGCAATCGTAGCGGGGCATTTCGGCCGGCCGCACGAAACGGTCCGTCCTGCCGACGCCCAGCCGTCCGTCGTCGTAGACCTTCGACAGGAAATCGCCGACGATCGGCAGCGCCACCACGCTGCCCTCGCCGCGCGAGAGCAGGTGCACCGACTGATCTTCGCCTCCGACCCACGATCCCATCACCAGCTTCGGAGCGACCGCCACGAACCATGCGTCGCGGTTCTTGTTCGATGTACCCGTCTTGCCGCCGATCTCCACGCCGTCGAGTTTGTAGCCCCACTTCAGCCGGCCGGCCGTGCCGCCGCTCACGACCCCTTCGAGCATGGTGAGCATGGTGTAGGCCGTCTGTTCGCTGATGGCGTCCTGCGACTGCGGAATGAAGGTCGCCAGCACGTTGCCCTGCCGGTCCTCGATGCGTGTAACGAAGATCGGTTCGTTGTACACGCCTTCGTTGGCGAAGGTCGAGAAGGCGCTGACCAGCTCGAAGACATTCGACTCCGACGAACCCACGCACAACGCCGGTACGGGGTCGATGAAACTGCGGATACCCATGTTGTGAATGAAGTCGGCGACCGCTGCCGGCTGCTTGGCCTGCTTCATGATCCACGCCGAGTAGTTGTTGCGGCTTCGGGCAAGGCCCCAGCTCAGCGGATGCAGCGCTCCGTCGTACTCCACACGGCCCGCCTCCTTGGGCGACCATGCCGTGCCGTTGGCCGTCTCGATCGTAACGGGCAGATTCGGCACGAGCGTACAGGGCGTCATGCCCAGATGATCGATGGCGAAGGTGTAGACGAAGGGTTTGATCGTCGAGCCGATCTGCCGCTTGCCCTGCTTGGCCATGTCGTACTTGAAATAGCGGAAGTTGGGACCGCCGACATAGGCTTTCACATGGCCCGAACGGGGATCCATCGCCACGAACGCCGCACGCATGATCCGCTTGTGGTGGAGGATCGAGTCGCGCGGGGTCATCACCGTATCGCGGTCGCCCCGGTAGGTGAAGACCTTCATCGCTACGGGCCGGTCGAACGAAGCCTCGATCTCCGCACGGCTCGCGCCCGCCTTCTTCATCTCGCGATAGCGGTCCGACCCGACGATCGCACGCCGCACGATCTTCTCGCGTTCGGCCTTGTCCGTGTCGAGGAACAGCACCTTCGTGCGGCGGTACTGCGCATCCATCGCCGGCTGGATCACCTTCTCCAGCTGCCGCTGCACGGCCTGTTCGGCGTAGGTCTGCATGCGCGAGTCGATCGTGGTGTAGATCTTCAGACCGTCGCGGTAGATGTTGTAGGGCGTGCCGTCGGCCTTGCGGTTCTTGCGGCACCAGCCGTAGAGCGGATTCTCCTCGTAGAGCCGCACGGCCTCTTCGTAGTCCCACTCGGTGTAGAACTGATTGCGGCGGGGCTTCTCGGCATTCATCACGAGCCGCAGCATCTCGCGGAAGTAGGTGGCCGTACCCTCGTTGTGCGACACGGGTTTGTAGTTCAGCACGATCGGCAGTGCGCCGATCGAATCCCGCTCGTGTTCCGTCAGAGCCCCTGCGGCCTCCATGCGCGCCAGCACCAGATTGCGGCGCGCCAGCGCATTGTCGGGATTCCGCACGGGCGAATAGCGCGTCGGAGCGTTCACCACGCCGACCAGCACCGCGGCCTCCTGCACGTTCAGTTCGTGCGGCTCCTTGTTGAAAAAGGTGTGGGCCGCCGACCTGATGCCGTAGGCGTTCGACCCGTACTCCACCGTATTGAGGTACATGGCCGCGATCTCCTCCTTCGTGTAGTTGTATTCGAGCTTGAGGGCCGTGATCCACTCCTTGAACTTCGAGAGCACGAGTTTCATCGTGCGGCCGTTCCGGCCGCGGCTCACCGTATCGCGCGGAAAGAGGTTCTTGGCGAGCTGCTGCGTGATGGTCGAGCCGCCGCCCTGCGATGAGTTGCGCAGCGCGATGGTCTTCACTCCCACCCGCACGAGCGACGGGATGTCGACCCCCGCATGGCTGCGGAACCGCACGTCCTCCGTGGCGATGAGCGCCGCGACGATGGGCGGCACCTCGTGGCCGCCGAGCCGGATGCGGAGCGTCGAATCCTCGGGGAAGAGCTCTTCGTACTGCACATAGGAGCGGTTCTGCACGAAGAAGGTGCCGATCACCTTGCCGTCTGCGGAGTAGATCTCCGTCGCAAGGTTGCTTTTCGGGTTCTCCAGCTCTTCGAACGACGGCAGGCGACCGAACAGGCCGCAGGCCGTGAGCAGCAGCATCGCCAGCAGCAACGCGCAGGGCGTCATCGCAGCGATCCACAGCCATTTGACGGTTCGTGAGGATATTCGCGTTTTTTTCTCAGATGTCATAAACCGGAATTTGGTACAAAATTACGAAATAATCGGGACCTGCGTCTCATTCTCCGCAAAAATCGCCCCGTCAGAACGGAAGTCCGAATCCGGCGCCGACCCACACGCCTCCGTTGCTGGGTTTGTAGACCGAGAGTTTCACGCTCGCGGTCGCCGATGCAGGCTGCCGGAACACATTCACGTCGAAGACCACGTCGCCTCCGTAGGACCACAGGCGCCGCCATCGTTCGCGGCCTCCGCCGAAATAGCGGAACTGTGCGAAGTCGCCGCCCAGATTCAGGCGTATGCGCTTGAAATAGAGCACCGAGGAGATTCCCCCTTCGGGATAGCACAGCGGGAACTGATAATCGACCGACAGAGCCGTGTAGTCGTCGCTGCGGATGTCCGCAGCATCCACGCCGCGCGGCAAAAGCCGCGTGGACCGGTAGCTGAGGAAGGTCTCCCCCGAAGGAAGTCTGTACCCGCCGATCGAG
This sequence comes from Alistipes sp. CHKCI003, assembly GCF_900021155.1. Classification (GTDB taxonomy): domain Bacteria; phylum Bacteroidota; class Bacteroidia; order Bacteroidales; family Rikenellaceae; genus Alistipes; species Alistipes excrementavium. The sequence goes on from NZ_FCNT01000059.1 coordinate 15,692, forward strand.
GTCTGATAGGCCGCCGCGACCGAGAGGGAGTTGTGGGCGAAGAATCCCGGAGTGTAGACCCGTCCGTAAAGCGAGATGAGGTCGCTGAAGTGTTCGTCCGCCGGATTGAACGCATAGTTGGCGCTCAGCGTATAGCTCCACGGCGACACGAAGTCGCGGTGCGCGGCCTGCACGGCATCCGACCAGCCGACGCCGAACGTCAGCTTGTGCAGTCCTTTGCGGAACCCGATGTTCTCGATGTTCGTGATGGCGCCGGTCTCCTTGTCGAAGCGCAGTTCGCCGACCTTCGCCACCATGCCGTTCGAAAAGTTCCAGCCCGCCGAGACCGAGAGCCGGCGTGTGTGGTAGCCCCGCTGGAAGTAGAGCGGCAGCGTCGCGGCAGCTCCCACGGAGTAGTAGCGGTCGGGGCTGGGGCGTTTCTGATATACGTCCGCGCCGGTCTCCGGATCGGTCTGCATCAACGAATAGAACACTTGATTTCCGCCGTAGGCGCCGTCGACGTCGAGTTGTACGCCCAGCCCGAAATAGCGGAGCGCAGCCCGCACGAGCGAACCTTCGCTGCGGTTCCAGCCATAGGAGACGAACCCCTCGGCATTCGAAAGCAGGTTCTGCGAGACGAGCGTTACGCCCACGTTGAGATTCACATTGTGCTCGTCGACCAGTTCGAACGGATCGAATGCCAGCGGCATCCAGCTGTGGAATTTCACGAGCGTCGGGATCTTGCGGTAGCGACGCGCACGGTGTTTCGCATACTGCGCCGCGGAATCTGCTGCCGTGAAGCGCACCGTATCGAGGTTCACCACCTTCCACCGCCGGCGCGGCGGATTCACCACGTTGCGGGGCAGACGTGCGAAAGCCACCGTATCGGGACCGGCCTGCGCCGTCTGCACGGCCACACGGTAGCCGCGGCGGGTGTAATTCGTCAGCAGCGTCGCTCCGCTGCCGTCCGGCGCCGGCGAGAAAGAGCCGTAGGCCGAAGTCGTGAGGCGTCGCTCTTCGCCGGTCGACAGATCGAGACAGTGGGCCTCGTCGCGCCCCGTGGCGATCGACCCGAAGTAGAGCTTCCCGCCGCCGGCCCTCAGATCGCTCAGGGTTACGTAAGCCCCGGGACGCAGCGGACGAATCCCCGTCTGCTCCACCCGGCCGGGCCACATGCCCGAGTCGTCGGTGATGAGCACATAGAGCGCATCGGTCGTGTCGTCCCACGCCAGTCCGTGAATCTCGGAGCGGGGCGGAGCGGGCGTTCGGCGCTCGCAGCCTTTGGCGTCCGTGCGGACCACCGCGAAACTGCCGTCGGGCCGGTATTCGACCCAAGCGAGCAGCGAATCCCGCACCACGGCGGGATAGAGCGCGTTGCGTCTGCCTGCAACGGTCCGCGGACGTCCGTCGGCGAGGTCCATATAGCAGAGCTGCGAATTTACGCGCTGCTCGAACAGCAGCGAACGACGGTACTCCGTCCACCAGACGCGGCCTCCGCCCACCGCAGGCCGGGTCGAGACCGACCCCGTGCAGGCGATCCGCTCCTCGGCGCCCGTGCGGCGGTCGATGCGCACGAAACGGGTCGCCCGGTCGAAGTCCGTTTTCAGCGCCAGCACCGCCGTATCGCCCAGCGGCAGAGGCCAGCGGTAGGTCGTATAATTGCGCTCCGGCAGCGGAGTGAGCGGTGCGGCCGAATCCTCTTGCGGCGGAAGCGATGCCCACCAAGACGCCAGATCGGAGAACGTAGCGCGGAACAGGTCGTCCACGCTCGTGCCGTAGAACTTTTTGAGCGCCACGGGATTCGTAAAGAACAGATAGGGGTTGCGGACGCTGAACCGCGCCACCTTGTCCCAGATGTTCTCGCCGTAGCGCGTGTAGGCATAGGAACAGATCTGATAGCCCAGCTGGTAGTGGTCGGGCACCATGTCGCGGTAGGAGCCGCAAAACCACTTGTCGATATTGCCTCCCGCGGCCGCGAGGTCGCCCATGGCGCGGTATTCGAGCGTGAAACGGGGCTGGAGGCCGCGTCCGAAGGAGGACATCTCGGTCTCGGACATCACGGCATCCCCCTCCATCGCCCAAATGGGCATGAAGAGCAGTCCGATGGTCGAACCCTGCTGCCCCAGAAGCCAGCTCGCCGCCTTGATCACGCCGCGGTTGAGGTTGTTGTACTGCACGGCGTGGCGGTACTCGTGGGCCACGAGTTGCTTGAGCCACGGCATCGAATAGCCGTCCACCGCCGGCGAGGTGAGGAACTCCACCCGCTTGGGGAGCCACATCACCAATCCGTTCGAGCGGAAATTCTCGGGGTGCATGACGAACGGGATGGGCATCGGTCCGTGGCGGAACCCGTAGCCGATCGACGGCTTCACCGCCTCGATGTAGAAGAGCGTCCGCCGCGCGGCGTCGCGCACCGTATCGGGGTAGATGACCCGCACGTCGGGCGTACGCACCGTCTCCCAGCGCAGCGACGCCGCGTCGGAGCCCCATGTGTAATACTGCGCCGCCGCATGCTGCGCGAAGCAGAGCGCGACCAATGCGGCGAGGATATGGGCCAGCCGCCTCAACTGCCCGCCTTTTTGGTCCGGACATATCCGGCTTCGAGCAGAAGACCGACCACGCGGTCGCGGTGGTCGCCCTGCACGATGATCTCGCCCTGCTTCACGGCGCCGCCCACGCCGCACCGGGTTTTCAGCAGACGCCCCAGCTCCTGCAAGTCGGCCTCCGCGCCGACGAAGCCGCGCACGAGCGTCGCCGTCTTGCCCGCCCGCTGCCGGCGGTCGAGCCACACGCGCAACTCCTGCCGTGCGGGCGGCAGCGTATCGGCCTCGGGGGGCCGCCGGTCGGTCTCGTATTCGAAATCGGGATTCGTCGAATAGACCATTCCCAGTCTCGCTTTCCAGTCGTTCGTCATCGTCTATTATTGTCCGAATTGTTGGATTAAAACGCCGTTTCGGGCATTTCGTATTGTGCAAAAATAATAAATAATTATCTTTGTTCGCATATGGCACGCACAATCGTAGAAAAACTGCGGAACATCGGCTTCGCGCACGACGGAGAGGAATCCGGCGGGCTGCCCCGTCCGCTGCCTGTCGACCCTTCGCAGCGGCTCGTGCGGGTCTTCGTCGAGGGATATGAGGACGTCGCCTTCTGGCGCGGCATCTTCGACCACTTCCGCAATCCCTATCTGCATTTCGAGATTTCGGTGCCCAACCGCCCCGACCTGCCCAAAGGCAAGAAGGTTTTGCTGAGCATGATCCCCGAGTCGTCGGAGGAGCTGCTTCTGTGCGTCGACTCGGACTTCGACTACCTCTTCGGCGACCGCACCGAGCAGTCGCGCGAGGTGGGCTCCGCCCGCTACATGTTCCACACCTACGCCTACGCCACCGAAAACTACCTTTGCTACGCCCCTTCGCTGCACAACGTCTGCGTCAAGGCCACCAAGAACGACACTCGCATCTTCGACTTCGTGGCCTTCATGGCCGACTATTCGCGGGCGATCTACCCCATGTTTCTGTGGTACGTCTACTCGGCTTTCCGTTCCGCCGAGACGGTCTTCACGCTGGCCGACTTCAAGGCCACGGTCCGCATCGGCTATCTCGACATCGCCGGCAACGGCGCCAATACGATCGCATGGCTCCGGCGCAACGTCTCGAAACGCGACGCGGCGCTCCGCGCCAAACACCCCGACATGGTCGAACCGATGCACCGGTTCGAGCGGCAGCTCCGCGACCGCGGCGTTACGCCCGAAACCACCTACCTCTACATGCACGGCCACACGCTGATGGACTGCGTGGTGATGATCGCGCTGAGCGCCGTGTGCGAAAAGCTCAAGCAGATGTCGATCGCCAAGATCAACGCCTCGAAAAAGGAGGGCGTGGCACTCAGGAACGAACTGGCCAACTACACCAATTCGCTGCGCTCGATCCGCGACGTACTGCTCGACAACGAGAACTACACCTCCTGTCCGCTCTACAAACGTCTGCGGCGCGATCTGGACAAATACCTCGTCCGCACGATCCTCGCCATGAAGAAAAAGGGCGACATTCCCGACGATTCGGTGCTCGCCATCGCCCGCAAGCTGCGGGCGCAGGAGGGGCAATGACCCTTCGCCCGTGAGGCGGCGTGCCGGGATCGCGGTCCCGGTATGCCCGTGCGGCCCGTCCCCGGCGCCTGTTTCTCCGAAGCGCATCGACCCCTCCGCCCGAGCACCTTCCGCCCAGACCCACCGGCCGCGAACGTCCCGCCCGCCTCCGGCGGCCCGCCGCCGCACACCGGCAACCGAGGTGGGCTCCCCATAATCGGGTATTTTCACCGCAAGGATTGACAGACCGGATTTTTGCCCTATCTTTGCGTCCGATATGGCACATCCGCTACGGAAAACAGGCTACTCCGGCCTTCTGCTCCTGATTCTGCTCGCAACGATCATCGGGCACAAAGTCCATATCTATACCGAAAACCCGCTGCACTTCGCAGCCCTGTGCGGCGACCTCGTGCCGGACAACGGCGCCCAGAGCCAAGTCGTCGAAAAGTGCATCGTCGACGATTACGATTTCTTCCCCTGTCTGCGCACCGAGACCTCCGTGCTCGAAGTACGTCTCACGCCGCTCGGCACCCGTGCTCCGCTTCCGACCTGCGCCAAGCTCGCCGTAAGCCTCCCGCACCGATCGCTGCGTGCTCCGCCCGCGGCCGTCTGACGATACGCCTCTTTCCCATTCCTCCGTTTTTTTCCGAATCCCTCCGTCCGGCGGCGCTTTCCCGTGCGTCCCTGTCGGAACCAATCCGTTTTCGAACCCATGAAACGCATCATAACGACCGCACTTTTCGTGTGTCTCGCCTGCGTCGCGCAGGCGGACGACGCCCCCAAACGCCCCACGGACGCCAATCTTTTCGGCCATGTCGTCGACCGCGGGACCGGCGAACACCTCGCCTTTGCGACCGTTACGGTCAACGGCACCGCCCACGGCATCGCGACCGACGCCTCGGGACACTATTTTCTCAACAATCTGCCCGAAGGCGAATACGTCGTCGAAGCCCGCCAGATCGGTTATTCGCCCCAACAAAAAAAGATCGTCCTCCGCCGAGGCGAAACGCAGGAGCTCAACTTCGAAATCGCCGAGAGCGGCATTTCGATGGACGACGTGGTGGTCTCGGCCAGCCGCAGCGCCTCGCTGCGCCGCGAAGCTCCGGCGCTGGTCAGCGTCCTCGGAACCGACCTGTTCGAGAAGACCAATTCGGTCTGTCTGGCTCAGGGATTGAGTTTCCAGCCCGGCGTCCGCACCGAGGACGACTGCCAGAACTGCGGCTTCACGCAGGTCCGCATCAACGGGCTCGACGGCCATTACTCCCAGATACTCATCGACTCCCACCCCGTCTTCTCGGCCCTCACGGGCGTCTACGGGCTCGAACAGATTCCGGCCAGCATGATCGAGCGGGTCGAGGTGCTGCGCGGAGGCGGTTCCGCTCTTTTCGGGTCGTCGGCCATCGGCGGCACGATCAACATCATCACGCGCGATCCGCTCCACAATACGGCACAGGTCGCCCACACGCTCATGTCGCTGGGCGGCAGCAGCTCCTACGACAACAACACCTCGCTCAACGCCTCGCTCGTGAGCGACAACGGCAAGGCGGGCCTCTGCGTCTACGGTCAGCGCCGCCACCGCTCGGACTACGACCGCGACGGCGACGGATTCACCGAACTGCCCGTGCTGAATTCGCAGGCCGTGGGGGCACGCACGTTCCTCCGCACGGGCGCCTACTCGCGCCTGACGGCCCAATATCACCACATCGGCGAATTCCGCCGCGGCGGCGACCGGCTCGACCGGCCGGCGCACGAAGCGCTCCTCGCCGAGCAGACCGACCACTCGATCGACGGCGGCAGCCTCGCGTTCGACGTTTCGTCGGCCGATCTGCGCAACCGCTTCAACCTCTACGCCTCCTTTCAGAACACCGCACGCAAAAGCTACTACGGCAGCCACGAAGATTCCAAGGCATACGGCACCACGCACGACATCACGGTGGCTTCGGGTGCGCAATACGTCCGCACGTTCGGCCGCCTCGGCTTCATGCCTGCGGAGCTGACGCTCGGTGCCGAATACTCCTACGACGGACTGGAGGACGAGTCGCTCGGCTACGGCATCCGCACCGACCAGAACGTTCACATCTTCAGCGCCTACCTTCAGAACGAGTGGAAAACCGGGCGCTGGTCGCTGCTCCTCGGAGGCCGCGTGGACAAACACAACCTCGTGGCGCATGCGATCTTCAGTCCCCGCGTCAACGTGCGGTTCAACCCGACCGAGGACGTCAACCTGCGCGTGAGTTACGCGGGCGGATTCCGCGCTCCGCAGGCTTTCGACGAGGACATGCACATCTCGATCGCGGGCGGCGAACGGGTCCGCATCCGGCTGGCGGACGATCTGAGGGAGGAGCGCTCGAACAGTTTCAGCGCCTCGGCCGATCTCTACCACCGTTTCGGCGGTGTGCAGGCGAATCTGCTCGTCGAAGGATTCTACACGATGCTCGACGACGTATTCTCCCTGCGCGCACTGCCGGACAAGGACGAAAGCGGCAATACCGTGAAGGAGCGCTACAACGGCTCGGGCGCCACCGTGCAGGGGCTCAATTTCGAGGGCAAGGCCGCCTTCACGCGCTGGTTTTCGCTGCAAGCGGGCTTCACCCTCCAGCAAAGCCGCTATGCGGAGTCCGAGCAGTGGAGCGAGGATCCCGAGGTGCCTCCCGTGCGCCGCATGTTCCGCGCTCCCGACACCTACGGCTACTTCACCGCCTCGTTCGGTCCGCTTCGCAACTTCACCGCCGACCTCACGGGCACCTACACGGGCCGGATGCTCGTGCAGCACATGGCCGGATCGGGAACGGCGACGGACACGGCCGTCGAAACCCCTTCGTTCTGGGACGTGAACCTCAAGCTCTCCTACGACATACGCCTCCACGACCGGATCACGCTGCAACTGAACGGCGGCGTGCAGAATCTTTTCGATGCCTACCAACGCGATTTCGACCGCGGCGCCGACCGCGACTCGGGCTACATCTACGGACCTTCGCTGCCGCGCAGCTGGTTCGCCGGCGCCAAGCTGAGCTTCTGATTTTCCGGAGCAGCGTTTCGACCGCCGGATGGGAACACCGCCTTTCGGGAGGGGCGAAGCTTCCGCCTTCCCAGCCGAAACGGCACTTCTGCCGGTCCGCGCCCCCGCGACCTTCTGCGGGTTCGCCGGCCGCCTCGGGCTGCGCGGCCGGCGGCACCTGCCGGACGGGGCGGCATCGCCCCCGCCGGCATGTCTTGCGGGTTCGCCGACAAACGCACGCAGCACCGGGACTCCGTGCGGGTCGCCGCTCCGGCGTCTTGTCCGACTGCGCTTTCTCCAACTGTTTTCGGAAGAGGGGCGGAGGACCGGATCGCCGGGATGTCTGCACGTGGAGTCGTAAAACGGAATGGGTCAAAATCGGGGGGCCGGTGAAAAATCGGAATGCTCCGAATAAACGCATACGCATGGTATGTTTCGGGTACGTATTCACAGCCAAACGAAACGCCCCCCCCCTCCCTCGGTAGGGCCGATCTGAAGCTGAAAAAGCGGATCTAAAATCGGAATTAGAAACGTTGCGACGAGAAAACAATATTCTGAAAAATGGATGTTCCCTGCGGATGCAGGTGATGCCGGTTGTGCCGCAGCATACGGATAAGCCCCGTGGACGTCATAGCCTTACATGGACACAGGACAAACTTCGCACACACGTTTTTGAGGCTTCGTGAGCTTTTCCCGCATCTTGAATTTTGTTATTACGCATATCATGAATACGTATAAAATGCTTCGATGGGGTAATGCGTCCTCTCCGAATCCAGTGAAAACGACCGAAAACAAGGGGTTTCCGCCCCATATCCCCGTGCGAATGCCGCCGCAATCGGTCGTTGCGAAGGAGGTGCCGCTCTGAACGATCGTGGCCGGAGTGCCGGTGCGGCCGATCCGGCGTAGGCTGCGAACCTGCGGTCGCAGCGAAGCTGCACGATCCGTGGCAGCAGGAGTGCCCCGAAAAGAAGCTCCGGCGCCACCCGACTGCATGGTACATGGCGGACACCGGCGCCTTGCTGCTGCGGAGCGCGAGACATGAGGATCGGTACGGCAGGGTGCGGCACCGGCCGGAGGACGCCTTTTTCCACCGGTTCGATTGCCGGAACGTATTGCCGGCCGCGGTCGCCGGCTCTCGCCGCTTCCGGTTCGTGCCGCGACCCCTGTACCGATCCGGTTCGTGCGGAGGCCGTTCGCCGGGTGCAGGCTATGCGTCGCTCTTTTCCGGTGCGGAGGGGTGCGCGGATTTCTCCGGTGCGGCGGCCGGGCGTGCCTGCGGGGCCGGACGTCCGCATCGGACGAATCCCAGAATGGCCTGCGCCGTCTCTTCAGGCTGTTCGAGGAAACCCATGTGCCCCGAATGGTCGAGCCACGCGACCTGCGCCTCGGGATGATCCGCGACCATCGCTTCGGCTTTGTCGCGCGGGATGTAGTCGTCCGCGCATCCGAGGATGAAGAGCACGGGCACCTGCGAGGCGCGGAGCACGTCGTTGCGGTCTTTGCGTTCGCGCATTCCGTTGAGCAGAGCCACGATGCCGTCGTCTTCGGTCAGGAAGACCTGTTCGGCGAGGTCGGCGATCTCGTCCTTCATGCGGGCCCGGTTTTCGGCGGCGAAGCCTGCGGCGGGGGCCGCATGCGCCAGCGTCTCTTTGCGCCCCGCACGGACCAGTGCGATTTCGCGCAGGCGGTTTGCCTGTTTTTCGGGCGTGTCGGGATTCGGAGTGGAGCTCAGCAGAACCAGACCGTCGAGCATCTCGGGATGACGCTCGCAGAAGGCGAGGGCCACGTAGCCGCCCATCGAGTGCCCCACGAGCGTGCAGCGGCCTATGCCGAGGGCCGCGAGCGCATCGGCCACCACGTCCGCGAGCCACTCCATCGTGTGCGTTTGGCCGCGAACGACCGAGATGCCGTGCCCCGGCAGGTCGAGCGTAACGACGCGCACCTCTTTGTAGAGCAGAGGTACGAAACTTTCCCAGACGAGCAGCGATTCGAGATAGCCGTGCAGCAGCACGACGCAACGCTCGCCCCGCTCCGAGTCGCAGATATGCAGGGCGGTGTCGCCCGCCATGATGAATTTTTCGGTCATAAGCACTTAGCGGTTTTCCTCGTCGTCGAAGTAGTCGAACGCCGATTCGGGGCGGGGACGAAGGATCGCTTCGTCCTCCGGATCATCCTCGAACTTGTTGTAGAGCATGTGGCGCTCCTTGCCGCTTTTGTGCATCGGTTCGAGGCGTTTGGCCTTGCGCAGTTCGTCCGCGCGATCCTGATTGCGGAACCCCTTTTGTGTTTTCATGTGAAGAGTGGAAAGTGGATATAAGAAGTTGGTTGATTAGAGATTGTCGGTGTCGATCGTACCGCTGAAGACGCGGCGCGCCTCTCCCGAGAGACGTATGTTGCGGAAGAAGGGGTTTTCGGCCGCACGGTCGAAAGCGACCGAGAGCCGTCCGCCCGGCATCTCGACGTCGAAACGCCGCACGCCGGGCTGGAATGCGTGATGGACGACCAGCGCGGCGGCCGTAGCACCCGTACCGCAGGCCAGCGTCTCGGCCTCCACGCCCCGTTCGTAGGTGCGTACGCGGAGCCGGCCTTCGCCCGCGATCTGCACGAAATCGACGTTCGTGCCCTCGGGGAAGCGGGCCGTATCGCGGCGGATCGCATGTCCGCGGACCGCGACATCGGTGCGTGCGATGTCGTCCGTGAGTTCCACATAATGCGGGACGCCCGTGTTGAGGAACCACCAGCCGTCGCCTGCCTCGATGCGCTTCACGTCGGTCATGCCGAGTTCCACGGTCCCTCGAAAACGGTCGGCCGAGCAGATGCGCGCGGTATGAGGGCCGTCGAGCGAGTCGAAACGCAGGGTATCGCCTCCGATGCCTGCATGACGGGCGAAGAGCGCGAAGCAGCGGCCTCCGTTGCCGCACATTTCGCCTGCGGAGCCGTCGGCATTGTAGTAGCGCATCGAGCAGTCCGCAGCGGCGCTCCGTCCGAGGGTCATCAGACCGTCGGCGCCGATGCCGAAATGACGGTCGCACAATTTGGCAATCAAATTGCTGTCCGGTTCGGTGGCGGCGTCGCGCGCGTCGATGAGGATGAAATCGTTGCCGGCGCCTTCGTATTTTGCAAACGGTGTCTGCAAGTCGTAAAGAGGTTATATCCATGCAAAAATAATAAAACTTCTAAAAGTTTTACTACTTTTGTGCAGATTTGTGAAAAATGTCGATTCCTATGAAAAGTGTGCTGTTCAAGCATCGTTCCATTCGTAAATTCCGCCCCGCACCCATACCCGAAGAGACCTTGCGGGAGCTGCTCGAAGCGGCGACACGTGCGTCGACCTGCGGCAACATGCAGCTCTATTCGCTCGTCGTAACCCGCGACGAGGCGCTGCGCCGCAAACTGGCCCCCTGTCATTTCAATCAGGCGATGGTCGTCGAAGCCCCGTGCGTCATCACGGTCTGTGCCGACGTGCACCGTTTCTCGATGTGGTGCCGGCAGCGCGATGCCGATCCGGCCTACGATAATTTCGCGTGGTTTCTGAACGCTGCGACCGACGCCCTGCTGGCCGCGCAGAATCTCTGCGTCGAGGCCGAGATGCACGGACTGGGCATCTGCTATCTCGGAACCACGATCTATACGGCCAAGGAGATTTGCAGCGTGCTCGAACTGCCCAAGGGGGTCGTTCCGCTGACGACCGTCGTTGCGGGCTATCCCGACGAGGAGCCGGGGCTGACGGACCGACTGCCGCTCGAAGCGGTGGTCCACTACGAGAAATATACCGATTACACCGCCGCCGAGATCGACGAACTGTGGGCCGAGCGCGAAGAGTCGGCGTCCACGAAACAGCTGCTCGAAGAGAACGGCCTGCCGAATCTGGCGCAGATATTCACGCGCAACCGCTACCGCAGAGAGGACAGCCTCGCCATTTCGAAGTCTTATTTCGCATTGTTGCAGGAGCAGGGCTTTTTCAATAACTGATCGTGATGCGTGCGGGAGTCGGGAGGGTCGTGCTGATAGCGGCGGTGTGCATCGGATGCGCATCGTGCAGCGTTACGCGCAAGATTCCCGACGGACAGTACCTCGTGCAGAAGGTGCGGATCGAAGACGACAAGTCGACGCCCCGCAAGGAGCGGATCCGCGCGGCCGAGCTGGAACGCTATGTCCGTCAGTCGCCGAACAAACGTTTTCTGGGGCTCAATGTCGGAGTGTGGCTCTACGAACAGGCCAACCCCGACAAGCACAACTGGTGGAACAACTGGAAACGCCGGATCGGACAGGAGCCCGTCCTGCTGGACATGGACCTCACGGAGCGTTCGGCCAAGAATCTGAAGGTCTACATGGATTCGCGGGGCTTCCTCTCTTCGGAGGCGACCTACGAGGTCGATACCACCTCGCGGCGCAAGAGGGCGTCGATCACCTACCGGACGCGGCAGCTGCTTCCCTATCGCATCGACAGCATCTCCTACGACTTCCGCGACAAGTTCCTCGAACAGATCATCCTGCCCGACACGGCGCATACGCTGATCCGCCGGGGCGATATTTTCGACATCACGCGACTCAACGAAGAGCGCGAACGCATCGCGTCGTACCTCAAGGACCGCGGTTATTACAATTTCTCGGTCAACAACATCGAATACATCGCCGATACGCTCGCCGGCGATCATCTGGTCGATCTGAAGGTCGTCGTGAAGCAGTATCTGACGGGTTACGACGCGCGGGGCGAAGCCGTGATGGACAACCACACCGTCTACCGCATCGACCGGATCAACGTCTTTCCCAACTACGATCCGGCTGCGGCCCGCAGCGATCCGCATTTCAGAGATCGGCTCGATACGCTCTATTATCGCGGTCTGAACATCGTCTACGAAGGGAAGCCCAACCTGCGCCCGTCCGTGCTGCGTCAGGCCGTGCCGCTCTACCCGAACTACGTCTACAACGCCGATCAGGTAACGCGCACCTATACCGACCTCATGTCGCTCGGTTATTTCCGGAGCACGAAAGTGGCTTTCGTCGAACAGCCGCGCGACGTGGATATAACCAACATCGTTACCTATGTGGGCGAATCGGCCGATTCGACCCAGACGCGCTATACGCAGGAGGGCTACCTGCAATGCGACATACTCTGTACGCCCGCTCTCAAACAGAGCTTCAAGGTCGAACTGGAGGGATCCACCACGTCGAGTTTCTACGGCCTCTCGGCAACCGTAGGCTATCAGAACCGCAATATATTCCGCGGCGCCGAGTCGTTCGACATCGCCTTTACCGGCGGATACGAATTCATGAAGACGCCCGATGCCCGCAAGCGCAACGCCACGGAGTTCGGCGTAACGACCGGATTGTCGTTCCCGCGTTTTCTGATGCCGTTCCGCACGCGGCGCTACCGCTCGGTGAACCAGCCCAAGACGAAGCTCGAATTCTCGATCAACTTTCAGGACCGTCCCTTCTACCGCCGCACGCTGTCGAGCCTCGGACTCACCTATATGTGGTCCAATGCCCGTTACTCCTCCTTTTCGCTGCGTCCCGTGGATATAAACGTGGTGGACATGGGGTATCTGGACGACGCTTTTCTGGAGGGAACGCAGAACGAGTATCTGAAGGAGAGTTTCAAGACCTCGTTCATCGCGGGTCTCAACTTCGGATACGTCTTCAACAACCAGCTCAAGCACATCGGCGGCAATGCCACGCTCGTCCGCTTCAATCTGGAGACGGCGGGCAATCTGATCGACGGACTGGAACATCTCTTTTCGAAGCCGGTGCAGGGCCAGAGCTACTACCACATCTTCGGCATCCGCTATTCGCAGTACGTGCGTTCGGACCTGAGTCTGAGCCGCAAGATCATGCTCGGCGAAAAGGTGGCCCTCGCAGGCCGCATCTATGCCGGCGTGGCGTGGCCCTACGGCAACAGCGACGCCATGCCTTTCGACCGTCTCTTCTATGCGGGCGGCGGCAACGGCATGCGCGGATGGGCTCCCCGCACGCTGGGCCCGGGAACGACGCCGCGCAAGACCGACACGGAATACCCCATGCAGCTCGGCGACCTGAAGCTGGAGGCCAATCTCGAACTGCGCTTCCCGATCTGGGGCATCCTCCACGGAGCCACCTTCTTCGATGCGGGCAATGTGTGGTATATGAATAGCAAACGGTACGATGCGGATGCGATCTTCCATTTCCGCGATTTCTACAAGGAGTTGGGATTCAACACGGGTTTCGGTCTGCGGTTCGACATCAAATTCGTCGTGCTGCGGCTCGATTGGGGCGTGCAGCTCTACAATCCGGGCGAGCCTGTCGGAGAGCGCTGGATCCATAATTTCAAGTGGCGGAACATGGCGCTCAACTTCGGGGTCGGCTATCCTTTCTGACGGCCGGCGGTTCGCAGGCGAGGCCGGCGCTCCTTTCTCTCCCTCTGCTTTTGGTCCGGTGTCTCCCCCGAAAGAATTTTTCCGGCCTTCGGGTGCCGCAAGGCGCCGGCGTCTTGGCGAGAACTCGAATGAATTTTGTCCGCCTTGCCGGTCCTCCGGACATCGCAATGCGAAGAGTGCGGAGCAAGAATCCGGCCCATACGAGCGTCGAAACGGGTGCGGGGCGTTTGCGGCGCGAAACGTCCCGGGCTGTTCGTGCTGCGTTCGTCGTCGGACGGGCGTCGTGCAGGTACGCATTCGCTTGTGCATGCCTTGCCCGCGAACCTGCGCTGCCGTCCTTTTCGGCTTATCGTGCATCCGGGGCCGCATCTCTTTTCCTTGCGAATGACTTTGCCTGCACGCGGGTTTCTCTCTGCTTGTAGGGCAAGGGTGCAGAAACACGCTTGCGGGCACCGTCCCGTCGCACTTTACCGGCAGCGAAAGGACAAAAAGCATTTGCGGTTCGTACCCGGCATACCGGCGGAGGCGGCAACGAGCCGCGGCCGCCGCATTGGGGGCGGCGGACTGCCGACGGAACCGGCGATTGCGCGGCTTTGCCGGATTCCGGCAAAGCCCTCTTCGCGCACGCTGCGGGCGGGGTTCACGACTGTTTGTACTGCGAGGGCGAAAGTCCCGTGTTGCGTTTGAAATAGCTGCCGAAAAACGACTGGTTCGGGAAGTTGAGGTGATAGGCGATCTCCTGAATGCTCATGTTCGAATATTTGAGCAGGGTTTTGGCCTCCAGAATGACGTATTCGTCGATCCACTCCGATACGGACTTGTTGCTGATGCGTTTGATGAGTGTGGTGAGGTACTTCGGCGTGATGCACATCCGGCGGGCATAGTAGGCCACCGACCGTTCCGTTTTGAAGGATTCGCTCAGCAGTTGCATGAATTGCCGGAAGTAGGTCTCGGCCCGATTGCGCCGCGGTTGTTCCTGAGGCGGGCACTGCTCGATCCGACGGGTGAGGATGTCGCCGATTTTGTAGATCGTCGCCGAAATGAGCCCGCTGATGATTTCGGTGGTGAAATGCGTGCCCGAAGCGACCTGCATTTCGGTTTCGATCTGGAGGATCAGATGGTGCAGTGCGCTACGGTTCGCTTCCGATAGCGGGAAGCACTGCTGGTCGCCGAAAACCATCAGCACCGGCAATAGATACTGGGGATTGATATGTATCTGCCGCATGAAGTCGGGCGAAATGGCCAGCACGTCGCAGCGGAAGTCGTGTTCCGAATATACTTGCAGGATATTCTGCGGCGTGCTGACGAACATGGAGCCTTCCGTGAGGGTGTATTCCCTGAGGTTCGAGAGGATGCGGCTTTCTCCGGCGGTGCAGATTCCGATGGTGATGGCCCCGATTCTGCACGGGAATTGGAAGGCTTCCATTTTCGAATCGGTTTTGGCGATCAGAAAATTCCGGAAAAGCGGACCGGATACGGGAGTCCCTTGTCTATCGCCCATATCCGCGAGGACAGGAATGGTGAAACAGGGAATTTCCGGCGTTTTATCGTGTTTGGTCATAGCAGTCTGTTTGCAAAATTCGGATATGCAAATATAACGCGCCTTATGCTCTGAAAAGTTTATCCGGAGGAAATATTGAACAATTTGCAGGAAATTCCGCGGTGTCGTCCGCGGATGAAAATAGAAACGCAGGCCGGGAAGCCTGCGTTTTCTGCCGTATCCGGAGTACGGATCAGTTGACGGCCGAAGTCTCTGCGCCGTTGCCCGCGGTGTTGGCGGCTTCGGCCAGTGCTTTGGCAGCCGCGACCGGATCGATGCCCAGCGAAGTCTGCACCTCGGCGAGAATGTCCGTAACCGCAGCTTCGTCGAGATAGGGTTGCTGCCCCGTTTGGAAAATGACGGTGTAGCCGCCGGCCTTCGCGATCTGGTCGACGGCATTCTGTGCTTTCTGATAGATCGGCGTGTAGAGACGGGTCTGCTCCTTCTGCTGGTCCTGCTGCGCCATCTGGATGAATTCGTCGCGTCGGCTCGCCAGTTCGTTGAGCTCCTTCTCCTTCATCTGACGCACGGCGTCCGTCATCGTAGCCTGATTCTTGGTGAATTCCTGATATTTCGTATTGAATTCGACCTCCATCGTTTGATAGGTATCCGACAGATTCTTCGTGAATTCCTCCATTTTGAGCTGCATGTCCTTGGTTTCGGGCATGGAATAGATTAGGGCCTGCATGTCGATGCGGCCGAATTTCTGCGCGAAGAGCGACGTGGCGCCCATCATCATCGCAATCGCGAGGGTCAGTTTGACTGCTTTTTTCATAAGATGGTTTTTAGTTTGTCGATTTTTAAGAGTTTCCGTTATTTGAGGGCCTCGATCACCTGCTGCGTGTGGTCCAGTTTCGGACTATTGTAGAGCAGCGAGGCATTGCCCGACGAATCGAGCACCAGATCGTAGCCGTGTTGTTCGGCGTAGGTCTCGATGGCGTCGAACACCTTTTTCTGGATCGGCTGGATCAGTTCGATGCGCTTTTTCATCAGCGTGCCGTCGGCTCCGAAGATGCTCTGCTGGTATTCGGTCGCCTCCTTCTCTTTTTGCAGGATCGTCTCTTCGCGCGACTGACGGGCGGCGGCGGAGAGCGAGGCTTTCTGGGCCATGTAGGTGTTGTAGAGGTTTTCCACCTCGGCGAACCGTTTGTCCACGTCGGCCTGATAGGCTTCGCCCAGTTTGTCGAGCGTGTCGAGGGCCGAGGTGTACTCCGCGAGCGACTTGAAGACCTTTTCGCTGTCGATGATTATGCAGTTCTGTGCCGATGCCGCACCTGCCGCGAGGAGGACGAAGAGTGCGGATAAAAAGATCTTTTTCATAATCCTGTGTTTTTTTATCGGTTAAAAATAACTATTATTTTTCAATTTTGCTGCCATACCGTTCGGTTTCGGACTGCGGATGCGGAATTTCGGGCCCGGACGGGTTGTCAGAACTGTTGTCCGATGACGAAACTGAACTTGCTGCCGAAGGGTTTGCTCGTGTCTCCCTGATTGGGGTGGTCGAAACCGTACCCCCAGTCGATGCCCAGCATGCCGACTACGGGCAGGTAGAGGCGTACGCCGAGACCGGCCGAGCGTTTGATCTTGAAGGGCGAGAAGGTTTTCCACGAGGTGAAGCCGTTGCCGCCTTCGAGGAAGCCCAGCACGTAGATCGTGGACGAGGGTTTCAGAATCACCGGATAACGCAGTTCGAGCGTGTATTTGTTGTAGGCGCACGAGTATTCGGACGTGGGGTCGAGCGCGCCGTCTTCGTAGCCGCGCATGCCGATGATGTCGATGCCGTAGATGTTGTATCCCGACATGCCGTCGCCGCCAACCTCGAAGCGCTGGAAAGGCGAGACCTTATGCCGGTTGTAGTTGCCGAGGTAACCCATTTCGGCTTTGGCCATCAACACGAGGTTCGAGTTGCGGCTCAATGCCTGATACCACTGCACCTTGAACTGCCACTTGTGGAATTCGATCCATTTGTAGCGTTCGCTGTCGCTCATCGACCGGTCGCTGTAATCCTTGCCGTCGAAGAGCGAGTAGGGGGGCGTGAGCTGCACCGAGGCGCTGAAATCCGAGCCGCGGCGGGGATAGAGCGGCTGGTCGACCGAGCTGCGCCCGAAGACGAACTTCAGCGAGAGCAGGTTTGCCGAACCGTTTTTCATCACGAAGTAGTCCCAGTCCTTGAGCGAGTAGCGTTCGTAGCTCAGTTCGGTGTAGAGCGTGAAGTTGGGGTCGGGCCAGCTCAGACGCTTGCCCAGACCGGCGGCGACGCCGTAGGTGCGGAAATACTGCGTACTCTTCTGCCAGAGGTAGTAGGCGTCGTTCTGTTCGGAGAAGTGGGCCTGCAACGTGAACGAATTGGGCTTGCGGCCGCCGAGCCACGGATCGGTGAAACTCAGGGCGAAAGCCTTGTAATAGGTTCCGTTGGTCTGGGCCGAGATCGAAAGCCGCTGGTTCTGTCCCATCGGATAGGGGCGCCATGCCCCCTTCTTGAAGAGGTTTTTGACCGAAAGATTGTTCAGCGTGATGCCGACCGAACCCACGAAGGTGCCCGAGCCCCAGCCGCCGGCGATGTTGAACTGATCGGAGG
The DNA here is from genome assembly GCF_900021155.1 of Alistipes sp. CHKCI003. GTDB lineage: Bacteria > Bacteroidota > Bacteroidia > Bacteroidales > Rikenellaceae > Alistipes > Alistipes excrementavium. The sequence goes on from NZ_FCNT01000059.1 coordinate 33,224, forward strand.
CGGTCTCTTCGAGCGGGAACCCGATGTCCACCAGATCGTTCGACATGGGGACCGGGAGGATTTCCGGCATCAGCGATTCGGCGTTGAAGTGTCCCATCGAGTTGAGCATGCGCAGCGTTTGCATCAGCAGGGCGCGGTTGTAGAGTTCGCCCGGCCGCGTGTAGAGTTCGCGGCGGATGACTTCGTCGTCCACACGGTTATTGCCCGAGATGTTGACTTCGTTGATGGTGAAGGGTTTGCCCTCGAAAACTTTGATTTCGAGGTCGATCGAGTCAGGGCCTACGATGATCTCCGACGGGTCGATCTGCGACATGAGATAGCCTTCGTTCTGGTAGAGCGACGAGACGGACATGCCTTCGGGGTCGATCTCGCGGCCGATGCCGAGCCGTTTGTGCATGGACTTCTTGTCGTAGGTGTCGCCCTTCGCGAATCCGAACATGCGTTGCAACTCTTCGGTCGGATAGACCGAGTTGCCGACCCACGTGATGTCGCGGATGTAGAATTTGTTGCCTTCGGAAAGTTCGATGGCGATGCCGAGCCGCTTGTCGTCGATCTTGTAGATCGAGTCGCGCAGGATCGAAGCGTTGCGGTAGCCTTTCGAATTGTAGAAGTCGATCAGCAGCTCCTTGTCGTCCTCGTAGTCGGTCTCGTTGAGTTTGGTGTTGCGGAAGAAGTTGAGGCTCTTCTGGTGGGTCTTCTTGAAGGTCCGCCGCAGCCGTTTGTCCGTGAAGCTTTCGTTTCCCGAGAAGTCGATGCGGCCGATCTTGACCTTGTTCTTGCGATCCACGACGAACGTTACGTTCACGACGTTGGGACGCAGGCTGTCGTTTTCGATGCGCACGTCCACCTCGGTGTTCCGGAATCCTTTTTCCGCCCAGTAGGCTTGGATCAGACGCTTGTTCTTGTCGATCACGTAGTCCGACAGTTCCGTGCCGCGGCGCAGCTTGAGCTTTTCGGCCAGATCTTTCTGCTTGCCCTTCGTGATGCCTTCGAATTTCCATTCGTACACGCGGGGCCGCTCCTTGAGGAAAAGCTCCAGATCGACCGAATCGCCTTCGATCGTGGCGCCCATCTTCACGTCGGAGAACAGACGGCGGTCCCACAGACGCGAGATGGCCTGCGGAATGAAATCGCTCGGCAGGAAGATCGAGTCGCCCGGAATGAGACCGGCCGAAGCCGCGATGCTCTCCTGATTGAGGTACTGCACGCCGCGGACGTTTACCCGGCGCAGGATATAGCGTTTCTGAGGGCCGTCCAGCATCGGGGCGTCATCGGGGAAAGGGGGCGTTTCCGTCGCCGTGCTGTCCGCGGCGGAGAGCGCCGGTGCGGATGCCGCCGCTCCCGTTCGGTTGCCGGCTGTCAGGGCATGCAGGCAGCCCGATCCCAGCAGCACGGCCGCTGCGGTCAGAAGTATCTTACCGAAGTGGTTCATCTGTTCTGTTTCTGTCTTCATTTTGCTTTACCAGTCCGAAGCGGCGGTCGCGGCGCGCATACTCCGCGAGCGCTTCGGCGAAGGTCGCCTCCGTGAAATCGGGCCACAGCACCTCGGGGAACCAGAGCTCCGCATAGGAAGCCTGCCAGAGCAGAAAGTTGCTCAGACGTTGTTCGCCGCTGGTGCGGATCACCAGATCCGGATCGGGAATGCCGGCCGTCCAGAGCGCGTCGGAGACCGTGGCTTCGCCGATCGCGTCGGGCGAGAGGCGTCCGGCGGCCGCTTCGCGGGCCAGCCGGCGCACGGCATCCGTGAGCTCGGCCCGCGACGAGTAGTCGAGCGCCAGCACGAGCGTGAGACGCTCGCCTGCGCGGGTCTGCGCTTCGAGCCGTTCGAGACTTTCGCGTACCTCCTCCGAAAAACGGCTCCGGTCGCCGATCACCCGCACGCGCACCCCTTCGCGCAGTAGCTCGGACATTTCGCTGGCCACGCAGCGGCAGAAGAGTTCCATGAGGGCGCCGACCTCTTCGCGGGGACGGCCCCAGTTCTCGGTCGAGAAGGCGTAGAGCGTCAGGTAGCGCACCCCGTGCCGCACGGCTGCGCGCAGCGAAGCCCTCACGGGTTCGACGCCGTGCGCATGACCTTCGCAGCGTTCCAGACCGCGCAGCTCTGCCCAGCGGCCGTTCCCGTCCATGATGATCGCGACGTGTTGCGGTGTACGGTTTCGTTCACTCATAATTATAGGGTGCAAATATAGGGAAATAAATTCAATCGGCAGCGTTCGGGAAGAGCTGGAACGTATTTCATGGCCGCGGGGGCTCCGGGGTGTGCCGTCATTGGTCGTATTCTGTTCATTAGCTGCGGATGTCGATGCCCCACATCATTTTATTCCTTAACGTGTCGTAAAACGATATATTGTGCGGTACGGCCAAATAAATCCGGCGGTCGGAGCGGCGCACCGTGAACGAGGCGCCGTCCCGCACGGGATAGAGCCGGTTGTCGAGCGTTACGAATCCGTCGGCCTGCCGCGAGTGGACGTGCAGGGAGATTTCGGCCGTGTCGGGAACCACCACGGGGCGCATGGTGAGGTTGTGGGGGGCCAGCGGCGAGATCACCAGACAGTTGCACTGCGGAGCCACCACGGGCCCTCCGGCGCTGAGCGAGTAGGCCGTGGAGCCGGTGGGGGTGCAGACCAGCACGCCGTCGCCGTGGTAGGTGGCGACCATCTGTCCGTCGACGTAGGTCTCGACCGAGATCATTCCCGCACCGTGGCGCTGAATGGTGAACTCGTTGAGGGCCAGCGGCGAGTCGGGCGTCCGGTCGAAATCGCCGCCGACTTCGATCTGTGTCCGGGCTTCGGTCCGGATGCGGCCTGCGGCGATGTCGTCGAACAGTTGGCCGATGCCGGCCGTCGGAACGGTCGTGAGGAAGCCCAGATGCCCCGAGTTGATCCCCACGATCGGGACCGGCGCTCCGTGCAGGCGGTGAGCCCCTTCGAGCAGCGTCCCGTCTCCGCCGTAGCTCACCATGAGGGCTTCGGTGCCGTGGACGCAGGCTTCGGCGCCGTAGATGCGTTCGGGCGGGATCGTGCGTCCGGCGAGCGCCGCGGCCTCGGCGGCGAACTCTTCGTTGACGGCGCAGGTGAAGCCGTGGCGCTCGGCGGCGTCGAAAATCCGCCGGATATCTCCGGCGCTGGGGCTTCGGCGAGGCAGTGAAAAAAGTAGGATGTTCATCGGCGGAGTTTCGAAAATTTCGTATCTTTGGATCGCAAATATAACGATTTTATGACAAAGTTAAGTGTAAACGTCAATAAGATTGCCGTGCTACGCAACTCGCGCGGCGGAAACCTGCCCGATGTGGTGCGGGCCGCCTGCGATGTCGAACGTTTCGGCGCCGACGGGATCACCGTGCATCCGCGGCCCGATGCCCGTCATATTCGTTATGCCGACGTGCGCGACCTGAAGCGTGCGGTTCGGACCGAACTCAATGTGGAAGGGAATCCCATACCGTCGTTCGTGGACCTCGTGTGCGAAGTGCTGCCCGCGCAGGTTACGCTCGTGCCCGACGCACCCGACGCCATCACGTCGAACGCAGGGTGGGACACGGTCGCCAACCGCGCTTTTCTGACCGACGTCGCGGCGCGTTTCCGCGAAAAGGGTATCCGCGTCTCGCTCTTCGTCGATCCCGATCCCGCGATGGTCGCGGGGGCCCGTGCATGCGGCGCCGACCGCGTGGAACTTTACACCGAGGCCTATGCCCGCAACTACCGCACCGGCCGTGAGAAGGCCGTAGCGGCCTATGTCGCAGCGGCGGAGGAGGCGCGGCGGCAAGGCCTCGGACTGAATGCGGGCCACGACCTGAACCTCGAAAATCTGCGCTACTTCGCCGAGCGGATTCCGTGGCTCGACGAGGTCTCGATCGGCCATGCGCTGATCTGCGACGCGCTTTATTACGGATTGGAAAATACGGTGGCGCTCTACCGCCGCTGTCTGGAATGAGTCGCATGCCGCTCTCGGATCCCATATTCCGTCGCATCCAGCGCATCGCCGACCGGCGCGGCGTGCGTGCGTTCGTCGTGGGCGGGTACGTGCGGGACTACTACCTGCGCCGCCCCTCGACCGACATCGACGTGGTGGTGGTCGGCAGCGGCATCGAAATCGCCGAGGCGCTCGGCGCCGAGCTGCATGCGCGGGTCTCCGTCTTCAAGACGTTCGGGACGGCCATGGTACGTGCGAAGGGGATCGAGATCGAATTCGTGGGCGCGCGCAAGGAGTCCTATACGCGCGATTCGCGCAAACCTCATGTCGAAGCCGGTACGCTCGAAGACGATCAGCGCCGCCGGGATTTCACGATCAACGCGATGGCTTGGTCGCTCAACGGCGCGACGTTCGGCGAGCTGGTCGATCCGTTCGGGGGGATGGACGATCTGGAGGCATGCACGATCCGCACGCCGTGCGATCCGGACGTAACCTTTTCGGACGATCCGCTGCGGATGATGCGCGCGGTGCGCTTCGCCGCACAGTTGGGTTTCGACATCGAGCCGGAGACGTTCGACGCCATCCGCCGCAACCGCGAGCGCATCCGCATCGTGTCGCGCGAACGCATCGCCGCGGAGCTGAACAAGATCGTCCTCTCGCCCGTGCCGTCGATGGGGTTCGAACTGCTCGAACTGACCGGACTGCTCGAACTGATCTTCCCCGAGATGCACCGCCTGAAGGGAGTCGACCGCGTGGGGAAGCATGCCCATAAGGACAATTTCATCCACACGCTCAAGGTGCTGGACAACGTGGCGCGGCGCTCGGACGATCTGTGGTTGAGGTGGGCCGCCGTGTTGCACGACATCGCCAAACCGCTCACCAAGGCCTACGATCCGAAGGTCGGATGGACGTTCCACGGCCACGAGGTGCTCGGTTCGAAGATGGTGCCCGAGATTTTCCGGCGACTCAAACTTCCGCTGAACGAACACATGAAGTTCGTGCAGAAGATGGTCTTCCTGCATCTGCGGCCCATCATTCTCTCCGAGGATCTGGTAACCGATTCGGCCGTGCGGCGGCTGCTCTTCGAGGCGGGCGACGACGTGGAGCGGCTGATGACCCTCTGCGAGGCGGACATCACCTCGGGCATCGACGCCAAGGTGAAGCGCTACATGGCCAATTTCGAGCTGGTGCGCCGCAAGATGCGGGACCTCGAAGAACGCGATCGCATCCGCAATTTCCAGCCTCCGGTTACGGGCGAGACGATCATGCGCACCTACGGGCTGCCCCCGTGCCGTGCGATCGGAGAGATCAAGGAGATCATCAAGAACGCCATCCTCGACGGCGAGATCCCGAACGACTACGATGCGGCCTTCGCGCTGATGGAGCGGCTGGCTGCCGAACGCGGTCTGGTGCGGGCGGACCGAGCGGAGTGATCGGCGGGAGGTCGTCCGCCGCGCGGGTGTATCCGGCGGCCTGAGGGGGCAGTCTGCGGGTTGTTCGCCGCATCCGGTGCGGCGGGCGTTGCCGTCGCTTTTCCTTCGTCCGGGAGGCGTCGAAAAGTTCGTGTGAGGAGCGGATGCCGCAGTTTTCGGGCAGGCGAAGTGCGGAGAAAGCAGGGGAGGCGGCGCGGGTGAAACAACGGAGAACGCTACGGCGGGACATGCCGTTCGAGGACGGGGGGGGGAGAGCCGGCTTCGCCTTATGGCGGATAGAATCCAGCATATCTTCAGAGGGGCTGAAAACAGTGCATATATGGTTGCGGATGAAGCGATGAGAGGCATAAGGATTTTTTTGCTCGGTGCGGTCGCGCTGGCGGTCGGAGCGGTTTCGGCCGGATGTTCGCAGGAGGAGCCGGCCGTCGAGGCATTGACGGATTCTCAGATTTACGGTACATGGAAGTGCGCCTATGTCGAAATCGACGGGGAGTGGGAGTATGTCTCTCCGAACCGTTTCGAGGAATACAATGCGACGTTCCGTTTTTTTACGAACGGAGTCTGCATTTGCGAGGGGCCGTTGACGGGCGGGCTGAACGGGACGTTCGAACGGACGGACGATCTGCTGACGATCTATGACGGAAGCCGCGTGGCGTTCCGTCTGACGTTTCACAGCGTGAGGTACGACAATGCCGTGCTGACGTTCGAAGACCGCGGCGTGTCCGCGGAGATCCGTATGGAGCGGACGGACAATACGGCGGAGGATTACGTCGCTGTCGAGGGGATCGAATTTGCGCTCCCGAAGATAACGATCGACTCGGAGGTCCCCGTCGCGCTCGAGGTCGAGGTGCTGCCGCAGGACGCGACGAATAAAAACGTCGTCTGGCGAAGCTCCGACACGAGCGTCGTAACGGTGGAAAACGGAGTGGCGCGGGCCGTAGCCGTTTCGGGGCAGGCGACGATCGAGGCGATCACCGACGACGGCGGTTTCAGGGCCGTCTGCGACGTGGAGGTCTCGTTGACCGGGCCGGAGCCGGACGGGAAGACCGTGTGTCGGAAGTCCTGATCTGCGTGGGGCCGGACGCTGCGCATTCGTGGCCCCGCAGAGCGGGAGGACGGATACCCGCAGGGGAGTAGGCGCTCCGTGCGTCGACGGGGCGGGGAATGCCGCGGATGGGAGGGCGGCGGGTCGATGGGTGCCCGGGGCCGCCGAGACCGATTTGCATAAAAGTTGCCTTCGATCGGTCGCATGGCAAAACTGCGCTATAACCTCGATCTGATCTTCGCAAACGTCTTTTTCGGCGCGAATTTTTCGTTCTATGTGTCGCTGACGCGCGACTTTCTCGATTTTGAGCAGATATTCATGTTGCAGGTGCTCTCGGGCGCCCTTTTCTTCATCCCGTTCGCCGTCTTTTCCAGACGGTCGTACCGCATCGCGCGGCGCGATTTCGGCAATATTCTGATCGTTACGCTGCTCGTCGTCTACGGGTGGATGTATGTGCTGCTTTGGGGCTCTTCCTTCACCTCGCCGATCGACGCTTCGACCATCTCGACGCTCGGACCGGCCTTCACGCTCATCATGGCCCACGTCCTGCACCGCCGCAGGGTGCGGCCCGTGCGGATCGTCGGCGTGGTCTTCGCGCTGGCCGGAGCGGGCATTCTGATTTTCGACGAAGGTTTCGTGCTGACGCACGGCAGCGAGGCCTACGGCAATGCGCTGGTGTTGTGCGCCGTGGTGGCCATTGCGATCAATACGGTGATTATCAAACCGCAGCTCGAACGGTTCGGGACGCTGGTGGTGATGGGGTGGTACTACATCATCGGACTGGCGATCACGGCCCCCTTTTTCTGGAAATACATCGGACATACGGATTTTTTCCGCCTGCCGGTGTTCGCACAGGCCGAACTGGCCTATATTCTGATTCTCGGGACGGTGCTGCCGATGTATCTGCTCTACCGCGGCACCGAGAAACTCACTTCGGTGCATACGGCCCTCTACCGTTACATCCAGCCGCTCATCGCGGCCGTTCTCGCCATCGTCCGCAAGCAGGCGAAGTTCGATGCTTCGAATCTGCTGGCGGCCGTCTTCATCTTCGCGGGGATCATCCTCGTGGTGCTGGGGTTCAATCGCGAAGCAATCGTTCGCGCCATGAGTCGGGAACCGGCACCGCCCGCTGCTCCTCGAAATCGAACGCAGCCATGACCGAGCGGCTTTCGCTCCGCACCTCGTCGCCGGCCATGAGCCGTTGCAGGAGGGTGATGCTCTTCGTGCCGATCTTCTCGCAGGTCGTGGTTACGCGGACCGAGTCGGTGAAGCGGACCTGCCCGATGTAGGAGGTCGAGGTGGCGACCGTTACGATGCGGAGACGCCCCAGCAGGACCTCTTCGCCCAGAATCTTGTCGTAGTAGTCGAGTTTGCCGACATCGAAGTACATCTGTTGCGAGACGTTGTTGACGTGCTGGAACGAGTCGATGTCGGCGAAGCGTTTCTGAATGGGAGTGGTGAGCGTGCGTGCCATAATTCGGAGAGTGGAGATTATTCGCGGATGATCCGGACGGCGCCGTCCTCGGTGAAGGCGACGATCGAAGAGGGCTTGCGGGTGGGGTGGCCTTCGAAACGGGGGTCGACCACGAAGTCGACGCCTTCGACGATCCCGCGCGCGGTGTCGGCGAGCGTTGCGGCAGCCGGTTCGCCCGAGCGATTGGCCGAAGTCGAGACCACGGGGCGGCCGAAAGCGCGGAGCAGGCGGCGGCAGAACTCGTGATCCGGAATGCGCACGCCGAGCGTGCCCTCCTCGGGGATGAGATTCTCCGCCAGACCCGAAGCGCCCGGAAGGATCAGCGTCAGGGGTTTGTCGGCGAGTTCCATCACCTCGAAAGCGATTCCGGGCGCCCTGTTCGCATAGCGCACGACCATGTCGGCCGATGCGCAGAGCACGAGCATCGCCTTTTTGTTCTCGCTGCCCTTGAGGGCATAGATTCTGGCCACGGCTTCGGCGTTCGCCGCGTCGCAGCCGATGCCCCAGACCGTGTCGGTGGGATAGAGGATCAGTCCGCCTGCGCGGAGCGTGCGCACGGCTTCTTCGACCTCTTGCTGGATGGATTCCATAGGCGGTTCATTTTTCGGGCAGCACTTCGATCCAGTAGTCGTCCGGATCGGCGATGAAGTAGAGCCCCATGTCGTGATTTTCGTAGCAGATGCAGCCCATGTCGCGGTGGAAGGCGCGTGCGGCATCATAGTCGCCCGCCACGCGGAAGCACAGGTGGCTTTCGTTGTCGCCCAATTCGTAGGCGCCCTCCTTGTCGCGCAGCCATGTCAGCTCCAGACGGAAGGGGGTCTGACCGTCGCCCAGATAGACGAGCGTGAACGAGCCGTCGGGGGCCTGCTTGCGTTTCAGTTCATGCAGTCCCAGCGCCTTGGCGTAGAAGTCGAGGCTGCGTCCGAGGTCGGAGACGTTGATGTTGAAATGATCGAATTTCCCTTTGATTTCCATAAGCGGTCGGATGGTTAACCGTGCAAAATTAAAAATATTTGCGCAAATTCCATACGATCCGTCCGGCTCCGGCGGGCAGCTCGGCAAACTTTTTTTATATTTGTAGATCGAAATCGAGCCGCCTATGAACCTTTTTCCCAAATTCATTCCGAAATTTTGCCTTCTGTCGTTCGTCTGTGCCGCATGGGCCGGATGTGCGGACGACGGTGCGGCCGAACCCGGGGATCCGGTGCCGTCCATCCGTCTCGAAGAGGAGAACCGCTCGCTGGTCTTCGCGCCGGAGGAGGGAACGGCCGAAATCTGGTTTCAGGTCGAGGGAGCTTGGAGGGCGGTCGTGTCGGCGCCTGCGGACGAATGGTGCGGGGTAACCCCTTCGAAAGGCGGCGCCGGTACGGCATGGGTGCGGGTGAAGGTCGCCGAAAACACGTCGGAGCTGGAACGCAACGCCACGATCATGATCCGGTGCGGCGACGTGAGCAAGAACGTGGTCGTTACGCAGAAGGGGATCGACGCGCTGACGCTGACCCGTTCGAAATTCGAGATGGAGCCGGCCGGCGGAACTGTGGAGGTGGAGGTCGAATCGAATGTTTCGTTCGATTACGAAATAGACGTGGAGTGCCGCGACTGGATCGAGGCGGAGAACACGCGGGGCATGCAGACTTCGAAGCTCCGTTTCAGGGTGGCCTCCTACGAAGGCGGACCGGTGCGTGCCGGACACATCCGCGTCTTCGGCGGGGGACGCGAGGAGACGGTGCGCGTCTATCAGGAGGGCAGCGATCCGGCGATCGTCGTTTCGCAGGACGAATACGTGCTCTCGGCTGCCGCCGGGACGATTCAGGTGGATCTTTGCAGCAATGTGGATTACGAGGTCGGGATGCCCGATGCGGAGTGGATCGAGGATGTCTCGACGCGCGTGCTGTCGAGCCATACGCTCTATTTCGCCGTCGCGGAGAATACCTCGGAGGAGGACCGCTCGGCCGTGATCCGCTTCACGGACCGCGCCACGGGCGTTGCGAACTCGGTCCGCGTCCTCCAGAAAGGCAAGGACGCAGCGGTCGTATCCAAGGATTTTTACAAGATCTCGCCGGCCGGGGGATATGTCGTGTTCGACGTCCGGTACAATAACGCCGTGAAGCTCCATATCCCCTGCGACTGGATCGAACGGGTCTACCGTCGGTGGACCCGTTCGACGCAGACCGAAGAGGTGATCCTGAAAATCGACGCCAGCGAAGGGAACCTTTCCCGCGAGGCGGAGGTGTCGATTCTGGGAAGCGACGACGAAATTCTCCGGAAGATACGGATCGTGCAGTCGGACGAACTGTCCGCCGTGATCTCGCCGGATGAGTCGCTCCTGCCGTGGGAGGGCGGGGATTGCGTGGTCTCGGTGCAGCCCGGCATTCCGTTTTCGTTCGAAATATACAGCGGTGCGAAAGACTGGCTGCGTCATGTGAAAACGGTCGGAAGCGAAGTGTATTTCCATGTCGAACGGAACCAGACCGGCGGGCCGCGCTCCGCTTACATCGGTTTTACGTCTCCGGTCTTGAAATTCGCATCGAGCGTGGACATCGAGCAGATGGCGGAAAATGCGCTGGCGGCGGCCTGCGACAGTTACGACGTGCCGAACGAAGGCGGCGAAATCGAGGTGGAGGTACTCTATGTGCCGGGCTATGCGTTCACGGTGGACATTTCGGACGACTGGATCGAGCAGATCGAGACGCGGGGATATGTCGAAACACTGAGATTCAAGGCTGCACCCAATCCGGACGACACCTACCGCGTGGCGACCGTGCGGCTCGTTCCGGACGACGGGAGCCCGGTGCAGAAGTTCCGGATTTTCCAGTTGCCGGTGCATGCCGTGGTCGTCTCGGAACACGAATACACGCTGCCGGCCGAAGGCGGCCTGTCGAAAGTCGAGATTCGGGCGACGGGAGATTACACAGTTGCCGATCCCGAAGTCGGCTGGCTGCACCGCAATGTCGAAACCCGCAATTCGGGAAAGAACTCGATCTATTATACGGCCGATCCGAACGAAACCTACGAGAGCCGCGAGGCGGAAGTCGTCGTGCGCAACACGACGACCGGAGAGGAGGAGAGGGTGCGCTTCGTGCAGTTGCAGAAGAATGCGCTCGTCGTGGCGCAGTCGCTCTGCACGGTAGGGCTGGAGGGCGGTACGCTCGTATTCGACGTCGAGGCGAACGTGCCGTTGGAGGTCGAAATCGAAGCGCAGGCCCGCGAGTGGCTTTCGCATGTCGAGACCCGTGCTTTCGGGAGCCGGCTCCTGCGGTTCGAAGCGGCACCCGCGGACGAGGAGCGGGAGGGTCTGATTGCGGTCAGCGGCGGAGGAATCACCCAGATGATCTCCGTTTTGCAGAGCGCCTCTGCCGATCCCGAATCCATCGAACGCAAGGCGCTCGCCGCCTTCTACCGTGCGACCGGCGGCGGAAACTGGAAAAAGAGCGACGGCTGGTGCTCGGACCGCCCTGTCGGGACGTGGTATGGCGTAACCGTGTCGGGCGGGAGGGTAACGGAGATTCGGCTGCCGGATAACGGCCTGAGCGGACGGATACCGGCCGAGATCGGGGATTTGAAGGGGCTACTTCGTCTCGATCTGAAAGATAACCGGATCACCGGCTCGCTGCCCGATGTGTTCGGGCAGTTGCAGCGGCTCGGGGAGCTCGATCTGAGCGGCAACGGCATGGGTGGCGATCTGCCCGGGTCGATGGGAGCTCTTTCGCAGCTCCGCGTGTTGAACCTTTCCCGGAACGACTTTACGGGGCGTTTGCCCGAATCCTTCCGCAATCTGTCGGAGCTGACGGAGATACGGGCTTCGGAGGCGGGGCTCATGGGATCCATCGCGCCGGTGGCGGAGGGTTCGCCGCTGCTTGAGGTCGTGGACCTCTCGTCGAACGCCTTTACGGGGCCGATTCCCGATGCCGTGTACGGACTGAGCAGGCTCAGGTCGCTCGAATTGCGCGGTAATCCGCTCTCGGGGCTCATATCCGCTGCGATCGGGAATCTGGAGCAGCTCGAAACGCTCGATCTCTCGTCGACCTGCATCAGCGGAGACCTTCCCCGGTCGATCGGGCATCTGGCGCGACTGCATACGTTGGACCTGCACGATGCGCAGATGTCGGGCCCGCTGCCCGACGTATTCGGCCGGATGTATGCTCTGGAAACGCTCCGGCTGGAGCACAACCGTTTTTCCGGTACGCTGCCTTCCGGCCTGCTGATGCGCGAACCGCTTTGGCGCAAATGCTGGGGATCGGTGCTCGACCAGTACGGTGAGGGATTGAGCGGCTATTCCGCGCTGCCGGCGCCCGAATTCATAGTCCGCGACATGAACGACGAGGTGTTGAGTTCGGGGCAGATCTATTCGGAAAAGGAGCTTACGGTGCTCTTCCAGTTCAGCACGGAGGATGCCGAATCCGGCAGAGCCGTGTCGAAGCTGAACGCCATGTACGACGATTACAGGCAATACGGCATGCAGATCGTCGGATATGCCTACGAACCGCTGGAGGAAATCCGGGAATATGCGGACCGGATGCGTATCGAATGGCCGGTCGTGTGCGTCGGCGACGAACATCCTGCGAACGAAATACACCGTGTGTCGTTCTTTCCTGCGATCAATATCGTCGATCGGGAATCCCAAGTCGTCTGGAACTGCTTCGAAGGCACCGACGACGATGCGTTCGCTTTCATTCGGGACTGGTTCAAAGAGTACGAACCCTACGAATCGACCGATTATTCGGCGGATAAACAGGTGCAGCTCCTGCAGAAAGCCACGCGCGGAGCCGGAATCAATATCGTGCTGATGGGCGACGGATTCACCGACCGGAACATTCGGGACGGCGTGTACGAGGCGACCATGCGCACGGCCATGGAACATTTCTTCGAAGAGGAGCCTTTCGCCTCTTTCCGCAGTTGTTTCAATGTATATGCGGTAACGGCCGTTTCGAAGCACGAAGGCTATTTCAAAGGTTCGAAAAACGCGCTCGGAACCTATTTCAAAACCGGAGCCGAGGTGGGCGGAGACAACGAGCTCTGCCGGGAATACGCCCTTGCGGTTCCGGCGATCACGGAGGAGGATCTGGACGAAACGCTGATCGTCGTGCTGATGAATTCCGGCAAGTATGCCGGGACCAGCTATCTCGCCTATTCCGGCAAGAGCGGTTATGGATCGGGATGCGCGCTCTGTTATTTCCCGCTCGGAAAAGACGACGAGATGTTCGCCCAACTGCTGCACCATGAAGCGGGCGGACACGGTTTTGCGAAACTCGCCGACGAATACGATACGAGTTTTCTGCCCATGCCGCAGGATAAAATCGACGATTACGAGGCATGGGAACCCTATGGCTGGTGGCGGAATGTCGATTTCACGGCCGACCCGGCTTCGGTGAAATGGAGCCGCTTCCTTTCGGACAGCCGCTACGACGAGGAGCGCCTCGGCGTGTTCGAAGGAGCCTGCGGACATATCGAAGGAGCCTACCGGCCTTCGGAGAACAGCATCATGCGGGACAACGCGGGCGGATTCAACGCTCCGTCGCGCGAGGCGATCTACATGCGCATCATGTGGCTGGCCTATGGGCCCGAATGGGGCTATGATTACGAGGAGTTCGTGCTTTGGGACGCCCGCAACCGGGCCGCTGCCCGCGTGCGGGCACGCAACACGGCGCCGCGCCGCCGCTACGGGCCGTTGCCGCCGCCGGTCGTCGTGCAGGACCGCTGACCGGTATGGCGCCGAAGGACGCTGCCGGAGTTTTTTCGCGGAGAATAGGCGAAATCGTTTATTTTTTGTAATTTTGCGCTGCGAATGAAAAATATAAATAAAGCATAACCACTATGGGAAGAGCATTTGAATACCGTAAGGCCCGCAAACTGAAGCGTTGGGGACATATGGCCCGCACGTTCACCAAGCTCGGCAAGGAGATCGAAATCGCTGTGAAAGCCGCGGGTCCCGATCCTTCGGCGAACACGCGGCTGCGCATTCTCATCCAGAACGCCAAGGCGGAGAACATGCCGAAGGAGAATGTGGAGCGTGCGATCAAGCGCGCCACCGAGAAGGATGCCGCCGACTACAAGGAGGTCGTTTACGAAGGATACGGCCCTCACGGTATCGCTTTCCTCGTGGAGACTGCGACGGACAACACCAACCGCACGGTGGCCAATGTGCGCATGCACTTCAACAAATGCGGCGGTACGCTGGGCAACAGCGGCAGCGTAGCCTTCATGTTCGAGCACAAATGCACGTTCAAATTCCATGCGCCGGCCGGCACCGATTTCGAAGAGCTGGAGTTGGAAATGATCGATCTCGGTGTGGACGAGTTCTATCCCGAAGAGGACGGCGTAACGGTCTATGCACCTTACGAGTCGTTCGGGGCCATCCAGAAGTGGCTCGACGAACGCGGCTACGAGATCGTTTCGGGCGAATCGGTCTATCTGCCGACCGATTCGAAGGAGCTCGACGCCGAAGGGCGCGAGTCGGTCGAAAAGCTCGTGGAGCGGCTCGAAGAGGACGACGACGTAACGAACGTCTACCACAATATGAAAGAACCCGAAGAGGAGTAGATTGCGGTTTTCGCGGCTTTCGTGTCTTTCGCGGAAGTGTTCGGCAGAAGCAGCGGATGGGGCGGATCGGGATTCGGCTCGTCCGCTTTTCGTCTGCTTTCGCCCCGGACTTCCTCTTTTCTGTGGCCGGTTCGCTGCGAAAGTGCCGGCATCGGGAACCGCGATGGCGATGACGCGAAAGAAGGAGACGTTTCTACCTTTTCCCGCCTCGTCGAAACGTTGGTGTTTCATGCTTCGTTTCCGGTCCCGGCAACCGCCGGAGCGGACCCGGCTTGATGCAGACGAGCGGTTTCACTCGGTCGTTTCCCGCCTCGGCAATCTTTGAGCGAACCCGGATTGCCCTCGGCTTATCGAAAACGTTGAATTTCTTTCGTCCATTTCTCGCCTCGGCATAGCTCGAACGAGTTCGGCTCTGCGCTCGGCTTAACGAAATGGTTCGCTTTCGGACTGCCGTTTTCTCGCTTCGGTAATGATCCGGCTTTCTCGAATTGCATGCGCCCTGCCGGAACGTTCTTCGGCTTACGGGCCTTGGGATGCCGGGCGGTGCGCGGTTCCGGGCAGCGGAGCCCCGTCCTCTTCGCGGACGGGTTCCGCAGGCTGCGAGCCCGTTCTTGCGATCGAAAATCATCAACCTCTCCCGTATGTTCCCTTCCCCGCCGAAAGGCGTTCGAAAACGCCCGAATACCGGAATAGGCCGAATCCACCGACCCGATGCTCGAAACGGGCGACTGTTCACGGAGGGCATGCGTCCGTCTCGGTCGCTTGCCGCTTTCAGTCCGGCGGGTGTCCCGGATCTCTTTCCCGACGTTCCGGGGGGAGGCAGGACGGGACGCAAGACGGTTCATTGTTTTTTTCGCGGTCGTATCTTCTGCATCGACCGGCGGTGCCGGGCAGTATGCGCTCCCTCCCTTCTTTTTCATGCGGCGGGTTGCACCTTTCGCGAAGACTTGTCTCGCTCCGGCAGCCGGACGGTGCGGAACGTCGTGCCGGAGCTCTCTTTGCCGGGCGGTGCCGATCGGGTCTGCCGGCGGCAAGAAAGCTTCGGCCGAGAGGTACGTGCGAGGTGCATACGGAAAAAGAGGCTGTCCGACGGTTGACCGGACAGCCTCTTTTTCCTTTCGACGGCATAGATCTACTTCGAGATCCGCTTCTCTTTGATGCGGGCCTTCTTGCCGGTCAGATTGCGCAGGTAGTAGATGCGTGCGCGGCGCACGACACCGATCTTGTTCACCTCGATCTTGTCGATATGGGGCGAATAGAGGGGGAAGATACGCTCCACGCCCACGCCGTTCGAGACCTTGCGGATCGTGAACATTTTCGTCTTGCCCGTACCTTTGATCTGGATGACCACGCCGCGGAAACTTTGCAGGCGCTCTTTGTTACCTTCGACGATCTTGTACGTAACGGTGATCGTGTCTCCGGCCTTGAACGACGGAACGTCGGCGTCCGTCTTCGGCCACAACTGCTCGTTGACGAGCTTGATGATTGCATCTTTGTTCATCGTTGTAACAATTTTTAGATGATTCCGCGTCCAACATTCCCGCTGCGGCCGATGGGCTTCATACGCATCCTCTGATCCGTAATCCTGTGCCCTGCCGGAGGCTTTGCGGTCGCCCGCATCGTCTGCCGGACCGGCGCCGTGCCCTGCCGCCCAATGAAAGAGGTTGATCCACGCCCGATCGGGACTGCAAAGATAGCGATAAATTCGGACCGGACAATAGATCGGTCGTTTTTTCCGCACGGAAGCCCCGGATTTCGAGGTCGCAGCGGCGGACGGCTCTCCGCGTTCGGCGGAGGGCGGGCCCTTCTGCGGGCCGTGAATGCGGCGGTCGGGCGATGACGCGCGGCCGTTCGCCGAAGCCGCACCGGACGGTGCCGTCCGCCGCTTTCGTTGCGGACCGTCCGCGGAGCGTAGAGGATACTTGTTTTTGCACTCGGTTTGTATTATCTTTGTTGCAATGAAAAACGAGAGTACGCAAGAGCGATTGATATTGGTTACCAACGACGACGGCTACGGTTCGAAGGGGATTCGGGCGGCTGTCGAGGTGGCGCGGCGTTTCGGCCGTGTGGTGGTCGTGGCGCCGGAGTGCATGCAGAGCGGAATGAGTCAGGCGATCACGATGTTCAACCCCCTTTACCTGCGGCGCGTGTCGCAGGAGGAGGGCGTGGAGGTCTACGCCTTTTCCGGTACGCCGGTGGACTGCGTGAAGATGGCGTTCGATTACCTGCTCAAGGACCGGTGCGTAGATTTGGTGATTTCGGGCGTGAACCACGGTTCGAATTCCGCCGTCAACGTGCTCTATTCGGGCACGATGGGGGCTGCGATCGAAGGCAGTTTCTACGGCTGCCCCTCGGTCGGACTGTCGGTTACGGATCACAGCCCGGATGCCGATTTCGAAGGGGCGGTGTACTACGGCGAACGGATCGTGCGGGCGGTGTTGGAGACGGATCTCGAACGTCCGCTCTGCCTGAACGTGAACATCCCGATGGGCGAGCCGCGCGAGATTCGCGGCGTGCGCGTCTGCCGCCAGAACCGCGGTTATTGGCGCGAGGAGTTCTTCCGCCACGAAGACCCGCACGGCCGCGAGTATTTCTGGCTGTCGGGAGCCTTCGTGAACCACGAGCCCGAAGCGACCGACACGGACGAGTGGGCGCTCGACCACGGATATGTGTCGGTGGTTCCGGTGCAGGTCGATCTGACGGATTACGCCCGCATGCCCTCGCTCCGCAGGGCGCTCATGAGCGAATGACGGGTGCGTCCCGCGGCTTCGGGACGCTGCTTTTCTTCGCGTCCGGCAGCGAAGCACGCGCGGAGGCGGAAAAGGCGGGGCGACGGAATGGAGGGGGGAGGAGCGCGCGTTTTATAATTGGAATCTATGGTGATAAAAATATTGCTTATCGTAGCGATCGCAATCCAGACGGTTGCGACCGTCTATGCGCTCAAACTGGTGCGGACCACCAAATACAACTCGGTGTGGATCCTCTTCATCGCGGGTTTCTCGCTGCTCTCGGTCGAACGGGTGATTCAGTTCATGCTGGTCAGCGGACAGTCCGTGCCTCCTGCGACGTTCGCCTATCTGGGCGTGGTGATCTCGGTCTGTCTTTCGATCGGCGTGATGTACGCTCACAAACTCTTCAAATACATCGGGCGGCTCAACCGGCAGCGTCAGCTGCTCAACAAGCGCATCCTGACGGCCGTGCTGCGGACCGAGGAGAAGTCGCGTTCGCGTTTCTCGAAGGAGCTGCACGACGGACTGGGGCCGTTGCTTTCGTCGGCCCGCATGTCGCTTTCGGCGCTGGCCCGCGACGGCCAGAACCCCGAACAACAGGAGATCATCGCCAATACGACCTATGTGATCGACGAGGCCATCCGGTCGCTCCGCGAGATTTCGAACAACCTTTCGCCCCATGTGCTGAGCGATTTCGGTCTGGCGCGCGGCGTGCAGAACTTCATTTCGAAGAGCGCGGCGATGCACGACGTGAAGATACGCTTCACGACCAACCTGCGCGGTGAACGTTACGATCCGGACGTGGAGGTGATCGTCTACCGCGTGATCTGCGAGCTGATCAACAACTCGCTCAAACATGCGGCCTGCTCGGAGATCAACCTTTCGCTGTCGCTCAGCGGCGGGACGCTCGCGCTCGACTATTCGGACAACGGACGCGGGTTCAATCCGCAGGCTATGATGGACTGCGGCATGGGGCTCTCGAACATCGCTTCGCGCATCAATTCGCTGGGCGGGACGCTCGACATCACCAGCTCGAAAGGACGGGGCATGCGTGCGGCGATCCGCGTGAATACGCGGCCCGAACCGGCGGCCAAGTCTTCGAACCGTAAAAACAGACATGCAGATGGAGGAGTGTAAAATCGTGCTCGTGGACGACCATTCGCTGTTCCGCAACGGACTCAAAGGACTGCTCGACCGCTGCGAAGGGTATCGCGTGGTGGGCGAAGCGGCCAGCGGCGAGGAGTTTCTGGCGATGCTGCCCCGGACGGAGGCCGACGTGGTTTTCATGGACATCGCCATGCCGGGCATCAACGGCGACGAGACGACCGAACGGGCTTTGCAGTTGCGACCGGACCTGCGGGTGATTACGCTCTCGATGTTCGGCGACGAGAACTATTATACGCGCATGGTGGAGGCGGGGGCCAAAGGCTTTCTGTTGAAAGATTCCGATATCGAGGACGTGATCCGTGCCATCGAAGCCGTGCGCGGCGGCGGCAGCTATTTCAGCGCTTCGCTGCTCGCCTCGCTGGCGAACCGGATGCGTACGCGCGAAAGTACGCCGATGGACCCGCTTTCGACCCGCGAGACGGAGATACTGGTCGCCGTATGCCGGGGGCTTTCGAATCAGGAGATCGCCGACGAACTCTTCATTTCGAAACGGACGGTGGACAAGCACCGTGCGAACATCCTCGAAAAGACGGGGTGCAAGAATACGGCCAGTCTGGTCGTGTATGCCATCCGCCACGGGATCGTGGAGATCTGACCGCCCGTATGCAGGCCCTCCGCGTACATGCTCTGCCGGGGACCTGCCGGGGCCCCGGGGCTGGGACGTATGCTTCCTCCTCTTGGGATCGGAGAGAGCGCCTGTCCGTATATGCTTCCGTATGCGGAGAGCGATTGAGAAAAAGATGCGAACCGTCAAGTCGTTCGTCGCCGGCAGCCTCGCGACGGTCGTATCGCCGGCCGCAACGGCTGCATGTCGTCCGCTTCGATCCGTTACAGCAGCGGTGCGAAAAGCCGCATGAGCGACTCGGCGAATCGCCGCGAACGCGGGCGTCGGAACCAGCGGGCCGGCACGACATGACGGCAGCGGGCGTAGTCGTCGAGATAGACGGCCGACATGCGGGCGTTGAAGTCCGCGTCGTAGACGAAAGCATTGATTTCGAAGTTGTGCTCGAAACTCCGGAAGTCCATGTTCGCCGAGCCTACGACCGTGAGGGTGTCGTCCACGATGAGCAGTTTCGAGTGGAGGAATCCCGGAGTATAGAAACTCACCTTGACGCCTGCGCGGATCACGGCGTCGAGGAACGAGTGGGAGGCCAGTCCCACGATCTTCGAATCGCTGCGGGCGGGCAGCATCAGCCGCACTTCCACACCGCCGAGCGCCGCCGTTTGGAGTGCTGTCTGGAGCCCTTCGGTGGGCAGAAAGTAGGGCGTCTCGATCCAGATGCGCTGCTTGGCATTGGCGAAGACGTAGCTGATGCCCTGCAGCAGGACGCGCCACTGGCCGAACGGTCCGTTCGGGACCACCTGCATGATGTCGGCAGTGTAGGATTCGGCCCGCGGATAGTATTTTTCGGAGTTGACCTGCCGTTTCGTGGTGGCCGACCAGTCGCTCAGGAACGAGGCCTGCAACCCCTGCACGGCGCTGCCTTCGAGTTTGAAATGGGTGTCGCGCCAGCAGCCCCACGCGGTGCCCAGCACATAGCGGTCGGCGATGTTCATCCCGCCGAAAAATCCCACACGTCCGTCGATCACGACGATCTTGCGGTGGTTGCGGTAGTTGACCTTGCTCGTGAGCAGCGGGAAACGCACGTGCAGGAACGAGTAGACCTCGATGCCGGCGGCGCGCATCTCGTCGAAAAAGGCGCGTTTCACGCTGCTGCATCCCACGTCGTCGTAGAGAATGCGCACCTTGACCCCCTCGCGGGCCTTGGCGATGAGGGCCTGCCGGAGTCGGCGGCCCGTGGTATCGTCGCAGAAGATGTAGTATTGGAGGTGGATGTGGTGCCGTGCGCGGGCGATCTCCTCGTAGAGCGCCTGCATCTTGGAGGCGCCGTCCGTGTAGGGGGTGATGCGGCTGCCGTAGAAGGGAGCCGCATGGATCGTATGCTGCATCAGGCGCGAGAGAGGCAGAAAATTTTCCGGAATGCGCGGCGCGGCCGCCGGATCTTGGCCCGGGTAGGTCGTAACGCGGCGGCGCGTGCGGTGCGAAATGATCTTTTCCTTGCTGAGGTTCTGTCCGAAAAAGAAATAGAAGACGATACCTACCACCGGAGCGAAAAGCAGGATCAGAATCCACGGGGTCGTCTTCAGCGGGTTGCGGTTGTCGGTGATGACCACGAGGATGATGCCGATCGTCGTGGCGGCGTAGAGACCGAACAGCAGGTATGTCAGAATCTGAGGCATGCGCGCGCTCCGGCGGGGCTTCTATTCGGCGGTTGCGGGACGCTCCGCGTCGGGGAAACGCACCATGTAGAGCAGGTGCTCCACGCCGCGCAGGAAGTTCCGTTTGTTGAGCTTGGGCGAGTAGACGTAGCAGTCGAGCGTGAAGACGCGGTTTGAGGCTTCGTCCACGGTGGTGAAGCTCACGAACGGACCGCCCATGAAGTCGCCCGCGACATCCCAGAAACCGCGCATCTCGGTCCACGTGCGTCCTTCGAGGCTGAACATTCTCAGATCGGGCATGAAAGCTTCGGAGGTGGTCATGTACGAACCGTCGGAGGGACCCGGAATGCGGCCGACGAACTTGTTGCGCGCGGCGAGCAGCGCACCGCGCGAGAGCGATTCGGGGCCGGTGTAGGGATAAGTGTAGATGCAGAAGCCTTGGCTGGCGGTGGGATATTCGTACCGGGCCCAGAGGAAATCGTTCTCGGACTTGGCCAGCACGTAGCCTTTCGGCACGTTCATCCGTACGCCGAAAGTCTCTTCGATCGCCTGCGCGACGTGTTTTTCGCTGTATCGGGCGGCGTAGTCGACGGCGCGGTCGCGCTCGGTCTTTTCGAGCACGTAGACGAGTTCCCGGCCGTGAGCGGCGAGGTATTGCAGCAGCGCGGCGTCCGAGGGGCCTTTGAGCGTGAGTACGATCTGGGGTGCGGCGCGCCAGTCGTATTCGGCCGTGATGCTCGTCCGCTCCTCCGGAACCGAGGGGTCGATCTCGACTTTGAGGATGTTGCGGTGGCGGGTGGCCATGTTCGTGAAGCCGCGCGGCAGGATGCGCAGCAGATCGAACGAAGGTTCGATCTGGTTGACGTATTCCACCGGTGCGCCGAGCAGGCCCCGCAGCGTCTCGCCTACCGGACCGTCCCACTGCTGCGGCGCGCAGACTACGATGAGTTCGTAGGGTTTGCCCAGCGAAGTGTTGGCATTCCGGTCGGAGAGGGTGC
Source organism: Alistipes sp. CHKCI003 (assembly GCF_900021155.1). Classification (GTDB taxonomy): domain Bacteria; phylum Bacteroidota; class Bacteroidia; order Bacteroidales; family Rikenellaceae; genus Alistipes; species Alistipes excrementavium. Next base: position 54,739 of record NZ_FCNT01000059.1, read on the forward strand.
GGAATGCGTCGCAGGCCGCCAGACTGACGAGCACGGCGGCGGCGAGGATCAGACGGAAGGAGCGTTTCATAACGGACGGAAGTTGATTATCTATGCAAATATAATTAAAATCCACTGCATGAGGTGGCCGGAGGCGGATTTTTTTCGCCGCGTTGCGAAAAATCGTTACTTTTGTCTCCGGAAAGTACGACCATGAGACTCAAACCGCCGAAAATCATACGCCGCCTAATGCCCGATCTGATCTGGGAAATCGACGACCGGGAAGGAGTTTTTCTCACCTTCGACGACGGACCGACGCCCGGCATCACGGAGTGGATTCTCTCGACGCTCGACAAGTACGGTGCCAAAGCCACCTTCTTCGTGTTGGGCAAGAATGTCGAGATGTATCCCGACCTCTATCGCCGGATCGTGGATGCGGGGCACAAGGTGGGCAACCACACCTATTCGCACCAGAAGGGGTGGGGCATGAGTCTCGAACGCTACACGGAGGATGTGGATTTTGCGAACGACCTGATCCGCAGCGATCTGTTCCGTCCGCCCTATGCGCGTATCACGCCTGCGCAGGCGCGTTTTCTGGGGCAGCGCTACAAACTGGTGATGTGGGACATCATCTCGCGCGACTACAACCGCAACCTCTCGCCGCGCACCTGTCTGCGGAACGTTACGAAGTATCTCGGCCCGGGCAGCATCGTGGTTTTCCACGACAGCGAAAAATCGTTCCGCAACATGCGGTACGCCCTGCCGCGGACGCTCGAAAAGATCCGGTCGATGGGGCTCAGGTGCAAGGCTATCGAACTGTGAGCGGCGGTCGTGCCGTGCGGCGTCCGCGCCCTTCGGGCCGTGCGGAATGTGCGGCGGACGAAATTGTGTACGGGAAATTGCGCTTTGTGATTTTTTTTCTAACTTTGCGTCTTCGGAACGAAACGATAATAACCTACCAAATATGGCAACGACAGCAGACATCAAGATCGGCATGTGCATCGAACTGGACGGCAAAACCTTCCAGATCATAGATTTCCAGCATGTGAAGCCGGGCAAAGGCCCCGCTTTCGTGCGTACCAAACTCAAGAATCTCGAAAACGGCCGCGTGCTCGACAATACCTTCTCGGCAGGCGCCAAGATCGAACCCGTGCGTGTGGAGCGCCGTCCCTACCAGTTCACCTACGAGGACGATCTGGGCATGCACTTCATGCACACCGAAACCTTCGAGGAGATCAACATCGACAAGAATCTCATCAACAACTACGATCTGATGGCCGACGGTCAGGTGGTCGAGGTGATGTTCCACACCGAGAAAGAGACGGTCCTCTCGGCCGAGCTGCCCCCGATCGTGGACATGGAGGTTACCTATACCGAACCGGGCATCAAGGGCGACACGGCTTCGACCAACTCGCTCAAACCCGCGACGGTCAACACGGGTGCGACGGTGCGCGTGCCCCTGTTCATCAACACGGGCGACAAGATCCGTGTCGATACCCGTACGCGCGAGTATTACGAGCGCATCAAGTAGTCGTTCCGGCGGATGCCGGAGGAGAGAGGCTGCCTGACAAGCCCCCCCCCAAAAAAAAATCGGGAATCGCCCCTGCCGGATCGAACTCCGGCAGGGGCGATCGCGTTAAACGGCGACACGGCGTCGGACGGTTTGGACGGCGTCTCGTACTTTGCGCATCCGGAGCGCACTACTCGAAGCGGATGAAGTCGTTTTCGGGCGTGAGGCAGAAGGGGCAGTAGTAGTCGCAGTAGCTCGCGGGGAAAAGATTGCCGCACAACGGGCAGACGGCGTATCCGGCGTGATCGGGGTGCAGGATGAAACATTCGAGCAGTTCGATCTGCCGCATTTCGCCGCCGGCGATGCGGATCAGCACCCGTGCGGCATAGCGGTTGCCCGATTCCAGCGCTTCGCCGATCGCACGGCGGTAGAAGGGGTAGTGATGCCGTTCGTCGCCGAGCGCTTGGGAGAGGTTCGCGCCGGTTTTGCTGCGGAAGACGATGACATGCTGCGGCGCGCGATAGTGCGCGCCCAGCCGGCGCACGGCATCGGCGCAGTTCATTTCGTGTATCTGCTCCGAGCGGGCGAGCGCGCGGAAGAGACGTTCGGCGTCGTGTTTGTGTTCTGCCGCGGCGGCATCGGCGAAACGCATGTAGCGGGCTGCCATCGCATGTTTGTATCCGCCCAGTTCGTCGAGGTCCGCCGTTTGGTCCGCCCAGCGTTCGGCGGTTTGGGGTGCATGTTTGCGGTCCAGCGAGTTGGTGAACCAGATCAGCAACCCGCCGGAGAGCAGCAACACGAAAATAACCGGCACACGCATTTTCATACATGTGCCGGTCCGTGCATAATCGGTGCCGAAAATTACAGGCGGGCTTTGATCGCTTTCGATGCCTCTTCGTATCCGGGCTTGTCGAGCAGGGCGAACATATTTTTTTTGTAGGCTTCCACGCCGGGCTGGTCGAAGGGGTTGACCCCCAGCAGATAACCGCTGATGCCGCAAGCCTTCTCGAAGAAGTAGACGAGCGCTCCGAGGGCATAAGCGTCGATTCGCGGAATTTCGATGCGGATGTTCGGCACGCCGCCGTCCACGTGGGCCAGCTGCACGCCCAGTTCGGCCATGCGGTTGACTTCCGAGATGCGTTTGCCCGCGAGGAAGTTGAGCCCGTCGAGATTCTCCGCGTCCTTCTCGATCACGAGCCTGTGCCGGGGCTCGGCTACCGACAGGATCGTTTCGAACAGGGTGCGTTCGCCCTCCTGAATGTACTGTCCCATCGAGTGCAGGTCGGCCGTGTAGGTTACGCTCGCGGGGAAGATGCCCCGGCCCTGCTTGCCTTCGCTTTCGCCGTAGAGCTGTTTCCACCACTCGTTGAGGTATTGCAGTTTCGGCTCGTAGGAGCCGAGGATTTCGATTTTCCGCCCTTCGGCGTAGAGCCGGTTGCGCACGGCGGCGTAGACGGCGGAGGGGTTCTCGGCGAAGGGGACGCCGGGTGCCGTGGCGCGCTCCATGGCCTGTGCGCCGCGGACCAGCTCCGCGATGTCGATGCCTGCCGCCGCGAGCGGCAGCAGCCCCACGGGGGTCAGCACCGAGTAGCGTCCGCCGACGTCGTCGGGGATGACGAACGTGGGGTAGCCTTCGTTCGTTGCGAGGGTTTTCAGTGCACCGCGCGCCTTGTCCGTGATGGCTACGATCCGCTCGGCGGCCTCCTGCTTGCCGTAGCGTCGTTCGATCTCGGCTTTCAGCAGCCGGAAGGCGATGGCCGGTTCGGTCGTGGTGCCCGATTTGGAGATCACGATCGCTGCGATCGAATACTCGGCGAGGGCATCGAGCAGTTCGCAGGTGTAATCTTCCGAAATGTTCTGTCCGGCGAAGAGGAGGATCGGCCCGCTCTGTTTGCGGCGGAGCAGCCTGAACGGGTCGCTCAGGGCTTCGAGCAGCGCTTTCGCGCCGAGGTAGGAGCCGCCGATGCCGATGCAGACGATCGCCTCGGCCTTCGCGCGGAGTTTCGCCGCCGCGGCTTCGAGGGCCGCGAGCTCCTCCGCCGCGATCGACGACGGCAGACCGACCCAGCCCAGAAAATCGCTTCCCGCCCCCTGCTTCGTGTGGAGCAGTTCGTTGGCTTTCGATGCCTTCTCCTGCATGTCGGGCGTGAGTTCTGCGCCCGATTTCGAAATGTCCAGTTTGATGGTCTCTTGCATAACTTAACTAACTTTAACCTTGTGTTTTTTCTTATATCAGTTTCGATGTGAGTTCTTTCATGGATTTGCGGGCCGATGCCCCTCGGTAGAGCACGTCGTAGACCATCTCGGCGATGGGCATCGGGACGTTGTGGCGCATGTTGATGTGGCGGACGGTGTCGGCGGCGAAGTAGCCTTCGGCCACCTGCGTCATCTCGTTGAGGGCCGAGCGGACCGATACCCCGTGTCCGATGAGAAGTCCGAGGCGCCGGTTGCGGCTGTACACCGAGTAGCAGGTTACGAGCAGGTCGCCCAGATAGGCCGAAGCCTGCGTGTCGCGCTCGGCCGGATAGCTCTCCCGGAGGAACCGCGAAAGCTCCATCGCGCTGTTCGAGATCAGCACGGCGAGGAAGTTGTCGCCGTAGCCCAATCCCACGGCGATGCCCACCGCGAGCGCATAGATGTTTTTCAGAATGGAGGCGTATTCGATCCCGTAGAGGTCGGTCGAGTAGCTCAGGGCGATGTATTTCGTCGAGAGCTTGGCGCCCAGCAGCCGGGCGTTCTCCATGTCGCAGCATCCCACCGTGAGGTACGAGAGGCGTTCGAGCGAGACCTCCTCGGCGTGCGAGGGCCCCGAGACGATGCCGAACTGTTTGTAGGTGAGCCCGTAGCGTTCGCAGACATACTCCGCGACGGTCTGGTATTCGCCCGGGACGATGCCTTTGATCGCCGAGACGACGAACTTGTCGGACAGCGGGGTCGTGAGCGGTGCGAGAAACTCCTTGAGATAGGCCGACGGAGTGGCCAGAATCACGATGTCGGCAGCGGAGACCACGGCGTCGAGATCGTCGGAGGGGGCGATGCATGCGGGGTCGAACTCCACGTCGGCGAGGTAGCGGGGGTTGCGCCCTTCGGTGCGCAGCGATTCGAGCACCTCGGGGTTGCGGACATACCAGCCCACGCGGGCTTCGTTCTCGGCGAGCACTTTCACGAGCGCCGTGGCCCAGCTCCCGTAGCCGATGACCGCGCAGCGGGCGTCTTTCCCGATTTTGTATTCCGTCATAGGATGTATGGATTTGAAATACAAATGTAGCCAAAAAAATTAAAACGAATGATAAAAATATCCCTATCTTTTTGTTACCTTTGTCCGAATCTTACTCCCTTCGGCGGAGCGGGGACGCGCCACGGAGACGGGCGGATGCCTATCGTGCTCGCAATGTGGAAGATCAGTTGGAATAAAGAGACGATAATTCGGTATGGGACTTTTTTCATTGACGCAGGAGTTGGCCATAGACCTCGGTACGGCCAACACGCTTATAATCTATAACGGGAAGGTCGTGGTGGACGAACCGTCGATCGTGGCGCTCGACGTGCATTCGGGCAAACTGGTGGCCATCGGCCAGCAGGCGCGGCAGATGCACGAGAAGACCAATCCCAACATCAAGACGATCCGTCCGCTGAAGGACGGCGTGATCGCCGACTTCAACGCCACGGAGCTGATGCTGCGCGGAATGATCAAGAAGGTGAAGACTTCGGGAAGCCTCTTTTCTCCGTCGCTGAGGATGGTGATCTGCATCCCGTCGGGTTCGACCAACGTCGAAATCCGCGCCGTGCGCGACTCGGCCGAACATGCCGGCGGCCGCGAGGTCTACATGATCTACGAGCCGATGGCCGCGGCGCTGGGCGCAGGGCTCGACGTCGAGGCGCCCGAGGGCAACATGGTCATAGACATCGGCGGCGGTACGACCGAGATCGCCTGCATTTCGCTGGGCGGCATCGTCTGCTCGGAGTCGATCAACATCGCGGGCGACGTTTTCACGACCGATATTCAGAGCTATGTCCGCCAGCAGCACAACATCCGTATCGGCGAACGCACGGCCGAGGCGATCAAATGTTCGATCGGCGCCGCGATCTCCGATCTGGAGCCCGAACCCGAGGATTTCGTGGTAACGGGTCCCAACATGCTCACGGCGCTGCCCCAAACGGTGTCGCTTAGTTACAGCGAAATCGCCTATGCGCTCGAAAAGTCGCTCGTCAAGATCGACGCGGCGCTGATGAAGGTGCTCGAATCCATGCCGCCGGAGCTCTACGCCGACATCGTGAAGAACGGGATCTATCTGGCGGGCGGCGGCGCCCTCATCAAGGGGCTCGACCGTCGTCTGTCCGAGAAGACGGGCATTCCGTTCCACATCGCCGAAGATCCCTTGCGGGCGATCGCCCGCGGCACGGGCATCGCCTTAAAGAACATCAACCGCTTCTCGTTCCTGATGAAATGAGGCGCACGGCGCGCGGGGAGGATTTTCGGAGTGCGCCGCAAACCGACGGGAAGAGGCCGGCGCCTCGGGTGTCCTGACGGCGGCGGGGCGCTTGAGGCGGTGAGGAGATGAGACGATGGGCTGGGACGCCGGGGCGGTTCGGACGGGATCCGGAGCGGTCCGGCGCAAGATGCGGACGACGGCGCTTTCGGCCGATTCCGTGCGATGCGAAGAGACCGTGGGGATGCAAGAAGTCGGGCCGCCGCCCCGGAGCGCGTGCCGGCCGGAACGGATGGGAGCGATGGCGGATCGGATCGGTCGGGAATGATGCCGGACGATAAGGCGGAAAATGAGAACGAGGGGCGGCGGGCGCGGCCGGCCGCGCCGATGGATGGGAACGATAGATAGAACGATTGCGGGCACGGGCGTGTCCGCAATCTTGAATGAAAGGAAGAACCGTTGTACAAACTTTTGGAGTTTATCCGAAGCACCTATGTCGTGCTGCTGTTCGTGGTGATCGAAGCCGTGGCTTTCCGTTGCTACGCGCATTCGTCCGCCTATACCGAGGCGCGGTTGCTCGCGCGCTCGAACGAGGTGGCGGGAAGCGTGCACGGCTTTTTCGCGGGTGTGAAGCACTATTTCGAACTCGGCCGCGAGAACCGTCTCCTCACGGCCCGCGTAGCGGAGTTGCAGACGTTGTTGTCCGAGTATCGGAGCGCCGAGACCGAGGCGCGTCTCGACGGCTACATGGACGGCAACGCCCATACGCAATACGAATTGACGACCGCGGCCGTGGTCTCGAACTCGATCAACAAGCAGCGCAACTTCATCGTGCTGAACCGCGGTCTGCGCGACGGCGTCGCACCCGACATGGCCGTGCTTTCGCCCGACGGCGCGATGGTCGGCTACGTCGTGGAGTGCTCGGAGCGTTACGCCGTGGCGATCTCCATCCTCAATACTTCGTTCCGTGCCAGCGGCAAGATCGCCGGGAGCGACTATTTCGGGTCGATTCTCTGGGACGGTTCGGACCCGTACCGCGTAACGATGGCCGAGCTTTCGAAATACGCCGAACCACAGGTGGGCGACGAAGTGGTTTCGACCGGTTTTTCGCAGTATTTCCCCGCCGAAATTCCGATCGGCACCATCGAACGGGTCGTGCTGAACGAAGCACGGACGGCCTATACGGTCGATGTGCGGCTGGCGGTGGACGTGTCGGGATTGGGCGATGTGATTCTCGTGCGCAACAACGACCTGCACGAGGTCGAGACGCTGCGTGCGAGCGATAAAGTCAAAGAACTGAACGAAAGGCCATGACACATCGCAGAATCCTCTATTTCGTGCTTTTCGCGGCGACGCAGCTGTTGCAGGCATTTCTGTTCAACAACCTGACGCTCAGCGTATGGTTCAATCCGCTCATATACGTCGCGTTCGTGGCTCTGCTGCCGCTCGAAACCCCGCACGGCCTCGTACTGCTCGGGGGCCTCGCGGCGGGCTTCGCGGCCGACTGGTTCATGGGCGGTGCGGGAATCAACACGATCGCCACGGTATTCGCGGCGTTCGTGCGGCCTTTCCTGCTCGCGCTGCTGTTCGAGAAGGAGAACATCCGCGAAGGGGGCATCCCTTCGTCCGAGCGGCTGGGACGATGGGGTTTCCTGCGCTATCTCGCCGTCTTCGTGCTGTTGCACCACTTCGTGTTCTTCGCGCTCGAAGCGCTTTCGTGGGCCCGTTTCGGGCAGACGTTGCTGCGGGTGGCGGTGAGCGGTACGGCTGCCGTAGCCCTCACATGGCTCGCGGCGCGGCTCTTCACCTCTAAACTCACGGTTCGCGTATGAGTGGGGAGGAGTATGTGCGGATGCGGACGTTGCAGGTCGTGGTGCTCGTCGTCTTCGGGGTGATCGCGGCGCGGCTCTGTTATCTGCAACTTTTCGATACGAAGTATGCGGAGCTGGCCAAGGCCAACGCACTGCGCCGCGAAGTGCTCTACCCGCCGCGGGGCGAGGTGTACGACCGAAACGGCGAATTTCTGGTCCAGAGCCGCGAGTGCTACGACCTGATGGTCGTCTCGCGCGACATAGACCGCCGCGGATTCGACACGGCGTTGCTCTGTTCCGTTACGGGCATCCCGCGCGAGAAGCTCGAAAAGGAGCTGCGCAATGCCGCGGCCTATCCGCGGGCACCCCGCATGATAGCGAACTATATCTCCAAGGAGGATAAACTCCGTTTCGACGAATGCAATTTCCGCGGCTTCTATACCGTCTACCGTACCGCGCGGCAGTATCCGCGCAAGGTGGGGGGCAATCTGCTGGGCTATGTAGGCGAAGTGAACTCCTCGATGCTGCGGCGCTACCCCGAATACAGACCCGGCGAATACGTCGGGGTGAGCGGCGTGGAATCGGCCTACGAATCCGAACTCCGGGGACGGAAGGGGGTGCGTATCCGGGAGATCGACACACACGGAGCGATCAAGGGCTCCTACATGAACGGCCGGTACGATACGGTGCCCGAGCCCGGGAAGTACATCGTCTGCACGATCGACGCCCGGTTGCAGCTTTTCGCCGAGGAGCTCATGCGCGGCAAGGTGGGGGCGGCCGTAGCCATCGAACCGGCGACGGGCGAGATCCTGATGATGGTCTCCTCGCCCACGTACGACCCCGACGAACTGGTGGGCCGCGAACGAGGCAACCACTACGTCGAGATGATGAACAACAAGCGCCATCCGTTGTTCAACCGGGCTGTGAGCGCGAAATATCCGCCGGGTTCGACCTTCAAACTCGTGCAGGGGTTGATCGGATTGCAGGAGGGGGTGCTCCGTCCCTCGGATCGCCATCCGTGCCGCGAGGGCTATCAGGTGGGGCGCCTCTCGATGAAGTGCCACGAGCACGCATCGCCGGTCGATCTGCGCTATGCGGTTTCGACTTCGTGCAACGCCTACTTCTGCTATGTCTTCCGCGATATTCTGGACAATCCGAAGTACGGCGGCGCGAAAAACGGCTTCGACGTGTGGAGGGAGTATGTCGAAAGTTTCGGCTTCGGCCGCAAGCTCGGTTCCGACTTTCTGAACGAAGGCAACGGCTATGTCCCCGACCGTGCGTTCTACGATCGTCGCTACCGCGGGTCGTGGAATTCGCTCACGGTGCTGTCGCTCGCCATCGGACAGGGCGAGCTGGGCTGCACGCCGTTGCAGATGGCCAACCTCGCGGCGATCGTCGCCAACCGCGGCTACTACTACATTCCGCATATCGTGAAGCGGGTCGAGGGCCGGGATTCGCTCGACCGGCGTTTCTACGAGAGGCACTACACGAAGGTTGACCCGAAATATTTCGAGCCGATCGTCGAGGGTATGTGGAGCAGCGTCAACCGGGACGGCACCTCGTGGCGGGCCCGGATCGAGGGGCAGGACGTGTGCGGCAAGACCGGTACGGCTCAGAATCCCCGCGGCCGAGACCACTCGACTTTTCTGTCGTTCGCACCGCGCAACAACCCCCGGATCGCCGTTTCGGTCTATGTCGAGAACGGAGGTTTCGGTGCTTCGGCCGCGCTGCCCATCGCCAGCCTCATCGAGGAGTACTACCTCACGGACACCGTCCGCAGACCCGAACTGGTCGAACAGGTGAAGAGCATGAACATCTATTATCCCGCGTATGACAGGTAGCCGACACAACCGGATTTTCGACGGCGTGGACCGCGCGACGGTCTTGCTCTATGTGCTCATCGTACTGGCGGGGTGCGTTTCGATCGTTTCGGCTTCGTACGAGGAAGGGGCGGCCGACCTCTTTTCGTTCTCGCATTTCTACATGAAACAGCTCGTCTGGGTGGGCGTCGCGTTCGTTACGGCGGTCGTGGTGCTGCTGCTCGACGACCGGTTCTATCATATGCTCGCCTATCCGGCCTACATCGCGGGATTGCTGCTGCTCGCAGCGGCGCTCGTGGCGGGCAAGGAGGTCAACGGCGCCAAAGCGTGGTTCGAGTTCGGCTCGTTCCGCGTGCAGCCCGTGGAGTTCGTCAAGATCGCCACGGCTCTCGCCCTCGCCCGCGTGATGAGCGAATACCACTTCTCGATTTCGCGTGCGGGCGACCTGATGAAGGTCGGTCTGGTCATTTGTCTGCCTCTGGCGATCATCGTGTTGCAGAACGATACCGGCTCGGGCATCGTGCTCGGCTCGTTCCTTTTCGTGCTCTACCGCGAGGGGCTGAACAAATGGCTTTGCATCCCCGTGCTGCTGATCGCTGCGCTCTTCATCTTTTCGTTCCTGCTCTCGCCCATGACGCTGCTCGTGGTGCTGATTCTCGTGTGCACGTTCTCGGAGGCGATGATGAACGGATTGTGGCGTTCACGGATCGTCTTTCTCGCCGCCGTGGGACTCGCCGCCGGCGTGCTCTACCTGCTCGTGGGGCTCGCGGCGCCGGGCCGGATGGATTTCTATCATGCGCTGCTCGCCGCGACGCTCGTGTCGCTCGTTTTCGTGGCGGTCTACGCCTACCGGGCGAACCTGCGCAACATCTTCATCACGATGGCGCTCTTCGTCGGGTCGATGATCTTCCTGCCCACGACCGATTACATCTTCAATTCGATGCTCAAGCAGCACCAGCGCGACCGCATCCTCAGCTTTCTGGGCATCATCAACGATCCGCTCGGCACGGATTACAACGTCAATCAGGCGAAGATCGCCATCGGTTCGGGCGGCTTGACCGGAAAGGGTTTTCTGCAAGGAACCCAGATCAAGTACGGATTCGTGCCCGAACGGCACACCGATTTCATTTTCTGTACGGTGGGCGAAGAGTGGGGATTCCTCGGGGCGATGACGGTGCTCGGGCTGCTGTGCGCGCTCATCCTGCGTCTGATGCGCATGGGCGAACGGCAGGAGGAGCCCTTCGGGCGCATCTATTGTTACAGCGTGGCGGCGATCCTGCTCTTTCATGTGCTGGTGAATGTCGGCATGACGATCGGACTGATGCCCGTGATGGGCATTCCGCTGCCCTTCATGAGCTACGGCGGTTCGTCGCTCATCGCCTTCACGATCCTCGTCTTCATCGCCGTGCGGCTCGACGCCTCGACCCGCCAGTTTACTCTGAACACCAAATATTGACGATATGAAACCTTACGATCCACAGGGTCTTACCCCCGACGAAGTCGCCGAGAGCCGTCAGAGGCATGGCGAGAATGTCATCACCCCGCCCAAGGACGATTCGGCGTGGAAACTGTTCATCGAAAAGTTCAAGGATCCCATCATCCGCATTCTGTTGGTCGCGGCCGTGCTGTCGCTCGTGATCGCCTTCATCGAGAAGGAGTTCCTCGAACCGATCGGCATCATTTGTGCTATCATTTTGGCCACGTGCGTGGGATTCGTCTTCGAGTGGGACGCCATGCGGCGCTTCCGCAGGTTGAATCAGGTGAACGACGACACTCCCGTGAAAGTGATGCGCTCGGGCGCCGTGTGCGAGGTGCCGCGGCGGGAGGTGGTCGTGGGCGATCTGGTGTGCATCGAGAACGGCGAGACGGTGCCGGCGGACGGCGAGCTGGTCGAGGCCGTGTCGCTCAGCATCAACGAATCGACGCTCACGGGCGAACCCGAGGTGGCGAAGACGGTCGCCGAGGAACATTTCGATCCCGAGGCGACCTATCCGTCGAACGTCGTGATGCGCGGTACGACCGTAGTGGACGGCTACGGCATGATGGTCGTTACGGCCGTGGGCGATGCGACCGAGGCGGGCCGCGTAACGGAACAGGCGACCGTCGAGAGCGACGAGCAGACGCCGCTCAACCGGCAGCTCACCCGTCTGTCGCGCATGATCGGCCGTGTCGGCATCGTGCTCTCGGTGGTGATCTTCGGCGCGATGCTGCTCAAGGCGATCTTCATCGGCGGGCTGCTCGAAGAGGATTGGCTCCGGATCGTGCAGCAGGTGCTCCATATATTTATGGTGTCCGTGGCGCTGATCGTGATGGCCGTGCCCGAAGGGCTGCCGATGAGCATCACGCTTTCGCTGGCTATGTCGATGCGCCGGATGCTCAAGACGAACAACCTCGTGCGGCGGATGCATGCCTGCGAGACGATGGGAGCCGTAACGGTCATCTGCACCGACAAGACCGGTACGCTGACGCAGAACAAGATGCACGTGAACGAAGTGGTGCGTTACGACGCGCTGCCGTTGCACGATTTCGCCGAGATCGTGGCCGCGAACTCCACGGCTTTTCTCGATGCCGAGGGGCGTATCATCGGCAATCCGACCGAAGGTGCGCTGCTCGAATGGCTCCGCAGGGGCGGCGAAGATTATGCCGCGCTGCGCGAGGGAGCCGAAATCGAGGACCGCCTGACCTTCACGACCGAACGCAAATACATGGCTACGATCATTCGCAGCGGGGTCTCGGGCCGCCGCATCCTTTGCGTGAAGGGGGCTCCGGAGATCGTGCGGGCGATGTGCGCGGACGACGGGCGCGGCGCGGAGATCGGCGAGCGGCTGCTCGCCTTCCAGAACCGTGCGATGCGCACGCTGGCCGTCGCATGGGCCGAGACCGAGGCCGGCGACTGCGAGACGGCGGTGCGGGCCGGCGGTCTGCATTTCGCGGCGGTGGCCGCCATCTCGGATCCGGTCCGCGGGGATGTGCCCGCAGCGGTGAAAGCCTGCCTCGACGCGGGTATCGCCGTGAAGATCGTAACGGGCGACACGCCGGCGACGGCCCGCGAGATCGCCCGTCAGATCGGTCTGTGGGACGACGCCGCGGACGGCGAGCGCAACCATATGACCGGCACGGAGTTCGCTGCGATGAGCGACGAGGAGCTGCTGGGGCGTGTGCAGGGGTTGAAGATCATGTCGCGTGCGCGTCCGCTCGACAAACAGCGGCTCGTGCGTCTGTTGCAGCAATGCGGCGAGGTGGTGGCCGTAACGGGCGACGGAACGAACGATGCACCGGCGCTCAATTTCGCCAACGTGGGGCTTTCGATGGGTACGGGAACCTCCGTGGCGAAGGACGCTTCGGACATTACGCTGCTCGACGACTCGTTCACGTCGATCGCTACGGCCGTGATGTGGGGCCGATCGCTCTACCGCAACATCCAGCGTTTCGTGCTGTTCCAGCTGACGATCAATTTCGCGGCGATCGTCGTCTGCTTCGTCGGGGCGATTTTCGGTACGGACCTGCCTCTGACGGTGGTGCAGATCTTGTGGGTCAACATCATCATGGACACCTTCGCGGCGATGGCGATGGCCTCGCTGCCGCCCAATCCCGAGGTGATGCTCGACAAGCCGCGTCCGCGCGACGAGTTCATCATCACGCGGGCCATGGCCCGCACGATCTTCACCTGCGGCATCGTCGTGGTGGCCGTGCTGCTCGGCATGATGTTCTGGTGGACGGCCACCGCGGGCGGCATGAACGAGGTGCAGCTGACGCTCTTCTTCTCGGTGTTCGTCTTTCTGCAATTTTGGAATATGTTCAACGCCAAAGGGTTCGAAACGAAACATTCGGTCTTTACGTGTGTGCGCGGATGTCGGGAATTTTTCCTCATCCTGCTGGCGATCGGCATCGGTCAGGTGTTGATCGTGGAGGTCGGCGGCGAAGTATTCCGCACGGTGCCGCTCGCGTGGAGGCAGTGGGCGTGGGTCATCGGCGGTACGTCGTTGATCGCCGTCGGCGGCGAGCTCGTGCGGGCGGTTCGGCGGCGTGTGGGACGCTCCTGACGCACTCCCGATGCGAACGGAAAGAGGAGCCGGCGTCGTTGCCGGCTCCTCTTTCCCGATTTTCGCCTGTGCGTGCTCGGATGCCGTCGATGCCGGAGCCCGTGGGTTGCGGAAGAGGTGTCTGCACGGCTGCTGCGGAGTGCGGGCCGTCGTCGTACGGGAGTGCGGTGCGATAGGAGGGCCGGTGCGGCCGGGCGGAACCGCCGGATGAACCCTAAACGGGATGTGCGGTTGCAGGTACGGCTGTGTGAACCGGCGAAGCCGAGAGGCGTCGCCAGCGGATCGGGCGGGACGAGGCCACGGAATGCGAACGCCGCGGGCGTGCAGGGCGTATTCCGAATGGCGGACAATCCGTTGCAGGCGGGCGGACGCTTCGTTTGCGGAAGCGGGCCCGGGACGCATCGCGTCGGTGCGGCGGTCGTGTCGTTCCGCTCGGTGCGGCGTGTCGGGGTCGGTATCGCAACCCGGCCGTCCTATAAGGGCGGACGTCTTTCGGATCGAACCTCGATGTATGGAACGTCGCCTGCTCCTGCGAACCGGAGGGACTGACGGGTTTTTCCAACTCTTCGAGAATCGCCTATGCGGGAAAACTCTCGAATTGGGTGTACGAATACAAAAGGGGCTGTCTAACAAATCTTAGACAGCCCCTTGGTCTTAGAGAGTCGCCGATCTTCCGCTAAACGAACGGAAGTTTCACCACCTCGGCTTTGAGCAGCCGGTCGCGGACGACGACGGCGATTTCGGTGCCGGGCTTGGCGTAGGCGGCCTTGACATAGCCCATGCCGAAGCCGATCTTCATGCAGGGCGACATCGTGCCCGAGGTTACGCGGCCGATCTCCGTGCCGTCGGGAGCGGCGATCGTGTAGCCGTGGCGCGGAATGCCGCGGTCGATCATCTTGAAGCCCACGAGCTTGCGCTCGACCCCTTCGGCCTTGAGTTTCTCCATGTAGGCGCGGTCGATGAACTCCTTTCCGTCTACGAACTTGGTGATCCAGCCTAAACCGGCTTCGATGGGTGATGTGGTGTCGTCGATGTCGTTGCCGTAGAGGCAGAAGCCCTTCTCCAGACGCAGCGTGTCTCGCGCACCGAGACCGATGTTCTGCAATCCGAATTCCTTGCCGGCCTGCCAGAGCGCCTGCCAGAGTTTTTCGCCGTCTTCGTTGGCCACGTAGATTTCGCAGCCGCCCGCTCCGGTGTAGCCCGTGATGGAGAGGATGGCGTCCACGCCTGCGACTTTCAGTTTCCTGAAGGTGTAGTACTCCATCTGCTCGACCGGTTCGTCGCACATTTTCTGAACGATCTTCATCGCCAGCGGTCCCTGCACGGCCAGCTGGCAGATCTCGTCCGATGCGTTGTAGAGCTCCTTGCCGTGGCCGGCTTCCATGCCGAAGGCTTTGCCCTCGGTGCAGATGTGGTTCCAGTCCTTCTCGATGTTGGCGGCGTTCACCACGAGCAGATAGGTCTGTGCGTCGATGCGGTAGACCAGCAGGTCGTCCACGATGCCGCCGCGGCCGTTGGGCATGCAGGTGTACTGCACCTTGCCGTCCGTGAGTTTCGCCACGTCGTTGGTGGTGATGCGTTGCAGCAGGTCGAGCGCCTTGGGGCCCTTGACCCAGATTTCGCCCATGTGGCTCACGTCGAAGACGCCGGCGCGTTCGCGCACGCAGAGGTGCTCGTCGTTGATGCCCGTGAATTCGATCGGCATGTTGTATCCCGCGAATTCGGCCATCTTGGCCCCCGCGTCGATGTGGTGTTGGGTGAATACGGTGGTTTTCATAGTCTCTTTTATGATTTTGAGTTTTGGTAGGTCGTCTTATTCCCTGCGCTTCACGCCGAGGCGCGGACAGCGGTGGAACTCTTTCGTGCGGTCGAAGAGATAGCGGTAGGTGGTGTGCATCTTGTGCTTCACGGCGCCCACGTAGGTTTCGATCATGCGGTTCATCACGGGGTTGAAGTCACCGATCCACGCCAGCTCCATCGTCTTGTACTGATTCTTGGTCTGTTCGAGGAACTCGTGCATCTTGACCATGATGGCCGATTCGACCCCCTTGCCGTGGAATTCGGGCGTGATGCCGAAGATGATGCCGAAGATGCGGTCGCAGCTGCGGCTGACCTTCAGGTCCCACATGAGGCGCATTTTCTGCCAGAGCCCGAATTTGCCGTTGAATTTCCCGATCAGACGGTTGAGGTCGGGGACGGTGATGAAGAAGCCGATCGGTTCGTCGTTGAAATAGGCGAAATAGACGATGCGCGGGTCGATGATCGGCTTGAGCTGGCGCATCAGACCCAGCGCCTCCTCCTGCCCGAGGGGTTTGACGCCCGAGAAGAGCGCCCACGCCTTGTTGTAGATCATCCGGAAGTTTTCGGCGGCCTCCTCCAGATTCTTCATGTCGATGTTCTCGACGTGATAGCCCGGGGTGGCGTAGAGGTGTTTGGCGCGGTCGAAGATGCGCGGATTGGTCTCGAAGATGTTGACCCGCCAGATGTAGGTGTGCTGGTTGAAATAGTTGCGGAATCCGTAGCTTTCGAACAGATCCTTGTAGTAGGGCGGGTTGTAGGGATTCTCGTACAAGGGCTGGAATTCGTAGCCGTCGACCAGCAGCCCCCACCACGAGTCGCGGTTGCCGAAGTTCACGGGACCGTCCATCGCCTCCATGCCGCGGCTCGAAAGCCACATGCGGGCCGCGTCGAACATCAGATCGGCCGCCTGCTGATCGTCGATGCACTCGAAGAAACCGCAGCCGCCCGTGGGCTGTTCCTCGATGGCCGCCTTTTCGCGGTTGTAGAAGGCCGCGATGCGCCCCACGACGGCTCCCTTCCGGTCGCGGACCACCCAGCGGATCGCTTCGCCGTCGGCGAAGAGTTCGTTTTTCGCCGGATCGAACACGGCGCGGATCGACGGATCGAGCGGGCATACCCAGTTGCGGTTGCCGCGGTAGATTTGTTTGGGCAGGTCGAGCCACTCGCGTTCGAGCGCCTCGGAGGTTACTTCCTGCAACGTATATTTGTCCGGTTTCATCCGATTTATTTTGAGTTATCTTAGCAAAGATAACCATTTTTTCTTATATTTGTATGAATATAACGGTTAAACGGTTTCCCGATGGATAAAAATCTGGAGCAGTCTCTCAGAGACGGGAAGGCGGTTCCCTGCCGCCTCATGAAGTACCGCATCCATAAAATCCTGCTGGTATGTTGCAGTTATGACGGTTACATCCTCGAAGAGGACGGCCATATCGAGTCGCAGATCAATGCGGAATACCTCGAACTGAATCTGAGCAATCCGCCCTCGTTCACGCGCGTGGGGTCGACGCGCGAAGCGCTCGACCTGCTGGCCGAGGACGGCACGTTCGATTTCATACTGACGATGTACAACGTCGGCGAACCCGACGTTTTCGCATTCGCGCGCACCGTCAAGGAGCGCTATCCGCAGATCCCGGTGGCGCTGCTGACCAGCTTTTCGAAGGACATCTACCGCCGCATCGGCGAGCAGGACCGCTCGGGGCTCGACTACGTGTTCTGCTGGCACGGCAACACGGAGCTCATCATCGCCATCATCAAGCTCATCGAGGACAGGATGAACGCCGAGGAGGACATCGCGGAGGGCGGCGTGCAGGCCATCCTGCTGGTCGAGGATTCCGTGCGTTTCTATTCGACCTATCTGCCCGAACTCTACAAGCTGATCCTGCTCCAGAACACCGAATTCCTGAAGGACGCCTTCAACGAGCAGCAGCAGGTGCTCCGCAAACGGGCGCGGCCCAAGATTCTGCTGGCGACCGATTACGAAGAGGCGCTCGGATTATATAATAAGTATAGGAACAATCTGCTGGGCGTGATCTCCGACGTGGGCTTCGCGGTCCGCAAGGGCGACAGACCGGCCGAGGAGAAGCACGACGCGGGGATCGACCTCTGCCGCGTCATCCGGGCCGACAATCCGCTGATGCCGATTCTGCTCCAGTCGTCACAGACCGAGTTCGCGCGTAAGGCCGCAGAGCTTCGTGCCGGATTCATCGCCAAGGATTCGAAAGCTCTGCTGCCGCTGCTCCACGACTTCATCGCCCGCGAATTCGCTTTCGGCGATTTCGTGTTCAAAGACCCCGCGACGGGAGCGGTCATCGGTCGTGCCAAGGACCTCGCGCAGATGGAACGGCTGATCGCCACGGTGCCCGACGAGGTGTTCGAGTATCATACGTCGCAGAATCACCTCTCGAAGTGGCTCTATTCGCGGGGGTTGTTCCCGATCGCCCGCGCGATCCGCGAATACGACAGGGGACAGTTCGACACTACGGCCCGACACCGTGCGGCCATCGTGAACCTCATCCGCGACTATCGCAACCTGCTCGGACAGGGCGTCGTGGCGCGGTTCGATCCCGAGACCTACACCGACGCCGTGGCGTTCGCCCGCATCGGCGAAGGATCGCTCGGCGGCAAGGCCCGCGGACTGGCCTTCATGAACAGCATGCTCATCAAGCACCAGCAGTACGACCGCCACGAAGGGGTGCGTATCCGGATTCCGCGCTCGGTGGTGATCGCCACGGACTATTTCGACGAGTTCATGCGCATCAACGGATTGGAATACATCATCTCGCAGGAGGTTTCCGACGAGGATATCCTCTCCGAGTTCATCAGTTCGACCGTGCCCGAGAAACTGCGCGAGGAGCTCAGGGCCTACATCCGCACGGTTTCTTCGCCGCTGGCCGTGCGTTCGTCGTCGAAGCTGGAGGACTCGCACTACCAGCCTTTCGCAGGCATCTATTCGACCTATATGATCCCGCATGTGGATAACGAGGACCAGATGCTCCGCCTGCTGCTGAAAGCCGTGAAAAGCGTCTATGCTTCGGTCTATTTCGCGGCGTCGAAAGCCTACATCGCCACTTCGCAGAATCTGATTTCGGAAGAAAAGATGGCCGTCATCGTGCAGGAGGTCTGCGGCACGCAGCAGCAAGGGTGGTTTTTCCCCACTTTTTCGGGCGTCGCGCGGTCGGTCAACTGTTATCCCGTCGGCGACGAACGTCCCGAGGACGGCGTGTGCAACGTGGCGATGGGACTCGGCAAACTCGTGGTGGACGGAGGCCGGACGCTGCGTTTCTCGCCCCGCCATCCGCAGAAGGTGCTCCAGACTTCGACGCCCCGGCTCGCGCTGAGCGAAACGCAGAACGAAGTGCTGGCGCTCGACCTGAGACCCGAGGAGTTCAAGGCATCGGCGGACGATGCGGTCAACCTCCACCGGTTCGGGCTCGCCGAGATCGGGGAATTCCGCAATGCGCAGTATGTCTGCTCGGTGTGGGATTTCCGCAACGACCGTATTTCGGAGGCGCCGTCGGCCGAGGGACATAAGATCATTACGTTCAACAGGATACTCAAATACAACAGTTTCCCGTTGGCTCGAATCGTCGAGGAGCTGCTCGAACTCGGCGCCGAGGAGATGCGCTGTCCGGTGGAGATCGAGTTCGCCGTCGTCATGGATGTGCCGCAGGGGCAGCCCCGGCTGTTCAACCTGCTGCAAATCCGCCCGATCATCGACAGTCAGGACAACCGTCCGCTCGATTGGTCGGAGGTCGATCCGTCGCAGGCGCTGATCTACTCGCAGCATGCGCTCGGCGTCGGAGCGATGGAGGGGTTGAGCGACATCGTCTATGTGAAGCCGGAGGCATTCGACAAACTGTCGACCGAGCGGATCGCCGAAGAGCTGCTGGAGTTGAACCGGCGGATGCGGGACGAAGGTAGGAGTTACGTGCTCGCCGGCCCGGGACGCTGGGGTTCGTCGATCCCCACGCTCGGCATCCCCGTGAAATGGACCCATATTTCCGAGGCGAAGGTGATCGTCGAATACGGTCTGCCCGACTTTGAGATCGACCCTTCGCAGGGGTCGCACTTCTTCCAGAACGTAACGTCGCTCGGTGTAGGATACATGACCGTGAATCCGTACCGCGGAGACGGCATCCTGCGCTTCGACCGGCTCGACGCCGTGCCGGCCGTGTGGGAGGGCGCTTATTTGCGCCGCGTCTCGTTCGGCCGTCCGCTGCGCGTGTGCGTCGACGGACGCTCGAACCGGGGTGTCGTGGACGAGGCGTAACGGCTTTTTGCAAAAAAAGACGGAAAAAGTTATAATCTATAAGAAAAACAATTATCTTTGTCTAAGAATTAGAACCTAACTAAAACTTATAGTAGTATGAACGTACAAAATTTAATGACGGAACTCGAACGCAAGCATCCCGGCGAAAGCGAATACCTGCAGGCCGTGCGCGAGGTTCTGGAGTCCATCGAGGAGGTTTACAACCAGCATCCCGAATTCGAGAAAGCCAAGATCGTCGAGCGGATCGTCGAGCCGGACCGTATCTTCACGTTCCGTGTAACTTGGGTAGACGACAAGGGCGAGGTGCAGACCAACCTCGGCTACCGCGTGCAGTTCAACAGCGCGATCGGCCCTTACAAAGGCGGTCTGCGTTTCCACAAGGCGGTGAACCCCTCGATGCTGAAGTTCCTCGGTTTCGAGCAGACGTTCAAGAATGCCCTCACGACGCTCCCGATGGGCGGTGCCAAAGGCGGTTCGGACTTCGATCCGACGGGCAAATCGGACGCTGAGATCATGCGCTTCTGCCAAGCCTTCATGACCGAGCTGTGGAACAACATCGGCGTGGACACCGACGTTCCGGCAGGCGACGTGGGCGTGGGCGGCCGCGAGATCGGTTTCCTCAACGGCATGTATCAGAAACTCGCCCGCAAGTACCACACCGGCGTGCTCACCGGCAAGGGA
This sequence comes from Alistipes sp. CHKCI003, assembly GCF_900021155.1. Lineage (GTDB taxonomy): Bacteria > Bacteroidota > Bacteroidia > Bacteroidales > Rikenellaceae > Alistipes > Alistipes excrementavium. The sequence continues at coordinate 75,086 of NZ_FCNT01000059.1, forward strand.
ATGACGTGGGGCGGTTCGGTGCTTCGTCCGGAGGCTACGGGCTACGGCGCCCTCTACTTCGTGCAGCACATGCTGGAGCTGGCCGGCAAGAGCCTGAAGGGCGCTACGGTGGCGATTTCGGGCTTCGGCAACGTGGCTTGGGGCGCTTCGAAAAAGGCGACCGAGCTGGGTGCCAAGGTGATCGCCATCTCGGGTCCCGACGGTGTCGTTTCGATTCCCAACGGCATGAACGAGGAGATGATCGACTACCTGCTGGAGCTCCGCGCATCGAACCGCAACATCGTGGCTCCGTTCGCCGAGAAATTCTCCGGTACGACCTTCACTCCGGGTAAGAAGGCTTGGAGCGTGAAGTGCGACATCGCTCTGCCCTGCGCATTCCAGAACGAGCTCAACGGCGACGACGCTGCCGAGCTGCTCAAGAACGGCACGTGGTGCTGCGCCGAGGTTTCGAACATGGGCTGCACGCCGGAAGCGATCCACGCCTTCCAGTCGGCAGGCATCCTCTTCGCCCCGGGCAAGGCTGTCAACGCCGGCGGCGTAGCTACGTCGGGTCTCGAAATGACGCAGAACTGCATGCACCTGTCGTGGGCAGGCAAAGAGGTGGACGAGAAACTCCATTTCATCATGCAGAGCATCCACGAGGCTTGCGTGAAGTACGGCAAGCAGGCCGACGGCCGCATCGACTATGTGAAGGGCGCCAACATCGCCGGCTTCATGAAGGTCGCTCAGGCCATGCTGGAGCAGGGCATCATCTAAGCGACCTTCTCCCGTATGTTTCACTCCCGTCCGGTATCCGGCGGGAGTTTTTTCGTGTGCGGTGCAGGCTTCTGCCCGGTGGTTTGGGGGGGGTGTCCGCCGCTTCCGGAGTATATGCCCCATCCGCTTCCCGATCGTGTGCCCGGCAGGTTGCTTTACGATTGCTCCTGCTTCTTTCTGAGGACCTATTCTCGTCGCATTTCGGCATGTGCTTCCGTCTGCTTTCGGCGTGGATGACGCCGTCCGGTTTCAGATCGTATGCTTCCGACCGTTTTTCGACCGTTTTCGACCGGGGGATTCCCTCGCTTCATGCGGACTATCTTGTGGTCGCTGCCGGTGCGTATTCTTCGGGTACTGCTCGGCAAGACTGTCTTCGTGCGTTCGGGATCGCTTTGCCGGTTTTGCGCCGCTCGTTTGCGATTCCGTTACGTCGTTTCTCTGTGCTCTACTTCTGCGTGCATGCCGAATTTCGTTGCAGCCGCTGAAAAACAGCTGCGCACCTTCCAATCCTCCCGGTTCTTGTTCCGTCCGCGTGCGCACCGTGTCGGATCTTCTGGCCTGTCGGATTATCGGCTTCGCAAAGACTTCGGCCCGCAGTTCGTCGCCGCACAGCACAGCGGGACCTTTACGCCGAGACCCGTGCATGGATCCGCTCGGCGCCCGACGGCGGACGCGCCGAATCGTCGTAAATAGACTTCACATCTGTTGTCTTCGGCTCATTGGGCCGGCGCAAAAAAATCCGTACCGCCGCTCGCAGCGCGTGGAAAGCGTGCATAAACTATATTCTTTGTGCGTGGGGAAGGGACCCGAACCCTCGAATCGTTTCTATTTTTGTCCGATTTTAGGATAAAAAAGACCGATTATGACAAGTAAAAAATTGCAGATGGAGAACTTCGCTTCATCCATGCGCGGATGTTCGGTCCGTCAGTTGCGCGACGCACTGCTCGTGCTGGATCGTAAGTTCGGATTGTTCGAAACCATGATGTCGGGACATGCACTGGTGCAGAACGATGCGCAGACCTCTTTCGTCCGGTATGCCGAGTCGCTGGCGGACGAGATGCAGGCACAGGGGCGTTTCAAAACGGCACAGGCATACCGATCGGCGGTGAAGAGTCTGACGACCTGCTTCGGACGCGAGGAGATCGCTCTGGACCGCATAGATGCGGCATCCATGGGCAACTATCAGACATGGCTGCTGCGGCGGGGCGTAACGTTCAACACCGTGTCTTATTACATGCGCATTCTGAGGGCCATATACCGGCGGGCCGTGCGGGCCGGACTGACACGGTCGGACGATCCCTTTCGGGAGGTCTATACGGGAACGGGCCGTACGCGGAAGCGTGCGGTCGACGCCGAATTGCTCTCCGTGCTCCGCATGACCGAATTCCCCGACAGCCGGTTGCGGCTCGCCCGGGATCTTTTTCTGTTCAGTTTCTACACGCGGGGCATGTCGTTCGTGGATATGGCTTACCTGCGTAAAGAGGATGCCGCGGGCGGCGCGATCGTCTATTTTCGGCGCAAAACCGGTCGACAGCTAACGATCCGGATCGAACCCTGCATCAAGGAGATCATCGACCGCTATGCGCCCGTCGCCGGCACGACTCCCTATCTGCTTCCGATTCTCTCGGCGACGGAGCCGGCTGCGGCTTTTCGCCAGTACCGCAGCGCCTTGGTATGCTTCAACCGCCGTCTGAAAGAGATTTCACGCCTGCTGAGGCTGGAATGCGGACTGACCTCCTATACCGCGCGCCATACGTGGGCGACGACGGCCTATCGGCGGCATGTCCCTACGCAGGTGATTAGCGAGGGGCTCGGGCACGGTTCGGAACGCACGACGCGCATTTACCTCGCAGCATTCGAACAGTCGGAGGTCGACGAGGCGAACCGGAGGATACTGGAAATTCTTTGAATTGTATCCCTCTGTGCAAGAGGTAGAAAAAGCAGATTTCGCCGCACAAAATTAAGATTTATTTCAGGAAAACAAACTCAAACAGCGGTTTTTTTCCGCATTGAATGTTTTTTATAATACGCCGCAGTCGACGGACAGGCTGAACAAATTCCGCGTACTTCCCGGAATTCGATACTTGCGCATTGCAGCTATTTGTCGTTTCATCGTTTTCTGCTTTGGTATTATCCGAAGTTGTGCAGTCCGCAGTCATCCGACTGCTATTCAGCGCTTTCAGTACCGGAAATAACCTCCGTTGGCTGCGGACTGCGCAACCGGCGGCAGCTATCGGCGATTCCGATCTCCTGTTTTTCTACCTCTTGCACAGAGGTAAACCGAAAATGTCAGAGATGCAGACAGATTGTTTCCGTCGAAAAGCGGCGAAGTTCCGCAGGCGCGCATGGTCCGGTCAGAACTCGGGGTCATGTAGGAATGGTCGTGTGGCATGTGGAATGATTGTGTGAGTTAAATGGCTGATAAACAGCTTCAATGGATCGCCGCAAGCACGCGCTGCAACCACGAGGTTTCCCTGCGCGATTACTTCCGCGAGAACGGGCATGAGCACTTCATTCCCACCCGTTTCGTGTTGCAGCGTTTCGGGAGTGTCGTGCGGGAGGTGGAGAAAGCCGTCATTCCCAATCTGATATTCCTGCGAGTCGGCTGGGGGGAGGCTTTCCGCATCCAGCAGCGCTGGCCCAACAAGATGACTTACATCCGTTCGAAAGACAAACGCATTCTCGTGATCCCGGAGCCGGAGATGGATCGGTTCATCCGCGTGATGACCGAAATGCAGGATCGGGCGAAGCTGCTGGCCGACGTCTTCGTAACGGGCGATCGGGTGGCCGTCCGCGAAGGACCCTTGGCGGGTGTCGAGGGGGTGCTGGCCGACTGCGGCGGAAAACGCGAATTCGTCGTACGCATCGGGACGTTGTGCGCCGTGAGCGTCCGAATCCCCAGAAGCAACCTCATCCGGTTGCCGAAGCAATAAATCGCATTATGCATAAAACGTTGGATAAACTCTATGCCGGTATCGGAGAGGCGGGTACCGGCAGGAGCGGTGTCGGAGAGCTGTGCGCTCTTGCGGCGCTATCCGCCAACCTGTACACCTTGGTCTGCGTGGCTCCGTGGCTCGATGAAGAGTACGGATCCGCTGGAGAACTGCGCAGGAGGATACGGAAGGTGGCGGCCGCCTTGGTCTGCCGGTTGGAGCGGGAAACGGACGACCTCGAACGTGTCCGCGGCGTAAATGCGCTGTTCGTGCTTTCGAACACGGCGGCCGAATACGAACAGAAGATGCTCGACCTTGCGGAGCCGGTGCTCGGGCGCTACGAAGCAGGCCGTCTGACGGCGGAGGCCGCTCTTTTCGAAGCGGAAGTGTGCCGGATGATGTGCAACTGTTATTGTCTGGTGCAGGATGAGGCGCTTGCCGCAGATGCGCGCACGATCATCTCCGGATGGACGGCAGTCTCGCCGTCCGGGACGGAGGGGCTTCCGGTCGGGGTGGCGCTCGCACGGTGCGAAGCCGCTGCGGCTTACGCAGACTACACGGGCGATGAACGTTTCCGCGCGGTGAGGAGCGCCGGAGATTACGGTACGGAGGAGCCGGAGACGATCTGCCGTATGCTCGAACTGCACCTCAGATGCGGGGCTGTATCCGATGCGGAAGCTCTGTGCGATCGGATCGAGCAGGATGCTGCGACAGGAACGGACAGAACCTCGCAGGTGTATCGGTTGGCGGCAAAAGCCGCATGCGAACTTTTGCGGATAAAAGATGCCGGTTTTTCGGAATAGTCGCTCGCTGCTGAGCGTCATCTTGTCGTTCGTGTGCTTCCTGTCCGCCGCGGGATGCAGCAAGGGTGAGCCCATCTACCGAATCGAACTGCTCGATTGCGATCCGCTATTGAACGACTCGTCGGAGTATATGGTCGTCTTGGGTGATTTGCAGGAATATACGGGGAATCAACACTATCGGCCGTGGCTTCAGCATACGATGGACTGGATCTGGTCGCAGTGCCGTTACGGCCGTAAAATACGGAGTATTCTTCAGGTCGGCGACGTAACCTCGAATAATTCCGTCGGCAACTGGGAGGTTTTCATGTATCATTACAGGCAGGTCGGAAAGATCGTTCCGACGATCGTCTGTGCCGGCAATCACGATTATACGTGGGGCGAAGACGGTTGGCAGATCGAGGACCGCTATTCGACATTGTTTTCGGATTACGTTACTTACGAGGGGACACCGGCAGAGGTGATCGAACGCTTCGAGCCGGAGCGGACGGAAAATGTCGTGATCGGCCTGACGCTGGGCGGGGAGCGCTGCAACGTACTCGTTCTCGAGTACGGAGCTCGGGACGAGGTGGTACAGTGGGCGGCCGCATATGTAGCTGCACATCCGGATCAGCGGTTCATACTGCTGACACACGAATTTCTGACGGCAAAAGGCGTGCGGATCTCCAAAGGGTCGTCGGCCGAAGCGCAGTTTGTCGATCAGTCCTGCAATACGCCGGAGGAAATTTGGGAGAAGCTGGTTTTCGGGAACGACAACATCGTGTGCGTGCTGTGCGGACACAACGGATTCGTGCAGCGCCTCTTTTCGCCGAATGCGACGGGACGCGAGGTGCCCCAGATTTTGTTCAACGTTCAATATCAGGCGAACGGCGGGGATGGATGGATCCAGTTGTGGGAATTTTCACCGGACAGGGACACCGTCGTCGTCAGAACTTACAATACGGTTCGCAACGAAGTTCTTCAGGATCCGAACGGGACGTTCGAATTCGGATGGAGATGATGCCGACGAGGCATCCCCGGTTGCGCGAAGCAAATATGGAATAGATATGCAAGCAATCATTTTGGCGGCCGGAATGGGGCGCCGACTGGGAGACCTGACGCGCAGGAACACCAAGTGCATGATCGAGGTGAACGGGATACGGCTGATCGACCGGTTGTTGGGCCAACTCTCGACACTCGGACTCAGGCGGATCGTGCTGGTCGTCGGGTACGAAGGGGCTCGCCTGCGCGAACACGTGGGGACCGAATACGGCGGGTTGCCCGTCGAATATGTCGAGAATCCGATCTACGATAAAACCAATAACATCTATTCGCTGGCGCTGGCCAAGGAGTTTTTGCAGCAGGACGATACGCTGCTGGTCGAATCGGATCTGATTTTCGACGACTCGCTTTTCCCGATGCTTCTCGATAGTCCCTATAAGAATGCGGCTCTTGTGGCTAAATACGAGAGTTGGATGGATGGAACGATGGTCCGGCTGGACGAGGAGAACAATATCGTGAACTTCATTCCGAAGAAAGCCTTCAAGTACGAGGATACGGATACATACTACAAGACGGTCAACATCTATAAGTTCAGCAGGGAATTTTCGGTAGACCGCTACGTTCCTTTTCTGGAAGCCTATACGCGGGCCCTCGGGTTCAACGAATATTACGAACAGGTGCTCCGCGTCATCACGCTGCTCGATTCGTGCGATTTCAAGGCCCTCCCCTTGCGTGAGGGACAGAAGTGGTACGAAATCGACGATGTGCAGGATTTAAGGATCGCCGAGACCCTCTTTGCGGATACCGCGGACCGGTTGCGGAAGTATCAGCAGTGCTACGGCGGATATTGGCGTTTCCCGTCGATGCTGGATTTCTGCTATCTGGTGAATCCCTATTTTCCGTCGGGCCGCATGGTCGAAGAGATGAAAGCCAATTTCGAAACCCTGCTGCGCGAGTATCCTTCGGGCATGGAGGTGAACTCCATGCTCGGAGCCAAGTATTTCGGCATCCGGCAGGAATACGTGTGCGTAGGAAACGGAGCGGCGGAGCTCATCAAGAGTCTCATGAGATGCATTACGGGCGATGTAGGGGTCGTTTATCCTACTTTCGAGGAGTATCCGAACCGGCTGGAACCGGAGCGTATCGTGGCCTATGTGCCCGAAAACGCTGATTTCGCCTACACGGCCGCCGATCTGACGGCCTTTTTCGGCAGCCGCCGGATCGAAGCGCTGTTGCTGATCAATCCGGACAATCCCTCGGGCAATTACATTCCGAAGAATGAGGTGTTGGAGTTGGCGGTTTGGTGTGCCGGACGGGGAGTCCGACTTGTGGTCGACGAATCGTTCGTCGATTTCTCCGAAGATTATGCCTCCGATTCTCTGCTGTGCGACGAGACGCTCGAAACGCATCCCGAGCTGGTCGTGATGAAGAGCATTTCGAAATCATACGGTGTGCCGGGGCTCCGGCTGGGAGTTGCAGCATCGGCCGATGCAAGGCTGATCGCATGGATGAAAAAAGATGTCCCGATTTGGAACATCAACTCCTTCGCCGAATTTTACATGCAGATATTCGGGAAGTACGAAGCGGATTACCGGCGTGCGTGTGCGAAGTTCCTGACGGAAAGGGCCCGTTTCTTTTCGGACCTGAAGAGCGTGCCGTTTCTGCGGGTCGTTCCTTCGCAGGCCAACTATTTCCTGTGCGAGGTGCGAGGCGGCCTTACCGCTCACGGACTGACGCGGGAATTGCTCGACCGGTATCGCATTTTAATCAAGGACTGCACTTCGAAAAAAGGCTTTACCGACGGTCGTCAGTATGTCCGGATCGCCGTGCGGAACCGGACGGACAACGAACGGTTGATCGAAGCGCTGAACGGAATCGAAACACACGGTTTATGAAAATCATTACGGCCGAACAAATCGAGAGTTTGCACATCGCTCCGGCGGAATGCGTCGAATGGGTGAAAGACGCCTTCCTGCTCAAGAATCGGTGCCAGCTGCCGGCTAAAATGTCCGTGCATCCTGCCGGCAACGATTTCTTCACCACCATGCCCTGTCTGTTGCCCGATGAGTGCCACCGTTTCGGCGTGAAGGTCGTCTCGCGCATTCTCGGCAGAAAACCCGCGCTTAAGAGCGATCTGATGCTCTTCGACAGTTCGAACGGAGAATTGCTGGCTTTGGTCGATTGCGATTGGATTACGGCGATGCGGACCGGTGCCGTGGCGACGCTCGCCATCAGGACCTTTCGGTCCGCACGTGCGAAGACCTACGCTTTCGTGGGATTGGGAAGCACGGCCCGCGCGACCTTGTCGTGTCTGCTCGCTACGTCGGGACACGAACAACTCCGCATCCGTTTGTTCCGCTATAAGGATCAGGCTGAAAAGACAATCGAGAGCTTCGCTTCGTATCCCGATGTCGCCTTCGAAACGGTGGATTCGATGGCACAACTGGCGGACGGGGCCGATGTGCTGGTCTCCTGCATTACGGATGCCGCCGGATTGCTGGTCGAGGACGATTCGTTGTTCAAACCCGGGGTTCTGGTCGTTCCGGTCCATACGCGCGGATTCCAGAACTGCGATCTGTGCTTCGACAAGGTCTTTGCTGACGACACGGATCATGTGCGGGGATTCCGCTATTTTCAGCAGTTCAGGCAGTTTCACGAATTCGCCGAAGTTCTGTCCGGAACGTGTCGCGGACGCGAAAGCGACACGGAACGCATCCTGTCCTATAACATCGGTCTGGGACTGCACGACGTTTATTTTGCGAACCGGATCTATCGGCTTCTGTACCCGCAATGCAACCTCTGAAGAAGCGCACCCTTCGGGGAATCTTGTGGAACGGCGTGCAACGCTTCGGTACGCTGGCCGTCTCGTTAGCCGCCAATTTGGTACTGGTCCGGATGCTGACGCCGGAAGATTTCGGCTGCATCGGGATTTTGCTGGTTTTCGTCGCGGTGTCGCAAACGCTCATCGACGGAGGATTCACGGCAGCGCTGATCCAGAAAAAGGAGGTCTCGCAAACCGATTATTCCACCGTTTTCTATTGGAATCTGATTCTTTCCGTACTCCTAATCGGAGCTCTTGCGCTCGTCTCGCCACTCGTCGCCGCCTTTTACCGGATCGACGCGCTGAACGATATTCTGAGGGCGCAGAGCGTCGTGTTGCTCATCAATTCGTTCTGCATCGTACAGACGGCGCAGCTGATTAAAAAACTGGAGTTCAAGGTGCTTGCCATCCGATCGGTCGCCGCGGCGATGATCGGGGCGATCGTCGCCATACTGTTGGCTTACAGGGGATGGGGCGTCTGGAGTTTGGTCGTCAAGGAGTTGGTCGCATCGTCCGTGGGGGCAGTGTTGCTCTGGTCGTTCTGCAAATGGCATCCGTCGCCGATTTTCAGTTGGCGGTCTTTTCGGGGGATGTTCCGCTTCGGTTCGATGATATTCGTTTCCGATGTCATAAACACGCTCTATCAGAATATGCAGGCATTGATTATAGGCCGTGCTTTTTCCGTTCAGGAGTTAGGTTATTACAGTCAGGCGCGCAAGCTGGAAGAGGTACCGGTCAACGGCGGAACTACCGTGCTCACGCAGGTATTGTTCCCCGTTTATTCGTCGATTGCCGATCAATACGAACGGTTGAAATCGTTGGTGCGCAAGAACGTGGTGTTGATTACCTATCTATCCTTCTCGATCATGTTTTTGCTGATCGTCATCGCCCGTCCTCTGCTGCTGGTCCTCTTTACGGACAAGTGGGCGCCGGCAATCCCGCTTTTTCAGATTCTCTGTTTCGAGGGAGTATTCTATCCGCTTAATTGCGCAAATGCCTTGCTGTTCAAATCGTTGGGTAATGGTAAAGTTTATTTTATTTTGCAGTCGGTAAAACGTTTGATTTCGCTGTTGATGATTCTCTATTCTGTGAGATTCGGACTTTATGGCATGATGTGGGCGATTGCGGCGATGGGTATTCTCTCCTATGTGATCAATCTGGTTTTTACCCATCGGATTTTCGGATACCGTGTCCGCGAGCAGTTGTCCGACATTCTTCCGAACCTTTTGTTGTCAGTGGTGGTCGCTACGACGACATGGGGAATTTTGCGTCTGTTGGATTTCGGGGATCATCTTGTGCATATTGTAACTGGAAGTCTCCTTTTCGGATTTCTTTTTATGGCCCTTTCGCGCGTATTCGGAATGAAAGGGTTCAGACTTATGTTGGATCTATGGAAATAAAGAACAATCTGAAACGTCATCTTGTCGGAACCGTCAAAGGTTGGCGGGTGGCCAAAGCATCCCGGTACGCTGCGCGGGAGGAGGTGGCATACGGTTTCAAAATCCGTTTGGAAGAGCTTGTGGGGGACGAAAAAGAACGTTTGACCAGAGTGGGAGAGAGTGTGGTTGCCTATTTCGGACGTGTGGTCGCTACGGCGCTCGAAGCGCACAGACAGATTCCGACCTGTGCTTTTGCCGGTTGGGATCTGGCTTTGGCGAAGGACGGCCGTGTGCTGTTGATCGAAGCTAATCTGACGTGGCCTGAAATATTTGGTGCGCAGATGTGCTGCGGTCCTATTTTCGGTGAACGGACGGACGAGGTGATTGATTTTCTGAAAAGACCGCGCAAGCAGAGCCGGCTCTTTTATTAGATGGCCATGAGAAAGAAATTGCTGGCATTCACGGAGCGGCTGTTGGCTCTGTTTTTGGACAATCTCTATGTAAAGCCGAAGAATGTGTGCCGCTTGCTGCTGCATCCCGGGCGGTTCCTCGGTCGAAGCTATTTCCCCGAACAGAAATCCAAAAGCAAGACGGCTGTCCTGGCCGATCAGTTGCGGAATATCCTCCTGTACGGAGATGTGGATCATTTTTACTATTTCTACGGTTTGGACGTGAAGCGATCCGGCCGAAGGAGGGACTACGTGCATTATGCCGTTTTCTCGAAACGTCGGGATCGGTTGAATCTTTCCTCGCCCTTCAACAGTTCGTGCATACTCAGAAATAAATTGTATTTCGGCATATTCGCACGGGCCGTCGGCTTGACCACGCCTGCCAATGTGGCCTATGTGCGTATGCCGGATGTGCTGCTGCTCGAAACCGGAGAGCACGTCTCGTTGGAAAAATTCGTCGACACGTGCGAAGGAAATTTGTTCTGCAAACTGCTCGACGGAGAATGCGGGACGGGTATTTTCGAACTCGAAATCCGCGGCAGAAGGATTTTTATCGACGGTGCCGAGGCGGATGCCGGGATTTTGCACGCTCGCCTGTGCGGCGGCGTCTTTCTGATGCAGGAGCGCGTGAAGCAGCATCATTCGCTGGATGAATTGTATGCAGGTGCGGTCAACACGGTTCGATTGGTAACGGTGCGCGATCTCAGAAGCGGCGGAATCGAGGTGCTGCCGTCGATCTTGCGCGTGGGAGCGAACGGCAGCAGGGTGGACAACACTTCGCAGGGCGGCATTGCGGTCGGATTCGATCTGCAAACCGGAAGATTGAATGAGTTGGGATTTTTCAAACCCGAATTCGGACTTACGACGACGGTTCATCCCGATTCGGGAATCAGGTTCGGAACGTTCGTGCTGCCCCACCTCGACACGATGATCGAGCAGGCCAAATATTTCCATTCGTTTCTCGGCATGCATTCGATCGGCTGGGACATCGCGCTCGGCGAGATGGGACCGATATTCATCGAGGGCAACGACAATTGGGAGATCAACGGACATCAGGATTATGAACACGGCTTGATGGCGGACTTCCGCAGATTGTTTTATGAATAATTCGAGTCTACAACAGGAGTTGCGGGCGCGGTTCAACCCCGACGGATCGCTTCTGCGCAGGCATCAGCTCCGGATGCTGGAGATGCTGACCTACATAGACGGTGTGTGCGTGCAACACGATATTCCCTATTGGCTCAGTTCGGGCACTCTGTTGGGGGCGGTTCGCCACGGAGGATTCATTCCGTGGGACGACGACGTGGACATCGAACTGCTGCGCAGGGATTACAAGAGACTGCTTCGGGTGCTGCGTACCGAAAAAGAGGGCAGGTACCGTTTGCAGACCCATAGCACGGACAACGGTTATTTTTTCCCGTTCGCCAAATTGCGCGATATGCATTCGGTGCTGCGGGAAAACGACGACATCGACCTCGGGTTTGCCTATCGAGGGATATACATCGATATTTTTCCGTTGGAGGTCAACAAGTACCCCCTTTCTAAAGCGCTGGGCTGGTTTCATCTGCGGGTGCAACGGCTGTCGGCCGGAAACAGCGGCCGCAGTCGGTTCGGACGTGCGGCGGCGAACGTGCTGTTCGGATGCGAACGATATGCGATTTGGCCGCTGTTCAGAGCCGTATACGGATTATGGCCCCGCAATCCGGTAAACCATACGTTCGGGGTCTGTTTTTATAAGAGCCGTGATCTTCGAACGGTTTTTCCGCTGAAGAGAATCCCGTTCGAAGGGGCGATGTTGCCGGTCCCCTGCGATACGGATACTTATCTGAGGCACATCTACGGGGATTATGAGAAACTGCCGCCGCTCGACAGGATCGTTCCGCATACGGCCGACGTAATCATTTACGAACAAGAGCGATGAAACTCGTTTATTGCATACCTTCGCTCGATTCGGCCGGCGGTACGGAGCGTGTGCTGACCAATAAGGTGAACTATCTGGCCGAACACTACGGTTGGGAAATCCATATCGTCCTGACCGAACGGCAGAAAGGAGCGCCCTATTTCCCGTTGCACCCCTCCGTGCGAATCGTGGAGCTGGATCTCGATTTCCGCGCGGATTACGGATGCGGCATCCTCGGCAAGTCCGTGGCGTATGTCCGTAAGATCCGCACATACCGTCGGGAGTTGGAAAAACTGTTGATGCATCTGCGGCCGGATATTACGACTTCGCTGCTGTCGCACGAAATCGACTTTCTGCATAAACTGCGGGACGGGAGCAAGAAAATCGGAGAGAATCATTTTTACAAGGATTTTCGGCTCGGATTCATTGCCATGGGAAGACGATCCTCGCTGTTGCGCCGCTGTGTGGCGTGGCTTCGCAACCGTCAGTTGATCGCGTGCGTGCGGCGTCTGGACGAGTTGGTCGTGCTGACTGAGGATGACGCCCGCGCGTGGCACGAGGTGCGTTATAAAACCGTGATCCCGAATGCACTGACCTGTTTTCCGGAAAGAGTCTCGGACGGCGGAGCAAAGCGGGTCGTGGCTGCCGGAAGGTACGTGCCGCAGAAAGGATACGATCTGCTGCTGAGGACGTGGGAGAAGGTGCGGCGGGAATTTCCCGATTGGGAGCTCGTCATTTACGGCGACGGCGAGGCCCGGCCCGAACTCGAACGTTATGCGGCCACGCACGGATTGGACGATGTCCGCTTGGAGCATGCCGTGAACGATGTGTTCGACCGTTTTGCGGAGAGCTCCCTTTCGGTCCTTTCTTCGCGTTTCGAAGGTTTCGGGCTGGTGGTCATCGAGGCGATGGCCTGCGGACTGCCCGTGGTGGCTTTCGACTGCAAATGCGGCCCCGGCGAAATCATTCGCAACGGCGAAGACGGGTTGCTGGTGCCGGCAGGCGATTGCGAGGCGCTGGCCGAAGGGATGGAGCGGCTGATGCGGGACGAGGGGCTCCGGCGCCGAATGGGGCGGGCCGCCCGCAGCAATGTGGAACGTTATCGGATGGAGCGCGTGATGAAGCAGTGGGTGGCGCTGTACGAACGGCTGCTGGTATGAGGGAGTTGAAAAGAGCCGTTCTGATTCTGCTCATAGCCACGCTGTACGTGAAATTCGTCGTGCAGATCGTGCTGGACGAGAGCAATCTGCTGCTGGATCTGCTGCTTTACATGCTGCTGATCGCAGGATTGGTCGACCGTAAGTTCCGACCCGAATTTTTCGTCGTCGTCCTTTTTGCCGTTATTTCGGTCCTGAATCCGGCAGCCAGAAATATCTTCCTGATATTTGCCTCGGTCTATGCGCTTCGGGAGTTTTCCATACGGGAACTGGCTTCGATCAATCTCTGTATGCAGACATTGGTCTTCGGCGCCACGGCCCTGATGCTCTGGGCGGGGATAACCCATTCCGAGATGTTCGAACAATCGCTTCTCGATCAGCGCGAGCGCTGGGACTTCGGCTACGGAAATCCGAATACGTTCGCTCTGTTCGTCTATTCGATCATGGTGAACGCCTATGTATACTTCGCCCGGCAGTACGGGAGGATGCTCTCTCTGCTTCTTTTCCTGACGGGGATAGGAGTCTATTGTTATACGAAATCCCGCACGTTTTTAGTTGCCACTTTGGTTTTGCTTTTGGTGCATTGGTGTGTGAGGAATCGGGTGGTTCGGTCGGTCATTCTCAAATTCAAGGGAATTCTGTATTTGATTCCGATTGTCTTGATGGGATGTATTCTGTACATGTCCCGCTATTCCGGACAATTTCCGTTGCTCAACCTCGTGTTCTCGGGTCGGCTGGAACTTTACAGCGTATTCTTGGGGAGTATCGGAAAAACGGCCTATTTGTTCGGGACTCCGCTGGTGAACGAAGAGACGATCGACAGCTCTTATCTGCATATCCTGTTCGAAGGCGGAGTTTTGGCTTTCGTAATTTTTTATGTGCTTTATGTCGTAACCGTCCGACGGATGAATCGGAGCACGATCGGCGTATTACCCGTTTTGGCCGGGTTTCTCGTGTTCGGATTGTCCGAATCCCTATTCACGTTCGTGTTGATTTTCGGAAATATGATCATTTGGTCGATCTTATACGACTCATATCTGAATCGCTCCCATCCTTGAGAGCGGATCGCAAATACTGGTTTGGTTATGAGATTATTCGTAGACGCGCATGCTTTCGACGGAGGTATTTCGCAGGGAGTAACGACTTATATCGAGGGACTTTATAAGGAGTTGGTGAAAACAGCGTCCGACATCGATTTTTATTTTGCCGCACAGGATACGATGCGTCTGGAAAGTATCTTCGGTACGAGAGAGAATGTCCATTACGTGAAATACGGTTCGAAAAACAAGTACCGGCGTTTGGCTTTCGAAATACCTCGTATCGTCCGGCGACTCGGAATTGATGCGGCGCATTTCCAATATACGTCGCCCTTGGTCAAAAGATGCAAGGAGATCGTTACGATACACGATGTCCTGTTTCTGGACTATCCGCAGTATTTTCCCGCATCCTATTATCACAGCAAGAAATGGCTTTTCGGAAGGTCCGCGCGCAGGGCCGATCTTCTGCTTACGGTTTCCGAATACAGCAAAGAACGTCTCGAACGCTTTTACCGTCCGCGAAAGCCCGTTCGAATAACGCCCAATGCGGTGGACGAAAGGTACGGACTGGTCCGGCGAAGCGAGGCGGAAGCCTTGCTCGACGGACGGGTCGGAAAATATATCCTTTACGTGAGCCGTGTGGAACCCCGCAAAAATCACTTGCTGCTGCTGCGGGCCTATGTGGAAGGGCGGTTCTACGAACGCGGCTATGCGCTTGTTTTCATCGGTAAGACATCCATTCCCGTACCCGAGTTGCACAGGTATTGCGAGAAACTGCCTGAAGATATAAGGCAAAACGTGTTTTTTTTCGAACAGAAGCCGTTCGAAGAGTTGCTCGCATGGTACAAGTGCGCCTCGCTTTTCGTCTATCCGTCTATTGCCGAAGGTTTCGGAATCCCGCCGTTGGAGGCGGCCGTAGCGGGTGTCCCTTGTATCTGTTCGAACCGCACGGCGATGCAGGATTTCCGCTTTTTCGGAGAGGGAACGTATGATCCCGAGGATTTGGATCAGACGATCGAAAAAATCGAATTGGGCCTCAGTCCCGCTTTCCGCGATCCCGAACGGCTCGAAAGGATCCGGCAGGCGGTAGAGCGGAGATATGACTGGGCATCCATCGCAAAGGAATATTATGCGTATTTGACCGACCTCTGACATCGTCTAAGAGTCGGTACCGAACTTCTCTAATCCTTCAGCCGGACAGATGGCCGATGTTGTCGGCTGTTGTCTCCGTACTTGCTGATAGGGTTGTCTGTCATTTCCGTTAATCCATTATTTCTTATGCGCCGCTACTCGTTCGGACGAATCCGTCGCTATCTGTTTTTGCAAATGGCTAAATTGCCTATTCCCGGACACAAACGTCATTTCGTTTTGCGTATGGCGGGTATAAAATTTCCCCCCCCCTCGGAATGCGATGTTTTCATAGGGGCCGGCGTACGTTTCGATACGCTTTGTCCGGAAAACATCACCATCGGAAACCATACGCTGATCACTGCCGGAACGACCGTTCTGACCCATTATTACGATCCGTTCACCCGAGATTTCCGCACCGGCCGGGTCGTTGTCGGCGAGGGTGTCTTTATCGGAGTGAATACGATCGTTTGCAAATCGGTGGCTATCGGCGACGGAGCTGTCGTCGGGGCGGGTTCCGTCGTTACCAAAGATATTCCTGCCGGAGAGGTGTGGGCCGGAAATCCGGCTCGCTTCGTCCGGAAACTGTAACCCTGAATTTATGCAAAAGGTAGCTGTTATCGGCACCGTAGGCGTACCCGCGAACTACGGCGGCTTCGAGACGCTCGTCGAGAACCTGTTGGACTACAGACGGAATCCCGATATTGCGTATCGTGTTTATTGCAGTTCGAAGGCTTACTCCGAAAAGATACGCTGCTACAAAGGGGCCGAACTGAAATACTTGCCTCTGAAAGCGAATGGATGGCAGGCCATGGTCTACGATTCACTTTCCTTGCTGCACGCTTGTTTCACGGCCGACCGGCTGCTCGTTTTGGGATGTTCCTGTCCGATCGTCCGACTGATCCGTCTGGTTTGCCGCAAAAAGTTGATCGTCAATGTAGACGGTATCGAAAGTGCCCGTGAAAAGTGGGGCGGAGCGGCCAAAAAGGTGTTGAGATTCTGCATGAACGAAGCCGTCCGTGCCGCCGACGTTTGCGTGGCCGACAATGTGGCGATTCGGGAGTATGTCGCCGACCGCTATGGGAAAAACTCCGTGGTGATCGAATACGGCGGCGACAATGCCGTGGCGGTCCGCGACGACGAACGGCTGAAATCCGAATACGGATTGGAGCGCGGCGGTTATTGTTTCAAGGTTGCACGTATCGAACCCGAGAACAACATCGGGATGGTACTGGAAGCCTTCGCCATGCTTCCCCGCGAACGGCTGGTCGTGGTCGGCAACTGGAACCGTTCCGAATACGGAAGAGCCTTGCGCCGGCGCTATGCCTCGTACCCCAATATCGGGATGATGGATCCGATTTACGAACCTTGGGAGATCAACCTGCTGCGTGCAAATTGCCGCCTCTACATCCATGGGCACAGTGCGGGCGGGACCAATCCTTCGCTGGTCGAGGCCATGTCGCTCGGGCTTCCCGTCTGTGCGTTCGACGTGAAATACAATCGGGCTACGACCGAAGGGAAGGCACTTTATTTCGGCAGTGCTGCGGAATTAGCTGAGCAGGTAGAGCGATTGACCTCCGAAATGCTGTCGGCGATAGCTCGGGAAATGGCCGGAATCGCCGTCCGCCGTTACCGTTGGACGACGATCTGCGAAAAATACGAACGTTTGTTCCGATGAAGAGGATTCACGACACTTTGTTCGTCCTGTTGCGCAGCGCGCTTCGGGAGGAGCCGTCCGGCGGGAGCGCACTCTCGTCGCTGACGGCGCAAGAGTGGCTGGCGGTTTATAAACTGGCTGCGCGTCAGGGGGTGTTGGCTCTTGCGTACGACGGTTTGAACGCTTTGCCTGCGGAACTTCGTCCGCCGAGGGACGTGTTGTTCGGATGGGCGGTCAACGTCGAGAAGATCGAAACTCGTTACGATCGTCAGACGAAGGCGGCGCGGACTCTTTTCAGATGGTGCGAAGAGCGGGATTTGCATCCCGTTCTGCTCAAAGGTATTGCATTGAGCCGTCTGTATCCGATTCCCGAACACCGGCCCTGTGGCGATATCGACATTTATCTGGGGCAGCGGGCGCCTGTGTTCGACGAACTCATGCGGCGGCAGGGAATTACGGTGGACGCATCGGGAAACGAAAAACATTCGGTGTTCGTTTACCGTTCGGTGATGGTGGAGAATCATCGTACGTTTCTCGATACGAGCCTTTACGGGATCGATCGTATGCTGGAGGAGTATCTTCTTGCGCAGGAGGTGTTTTCGGAGGAGCAGTCGTTGGACGGCATGCGTTTTAGGGTGTTGCCGCCCACGGCCGACGCTCTGTTTCTGCTGAGACACACGGCCCGCCATCTGGAGCGGGGCATCGGGCTGAGGCACGTTTGCGACTGGATGTTGTTCGTACATGCGAACAGCGTGCGGATCGACTGGAGCGAATTCGATCGTTATGTCGATGAACTGAAGCTCGGGACGTTTTACCGGATTCTGACCGGCATTGCGACCGACTGCCTCGGTGCCCGCTTCGAGTCGCCCGTCCGTTCGCCGCACGAGAAGGCGCTTCAGGAGAAAGTCTTGCGTTATATTCTCGATTACCATGCCCATGCGATACGAACACGGAATCCGTTCGGGATTCTGCGGTTCAAAACCGCGCGGCTCATAGAGCGACGTTGGGTGCTCCGAAGAGTTTTGCATTGCAGCTTTGCCGGCCACATCTGGCGTTCTGCATTGACACATCTCAGGAATCCGGGTACGATTTTCGATTCGAAAGAGTGATCGGCGGACGACCGCTTCGCGGAAACAGGGCGACAGACACGAGGAGCTGTCGCCCTGTTCTGTTTTATCCGCGGAGCGACAGACGGGATCAGGGGCGGCGTGTCTCTTCGTCGAAGATGCGGTCGAAGAGCGTCTGCAGGCGCCCGGCGTCGCGGATGATGCGGCGCAACTCCGCGAGGCGCTTCGCATTGTCCGACTCGGGAAGCCAGAGGCGCAGGTAGCCTCCGTCGGCGTATTTGCGGTCGAGATGCTCCTTCAGACGGAGAAAGTGGCCTGTGCGGTCGAGTGCGGGGTAGTGGGCCAGACCGTACTGGACCGTGCGACGGAGGATCGTTTCGGGGTCGATCAGTCGGTCGGCTTCGGCGACGATCCGGCCGTAGATCGTGCGGGGTGCATGGGCCGATGAGGCGCGGTGATCCTCCGCCGCTTCGCGCATGATTCCGATCTGTTCTTCGGTGAACCAGCGGCG
Source organism: Alistipes sp. CHKCI003 (assembly GCF_900021155.1). Classification (GTDB taxonomy): domain Bacteria; phylum Bacteroidota; class Bacteroidia; order Bacteroidales; family Rikenellaceae; genus Alistipes; species Alistipes excrementavium. The sequence continues at coordinate 93,662 of NZ_FCNT01000059.1, forward strand.
CAAACGGAGGTCCGCTGCGAGGATCGCTCCCGAATAGAGATGGTGGCGTTCGCGTTCCACCGAGAGCCCCGTGTCGTGATAGGCGGCGACGGTGTAGACCATGTCGGGATCGGCGCCGTACGGGGTTGCGAGTGCGAGACTTCGTTCGATCACGCTCCGCACGTGGTCCGTGCGATGTGCCTTGTCGAAGGCTTCGTAGCGGGGAATGATCTCCGTTTCGATGTAGTGTATGAGTTCTTGGTTCGGCATCGGGCAAAGGTACGGATAAATCGGGTGCGAAAGCAAATTCATCGACATTTTTCGGGGCGCGGTGCTTGTAGAGGTCCGGACCGATCCGAGAATGCATGCGGATTCATCCGTTGTCGGAATAATCCCGTATCGTGATATTGCGACGGCTTGTCCATTCTTCGGATAGTCCCGAAGAATGTCGGATCGGTAACCGCGCGGTATGGAAGGCCGTTCGGTTCCGGATGGTTCGTTCGCATCCTACACCGGCTGCGGATCGGCGAGCGACGACACGGAAAGAATTCGTCTCCTTTGTTTTTGCCGGACGGAGAGCGGCTGAGCCGCAAGTGAAAAAGCACAGAGTTTCCGAAGAAGCGTTCGATCGGTGGGAAATCGCAGCCGGGCCGGCTGTTCGTACACCGACTTCGGCGTTTGCGACGACGGTCCGCAGGCATGTGCGGTTTGCGGAATTCGTTGCGGTTCGGCCGGCAGTCATTCGGTCGCGGAAAACAGCGACCGGCGGTGATTCGGAGGGATCTTCTGCGCCCGGAGCAATCGGCGAAATGACGGAACCCGAACCCGGGGCCGACGGGCTCGGAGCGGTCGGACCGGATGCCGAAACGGACGGAGCGGCAAAATAGCTCTTCTGCATGAAACAGGTGCTCCGGCAAGTGCTATTGCCGTCTGAGAATCGCATATTCGGAACGGTTCGCGGATGGGAGTACGAAAAAAGAGGGTGTCTGAGTTTGGCAGACACCCTCTTTTTCATTCGGATTCCGGGCAGAGACGGCAGGGACGGCTTCCGTGCCGTTCTGTCCGGCGAATTTTTTCGGTCTATTTCGCGTAGGAGACCGAGCGGGTTTCGCGGATCACCGTGATTTTGACCTGTCCGGGGTAGGTCATTTCGTCCTGAATCTTCTTGGCGATTTCGTGCGACAGGCTTTCCGATTCGGTATCGGAGAGCTTGTCCGATCCGACGATCACGCGCAGCTCGCGCCCGGCCTGAATGGCGTAGGTTTTCTGCACGCCCGGGTAGGAGAGCGCGATGTCCTCCATCTCTTTGAGCCGTTTGATGTAGCTCTCGACCACCTCGCGGCGTGCACCGGGGCGTGCACCCGAAATGGCGTCGCAGACCTGAATGATCGGGGCGATGAGCGAAGTCATCTCCACCTCGTCGTGGTGGGCGCCGATGGCATTGCAGACTTCGGGTTTCTCCTTGTACTTCTCGGCCAGCTTCATGCCGATGATAGCGTGCGGCAGTTCCGGTTCGTCGTCGGGCACTTTGCCGATGTCGTGCAGGAGGCCGGCGCGGCGGGCGGTCTTGGGGTTCAGTCCCAGCTCCGAGGCCATGATGCCGGCGAGGTTGGCCGTCTCGCGGGCGTGTTGCAACAGATTTTGGCCGTAAGACGAGCGGTATTTCATCTTGCCGATCATGCGGATCAGCTCGGGGTGTAGCCCGTGGATGCCCAAGTCGATGGCCGTGCGCTTGCCGACTTCGACGATCTCCTCCTCGATCTGTTTCTGGACCTTGGCCACCACCTCCTCGATGCGGGCGGGGTGGATGCGGCCGTCGGTTACGAGCTGGTGGAGCGCCAGACGGGCGATTTCGCGCCGCACGGGATCGAAACCGCTGAGGATGATCGCTTCGGGCGTGTCGTCGACGATGATTTCGATGCCGGTTGCGGCTTCGAGCGCACGGATGTTGCGGCCCTCGCGGCCGATGATGCGGCCCTTCACCTCGTCGCTCTCGATGTTGAAGACCGTAACGGCGTTTTCGATGGCCGTCTCGGTCGCTACGCGCTGGATCGACGATACGATGATGCGTTTGGCCTCTTTCGTCGCGGTGAGCTTGGCCTCTTCGATGGTCTCGTTGATGTAGGTGGCGGCATCGGCTTTGGCCTCCGCCTTCATGTTCTCGATCAGGATGTTCTTGGCCTCCTCGGAGCTCATGCCCGAGATCTGTTCCAGACGCGAATTTTGCTCGCGCATCATCTGATCGACCTCCTCCTTTTTGTGTTCGAGAATCTGGAGTTGGTTCTGCATCTGCTCGCGGAGCCGTTCGTTCTCCTTCATGCGGTTCTCCAGTTCGCGCTGCTGGTTTTGCAGATTGCTTTCGATCTGCTTGGCGCGTTGTTCGCTCTGCGCGAGTTTCTGGTTGCGCTCGTTGACCATGCGGTCGTGTTCGCTCTTGAGTTGTATGAACTTCTCCTTGGCCTGCAGGATCTTCTCCTTCTTGATCATCTCGCCTTCGGCTTCGGCTTCCTTCACGGCGGCCTCGCAGCGCTTGCGGATGCTGTTCTTGGTGATGAAATTGACCACCAGTACATACACTCCGATAGCGGCTATGGCGGAGATGCAGGCGATTAAAATGTAGATACCCATTCGTTTGTGTTATTATTTGGTTATTTGTTAATGGTTCGTATAAAAAATCCCGCATAGGATTCCTTGTCTTGTTTGACGAATCTGCAAGATCTGTCAATGGTGGGGGCTCCGAAGATCGCAATCTTCCAACGGCACGCGCGGTGCATCCCGCGAGGGGTTAAGGCCTGATTTTGAAAAACCGTGAGTTGCCCCAATTTAATAAATGTTCAGTTTCGCAAAGCTGTAAGGAATCTATGCGGGTAGATTTTTCCTTGTCGTATGTAAAGAACGCTCCGGCCGCTGCGGACCGGTGATTTCAAATCGTATTGAGATAGGCGTCGATCTCGGCGTCGAGCGCTTCGACCGCTTTCAGTTCGTCGCTCTTCAATTCGCGGTTCTGTCGCATATCCAAATTTTCGATGGCGAACTTGAGCGCCGTCATGCCCAGATAATCCACTTCGGACCAGCCCTGTATGTTCTTCTGCCGGATCGAGACGAGATTGTTGTTCACCTCGCGCTCGGCCAACCGATACAACTCCTCTTTCTCGCTGTCGATGCTGAAAGAGTAGGGTTTGCCCAGAATCTTGAGCTTTATCGCTTGTTTGCCCATCGCTTTCCGTTAATTTCACATTGCGGTCGCCTGCCTCCTGCCGCAGTCCCACCCGTTAGGCAGCGGGAACGGCTGCGCCCCGACCTTCCGGTCTGGCACCTCTCCGAACTTCCGGTCCGGGGCTCCGGTTTGCCGACTCTTGCCCTCTCCCCCCCCCTCCGATCCTCGGGCCTTCCGGCTTTCGGGATCGAGCGGGCCGCATGAAGCGATCTTCAGGATTCCCGCGGTGTGTCGAGCAGCGCGATGCACTTGTCCACCTCCCGCATCAGGCGGTTAACCCGTGTGCGCGCTTTCTCCTTGTCCCGTCTGTCTCCTGCCAGTCCGGCGGCGAGCTGCATGCGTGCCAGTTCGCTTTCCAGTTCGCGGATTCGCTCCTGCAAAGCTCGGTTTTCGGTCTTCTGGCGGCGGCACTCCGCCGTCAGTTCTCCGCATACTCCCGACAGGCGCCGATGGTCGTCGATGAGCTGCCGGATCCGTATTCCGAGATTGGTTATCACGCTTTTGTCCGCCATATTCTTTCGGAGCAGGTAGTCTTTTGCCTTTCAAAGGTAGGAAAAAGAACGCATATTCGCAAATTTTTTTCGGAACCGGCTTCCTCCCCTCCCTCGTCTTTTCGGGACGGCGTGTCGTTCCGTCTCGGTGCGAACGAAGTTTCCGCCGCCCGCCTGTCGATCGGACGGAAGCGTTCCGGCCGGTTCCGGTCCGCTTCGATCGTGCCTCCCCGTTCGGTCCGCCTCAGGTGCATCCGGTTCCCGTCTCCGGCCGTTTGTCTTCGCTCCTCGTCCGCTTCGGCATCCGCTGGCTTCCGTCTTCGGGCGCGTGGCTGCCGTGCGTCCCCGGCTCCGTCCGCGTCCGCTCTCCGCGTGCTTCGAACTTCGTTTCCGGAGGCCGAGCCGGTGCCGGGTACGACCGCATGAACGGCCGATTCTTTCCGGCGGAGCGAGGCTTCGCAATCTATTTCCGTGCGGCGGCGACCTCTCCGTAGAGGTCGTAGTCCGAGGCTGAGACGATGCGCACGTCGTAGAAATGTCCGCGCAGCAGACGTTTGCCCGCTGCCGGGATCAGGATCTCCTGATCCACTTCGGGCGAGTCGTACTGCGTGCGGCCGACGTAGTGGTCGCCCTGCCGCGAGTCGATCACCACGCGCTGCACGCTTCCCACGCGGCGAAGGTTTCCGGCGAGCGCGATGCCGTTTTGCAGGGCCATGATGCGTTCCACGCGCTCCTGTTTCACGGCTTCGGGCACGTCGTCCTTGAGCCGCTCGGCAGAATAGGTACCCTCCTCCTCGGAGTAGGCGAAAACACCGAGCCGTTCGAAGCGCACGTCGCGCACGAACTGCTCCAGCTCGGCGAAATCGTCCTCCGTTTCGCCCGGATAGCCTGCCAGCAGGGTCGTCCGCAGTGCGAGGTCGGGGATCGCCGTGCGGAGTTTGCGGATCAGCTCGTAGGCTTCGGCCTTGGTGTGGCGGCGGTGCATCGCCGCGAGCTGGGCGTCGGAGATGTGCTGGAACGGAATGTCGAGGTATTTGCAGATCTTCGGCTCGCGGGCCATCACGTCGATCACCTCTTCGGGGAAGCCCGTGGGATAGGCGTAGTGGAGGCGGATCCATTCGATGCCGTCGATCCGGCAGAGGCGCGTGAGCAGTTCGGCGAGGCGGCGGCGGCCGTAGAGGTCGAGACCGTAGTAGGTCGTGTCCTGTGCGATGACGATCAATTCGCGCACGCCGCGCGAGGCCAGTTTCCCGGCCTCCTCGACGAGTGTTTCCATCGGTACGGAGACATGCGGACCGCGGATGAGCGGGATGGCGCAGTAGCCGCACCGCCAGTTGCAGCCCTCCGAGATCTTGAGATAGGCATAGTGCTTGGGCGTGGTGAGCCGGCGCTCGGTCTCCAGCTCCGTGCGGTGCTCGGCACCCAGCGCACGGGCGATGCCCGCCCAGTCCCGCACGCCGAAAAATTCGTCCACCTCCGGGAGTTCCGCTCTGAGCTCGTCGGCATAGCGCTCCGAGAGGCAGCCGATGACGAACAGACGTTCGATCTTCCCGGCCTGCTTGGCGGCCGCTGCGCGCAGGATCATGTCGACGGACTCCTGCTTGGCGTCGCCGATGAATCCGCAGGTGTTGATTACGACCACCTTGGCGTCCGTGCGGTCGCTGTCGGCCGCGATCCGGTAGCCCGAGGCGGCGAGCTGCGCCATCAGGTGCTCGCTGTCCACGGTGTTCTTCGAGCAGCCGAGGGTGATGACGTTGATTTTCTTCATGGGAGCCGAACGCTATTTGCCGGTTTCGCCGAAGAGCGCGTCGACGAATTCGCGGCGGTCGAACATGCGGAGCTGGTCGATGCCCTCGCCGATGCCGATGTAGCGCACCGGGATGCGGAACCGGTCGCTGATGCCGATCACCACGCCGCCCTTGGCCGTGCCGTCGAGCTTGGTGATCGCCAGCGAAGTTACCTGCGTGGCCTGCGTGAATTGCCGGGCCTGTTCGAAGGCGTTCTGTCCGGTCGATCCGTCCAGCACGAGCATCACCTCGTGCGGAGCGCCGGGGATCACCTTAGCCATCACGTTGCGGATCTTCGTCAGCTCGTTCATCAGGCCGATCTTGTTGTGCAGGCGTCCCGCCGTGTCGATCAGCACGACGTCGGCGCCGTTGGCCTTGGCCGACTTGAGCGTGTCGAAAGCCACCGACGCGGGGTCCGACCCCATCTCCTGCCGGATCATCGTCGCGCCGGCCCGTTCGGCCCAGACGCCGAGCTGGTCGATCGCCGCAGCGCGGAACGTGTCGGCCGCACCGATCCAAACCTTGCGGCCCGCACGGGTGAGCTTCGCCGCGAGCTTGCCGATGGTGGTGGTCTTGCCTGCGCCGTTCACGCCCACGACCATCACCACGTAGGGTTCGCCCTCCCGGACATCGAGCCCGAAATTCTCCGCCGAGCCGTGCGCCTCTTCCAGCAGGCGGGCGATCTCGTCGCGCAGGATGGAGTGCAGTTCGGCCGTATTCATGTATTTGTCCCGTGCTGCGCGGGCTTCGATGCGTTCGATGATCTTCACGGTGGTCTCCACGCCCACGTCGGACGTGATGAGCACCTCTTCGAGGTCGTCGAGCACCGAGGCGTCGACCGTCGAGCGGCCCGCCACGGCCCGTGCTAGTTTCGAGAAGAGGCCCGATTTGGTCTTCTCCAGCCCGGCGTTCAGCTCTTCCTGCCGACGTGCGGGCGCTTCGGAGGAGCGTGCCTCCGTCTGTGCGGCCTCCTGCGGGGCGGCCGTATCCTGTTTTTTCTTGAAAAGATCGAAAAATCCCATACTTTCGTAGTAATTGCCACATGTCGCAATAAGGCGGGCGGCGAATCGCACTCGTGCGGGCGGATCCGGACTGCCGGCCTCTCTTAAAACAGGTCAAAGATAGTGCAAACGGCTCGCAAAAACAAATTTCCGTTCCGTTTGCCGTTTCCGTACCCGACGGTGCGGAAACGGAATCGCGGATCTGCTCTGCGAACGTTTGCCGCCGCCGGCCGCAAAGGCCGGGACCGGAGCGGGCTGCGCCCGGCTGTCGGCTGGTATCGCCGGCCCTTCACTTCTTTCTTTGTGCCGGACCGGACGTGTCGTTGCGGATAAGCGTTAAATCCGCTATCTTTGTCCGAAACTCATTGGAACGAATGAAAAAGATTCTATCGCTTCTTTTCGTGCTGACCTGCATTGCGGGAGGCGTTTTCGCACAGGACCGGATCGTCCGCACGGACGGGACGCGGATCGAGGCCGAGGTGTTGGAGATTTCGCCCGAGACGGTGCGCTACAAACGGTACTCCAACCCCAACGGTCCGACCTATGTGCTGCCTGTTTCGGAGGTGCGACGGATCGTCTATCCCAACGGGGAGACGGACCTGTTCGGCGAAACGTCTGCCGGTCGGTCTTCCGCCGGATTCACGGGTGCGCCTGTCGAATCCGCTGCGGCTCCGTCGGCGAATCTGGCCGGGACGGCGCAATCCGACGAACCGGCGCAGACGGAGCCGCACACGTCCGAGATGCGTGTGCTGCGCACCTATGCCGTCGGCGATTGGTACGAATGCGGCAGAGTGCGGGGCGTGGTGTGCTCGCTTACGGAGGACAAATTGCACGGGCTGATTTTGTCGGTCGACGAAATTTATCTGCCGTGGAGTACGCTCCGCAGATCCGGTCTGCGGGCCGCGGGCGCGGACGACACGTCGGACGGAGAGGTCAACATGCGGGCGGTGGAGCGCCATATCGAGGAGAACGGACTGACGTGGGCGGATTTTCCCGCATTCGAGTGGTGCCGCGCCCGAGGCGAAGGGTGGTATCTGCCGGCCATCGACGAGCTGTTGCAGATCTGTGCGAATTACAACGGCGGTCTGCGGATCGCCAGCGACCGTGAGACGCGCCGCCGTTTCAATGCTGCGCTCCGCGAGAACGGCGGCGAGCGGATGGACCGACTGGTGTTCTACTACTCTTCGACCGAGCGGGATGCGAGGTCGGCGCTCTGCACCCACACGTCGCCGGAGCCACCCTATGTGCGGGCTATTCCGAAAAGCGACCGGTTTCTGGTGCGTGCGGTTCATAAATTCTGAGCGGATTCGGTGCAGTCGTGCTTCCGGAAAACCGCGGTGGCGGCCGTGGGCCGGCGCTCCCGCAGGTGGCGGAAATACAAAGGGCATCCCGAAAGGATGCCCTTTGTATTTTAAGATCGCTCTTAAAAATACTTGAATTTCTTTCGTCCATTTCCCGCCTCGGCATAGCCCGAACGAGTTCGGCTCTGCGGTCGGCCTAACGAAATGGTTCTTATTTCTTGCCGTCGAAGAAATCTTTGACCTGATCGTTGGGAATGATACCCTCCTTGAATACATAGGCGCCCGTCTTCTCCGACTTGACCATTTTGATGCACTTGGTGAACTGTTTGCCGGTGCCGGTTTTGAGCGTTGCAACTACTTTCTTTGCCATATAGCCTTACTTGTTATTTGATTTCACGGTGTACGGTTACCCTCTTGAGGAACGGATTGTACTTCCTGCGTTCCAGACGGTCGGGCGTGTTTTTCTTGTTCTTGGTGGTGATGTAACGGGACATTCCCGCAACACCGCTCTCTTTCTGTTCGGTGCATTCGAGGATCACCTGAACGCGGTTGCCTTTCTTTGCCATTTGCTACGTCGATTTTAATAGACCTTCTTGGGAGCCGCCGCTTCGCGCAGAGCTGCCGCGAGACCTTTTTTGTTGATAGTTTTCATGCCGGCGGCCGTTACCTTGAGGGTGATCCAGCGGCCTTCCTGCTCGGACCAGAAGCGTTTGGTTTTCAAATTCGGAGCGAATTTGCGCTTGGTCTTGTGGTGCGAGTGGGAGACGTTGTTGCCCACCACTGCCACCTTACCTGTGATTTCGCAGACTTTCATTGTGTTTTAGATTTAATTAGCCCCTCTGAGGGGATGCAAATATACAACCTTTTCGGCAAATAGCAAAACCCTCCGCGAAAAAGCGGAGGGCGTGCGGTTTTCGGTGCGGCCGTGCGGGACCGTACGGGTGGGTAGGGCGGTCGGGGCCGGACTGCCGGCCGCCGGAGGCCGGAGTGTCCGCCGGAGGATGCGGATGGATCGCGGTCGTCGAAATCGCAAGGGCCGGGGCCGTTTGTTGCATGATAAGAGGCCGGGGAGCCGAACTTATCGCTCTGTGGAAACGAGCGTGTGCCTGCGGCGGCATCGCGGATTCCGGAGGGAATCGCTTGTTCCGCGACGTCTCAGCCGAGGGGCGGAAACAGGTGTCTGGAGCCGGGATTGCGGAGCGGCGGATGCCGCCGATTTCCACGACGTCGTCTTCGCTCCGGACGGCGCGGCTTCACTCTTCGATGCGGTGTGCGCGCCGGAGAGGGACGGTCTCCCCCCCCCGGAGATTCTGGGGAGGGCGGCTTCGGAACAGGCTGCGAATGCGCCGGCGGCCGACCGACACGTGCCGGGGAGTGCGATGGTGGATGTTTTTCGTGCGAACGAATGATTCGGGCGATTGTGGATACGAATGCACTCGGTTGTCTTTTCCGGCCGTTCCGACCGGCTTCTGCCGGGCGGAGCTTTGCGGAGTTGAGGAGTGCGGTCCGCAGAGAGCTTCCGGTGGGGACGGCCTGAACGGGGGCTGTAAGGGTTATTCCGAGGCTGCTGCTGTGCCGTTGAGTTCGTCGCGCAGCAGCCCGAGGGCGAAGGCGCCGGCGCGGTCGATGATCTGACCTCGGTCGGTGCCGCATTGCTTGAGGAGTGCGACCGTGCGCTCGGGAGTCGCTACGGCTATCCAGACGGTCCCGACGGGTTTTTCGGGCGTGCCGCCCGCGGGGCCTGCGATGCCGGTCGTGGCGACGGCGTAGTCCGCGCCCGAAATGCGGCGCACGCCCTCGGCCATCTGCCGGGCCACGGTTTCGCTGACGGCGCCGCAGCGGGCGAGCGCGTCGGCTCCGACGCCGAGCAGGGTGCGTTTGGCGTCGTTGCTGTAAGCCACCACGCCGCAGCGGAAGTAGGCCGAGGCACCGGCGAGAGCCGTGAATTTGGCGGCGACGGTGCCGCCCGTGCAGCTCTCGGCCGTGGCGAGCGTCTGTCCGCGCCCGGTCAGCAGGCCGTGGATCAACTCCTGCACCGAGGCGCGTTCGAAGCCGATGAAGTGGTGGGGGATGATGCGCCGCAGCTCTTCGAAACGGCGGTCGATCTCCTGCGCGACGCTCGCGCCGTCGACCTCGTAGGCCGAGAGCCGCAGCCTGACGGTGCCCGGACTGGGCAGATAGGCCAGTTTGAGGTAGGACGGCAGAGCGTTCTCCCATGCCGCGATCCGTTCGGCGAGCATCGACTCGGCCAGTCCGGCCGTGATCATCGTGCGGTGGACGATCTGCCGCAGTGCGAAGTGCGCTTTGAGACGCGGCATCACTTCGTCCTCCATGAGGTGTTCCATCTCGAAGGGGACGCCCGGGAGCGATACGAGCACCCGTCCGCCGCGTTCGAACCACATGCCCGGAGCGGTGCCGTGGGCGTTGAAGAGCACCGTGCAGCACTCCGGCACGAGAGCCTGCCCCCGATTGAGCTCGTTGTAGGCGATGCCCCGCTGTGCGAGCATCCGCCGGACGTGTTCGTCCACGGCTTCGTCGCGCACCAGCCGCGAGCCGAAAAGGTCGGCGAGGGTCTTCTTGGTGATGTCGTCCTTCGTGGGGCCGAGGCCGCCCGTGAGAACGACGATTTCGGAGGCGGCGAGGAGCCGTTCGACTGCGGAGACGATCTGCGTGCGCTCGTCTCCGATCGAACATTTTTCGAGTACCGCGATGCCGGCCGCATTGAGGCGGCGGGCGATGGAGACCGAGTTGGTGTCGGTGATCTGTCCGATGAGGATTTCGTCGCCGATGGTGAGAATGGACGCTTTCATTTCGTTAGGCCTGTTTTTCGGTCTGCCGTGCATCCGGCGAAGAGGGGTGCGCCGGTCCTTGTCCGGGTTGGTCGGCAGAGGTGTCGGGTCCGGATTGTACCGGCTTTTGGGCAGGGCGCTCGTCGGGGCCGATCCGCCCGGACTGCGCCCGTTTTCGTTCGGATTGTCCGGCTGAGGGAACCTGTCCGTGCCGTGCCGGTTTTGGTGCGGGTCGTTCCGTCTTCCGTATCTTCGAAACGTGCTTTGCGGAGTATCCCGACGTCGATTCCGGTTCGGGGGGAGCGGATGCGGCGGGCTCCTGCGAGGGGGCGGCTTTCCGCTCCACGGCGGATTCCGGCAGTTTTCGCTCTGCCGGAGGTTTCGGCGCCGCCTCTGCGGCAGACGCGGCGCCGGGGCGGTTTGCGATGAGCGACCGGCAGATCTTTTTCAGCAGTGCGGGACCTTCGTAGACGTAGCCCGTGTAGAGCTGCACGAGCGATGCGCCCGCGTCGAGCATGGCTCGTACGTCGTCGGCGGACATCAGGCCGCCCGAGCCGATGATCGGGTAGTTGTTGCCCGAACGTTGGCGGATGCGGCGCACGACCTCGACGGCGCGGCGGTTGAGCGGTGCGCCCGAGAGGCGTCCGTTGCCGATGCGTTCGACCGCGGCGCGGCTCGTTCGCAGTCCTTGGCGCAGGTGGGTGCCGTTGGTGGCTACGATGCCGTCGAGAGGCGATTCGAGCATCAGGTCGGTGATGCGGTCGATCTCGGGGTCGGTCAGATCGGGCGAGATTTTCAGCAGGATGGGGCGGTACTGATTCTGCCCCCGGCGGAAATCGAACAGCGGATCGAGGATGCGCAGAATGTGTTCGGGCGTATGGGACGAATGCTCGCAGCCTCCGTTGTCGCAGCTGATGTTCACGGTGAAGTAGTCGGCGTACTGGTAGAGGTTGCGGAACAGACGCAGGTAGTCCGCCGCTCCGTTATCGGGCGGCGTGGCGGTGTTCTTGCCGATGTTGCATCCGACGATCACGCCCTCGTGGGGCCGCCGGAGCTGGCGGATCATGTGCTCCAGACCGCGGTTCGAGAGACCGATGCGGTTGACGATCGCCCGGTCCTTCGGAAGGCGGAAGACGCGGGGGCGGGGATTGCCCTGCTGGGGGCGGGGCGTAACGGTCCCCACCTCGACGAAGCCGAATCCCATGGCCGCCAGTTCGCGGAACGCCTCCGCGTCGCGGTCGAAACCGGCGGCGAGCCCGACGGGATTGCTGAATTTGATGCCGAAGACCTCGCGTTCGAGCGCCGGATGGCGCACGGCCCAGCATTTGCCGAGCAGCCAGCGGCCCCCGGGGATCAGTCCGGCCAGCCGCAGCAGCCCGAGAACCGCGCGGTGCGCCCGCTCGATGCTGAGCGAGAAGAGAATCGGTTTGATGATCCGGTGATACATTTCTTCTTACAAAGTTACGCAAAAATCCGTTAAAAGTACTCTTCGCGGTAGCGGTAGTCGTCGCGCATGGATTCGAAAGATGCCGGGTCGCTTTTCAGGGCGAGACTTTGGGCTTCGATGTCGAATCGTCCGCCGATCGTGCCGCACATCTCGCGCCAGCTTACGGGCCGCGGCTCCGAGGGCCGCACCTCGGGCGGATACCATGTGCCGAGCGGGAGACCGAAACAGCCGGCCACGGCCCGCACTGCGAGCGCCGTGGCATTGGCTTTGCCCTGTGCCGAGTAGCCGGCGATATGGGGGGTGGCGAGCAGCGTGCGTGCGAGCAGGGCGCGGTCGATCTGCGGTTCATGCTCCCAGACGTCGAGCACGCATGCCAGTCCGCTGTGCAGCAGGGCGTCGCCCTCTACGACCTCGCCGCGCGAGGAGTTGATGACGACGGCCGACGGCTTCATACGGGCGAAGAGCGCCTCGCCCGCCATGCGGCGCGTCGAGGCGTCGAGCGGCGTGTGGAACGTGATGAGATCGGCCTCGGCGGCCACCTCCTCCAGCGGACGGAAGCCGAGGTGTTCGCGCGCTTCGCGCGGCGGGTCGCAGCAGACGACGCGGAAGCCCCACGCTTCGGCATATTCCTTCACGAGCGACCCGACATGGCCCACGCCGACGATCCCGAGCGTCCGTGCGGAAGGGACCCAGCCCTGTGTCCGCGCGAGGTGCGCCAGCACGGCGGCCACCCATTGCAGGACGCCCCGCGCATTGCAGCCGGCGGCCGTCGCCACGCGGATGCCGTGCGCCGCGCACCATGCCGTGTCGATGTGGTCGAAGCCGATGGTCGCCGTCGCGACAAGCCGCACGGAGGAGCCGGCGAGCAGTGTCTCGTCGCATCGCGTGCGCGTGCGGACGATGAGCGCGTCGGCGTCGCGGACGGCCTCGGGAGCGATCTGCCGTCCCGGCAGGTAGCGGACCTCCGCATAGGGTTCGAGCACGCCCCGCAGAAACGGAACGGCGCTGTCGGCGATGATTTTCATAAACGGTTCGTCGGTTTATTCCGAGCGGCAAAGATAGGTAAAAATTAAAATTTTCGTACCTTTGACTTCGTCTTGGATACTCCTGTCCGGTAAAAGCGGATTTATTTGCTTTTGCGCCCGACTTTTTCGTATCTTTGCCGATCGAAGCCTCTTTAATTGAAGACGATGGATGCAAATGAATTCAATCCCGACGGCGTCGGCGTAGCCAACGGCGCCTATTTCGGCTTTCCGTTCGCGCCGGACGATGCCGAGCTGGTACTTCTGTCGGCACCGTGGGACGTAACGGTCTCGTACGGGGCCGGCACGGCCTATGCGCCGGATGCGATCATCGAGGCTTCGACGCAGCTCGACTTCTACGATCCGGCGGCTCCGGGGCTTTGGCGCCGCGGGATCGCTACGGCCGATGTGGACTACTCGCTGCTGGAGCATTCGCATCGGCTGCGCGCCGAGGCCGCGAAGGTGATCGAGCACCTCGAAAGCGGCGGCCGTGTGACGGACGATCATGTCGTGCGCCGGATTCGCCGTGTGAACGAAGGTTGCGCGCAGATGAACGACAACATCCGCGCACAGGCTTCGGCATGGCTTTCGAAGGGCAAGACCGTGGGGCTGGTCGGCGGCGATCACTCGACGCCCTACGGGCTGATCCGCGCGCTCGGCGAACGCGGCGGCGAGTTCGGTATTCTGCACATCGACGCCCATTGCGACCTGAGGGAAGCTTACGAGGGGTTCGAATTCTCGCACGCTTCGATCATGTACAACGTCCTGCGCGACGTGCCCGCCGTGCGGCGGATCGTGCAGGTCGGCGTGCGCGATTACAGCGAGGGCGAGGCGCGTCTGGCGGCCGGGTCGGAGCGGATCGCCCTGTTCGGCGACCGCGACCTCGCGCTGGCCCGTTTCGCCGGTGCGGCGTGGGCCGAACAGTGCCGGCGGATCGTCGACGCGCTGCCGCAGGATGTGTACGTGAGTTTCGACATCGACGGACTGACGCTCGAAAACTGTCCCCACACCGGTACGCCCGTTCCGGGCGGCCTCGGATTCGGCGAGGCGCTCTACTTGGTGGAGTGCGCAGCCCGCTCGGGGCGTCGGATCGTGGGATTCGACGTGGTGGAGGTGGTGCCCCGTGCGGAAGAGCCGGTGGATGCCGCAGTGGGCGCGCGCGTTCTTTATAAATTGTGTCTTTTGACGCTTCTTTCGAAAATGAGGGGAGGGATGGTATGAGACTTTTTTCCATGTACGGCTGGGTGCGCTGGAGACACCGGCTCGAAGTGAGCGGCCGCGGATTCTTCCGTGCTCCGTGGGCGGGCGGCGCAGTGCTGCTGGCCTGTGTGGCGATCGCCATGCTGCTGGCCAACATTCCGGCTACGTCGGTCTACTACAAGCATCTGCTCGAAACCGATCTGGCCCTGAAAGTCAGCAGTCCCGATGGGGTGATCGACTGGCTGTTCCCGCGCGGGATGACCGTCGAGAAGTTCGTCAACGACGGACTGATGGTAGTCTTTTTTTTCGTCGTGGGGCTCGAAATCAAACGCGAGATCGTCTGCGGACAGCTCTCCTCGGTGCGCAAGGCGATTCTGCCGGTGCTGGCCGCTGCGGGCGGCATGCTGGCGCCGGCGGCGATCTTCCTCGCGTTCAACGCCGGGACGGCGGCCGCGAACGGCTGGGGAATCCCCACGGCGACGGACATCGCATTCGCGATCGGCATTCTCTCGATGCTCGGCGACCGCGTGCCCGTGTCGCTCAAGGTCTTTCTCACGGCGCTGGCCATTGCGGACGATCTGGGTGCGATTCTGGTGATCGCCCTCTTTTACGGCGGTGAGGTGCAGCTCGGTTGTCTGCTGATTGCCGTGATGATCATGATCGGCGTCTACATCATGAAACGACTGGGCGAAACGCGCCTGTTCTGGTACCTCGTGCCGGCCGTCGCGGTCTGGGCGCTGTTCTACTATTCGGGCGTGCATTCGGCCATTTCGGGCGTGGCGATGGCCATGCTCATCCCGATGAAGCCCCGTTACAGCAGGGAGTACTTCGCCCATAAGCTGCGTTATTACCGCAAGGCGATCGGCGAGGTGGCGTGCAGCGGGGATGACGACGAATTTCCCAATGAGGAACACCGCTACTATCTGCGGCGGATGGCGAGCCTTTCGCTGAATTCCGTGGGGCTCAGCTACCGGCTCGAACACCGGCTGTCGCCTTACGTAACGTTCCTCGTCATGCCGGTTTTCGCCCTTGCGAACGCCGGAGTGCCGATCGCTTCGGCCGAATACCTCAATATCTTCCACCACACCTCGGCGACGGGCTCGGTGGGGATGGGCGTCTTCTTCGGTTTGGTCGCCGGCAAGCCGCTCGGAATTTTCCTTGCGAGCTGGGCGGCGGTGCGGACGAAGCTGGCCGTGATGCCCGAAGGGGCGTCGTGGCGGATGCTTCTGGCCGTAGCTTGTCTGGGCGGTATCGGATTTACGATGTCGATCTTCGTGGATTCGCTGGCCTACTCCGACGCGGATCTGATCGACCGCGGCAAGATCGCCATCCTCATGGGATCGGCTTCGGCGGCGCTGCTGGGGACGCTGCTCATTCTGATATTCTCGAAAAAAAATCCGGATAAACGATGAAAAAGACGATTGCGGCCGCATTGGCCGTCGCCGTGCTGCTGCTGACGGCGGCCTGTTCGAAAAACACGGGAAGCGTGAAACTCGCCGACGAGGCCGACTCGCTGGCTTATATTATCGGAATGAACGTGGGGATGAACCTCCAGCGCATGGATTCCTCAATCCGTGTCGATGCCGTGTGTGAAGGCATCCGCGATTACCTCGGCGGCAACGCCCGGTTTACGGTGGAGGAGGCCCGCACCTACTATCTGCGTCACATCACCTACGAACGCCCCGAGCGGATCCGCGCCTACGAAGAGCAGTTTTTGGAGGATATTCGGCAGTCGAACCGCTCCTATGCCCGTACCAAAAGCGGGCTGACCTATACCGTCGAAGCGGTGGGCGACGAAACATTCACTCCGGCCAATGCCCGCGATACGGTCTGGGTGCGCTATGTCATGCGCACGGCGGACGGCAAACAGCTCTACTCCTCCTACGACCGCGGAGATACGGTGCGCGCCGCGCTCGGCGACCTGCTGAAAGGGTTGCAGGAGAGCGTGCGGCTGATCGGCAAGGGCGGCAAGATGGAGGCGTGGGTACCTGCCGCGAGCGCCTACGGCGCGGCGGGCGATAGCGAACTGGGGGTCGCACCCAATGCCACGCTCTTTTTCGAGATCGAACTGGTGGACGTGGACAAATATTCGGCTCGCAGAAGGTCCGGATCGCAGCTTTTTTAGTTCGCGCGCGTATCATTGACAATTATTTGCTATATTTGCGCGTTGTAGACACGGCAAGCGGATAAACAGTTAAAACATAATGGTTACCACGATGAAAAAAACACTTTTTGGCGCAGCGATGGTCTGTGCCGCCATGCTGACTGCCTGCGGCGGCAGCGATAAGGACGGCGTCCGTATGGGCAGCCTCTCCGGCGAGTTCGACTCGCTTTCCTATGCGATCGGAGCGAATATCGGCTACGGCATCGACCGCGATCTGAGCGATATTCCGTTCGATTATGCGCGCTTCGACGAAGGTATGGAGGACGGTGCGCTGAACAAGGTGAAGGTCGACCGCGAACAGATGATGCAGCAGCTCCGCACCTATTTCATGACGAAGCGCTTCCCGCGCCTGCAAGCGCTGCGTGCGCAGCGTGCCGAGGCCGACAGCATCCGCCGCGCCAACGGCGACACGACGAAGGTCGAGTACGGCAGCGATCCGTCGCTTTTCGCATCCGACGGCGAGCGCGATTCGATTTCGTATGCGTTCGGCAACAACTGGGGGTACAGCATCCGTCAGGCGGGAGTTCCCGTGCAGATCGTCTGGGTGCTCGAAGCGATGAAGGAGGTCCGCGGCGGCAAGGCTCGGATGAGCGAGCAGCAGATGCAGGACTACATCCGATATTATTATATGGAGAAACTTCCTGCCGAGAACCTGAAAGCCTCGACCGAGTGGCTGGAGAAGACGGCCAAGAAATCGGGCGTTCATAAGACCGAGTCGGGACTGCTCTACAAGATCGAGAAGCTGGGCGACACGTCGGTGATGGCCAAGGATAACCGCGACCGCGTGAAGGTGCACTACAAGGGCACGACCCGCAAGGGAGTGGTTTTCGATGCATCGCGTTTTGCCGATAAGACACCCGAGATGCAGGAGATGCTCAAAAAACGTTTCCCCGAGGATTACGACAAGGACGAGCCCATCGACTTCCCGCTCAATCAGGTCATCAAGGGATGGACCGAAGGCATGAAATTCGTCGGCAAGGGCGGTAAGATCACCCTCTGGGTGCCTGCCGATCTGGCCTACGGCCAGCGCGGTGCCGGCAATCTGATCGGCCCCAACGAAGCGCTCCGCTTCGACGTGGATCTGATCGACGTCGAACCTTATGTCGAGATCGACACGACGAAAGCCGTCAAAGTCCCCGCATTGGAGGAGGTCAAGATAAAATAAGCCGAACGCGTGATAAAAGGGGCTGTCTAACAAATCTTGGACAGCCCCTTTTATTCGTACTGCTCATCGGGAACTTTTCCGAATACGCAATTCTCAGAAGGTTAAAAAAACTTGTCCCCCCCCCTTATTCGTACTGCTGCTGTTCGGGTGTTTCCCGAGTGGTAGTTTCCGAAGAGAAAAAACTCGTTTGGACGGCCTTTCCCCGGCTTAACTGCCGGAGGAAGGGGACGCCGTGTCTGTGTCAGAACGGCAGATCGTCTACTTCGGCGGGCGATGAAGCGTAGGAGGGCTCCTCGACGATGGGCGGCATGCCGCCGGCGGGAGCTGCCGGCGGGGTCTGCTCCTGCTTGGGCTGGAGCCGCCAAGCACGCACGTCGGTGTACCAGCGGCCGTTGTATTCGCGCGATTCGACGTTCACCGAGACGTTGTAGGCGGCGCCTTCGCGCAGACGTGCCACATCGTCGGGCTTGTTGAAGAATGTAACGCAGATTTTGCGCGCGAACGACCCTTCGTTCATTTCGAATACCACATCCTGCCGCTGCCAGTCGCCGCGTGCCGACGTCCCCTTCGTGAGGGGCAGTATTTTGTAAACGGTTCCTTCGAATTCCATAGTTCAGCGTATTAAGTTTCGTGGAGCAAAGATAGCGTTTTTTTGTGTGAAAACGGGCAGCTCGGCTCTTTTTTTGATGATGCGGATCGGGACGTGGTGTCGGCTTGCAGTTTCGCCGCGGGCTGATTTCCAGCCGATCGGCGGCGGCTCTCGGCGGTGGTGCCGGGCCGCCGCGTAGCAGGGGTGGCGGCCCAACACTCCGTTTCGATGGGGGTGCTCCGGAAAATTGCCGGAAAATCCCCGGGAGCCGCCGGGGTGTCGCGAAGGGGCGGTTTTTTGCAGCCGGGCGTTCGACGTATCGTTATATAGCTTATATTTGTCGTCGAGGCAGGCAAGGTCGTAAAACTTTTTGAAACCGTTATGAAAAAAATTTGTTTCGTATTGCTGTGTGCGGCGTGTTTTGCGTCGTGCGTGAGCCGTGGAACGGCCGAGAGGATCGAGACTCAACGGGATTCGCTCGCCGCGGCGCTCGATCGAAAGGATTCGCTGCTGGGGGAAGTCTTCGCGGCCGTGAATGCCATTTCGGACAATCTCTCGGCGATCAAGACGCGCGAGAACATTCTGACGGTCGGCAACGGCGAGAGCGGCAAACGTCCTGCGGAGCAGATCAACGAAGACATAGCTGCGATCGACAAACTCTTGCTGGACAACCGTATGAAGATCGAAGCGCTCGAACGTTCGGCCGCGCAGTTGCGCAAGGCCCATGTACGCATCGAGGGGTTGGAGCGGATGATCGAGAACCTCGCCGCGCAGCTCGATGTAAAGAACCGGGAGGTGGGGTCGCTGAAGAAGGAGCTCGCACAGATGGGCGTGCAGGTCGAGACCCTCTCGACGCAGGTGATCGAGCAGGGTGAGCGGCTCGAAGTGCTGACGACCGAGAAGGGCGAACTGGAGGCCGACGTGGCGGATAAGACGGCGCGTCTGTATGCGGTGTACTACATCGTCGGACCGCAGAAAGAGTTGCTCGATACGCAGATCGTCCGCAAATCGGGATTCATCGGCCGTACGCTGACCGTCAACGAAAAGCGCAATCTCGACAGTTTCACCAAGGGCGATTCCCGTTTTCTGGATGAGATTCCCGTGGGGCATAAGAACGTTACGGTCGTAACGAGCCATCCGGAGGATTCGTACCGGCTGATCGAAGGCGAGGGCAAGACGGTCGAATCGCTTCGCATTCTCGATCCCGAACGGTTTTGGGAGGCGTCGAAGATTCTGATCGTCAGCTATAAATAAAGGCATTGGCCGCGTAATACGATCGGCCGTTTCGGCTTGCGGACGATGCGCAGAGACAACGGATCGGTACCCGGGCAGGGGTACGGCGGTTCGGCACAGCGGGCAGTTGCCGAGGCATACGATCGTCTGAATGAGTGGGGCCGGTTGATTCCGATACCGGTGCCGGAAAGTCCTCTTTGTTTTTCTTTGTTCTTATGAGCGTCAACCATGTAAATGGGCTGTCCGACAAGTTTTTGACCCTTCGGTAATCGCCTGTTCGGGAAAATTCCCGATTGCAGTACGAACGAGAAAGTACCGTCTGAGACTCGTTGGACGGCCTCGATAAATTTTGAATGTGTGGAAATGAATGATTATCTTGTCTATCGGATGTATGCTCATTGAAGTATTAAATTTAATTTTTCGAACCCAATGATAAATAGTATGAAAACTCGATCATTCTTTTCCGGTTTGTTTTTGTCGGTAACTCTCGGTTGTGCGGTATTGTCCGTTTCCTGCGAAAAATCCGAAACTGCAGAACCCGAATACACGGTATTGGAGGGGTTAAAAGGCATAACCAAGCAGCAGCTTCGTGGAGCTAATTTTACAGTCTATCAAAGCAATTCGAGTATTACCATGCTTTTTTACTTTCCCTTCCAGACCCCTCTCGTATCTGTTTTCGACCAATCGACCGCTACGGTTCACTTCGTTTCCGACAAAAGATTCGATGTCTGGGAAGACATTTACTCTACGGAGTACCCGCCGGCCGATTTGTCCCTGTCGTCTTCCGCCAAACTCCATTTTCACTTATTCGCCATACCCGACCTTGGTCTGGAGATGGAGTGTACAGAGATCATGTTGCCCGTACCGGAAGGTGGCGATTACGAGTTTTACCTCACCATAGAGAAAGAGGGGGTCTTTTACCGTACACCGACATATCGTCTCGGCGTGATGTTCGTCAACAGTTCTTATGTTACTGGAATTACCAACCTCTATTGACTGAATTATAAATCTTAAAAGAAGACTTCTTGCCGCATTATTTGTTTCTTTGACCGGTTTCGGTCTCGTCGGATGCGGCGAGTCCGATGAAACCGAGTCTGTTTTTGTCCCGCAGTCCGATCCGAGTGAGGGCGCCCTCACTCGGGCGGCCGACACTCTTTCCGGTGCCGTTCCGACTTTCGAAGAGGCCGAAGCCTTTTTGCGCGGTCAAGGTTACGATACCTTCTCGCTCGAAGAATACGACGGCTATTTTCTTATTGGAAATAGTTGCCTGATTCTTCCATTCGTTTCGATAGCCCGGATCGGTCTGTCCGGTGCGAAATACCGTTTCGCCGGGGTATCGGAATTCGGTCGGTCGTTTTGCGGGGTATGCAACAGGACGTATGTTCCGGCAGTCGCCGGCAGTTCGCGTTCGGTGCGGAATCAGTATTCGATCCGGTCGAGAATACCGATGAGAGCGGCGATGGCTACCCCGTAGTTGGTGATCGGAACGGATTGGGCCCGAGCCCGGGCGATGCGGTTGAGCACATGACGCCGGTTGAACATGCAGGCCCCGCAGTGGATCACGAGGTCGTAGGGGGTGAGGTCGTCCGGAAAATCGGCTCCCGAAATCACGTCGACGCGAAGTTCCGCTCCGATCTTTTTGCGCAGCATCGCTGGCAGTTTCACCCGGCCGATGTCCTCCGTCCGGGGAGCGTGGGTGCAGGCTTCGGCGATCAGCACGCGCGACGAGGGGGTGAGGCGTCCGATGGCGGCAGCCCCGTCGGTGAAAGCGTCGATGTCGCCCTTGTAGCGGGCGAAAAGTACGGAGAAGGAGGTGAGCCGCGACGCGGCGGGCTTCTGTCGGTAGACGGCCTCGAACGCCTGCGAGTCGGTAACGATCAGCTTCGGCGGACGGGCGAGCGCCGCGAGTGCCGCGCTCATGCCCTGCGGCGTGCAACATATCGTCGTACACTCTTTGTCGAGCAGTTCGCGGATCGTCTGCACCTGCGGCAGAATCAACCTCCCTTTGGGGGCTTGGGCATCCTGCGGCATCACCAGCAGCACGGTATCGCCCTGTTCGGCCACTCCTGCGGTGATCTCGCGCGGTTCGTCCCGGTGCACTGCGGCAAGCGCTCGCCGCAGCTCTTCGATGCCCTGCCCCGTCGCGGCGCTTACGCAGAGGGGGGGCAGGGCGGTGCGCTCCTCGACGGCGCGAGCTGCACGGGCGGGATCGGTCAGCCGGTCGCATTGCGCGAGGACGGCGATGACGGGGATTTCGCGGGCCCGGAACTGCCCGAGCCAGTCGAGCTCGGCGGCGCAGTCGCCTTCGCCGAAAAGCAGCACGGCGATCTGCGTGCGGTCCGCGGCCCGGAGCGTCCGCTCGATGCGCTGGGGGCCCAGTGCGCCCGTGTCGTCGAATCCCGGAGTGTCGGTCAGGAGGCAGGCGCCGAGGCCGGGCAGCTCCATCGCCTTCGAGACGGGGTCGGTCGTGGTGCCCGCAATGTCGGAGACCACGGCGACCGACTGTCCCGTCAGCGCATTGATGAGCGAGGACTTGCCGCTGTTGCAGCGGCCGAAGAATCCGATGTGCAATCGTTCGGATGCGGGTGTATCGTTCATGTCGTCGTATATTTGCGGGTCGAAGGAGGGGGATTCCTGCCTCGCCCCGGTCGGTAATGGCTCTCTTTTTATCGTTCCGTGTTCGGCGGCGGCCGATCTGCGTCCCGGTATTCGCGCTTTTCCGTTCGGACGATCTGCGGGAAAACCCGGCCGGTGCGGCTTGTCGGAACGTCTCCTTTTCGGCTTTCGTTTTCCCTCTGCGGCGATCGTCGTGTAACCTCGCCGCTGTACCCGTCTCGGCGAATGAGCGGGGCGGCGGACGGCCGGGGCGTTCGAAATCGCGTCGATCGCATGACGGCGTTTCCGCGGATCCTCAGAAGCGGAAGTCGCGCTTGCCGCCTGCGATCTCGCGGAGGCGTTCGGCCGTGATGCGGCGGATCTTCTCGGTGGGGATCAGGGGCACTTCGCGGGCGATGAGGCGTTCGCCCAGCACGCGCGTGCGGGGCGAAGCATAGTCTTCGAGGTATTCGCGCAGGGTCATCAGCGCATTCGGTCCGCAGCAGTCGGCGATCTTGCCGCTCTTGACGAGCGACATGAAGCGGTCGCCCGTGCGTCCCTCGCGGTAACAGGCCGTGCAGAAGCTGGGGATGTAGCCCAGTTCGAGCAGCCACGCCACCACCTCGTCGAGCGTGCGCGTGTCCGAGACGTCGAACTGCGCCGACTCCTCGGCGTCCTCCTCGCCTTCGGCATAGCCGCCGACGCTCGTGCGCGAGCCTCCGCTGAGCTGCGAGATGCCCACGTCGAGCACCAGCTCGCGCGAACGTTTCGATTCGCGCGTCGAGACGATCATCCCCGTGTAGGGTACGGCCAGACGCAGCACGGCCACGATGCGGCGGAACACTTCGTCCGTAACGGCGTCGGGGAAGTCCGCGGGGTCGATGTCGTCCGCAGGACGGATGCGCGGGACGCTGATCGTGTGCGGCCCCACGCCGTAGCGGGCTTCGAGGTGCTCGGCGTGCATCAGCAGGCCGACGAAGTCGTAGCGATAGTTCGTCAGACCGAACAGCGCGCCGATGCCGACATCGTCGATCCCGCCCTGCATGGCGCGGTCCATCGCCTCGGTGTGGTAGGCCCAATCGCTTTTGGGGCCGGTGGGGTGGAGCGCTTCGTAGGCCGCGCGGCGGTAGGTTTCCTCGAAGAGGATGTAGGTGCCGATGCCGGCGTCGTGCAGCCGTTTGTAGTTTTCGACGGTCGTAGCCGCGATGTTGATGTTCACGCGGCGGATCGCGCCGTTGCGATGGCGGATCGAATAAATCGTGTCGATGGATTCGAGGATGTACTCGATCGGATTTTTCGTGGGGTGTTCGCCCGCTTCGACGGCCAGTCGCTTGTGGCCCATGTCCTGCAAAGCCGTTACCTCGCGGCGGATTTCGTCCTGCGTCAGCTTGCGGCGCGGGATGGTGCGGTTCTTGGCGTGATAGGGGCAGTAGACGCAGCCGTTCACGCAGTAGTTCGAAAGGTAGAGCGGGGCGAACATCACGATGCGGTTGCCGTAGAGGCGCCGCTTGAGCTCGCGTGCGAGCGCGAACATGCGCTCCGTCAGCTCGGGACGGTCGCATTCGAGCAGCACGGCCGCCTCGCGGTGGCCGAGGCCCCGGCCTTCGGCGGCCTTGTCGAGAATCTCGGACACGAGCGCTTCGTCGTTGCGGTTGCGGGCGGCATATTCCAGCGTCCGGCCGATCTCTGCGTCGTCGATGAACTCGGCGGCTTTGTCTGAATCTGTGCGATACATGGTATGCTTTTTTCTTTCGTTATTCGGTCTCTGCATGCGAATTTGTCCGGACGGCCGGTAGTGCCGGCCGCGTGCCGTGCCGTGTCTTCGGCGCGCGGACCGAACGACGCCGACGCGGCGAACGAGGACCGCGGCCGGGGCGTCCGGCGGGGCGAAGTCGCATGGTGTCGTCCGTTCTATTCATTCTTCGTAGTCGCCGCGCGCATAGTCGATGCGGTAGCCGACGGAGGCGAGCTCCCGTTCGAGTGCGGCCAAACCCTCGGCGGCTTCGCAGCCGAAGGCGGCTTTGTGTTCGTAGATGGCGTATTTGGCCCGCTGGGCCGCAGGCGAGAGGTTGGGCATCACGACGTTCGCTCCCGAGAGGATACCCAGACGGCGTCCCTCGGGCGAGAGGGTCGCCAGCGCCGTGGTCGCGGGTATGAGTGCCGCGGGCCGCATCAGGCGCAGGATGGCCAGCAGCAGCAGCGTGAGCCGCAGCGATCCGGCCGGCGCATGCCCCAGCGGCGTGTCGCCGTGGGGCAGAAAAGGTCCGATTCCGATCATCTGAGGCCGCAGCCGTTCGATCAGCAGCAGGTCTTCGACCAGCGTCCCGATCGTTTGGCCCGGCACGCCGACCATCATGCCCGTCCCGGTTTGATAGCCGATGCGGCGGAGGGTTTCGAGACAGGCGAGGCGCCGCGCATGGGACATCTCGGCGGGATGGAGCGCCGCATAAAGTTGCGGGTCGGCCGTCTCGTGGCGCAGCAGGTAGCGCGTGGCACCGGCCCGGAAGAGCGCTTCGTAGGAGGCTACGCTCCGTTCGCCCAGCGAGAGCGTGATGGCGCAGTCGGACCAGCGGCGGCGGATTTCGGCGACCAGCGCCGTGAGCGTGCCGTCGTCCCATGCGGGGTCTTCGCCCCCTTGCAGGACGAAGGTGCGAAATCCGAGTCCGTAGCCTGTCCGGCAGCAATCGAGAATCGTCTCCGGCGTGAGCCGGTAGCGCTCGGCGCGGCGGTTGCTGCGGCGGATGCCGCAGTAGCGGCAGTCGTTGCGGCACCGGCTGCCGATCTCGACGAGACCGCGGACGTAGATGCCGTTGCCGAATCGGGCGCGGGCCGTTTCTGCGGCCGCGGCCCGCAAATAGCCGAACGTCTCCTCGTCGCAGGCTTCGAGCAGCCTGCGGTACTCTTCGGGACGGAGCGTATGCTCGCGCCGCAGACGTTCGGCCAGCTCTCTCGTCATAAGCCCTCTTCTGCGGTGGGTTATCTTTTGGCCAGCTCTCTGTTGAACTGTATTTTGCCTTGATCGTAGGCGATGTGGGTGCACGGCCCCGAGATGCAGCCTCCCTCGCAGGCCATCACCTCGATGAACTGGGCGGGCGCCTTGCCCGTTTTGCCGTATGCCTTCAGCAGGTTGACGTTCTTTTTGGTGAGGTTCGCTACCTGCAAGCCTGCGAATTGCAGTTTGCCGTCGACATGGGCCTGCACGGCCGCCATCACGCCGCCGTTCTGTCCGAAGCCGTGGGCCGTGCGGATCGAGGTGAAGGCCATTTCGTAGGTCTGCGCTTCGCTGAACTCGATGCCCAGTCCGCTCAATACGGAGTGGATCTCCTCGAAGGTCATCACGTAGTCCACGCACTCGTCGCGGCGGGCCTCCTTGCGTTTGGCGATGCAGGGGCCGATGAATACCACCTTGGTGTCGGGATGCTTGCGGCGGGCGATGCGGGCCGCATAGTACATGGGCGAGCCGGTCGAAGAGATGTATTTTTTGAGATCGGGGGCGTGTTTCTCGGCCATTTCGATGTAGGACGGACAGCACGACGTGGTCATGAAAGGCTGCCCCTCGGCCAGTTTCTCGGCCAGCTCCTCGCTCTCGTGGGAAATGGTGTCCATCGCCCCCTGAGCCACCTCGATCACGTCGGTGAAGCCGATCGCTTTGACCGCGCCGTAGAACTGTTCGACGGGGACCTTGTACTGCGAGAGGATCGACGGCGCGACGATGGCCACGAGCTTCTCGCCGCGGCGGATGCTTTGCAGCACGTCGAAGACCTGCGAAATTTCGAAAATGGCACCGAAGGGGCAGCTGTTGAGGCATTTGCCGCAGTAGATGCACTTGCTCTCGTCGATGTGCTCCACGCCGTGCTCGTCCTTGGAGATGGCCTGCACGGGACACGCCTCCTCGCACGGAACGGGGATGTAGACGATCGCGTGGTAGGGACAACTGTTGTGGCAGATGCCGCAGCTCACGCAAAGGCTGTGGTCGATGCGGGCCTGACCGGTCTCCTTGTTGAAGTCGATCGCGTTCTTCGGACAGTTGAGCGCGCAGGCGCGAGCCACGCAGCCGCGGCAGAGGTTCGAGATGTCGTAGTTGATCCTTACGCACGACGAACAGGCCTCGTCGATCACGCACATGATGTTCTCCTTGAGGTTCCGGTCGCGTTCGAGCGCACGGCGCGCATAGTCCGACAAGGGTGTCAGTTCGTCGGTTTCGTCGGTCATGTCGTAGCCCAGCAGGGGCAGCGATTTGTATTTCCAGACGGCGCGCTCCTTGTGGATGCAGCAGCGCCCCTTGGGCTGGGCGTTGCGCGGACTGAGTTCGAGCGGCAGGCGGTCGATCTTTGCGACCAACTGGTCCTCTTTCCAGAGTTCGATGAGTTTCGTCAGTAGTTTCTGACGAACGATCATCACGTTATTTTTGATGGCCATAATTTGTTGGTTCGGGTTACGCCGGCAAAGATAAGGGTTTATCGGCCTTCGGACAAAGATTCTGCTGGGAAAATGAAACCAAATCGGCGAAAAATGTTTCGAACCGTTCGAAAAAGAGCCGTCGTTCGCTATGGTCCGTAGTTTCCGGTCGCAGACGGCGTACGTTCTGCGGGAGCCTTGTCCGCAGAGGCCGGACGGTCGTGGGGGATGGCATTTTTTTTGACGTTCCGCACCCCGATGACCAGTCTGCGCGAACATATCCGGCAGAGCCGCGGCTACAAATGGTGGATTCTGGGCCTCGTCATGCTCGGAACGTTCATGGCCGTGCTCGACGTAACGGTGGTCAACGTCGGGCTGCCCGCGATCATGTCGTCGTTCGGGATCGGCATCTCGACGGCCGAATGGGTCGTTACGGCCTACATGATTACGATGACCGTCATGCTGCCGTCGGCCGGATGGTTCGCCGACCGCTACGGAAACAGGCGCGTATATGTCGTGGGCCTGCTGCTCTTCACGTTCGGATCATGGCTCTGCGGCCGCGCTTCGAGCGATGTGTTTCTGATCTCGGCACGGGCCGTGCAGGGATTCGGGAGCGGCATCATCCAGTCGCTCGGCCTTGCGATCGTAACCCGCGAGTTCCGCCCCGAGGAGCGCGGTCTCGCACTCGGACTGTGGGCGATGGCCGCTGCGGCGTCGATTTCGTTCGGGCCCCTGCTGGGTGGCTATCTGGTCGACGCCTACAGCTGGCACAAGATTTTCGATGTCAACGTGCCGGTCGGCCTCGCGGCCGTGCTGCTGTCGATGGCCATCCAGAAGGAGTGGAAAAGCCCGTCGGAGCCTCCTTTCGACTGGAAAGGATTTCTGTCGGTCGTCTTCTTCATGCCCCTGACCATATATGCGCTGGCCCGCGGAAACTCTCCGACCAATCCCCGCGGCTGGGCTTCTCCCGAGGTCGTCGTCTGTTTCGCCGCAGCGGCTACCGCGTTCGCGTTTTTCGTCGTTACGGAGTTGAGAAATCCTGCGCCGCTGTTGCGGATCAGATTGTTGGGGGAGCGCAACTTCGGGATTTCGATGGCGGTGCTGACCCTCTTTTCGGTCGGGATGCTCGGCGGAACGTATCTGTTGCCACTCTACATGCAGCGGGGCTTGGGCTATTCGGCGCTGATGGCCGGAAGCGTCTTCCTGCCCGTAGGGCTCATCCAAGGCGTGCTTTCGGCGGTTTCGGGATACCTTACACGTTACGTCAAACCTCTGATTCTCGCGGCACTGGGTATTTTGCTGCTGGCGCTCAGCTTCTACCTTGCCAGCCGCTTCACGCTCCATACCACCCACCGGCATATTCTTTTCGTGCTCTACATCCGCGGTTTCGGCATGGGCCTCACTTTCGCGCCGCTCAACCTCTTTTCCCTGCACAACCTCGCGCAGCGCGACATGGCCGCCGCCGCAGGCATTTCGAACAGCATCAAACAACTCGCCGGCAGCTTCGGCATTGCGGTGCTGACGGCCGTTCTCTCTTCGCGGACGGCCTATCATACGGTCCATGAAGAGGTCTCTTCGGCCCAGACCTATGTGGAAGGGATTACGGATGCGCTGGGGATCGTGGTCTGGGTAACGCTCGCTGCGGTGCTGCCGCTCATATGGGTGTTTCGCAGGAAAAGGAAAAAAACGGATGCGGAAGAGACTGCCGCGGCCGGTTCCGGCGTTTCGGAAGCTGCCCGTGCGCAGCGGAGCCGCGCTGGGGACGGACAGTCGGGTTGAGAAACCGCATGTCGTGCGACCTTTACGCGGGCCGGCGGACGTGAACTGCTCCCGCGACCGGGAAAAACGCCGGCGATCCGCCTCCGTGCAGACCGCCGGCGTTTCGTGTGGGCCCAGAGGGGCATGATCCCACGACCTTCGGATTATGAGTCCGCTGCTCTGACCGACTGAGCTATGGGCCCGTCTGCGGCGGGGCCGCATTGCGAGTGCACAAAAGTAGCCATTTACGCGGGATTTGCAAAAAATATCGGGAAAAAACTCGGGGCGGATTGCAAATTGGATTTTATTTGTTACCTTTGCGCCACGATTAGTACTAATTAACAAAAACAAACGAATGAAAAAAGGTATTCATCCCGAGAATTATCGTTTAGTGGCGTTCAAGGACATGTCCAACGACCACGTGTTTTTGTGCCGGTCCGCCGTTTCGACAAAAGAGACCATCGAAGTGAACGGCGAAACCTATCCCGTGTATAAGATGGAAATTTCCAACACCTCCCACCCGTTCTATACGGGCAAGATGAAGTTGGTTGACACCGCCGGTCGCGTCGATAAGTTTATGAGCCGCTACGCAAAACGCTACGACAAGAAAGCGGCCAAATAGGGTCCGCGTGCTCGGAAACGGAACAAGGAAGCCCGAAAGGCTTCCTTTCGTTTTATTCCTTCGCAATCGTCGTTCCCTGCGGTCGATTTTCTGGGAGGGGCGGAGCGCCCGCCCGCATTTGCGGGCGTGGAGAGCGGAAACGGGCGAATCGCGGACCGGAATACGGGATTCGGAAACTTTACGTTGTTTTTTGAAATGCTACCGAAGAGTTCCATGATCGAAGATACGGTGCCGGCGTCGAAAAAGATTTGCGGTTCCGATTGCAGCAGTTGCCGTACGTTTCCTGCGCCCTACCGGCGCATCGGCGAGTCCGCTTCGTGCCGTTTTACGCAGCGGACCGTGGTTGCGGGAGACCGGATTTCTTTTCCGGCCGACAGCCTCGTGCGGATTCTCTTCGTGCTCGAAGGCGGGATACGGATCGAGGACCGCAACGGATTGCAACGCACCTTTTCCGCGCACAATTGCGTCTGCTTGCAGCGGGGGACGGTTTTTGCGATGACTGCGGTAACGGATGCACATATCGTGCTCTTGTCGATGATGCACCGCATCGAGTTCTGCGAATCGGATATTTTCGACCGCGAGATGCCGCACGATAGCGTCGTGCCGACCGATGTTGCGCCTGCGCTGAACCTGCATCCCGTCATCGCGCGGATGCTGGCGGCTTTTTTCGAGGTCGAAGCGCTGACGGAATGCGTCCATTTCCACCGGATGAAGGCGGCCGAGCTCTTCATGATGATTAAAGTGCTCTACACCTCTGCGGAACATGCCTATTTCTTCCAGTCGCTAATCCAGCCGCAGGACAATTTCCGGGTGTTCGTATGCAACAACTACGACAAAGCCGCCAGCGTCGGCGAGCTGGCTTCGTTGGCCGGCATGAGCCTTTCGGCCTTCAAACGGCATTTTTCGGAGCACTTCGACGACAGCGTCTACCACTGGATGATGCGGCAGAAAGCCCTCAAGATCTTCGCCGACATCCGCGACGGCGAAGACAATACGAAGGTCCTGATGTCCAAATACGGTTTCAAGTATTACACGCAGTTCAGCCGATTCTGCAAAACCTATCTGCAAGCTACGCCCGTACAACTGATCGACTCGATCCGCGAGGGATGACGTACGTCCGCATGCGGAGGGGCGATCGGGGGATGACAGAGGTGCGTGGCGTAATGTGCATGCACCGGTATATATAATAGGTGAAGCGCCGCAGTGAAAAATATTTTCGGGAAAATGGAAAATTGTGTTTCGCAAATTGTGAGTTGTGAATAATTTTTCTATCTTTGCACCCGATTTCGCCTGTGAGCAAAGGCGGAAAAGCCGCGTTCTTTGAGAGGAGTTTGTTGATGAAAAATTTATGGCTGAATATTTGGCCGTTAAATTTTTTATACCTACTTTTGCAATCCAAAAGGGTGAGAATGCCGATGTAGCTCAGTTGGCCAGAGCAGCTGATTTGTAATCAGCTGGTCGGGGGTTCGAATCCCTCCATCGGCTCGGAAGCCGATGCGCAGGGGCGGAGCAGCGGCGGAGATTAGGAAAATTCGGGAAGTTACCAGAGTGGCCAAATGGGGCAGACTGTAAATCTGCTGGCTTACGCCTTCGGTGGTTCGAATCCATCACTTCCCACGAAAAAGAGAAGCCGGTCGGAGTTGCAAACCTGCCGTCGCCCGGAGCCCGCCAGTCGGACTCTCTCGCGTAACGGCGGAGCAGGTGAACTCGGATGCGGTGTATTTTTGCGGAAGTAGCTCAGTTGATAGAGCATTAGCCTTCCAAGCTAAGGGTCGCGAGTTTGAGTCTCGTCTTCCGCTCACAAAATTCAAACGATGCGCGTGGTGCAGATCTTCATTCCGGCGGTTTCGCAGAAACCGCGCCAAACGGAAGGATCTGTGTCGCCCGTTTTTGTCGGTGGATGAATTTTTGATTTTTTGGGTAATTTTTATAAAAACTTTAAATACTTAATACTATGGCAAAAGAGAAATTCGACCGTTCGAAACCGCACGTAAACATCGGTACTATCGGACACGTTGACCACGGTAAGACGACCCTTACCGCTGCAATCACGACCGTTCTTGCTAAGAAAGGTCTTTCGGAGCTTCGCTCGTTCGATTCGATCGACAACGCGCCCGAGGAGAAAGAGCGCGGTATCACGATCAATACCTCGCACGTCGAGTATCAGACGGCCAGCCGCCACTATGCTCACGTGGACTGCCCGGGCCACGCCGACTATGTGAAGAACATGGTTACGGGTGCTGCCCAGATGGACGGTGCCATTCTCGTTGTTGCCGCTACCGACGGTCCGATGCCCCAGACCAACGAGCACGTGCTGCTCGCCCGTCAGGTGAACGTGCCGAAGATCGTGGTTTTCCTGAACAAGTGCGATATGGTGGACGATGCCGAGATGCTCGATCTGGTCGAGATGGAGGTGCGCGACCTGCTCAACAAATACGAATACGACGGCGACAATGCGCCTATCATCCGCGGTTCCGCACTCGGCGCCCTGAACGGCGAGGCCAAGTGGGAGGAGAAAGTGATGGAGCTGATGGATGCTGTCGACAACTACATCCCTCTGCCCGTTCGTGAGAACGAGAAACCTTTCCTGATGCCTATCGAGGACGTATTCTCGATCACGGGCCGCGGTACCGTGGTAACGGGCCGTATCGAGACGGGTGTCATCCACGTGGGCGATCCCGTCGAGATCGTCGGTCTGGAGGAGAAGACGCTGACTTCGACCTGCACCGGCGTGGAGATGTTCCGCAAACTGCTCGACGAGGGCGAGGCCGGCGACAACGTAGGTCTGCTGCTTCGCGGTATCGACAAGAAAGAAGTAAAGCGCGGTATGGTCGTCGCTAAACCCGGTTCGATCACTCCGCACACCGAGTTCCAGGCTGAGGTCTATATCCTCAAGAAGGAGGAGGGCGGCCGTCATACTCCGTTCCACAACAAGTATCGTCCCCAGTTCTATCTGCGCACGATGGACGTAACGGGTGAGGTGCATCTGCCCGAAGGCGTGGATATGGTGATGCCGGGCGACCACGTAACGATCACCGTGAAACTGATCTATCCCGTCGCTCTGAACGACGGTCTGCGTTTCGCAATCCGCGAGGGCGGCCGTACGGTAGGTGCCGGTCAGATCATCAAGGTCCTCAAATAGTCGGACTGGAATGAAATTCAGGGAAGCGGCACGCCGCTTCCCCTCTTAGGAGCATAGTTCAAGGGTAGAATAGCGGTCTCCAAAACCGTTGATGGGAGTTCGAATCTCTCTGCTCCTGCTGGAATAATATGGAAAATCTATGTTGAACTACGTCAAAGAGTCTTACAACGAGCTTGTAAACAAGGTAACTTGGCCGACATTCGCCCAGTTGCAGAACTCGACGATCGTCGTCATGGTGGCTTCGGTCATCTTCGCGGTCGTGGTTCTTGCGATGGATACGTCGTTCGAGACGATTCTGGCCCAGATTTACAAGTTCTTGGGTAATGTAGGCCGTTAATTGTTGCGATATTCACGATGAGCGAAATTAGCAAACAGTGGTATGTAGTCCGCGCCGTAGGCGGCAAGGAAAATAAGGTGAAGGAGTATATCGAATCCGAAATTCGCCATAACCACCTCGAAGACTACATCTCACAGGTCTTGATTCCCACCGAAAAGGTCTATACCATCCGCAACGGAAAGAAAGTTTCGAAAGAGAAGGTTTCCTATCCGGGGTATGTGCTGGTGGAGGCTGCTTTCGTAGGACAGATTCCCATGATTATTCGGAATACTCCCAATGTGCTCGGATTCCTCGGCGATACCAAGGAAGACAGCCGCAAGATGATCGCCACCCCGCTGCGTCCGCAGGAGGTGAGTCGCATCTTGGGCCGTGTCGACGAACTGAGCACGATGGAGGAGGAGAACGAAATACCCTTCTTTGTCGGCGAGACCGTGAAAGTTACGGACGGTCCTTTCTCAAGCTTCCAAGGTACCATTGAGACTGTCGACAACGAGCGCAAGAAACTCACGGTATCTGTAAAGATATTCGGGCGCAAAACTCCGATGGAGTTGGGTTTCACCCAAGTAGAAAAAGAATAAAAACCAAAGGAAAATTATGGCAAAAGAGGTTGCTGCTTTTATCAAATTGCAGATAAAAGGTGGTGCTGCCAACCCTTCTCCCCCCGTGGGCCCCGCATTGGGTTCGAAAGGAGTCAATATCATGGACTTCTGCAAGCAGTTCAATGCGCGCACACAGGATAAGGCGGGAAAGGTGCTTCCAGTCATCATCACGGTTTATAGCGATAAGTCGTTCGACTTTGTTGTAAAACAACCGCCCGTAGCCATTCAGCTCAAGGAGGCGGCGAAAGTCAAGACCGGTTCCGCTCAGCCCAACCGCGACAAGATCGGGGAGGTTACGTGGGAGCAGGTGCGCGAGATCGCTCAGGACAAGATGCCTGACATGAACTGCTTTACGCTTGAAGCTGCTATGCGTATGGTCGCCGGTACTGCGCGCAGTATGGGTATCAACGTCGTTGGTGAGTTTCCTAAAATGTAATGCAAGATGAGTAAGTTGACAAAAAATCAAAAGATTGCCTATGCCAAGGTGGAGCCCGGAAAGGCTTACAAGCTGACCGAGGCCGCTGCTCTTCTGAAGGAAATCACCTTTACGAAGTTCGATGCTTCGGTGGATATCGACGTCCGTCTGGGCGTGGATCCCCGCAAGGCCAACCAGATGGTGCGCGGCGTGGTAACGCTGCCCCACGGTACGGGCAAGACCGTGCGGGTGCTCGTGCTTTGCACCCCCGAGAAGGAGGCCGAGGCGAAAGCCGCGGGCGCCGACTATGTGGGTCTGGACGAGTATGTGGAAAAGATCAAGGGCGGCTGGACCGACGTTGATGTAATCATCACTACTCCCAATGTGATGGGCAAGGTGGGTGCGCTGGGCCGTATTCTGGGTCCCCGCGGACTGATGCCCAACCCCAAAACCGGTACGGTAACGATGGAAGTCGGCAAGGCCGTGAGCGAGGTGAAATCGGGTAAGATCGACTTCAAGGTCGACAAGTTCGGTATCATCCACACTTCGGTCGGCAAGGTTTCGTTCTCGGCGGAGCAGATCGCAGACAATGCGAACGAGGTGCTGGGGATGATTCTCAAACTCAAACCGGCTGCTGCCAAAGGTTCTTATGTTAAGAGTATCTATCTCTCGACCACAATGAGTCCGGGCGTGCAGATTGATCCCAAATCAGTAGAAACCAAATAGAAGGAGGACCGAAAGAGATGACAAAGGAAGAAAAATTGGTTGTAATCGACAGCCTTGCCGCTCAGCTCAGCGAATATCCTCACTTCTACATCACCAACATCGAGTCGCTCAATGCCGAGCAGACGGCGGATCTGCGCCGCAAGTGCTTCGAGAGCAATGTCAAACTCGTCGTGGTGAAGAACACGCTCCTCACCAAAGCGCTGGAGAAGGTGGAGAAGGCGGAGACTGATCTGGTCAACGTATTGGAGGGTTCGACCTCGATCATGTTCGCCGAGGTGGCCAAAGCCCCTGCGCAACTCATCAAAGAGTTCCGCAAGAAATCGGACAAGCCCGTGTTGAAGGCTGCGTTCGTCGAGGGCTGCGTCTACGTAGGCGACAATCAGCTCGACACTCTGTGTAACATCAAGAGCAGGGAAGAGCTCATCGGCGATATCGTCGCACTGTTGCAGTCCCCGGCCAAGAATGTTATTTCTGCATTGCAGGCTAATGCAGGCCAAAAGATCGCGGGTCTGGTGAAGACTCTCGAAACCCGTAACAATTAACAATTAAGAATTAAAACAAAATTTATAAAGATTACAACTATGGCAGATGTAAAGAAACTGGCTGAAGAACTGGTTAACCTGACCGTTAAGGAGGTAAATGAACTTGCTACGATCCTCAAGGAGGAGTATGGCATTGAACCCGCTGCTGCTGCCGTTGCAGTCGCTGCACCCGCTGCCGGCGCAGGCGAAGCCGCTGTCGCAGAGAAGTCGTCGTTCGACGTGATCCTGAAGAATGCCGGTCAGGCCAAGCTTCAAGTAATCAAGGTCGTGAAAGACATCGCAGGTTTGTCGCTGGGCGACGCTAAGGCTCTGGTGGACGGCGCTCCGAAAGCGGTTAAGGAAGGTGTTTCCAAGGAGGAGGCCGAGCAGATCAAGGGCCAGCTTGAGGAGGCAGGTGCTGAAGTTGAAGTTAAGTAGTTCTGCTGCTTATTACGTTTCAGACAACTCAGGTGTAGGGCTTACGGCGAGCGTAAGCTCTATGCCTTTCTTGGTCTAAAGATCGGAAGTGCCGCACTGAGCTGTGTCCGGTTTTTGGCGTTCGGATGCTCTCGGGGTGCGATGTGCTTGCACCGAGGGCATTGGCGGGATAGGCAGATCCCGCTGACAGGGAGCGTAACATCACCTATCCCAGAGTCTTACACTTCAACTTAATTTGGATTTTACCGATGTCCGCAACAAAAACACAACAAAGAGTCAGCTTCTCGACAGTCAAGAACAGGGTTCCGTATCCTGACCTGCTGGAGGTACAGCTCAAATCATTCCGGGACTTTTTCCAGATGGACACAACAGCCGAAAACCGTAAAAACGAGGGGCTGTACAAAGTGTTTCAGGAGAACTTTCCCATCACAGATACACGGAACAATTTCGTTCTGGAATTCATCGACTACTACATCGATCCGCCTCGTTATTCGATCGAAGAATGCCTCGAACGCGGCCTGACGTACAGTGTCCCTTTGAAAGCCAAGCTGAAACTCTATTGCACCGACGATGAGCACGAAGATTTCGGAGTGGTCGTTCAGGACGTTTATTTCGGTACGATTCCCTATATGACCGAACGGGGTACGTTCGTAATCAACGGTGCGGAGCGCGTGATCGTTTCGCAGCTGCATCGCTCGCCGGGCGTGTTCTTCGGCCAGAGCATGCACACGAACGGTACGAAACTCTATTCGGCCCGCATCATCCCCTTCAAGGGATCGTGGATCGAGTTCGCGACGGACATCAACAACGTGATGTATGCGTACATCGACCGCAAGAAAAAACTGCCCGTTACCACGCTGCTGCGTGCGATCGGTTTCGAAACGGACCAGCAGATCCTCGAAATCTTCGACCTCGCGGACGAGGTGAAAGTTACGAAGGCCAATCTGAAGAAGGCCGTGGGGCGCAAACTGGCAGCCCGTGTGCTTTCCACATGGGTCGAGGACTTCGTGGACGAGGATACGGGCGAGGTGGTCTCCATCGAGCGCAACAACGTGATCGTAGACCGCGAGACGGTGCTTGAGGAGCAGCATATCGACGAGATCATCGAGAGCGGCGCCAAGACGATTCTGCTGCACAAGGAGAATCAGTCGGGTGTCGATTTCTCGATTATATACAATACGTTGCAGAAGGATCCGTGCAATTCGGAGAAAGAGGCCGTCGTGTACATCTACCGGCAGTTGCGCGCTTCGGAGCCGCCCGACGAGGCCACGGCGCGCGACGTGATCGAAAAGCTTTTCTTCTCGGACAAGCGTTACGATCTGGGCGACGTGGGGCGTTTCCGCATCAACAAAAAGCTGGGACTGGACACCGATCCGCAGATCCGCACGCTGACGCGCGAAGACATCATCGCCATCATCAAGTACCTGATCCAGCTCATCAACTCGAAGGCCGAGGTGGACGATATCGACCACCTTTCGAACCGCCGTGTCCGCACGGTGGGCGAGCAGCTTTCGAACCAGTTCTCGGTGGGTTTCGTGCGCATGGCCCGCACGATCCGCGAACGCATGAACGTGCGCGACAACGAGGTCTTCACGCCGGTGGATCTGATCAACGCCAAGACGCTGTCGAGCGTGATCAACTCCTTCTTCGGCACCTCGCAGCTCTCGCAGTTCATGGACCAGATCAACCCGCTGGCCGAGATCACGCACAAACGCCGTCTGTCGGCCCTCGGTCCGGGCGGTCTGTCGCGCGACCGTGCCGGTTTCGAGGTCCGGGACGTGCACTACACCCATTACGGGCGTCTCTGTCCGATCGAGTCGCCGGAAGGCCCGAACATCGGTCTGATCTCTTCGCTGTGCGTCTACGCGAGGATTTCGCCGATGGGTTTCATCGAGACGCCCTACCGTTCGGTGGAGCACGGGGTGATCGACCTCGACAATTCGCACATCAAATACTATTCGGCCGAGGAGGAGGAGGGCAAGATCGTCGCACAGTCGAACGTTCCGATCGACGATGCGGGGCATTTCCTGCAGCCCGAGCGTATCAAGGCCCGCGAAGGCGCCGACTTCCCCGTGGTTACGGCCGATGAGGTGAACCTCATGGACGTGGCTCCGAACCAGATCGCTTCGATCGCCGCCAGCCTCATTCCGTTCCTCGAACACGACGACGCCAACCGTGCGCTGATGGGATCGAACATGATGCGTCAGGCCGTTCCCCTCATTACGTGCGAATCGCCGATCGTCGGTACGGGCATCGAGAAAGACATGATTTCGGACAGCCGCATCCAGATCGTCGCCGAGGGCGACGGCGAGGTGGTGTTCGCCGATGCGACCAAGATTCAGATCCGCTACGAACGCTCGGAAGACGAGGTGCTCGCATCGTTCGCTCCCGAGGTTACGACCTACGAGCTGCCGCGCTACCGCCGCACGAACCAGAATACGTCGATCACGCTCAAGCCTACGGTGCTCACGGGAGACAAGGTCGTGAAGGGGCAGATTCTTACGGAGGGTTACTCGACGCAGAACGGCGAGCTGGCGCTGGGCCGCAACCTCAAGGTGGCGTTCATGCCGTGGAAAGGTTACAACTTCGAGGATGCCATCGTCATTTCGGAACGCATCCAGCGCGAGGATATATTCACGTCGGTGCATGTGGACGAGTACATCATGGAGGTCCGCGACACCAAGCGCGGCGTCGAAGAGCTGACCTCGGACATCCCGAACGTGTCGGAGGATGCGACGAAGGACCTCGATGCGAACGGCATCATCCGCATCGGTGCGAACGTGCACCCGGGCGACATTCTGATCGGCAAGATCACTCCGAAGGGCGAGAGCGATCCCTCGCCCGAGGAGAAACTGCTGCGCGCGATCTTCGGCGACAAGGCCGGCGATGTGAAGGACGCCTCGCTCAAGGCCCAGCCCTCGCTGCACGGTGTGGTGATCGACACGAAGCTTTACAGCCGTGCAGGCAAGGAGAACAAGAAGAGCAAGAGCGCCGAGAAGGCCGCGCTCGAACAGCTCGACGAGAAGTTCGCGGGACAGATCGCCGAGCTCACGAAACGGCTCGTGTCGAAGCTCTGGACGCTGTTGCAGGGTAAATCCGCTCAAGGCATCACGGATTATTTCGGCGTGGAGCTCTATCCTGCCGGAACGAAGTTCTCGCAGAAGATGCTCGAAGAGATCGCCCGCA
Source organism: Alistipes sp. CHKCI003 (assembly GCF_900021155.1). Lineage (GTDB taxonomy): Bacteria > Bacteroidota > Bacteroidia > Bacteroidales > Rikenellaceae > Alistipes > Alistipes excrementavium. The sequence goes on from NZ_FCNT01000059.1 coordinate 131,784, forward strand.
AGTCGTCCGACGAGAAGACGGGCGTGGCGATGGGCTATCTCAATCTCGGTTCGTGCAAGTGGACGGGCGACGAACATACGGATGCGCTGATCGAAGCCACGGTCAACAACTATACGATCGAGTGGAAGAAGGCCGATGCGGCCATCAAGCGCGAGAAGTACAACCTCACCAACGGCGACGAACTGCCGCAGACGGGCGTGATCCAGATGGCGAAGGTCTACATCGCCAAGAAGCGCAAGCTGAAGGTGGGCGACAAGATGGCCGGCCGCCACGGCAACAAGGGTATCGTGGCGCGTGTCGTGCGCGACGAGGATATGCCGTTCCTCGAAGACGGTACGATCGTCGATATCTGTCTGAACCCGCTGGGCGTGCCGTCGCGTATGAACCTCGGTCAGATCTACGAGACCGTGCTCGGATGGGCCGGCCGCGAGCTGGGCCTGAAGTTCGCCACGCCGATCTTCGACGGCGCTTCGCTCGAACAGATCAACGAGTACACGGCTCAGGCCGGTATTCCGCGCAGCGGCCGCACCTATCTTTACGACGGCGGTACGGGCGAGAAGTTCGACCAGCCGGCTACGGTGGGTGTGATCTACATGCTCAAGCTGGGCCACATGATCGACGACAAGATGCATGCGCGTTCGATCGGCCCCTATTCGCTCATCACGCAGCAGCCGCTGGGCGGTAAGGCGCAGTTCGGCGGTCAGCGTTTCGGCGAGATGGAGGTGTGGGCGCTCGAGGGCTTCGGCGCCGCCAACATCCTGCAGGAGATTCTGACGATCAAGTCGGACGACGTGATGGGTCGCGCCAAGGCTTACGAGGCGATCGTCAAGGGCGAGAATCTGCCCAAACCGGGGATACCCGAAGCGATGAACGTGCTGCTGCACGAGCTGCGCGGACTGGCGCTGTCGGTCAAACTGGAGTAAGCCGAGGTTAACTGAAGAAAAGAAAAACAAGATAGATTATGTCATTCACCAAAGACAATAATAAAGCGAATAACGGTTACAGCCGCATCTCGATCGGTCTGGCTTCTCCGGAGGAGATCCTTGCCCAGTCGAGCGGCGAGGTGCTGAAGCCCGAGACGATCAACTATCGTACCTACAAGCCCGAGCGCGACGGTCTGTTCTGCGAGCGCATCTTCGGTCCCGTGAAGGACTACGAGTGCCACTGCGGCAAGTACAAGCGTATCCGCTACAAGGGCATCGTCTGCGACCGTTGCGGCGTGGAGGTTACGGAGAAGAAGGTGCGCCGCGAGCGCATGGGACACATCTCGCTGGTGGTCCCCGTGGTGCATATCTGGTATTTCCGTTCGCTGCCTTCGAAGATCGGTTATCTGCTGGGCATCCCCTCGAAGAAACTGGAGGCGATCATCTACTACGAACGTTATGTGGTCATCAATGCGGGCGCCGCAGCCGAACAGGGCATCGAACGGCTCCAGACCCTCGCGGAGAAGGAGTACCTCGACGTGCTGGCCGCACTTCCGAAAGGCAATCAGGCGCTCGACGATTCGGATCCCAACAAGTTCGTGGCCATGATGGGCGCCGAGGCGATCCGTACGCTCCTGCAGCAGGTGGACCTCGATTCGATGTCCTATGCGCTCCGCCACAAGGCCTCGACCGAGACTTCGCAGCAGCGCAAGAGCGAAGCGCTGAAGTGTCTGAACGTCATCGAGTCGTTCCGTGCGTCGAAAGGTCAGAACAAACCCGAGTGGATGGTGCTGAGCGTGATTCCCGTGATTCCGCCCGAGCTGCGTCCCCTCGTGCCGCTGGACGGCGGCCGTTTCGCCACGTCGGACCTCAACGACCTCTACCGCCGCGTCATCATCCGCAACAACCGCCTCAAGCGCCTGATCGAGATCAAGGCGCCGGAGGTGATTCTCCGCAACGAGAAGCGCATGTTGCAGGAGGCGGTCGATTCGCTGTTCGACAACTCGCGCAAGTCGAATGCCGTGAAGAACGAGTCGAACCGCCCGCTCAAGTCGTTGTCGGATTCGCTCAAGGGCAAGCAGGGACGCTTCCGCCAAAACCTGCTGGGTAAGCGCGTCGACTATTCGGCCCGTTCGGTGATCGTCGTCGGTCCGGAGCTGAAGATGCACGAGATGGGTATTCCGAAAGATATGGCCGCCGAGCTGTACAAGCCGTTCGTGATCCGCAAGCTCATCGAGCGGGGCATCGTCAAGACGGTGAAGTCGGCTAAGAAGATCATCGACCGCAAGGATCCCGTGATCTGGGGTATTCTGGAGAACGTCATCAAGGGGCACCCCGTGCTGATGAACCGCGCCCCGACGTTGCACCGCCTCGGTATTCAGGCTTTCCAGCCCAAACTGATCGAGGGCAAGGCCATGCAGCTGCATCCGCTGGCCTGTACGGCGTTCAACGCCGACTTCGACGGCGACCAGATGGCCGTGCACCTGCCGCTGGGCAATGCCGCCATTCTGGAGGCGCAACTGCTGATGCTCGGTTCGCACAACGTGCTCAACCCGGCGAACGGCGCGCCGATCACGGTGCCGTCGCAGGACATGGTACTCGGTCTGTACTACATCACCAAGCCCCGCAAGGGCGTCAAAGGCGAGGGGCTCACGTTCTACGGCCCCGAGGAGGCGATCATCGCCTATAACGAGAAGCGTGCCGATCTGCATGCCGTGGTGAAGTGCATGGTCCGCGATCTGGACGAGCAGGGCAATCCCGTGCGCGTGTTGAAGGAGACCACGATCGGCCGCATCCTGTTCAATCAGGTGGTGCCCGAGGAGGTGGGATACATCAACGAGGTGCTGACGAAGCGTTCGTTGCGCGACATCATCGCCGTGGTGATGAAGAGGGCCGGTGCCGACAAGGTGGCCGCATTCCTCGACGACATCAAGAACATGGGATACCGGATGGCCTTCCAAGGCGGTCTGTCGTTCAACCTCGATGCCGTCATCATCCCCGAGGAGAAGCAGAAACTCGTGCAGGAGGGGTACGACCGTTCGGACGCCATCATGGAGGATTACAACATGGGTCTGATCACCAATAACGAGCGTTACAATCAGATCATCGACGTCTGGACGAACATCAATACCAAATTGACGAAAGCCGTGATCGACACGCTCGTCAAGGACGACGACGGGTTCAACCCCGTCTACATGATGCTCGACTCCGGCGCCCGCGGTTCGAAGGAGCAGATCCGTCAGCTCAGCGGCATGCGCGGTCTGATGGCCAAGCCGCAGAAATCCGGTGTGGAGGGCGGTCAGCAGGTCATCGAGAACCCGATTTTGTCGAACTTCAAGGAGGGACTTTCGGTGCTCGAATACTTCATCTCGACGCACGGTGCCCGCAAGGGTCTGGCCGATACGGCCCTCAAGACGGCCGATGCGGGTTATCTGACGCGCCGTCTGGTGGATGTGGCGCAGGACGTCATCATCAACGAGGAGGACTGCGGTACGCTGCGCGGCCTGACGGCTACGGCCATCAAGCGCAACGACGACGTAGTGCAGACGCTCTACGACCGCATTCTGGGCCGTACGGCGCTCAACGACGTGGTGCACCCGCTCACGGGCGAGGTGCTCTGCGCTGCCGGCGAAGAGATTACGGAGGACATCGCCGAGGCGATCGAGAAGTCGCCGCTCGAATCGGTCGAGATCCGTTCGGTGCTGACGTGCGAGGCCCGTCGCGGCGTCTGTGCGAAGTGCTACGGCCGCAACCTTGCTACGGCCCGAATGGTCCAGAAGGGCGAGGTCGTAGGCGTGATCGCCGCGCAGTCGATCGGCGAGCCCGGGACGCAGCTTACGCTCCGTACGTTCCACGTCGGCGGCGTGGCCGGCGGCAGTGCCGTCGAGACCAATGTCGTGTCGAAATACGAGGGCCGTCTGGAGATCGACGAGTTGCGCACCGTGAAGGGCAAGAATGCCGCCGGCGAGGCGATCGACATCGTCATCTCGCGTCAGTCGGAGTTCCGCATCGTCGATCCGAAGACCGACATCGTGCTCTATACGCACAACCTGCCTTACGGCGCGACGCTCTTCATGGCCGACGGCGCCGAGGTGAAGAAGGGCGATCTGGTGTGCGAATGGGATCCTTACAACGCCGTCATCATCTCGGAATACGAGGGACGCGCGGTTTACGACAGCGTGATCGAAGGCGTTACGTACCGCGAGGAGCGCGACGAACAAACGGGTCTCTCGGAGAAGGTCGTCATCGAGTCGAAAGACCGTACGAAGAACCCCGTCATCCGCGTCATCAACAAGGACGGCGAGGAGGTCAAGCAGTACAACCTGCCCGTGTCGGCCCATGTCGTGGTGAAGGACAATGCGAAGATCAAGGCCGGCGACATTCTGATCAAGATCCCGCGTGCCGTCGGCAAGTCGGGCGGCGATATCACGGGCGGTCTGCCGCGTGTTACGGAGCTTTTCGAGGCCCGCAACCCGTCGAATCCCGCCATCGTGTCCGAGATAGACGGCGAGGTGTCGTTCGGCAAGATCAAACGCGGCAACCGCGAGATCATCATCACCTCGAAGGAGGGCGACGTGAAACGCTATCTGGTGCCGCTGTCGCGTCAGATCATCGTGCAGGAGAACGACTACGTGAAGGCGGGCAGCCCCTTGTCGGACGGCGCCATCACGCCGAGCGACATCCTCAACATCCTCGGCCCCACGAAGGTGCAGGAGTACATCGTCAACGAGGTGCAGGAGGTCTATCGCATGCAGGGCGTGAAGATCAACGACAAGCATTTCGAGGTCATCGTCCGTCAGATGATGAACAAGGTGCAGATTCAGGATCCGGGCGATACGCGCTTTTTCGAGGATCAGATCGTCGACAAATGGGAGTTCATGGACGTGAACGACGAATTGTACGACAAGGTCGTCGTAACCGATGCGGGCGACTCGGCGGCCGTACAGCCCGGGCAGATCATCTCGCTGCGGAAGCTGCGCGATGAGAATTCGAGCCTCAAGCGCCGCGATCTCAGACCCGTGCAGGTGCGCGACATCGTGCCCGCCACGTCGAATCAGGTGTTGCAGGGCATCACCCGCGCCGCACTCCAGACTTCGAGCTTCATTTCGGCCGCATCGTTCCAAGAGACGACCAAGGTACTCAACGAGGCCGCCATCCAAGGCAAGGTCGATCCGCTGGAGAACCTCAAGGAGAATGTGATCTGCGGACATTTGATTCCGGGCGGTACGGGCTTGCGCGAGTACGACGATCTGGTGGTCGGATCGACCGCGGATCTGGATATGTTGCAGGCTGCGAAATAGCCGTACGGCCGATTGTAAAGGGGCTGTCTAACAAGTTTAGATGGCCCCTTAAAATTTTTTTTAGTGCCCAAATCCATAAAATGGATAGTTTTAATAACAAATAAGGTGCAAATATTTTGCAGAATAAGAGACGATTTTCTATAT
>NZ_FCNT01000051.1 GCF_900021155.1 Alistipes sp. CHKCI003
GCGGTATTGCGCGCGCTTCGCGGCATTCGCCGCGGACGGCGCCGTGGCGGCAGCGGATGCTGTGCGTGGCGGCAGCGTCCTGCCGGAACGCACCGAGCTGCGGCAGACGGCGGCGAAACGGAGAAAAAGGAGATGAACGAGAGCCGCGGAGCTCGCTGGAACGGCCGGGGAGCGCGGGCGGCGGCATTGGGAAAATAGACGACGATGCGATTTGCGGATATTATAGGACAGGAAGACCTGAAGCGGCGGCTGGTGCAGTCGCTCGACGCGGGCCGCGTGAGCCATGCGCAGCTTTTCAGCGGCGCAGCCGGCGCGGGCACGCTGCCGCTGGCCGTGGCCTATGTGCAGTACCTCAACTGCCGCCATCGCCGCGACGGCGATTCGTGCGGCGAATGCCCCGACTGCCGCCAGATCGCGGCGCTCGAACACCCCGACCTGCATCTGGTGTTCCCCGTGAACAGACAGGGCAAGAAGTCGGGCGAGGCGGTGCGCAGCGACGAGTTCCTGCCCCAATTCCGCGGTCTGTTCGCCGAGCGGCGGGGATGGTTCTCGCCTCAGGACTGGTACGACCGACTCGATCTGGGCAAGACCCTGCGGGGCATGATTACGGCGCGCGAGGCGGACGAGATCGTCCGCAAGCTCTCGTACAAGCCTTACGAAGCCGATTACAAGACGATGCTCGTCTGGCTGCCCGAGACGATGAACGAGGAGGCGGCCAACAAGATCCTCAAGATCCTCGAAGAGCCGTGGGAGCGGACGCTCTTCCTGCTGGTTTCGGTGCGTCCGGACCTGCTGCTGCCCACGATCCTGTCGCGCACGCAGGAGGTCGCCGTGCCGCGTCTCGCGCCCGACGTGCTGGAGCGGGCCGCCGCCGGGCGGGGCGTCGCCGATCCGCTGCAGGCCCGCACGCTCGCGCGTCTCGCCTCGGGCGACCTGCTGGAGCTGGAGCGTCTGCTCGCCGGAGAGGACGAAGGTGGCCGCAGGGAGCATTTCGACTTGTTCTGTTCGCTGATGCGTCTGAGCTATAACGACAAACACCTCGAACTGATCGGCTGGGCCGAGGAGGCCGCGCAACTGCCGCGCGAGCAGCAGCGGGGGTTTCTCGTCGATGCGGCCCGTCTGCTGCGCGAGAGCTACATGCTCCATGCGGGTTTGGGGCGCATCGGCTATCTCTGGGGTGCCGAGCTGGCCTTCTGTTCGAAGTTCGCACCCTATGTCGGGTCGGAGAACATCGAGCCGCTCGTCGCCGAGATCGAGTCGGCCATGGCACAAATCTCGCAGAACGGCAATCCGACCATCGTATTCACCCATTTCGCGCTCTCGGTGAGCAAAATGATTAAACGTATGTAGCTTATGCCGCGTGTAGTGATTCTGACCGGAGGAAATATCGGCGACGTGAAGTCGCGCTTGCAGAGCGCCCAGCAGCTCATCAACGAGCGTGTGGGCGCCGTCCTGCGCTGTTCGCACCGCTACGAGACCGCTCCTTGGGGTTTCGGAGCCGGGGGGGCCGCGCCCTTTTCGAATCAGGTGATGGAGGTCTCGACCGACCTCGCGCCCGAGCAGGTGCTCGACGCCTTGCAGAGGATCGAGTGCGAACTGGGCCGCGACCGCGGGGCCGAGGCGCGCGACCGCGAACGCACGGGCGAGCGCTACTCGTCGCGGAAGATCGACATCGACATCCTCTTCTACGGCGACGAGGTGATCTCGACCGAACGGTTGCAGGTGCCGCATCCGCTCATCGCCGAGCGGGAGTTCGTGTTGCAGCCGTTGTGCGAAATTCTGCGAACGAAACGTCATCCCGTAACCGGCCGAAGCGCCGCCGAGATGCTTGACGAACTCAAAAAACGCCGCGCCGCCGTCGGTCCGGACGCGGGTCCGAGGCGGGACGGCGGCGGCCGAAAACAGAACGAATCATGAACGGAGCGAAGAGACTGACCGCATTGCTGGCGGCCGCGGCGATCGTCTGGGGCTGCTCGAAGACCGTGGGATACGACACGATGTACGTGCTGCGCCCCTACGTGCAGCAGGAGAACGGAGGCGACATGGAGAGCCTGCCGCAGATCCGGGCCTATGCCTTCGCCGCCGATACGATGCAGTGGACCGTGGCCTCGTACGAGGATGCGCTCGAAGGCATTCTCACCATGCGCTACGCTCCGGCGCAGAAACGTTCGGACGCACTGGCCGTCGCCGAACCCTACCCGCCCGTGGACACCATTCCCGCGTCGGCGAACTGGGTGCAGATGCACATCCTGCTTCCGTCGGCGATGATCGTGGCGGTAGACACCGAGAACCGGCTCTATGCCTACCGGCAGCAGGCGTTCAGCGAGAACGTCTCGCCCTACATGATCTCGGTGGCTTTCCGGCCGTGGAAGGAGACGAATTTCTACAAGGACGGCGAGTGGTGGATGTTCAACGACTTCTACGTCCCGAGCGAGCCCGAAACGCCCGAAACGCCGGATACGCCGGACAGCCCGGAGACGCCCGATACGCCCGATACGCCGGACGTTCCCGGGACGTCCGACCCCGATGCGCCCGGCGGACAGCAACCGGAGACTCCGGTCGCGCCCGACGGGTCCGAGACCGAATAAGACACGGATTATGCAGAAGAAACGAATCATACAGTTGCTCCGTCTGTGCGTCGCGCTGCTTTTTCTGCCGGCGTTCGTGGTCCGCTGCGCGAGCATACTCACCCCCACGGGCGGCCCGAAGGACACGCTTCCGCCCGTCATCACGGCCATGACGCCCGACAATTTCACCACGCGGATGAAGGACGGGAGCAAGATCTACATCGAGTTCGACGAATTCGTGCAGCTCAAGGACCAGCAGAAGGAGTTCTTCACCTCGCCGGCCATGAAGAAGAAACCGGTCCTCTCGATCCGGGGCCGGGGCGTGGTCGTCCAGCTCCGCGACACGTTGCGGCCCAATACGACCTATGCGCTCAATTTCGGCAGCGCGATCCGCGACAACAACGAGGGCAATCCGCTCAACGCGATGCGCTATGTCTTCTCGACGGGCGACGAGATCGACTCGATGCTCATGTCGGGCTATACGGCCGACAGCTACAAGGCCGATTCGGTTTCGAAGACCTTCATCTGGTTCTTCGCGGCCGATTCGGTGGAGAACGTCGCCGAGTACGACTCCACGCTCTTCAAGTACCAGCCTCAGGCGATCGCGCGCGCCGAGAACAACGGCATTTTCATCGCGCAGAACCTCAAGCCCGTGCCCTACCGCGTCTATGCCGTGGAGGACCGCAACGACAACCAGATGTACGATCCGTCGGTCGATCAGGTGGGGTTCCTCGAAGGCACCTACAATCCGGCCGAGCAGCCCGACTTCGCCATCTGGTACGATTCGATCCGCCAGTATCCGACGGCCGAACCCCAGCTCTACTTCCGGATGTTCACCGACCGTGCGTTCCGCCGTCAGATGCTCTCGCAGAGCACCCGGCCCCAGCAGCACAAGGCGATGCTCTACTTCAATGCGGCGCATCCCCGGATCGAGGAGCTGCGCTTCGACAGCATCCCTCCGGAGCGCGTGATCGTGGAGCCGCTGACCGAAGGCCGCGACACGCTGGCGCTGTGGTTCGACGTGCCGTCGGCCGAGCTGCCCGATACGATCAAGGGGTCGATCACCTATTTCAAGCACGACACCACCAATACGCTGCAATCCGTAACGGAGCCGCTCAAGCTGGAGTGGCATCTCGTCGAAACCAAGGAGCAGGAGAAGGAGCGCGAACGCCGCGAGCGCGAGCGCCGCAAGGCCGAAGAGGCCGGCGAGGAGTATGTGCCGCCCAAGGAGAAGAATCCGTTCGCCTTCAAACTCTCCCTTACGGGCGAGGTCAACCCCGAAGAGCACCTCACCGCAGAGTTCGACTATCCTCTCGTGCAGGTCGATTCGGCGGCGATGCTCCTCACGCACACCGACGAGGAGAACAACGTTACGGATATTCCCATGCGCTTCGTGCGCGATACGGCCGACCTGCACAAATGGCGCATCGAAGCGCCGTGGAAGCTCGGCGGCGGCTATACGCTGACGATTCCCGAGGGAGCGCTCCGGGATGTGGCGGGGATGTCGAACGACTCGCTCGTGGGGAAATACACGGTGATGGACCCCGAGAAGTTCGCCGTGGTGAAGATCGACGTGATCCCCAAGACCGACAGTGCCAAATACATCATCCAGCTGCTCGACGGCAGCGGCGCGCTCAAACAGGAGCGCCGCGACGTAACGCGGGGTCTCGTGCAGTTCAACTACGTGCCGGCGGGCGATATTCAGCTGCGCGTCATCGAAGACATGAACGGCAACGGACGGTGGGACACGGGCAATGTCGTCGAACGCCGCCAGCCCGAACGCGCCGAGCTCTACCGCAACGCCGACGGCGAAGAGATCTTCGTTACCAAGACCAACTGGGAGTTCGAGGTAACGATGGACATGAACGAACTGTTCGCTCCGGTAACGATGGAGTCGCTCGTCCGCCTTCTCGACGAGCGCGAACAGCAGCGATTGCGCAAGGAGGCCGAACGTCTGCTGAAAGAGGGGCCCAAGAATCGCAACGAGAACCAGAACACCGGCGGCGGCTTCGGCTTCGGCGGTGCCATGGGCAGCATGCGCAACATGGGCAGCGGCATGATGTAACGAACGTTTTCGATAAGCCGAGTGCGATCCGAGCTTTGCTCGGGAATCGCCGAGGCGAGAAAACGTACAAGATACGCAGAACGTTTTCGATAAGCCGGGTGCGACCCGGGTCTTGCTCGGGAATCGCCGGGGCGGGGAAACGTACAAGATACGCAGAACGTTTTCGATAAGCCGGGTGCGGTCCGGGTCTTGCCCGGGAATCGCCGGGGCGGGGAAACGGCCGTTCGAGGCAAACGGCTGCCGGTTGCGGTCGGAAGCCCCGTTCGGTGCCGGCGGCGGGACGGGTGCGGAAGTCTCCGGGCGGGCGCGCTCCGCCGCATGAAGCGGCGGCGAATCGCCGGCACGGGCGCGGCGATGGCGGAACTTTCGGCGAGGGACGCGGGAGAAGAAATGAAATGATGTTTTCGTCCGGCCGAGTGCGATCCGGGTGCCGCTCGAAGATCGTCCGGAGGGAAAGCGCCTGCAAAAACAGAACTTACGATGAAACGGATAACTACGATCATTACGACTCTGCTGCTGTTCTCGGCCGCGACCGCCGCGGCACAGCACACGCTGGGCCTGACGGGCGGCTTCGGCATGTCCACGGCGCGTTTCTACCCCAAGCAGGAGACCAAACCCCTCTGGGGCGGATACAACGCCGGCATCACGTGGCGCTACTACGGACCGCAGCGCTTCATCGGCGGCTTCGGCGCAGACCTCATCCTGATGCGTCAGGGTTTTTCGTTCGCCCCCTACGCCTCGACCACCGAGAACGAGGCCGACTATCTGTATTACACGCGCGAGCTCAATTCGCTGGTGCTGCCCGTCGTCTGGCAGCCTCATTTCTACATCCGGCACCGCGTGCGCGTCTTCCTCGAAGCGGCCGCGACCTTCTCCTACCACTTCGGTTCGACCTACGCGAACGAGATCGACGGCGTGTCGGGCGACTACGGCTTCAAGGTCGCGCGCGACAACCGCTGGGGATACGGTCTGGCGGGCGGAGGCGGCGTGGCGGTGCTCATCGGCCGTTTCGAAGCGATGGTGCGCGTGCGCTACTACTTCGGTTTCGGCGACATCGTGCGCAACCGCAACAAATATTCGGGCAACATGGACGACGGTCCCGAAAACCCGTTCTACCGCACGCCGCTGCGCTCGCCGCTCGACAACCTCAACTTCAGCGTCGGCGTGGCCTACCGCTTCAACCGCGAGGGGTTCGACGAGTGGAAGACGCCGCGTCCGAAGCGGCAGAAAAATCAGGAGACATTCAATTACAGTTTAGATTGAGACATACCATGGAAACGACACGACAACCCAAGATCGCCAGACAGATACAGCGCGACATCGCCGACATCTTCCAGAAGGAGGGGCGCGACCTGCTGCGCGGGACGCTCGTTACCGTTACGGAGGTGCGGGTGTCGCCCGACTTCAACTATGCGAAGATCTATGTCAGCATCTTCCCCTTCGACAAGGCGCCCGAGACGATGGCCGTGCTCGACAAGCAGAACCGGTTCATACGCCGCGAGCTGGGGCGCCGCATCAAGGACCAGCTCAAGAGCGTGCCCGAAATACAGTTCTTCCTCGACGATTCGCTCGAATACATCGAGCACCTCGAACAGGCGATGAAGGAGGATAAATAAACCGCCCGAGGCCGATGTTCGCACGTTTCGTCGCACGACGCTATCTTTTCTCGCCCAAATCGCGTTCGGTCATCAACCTGATCGCGGGTTTGAGCGCGGTCGCGGTCGCCATGCCCGTGGCGGCGATGATCGTGCTGCTGTCGGTGTTCAACGGCTTCGAGACGCTCGTGAAGGCGACGGGGTCGGCCTTCGAGGCCGATCTGACGGTCGAACCCGCCGAGGGACAGACCTTTCCCGTCGCCGAGCTGGATACGGCGGCGGTGGCCCGGACGGCGGGTGTCGAAGCTTTCGCGTTCGTGCTGGAGCAGGGGGCGCTGCTCGAACGCAAGGGGCGGCAGGCCGCGGCCACGGTACGCGGCGCGGACGACCGCTATGCCGAGGTGTTCCCCATCGCCGCGGCGATCGCCGCAGGCGAATACCGGGTGCGGCTGGGCGACCTCGACCGGCTGGTCGTGGGACGGGCGATGGCGCAGGAACTGGGCATCCGCTCGCTGGCGGATGCCGACGTGGAGCTGTACGGGCTGCGCCGGGGCGGCTTCTCGTCGCTGCTGCCGTTTCAAAGCTACACGAAGCGCAGGGCCGCCGCAGCGGGGGTCTACACGCTCGATCTCGACACGGAGCGGCGTTACGTGCTGACCTCGCTCCGGCTCGCGCAGGAGCTCTTCACGCGGCCGGACCGCGCTTCGGCGCTGCTCGTGCGCATCGGCGGCGGGGACGACCCGGCACGGGTCGGCAAAGCGGTGGCGCAGGCTGCCGGCGACCGTTTTCGCGTTACGACGCGGGCCGAGCGCAACGCTTCGTTCTATGCCGTCATGAAGTATGAGAAGTGGGGCATCTTCTTCATCTCGCTGCTGGTGCTCGCGATCGCTTCGTTCTCGGTGGTGGGGGCGCTCGCTATGCTCATCACCGACAAGCGGGACGACATCCGCACGCTCGGCGCGCTCGGCGCGGGGGTGCCGCTCGTGCGGTCGCTTTTCCGCTGGGAGGGGTGGTATGTCGCCGGGCTCGGCGCGGCGGCGGGAGTCGTCGTGGGCGTGGGGGCCGTCCTCGTGCAGCAGCGTTTCGGCCTCATCGAGATTCCGGCCGATTCGTTCCTCACGAAGAGCTATCCCGTGGAACTCCGCATGGCCGATCTGGCGGCGGTGCTGGCGGCGTTTGCCGCCGTCGCCGCGGCGGTTACGCACCTCACGGTGCACAGCATGATTAGAAACGAAAAATGACCGTTCCCGACCGGGACGTCCGGATTTTGCGCGGCCGGCCGCCGGGACGAAAACCGATCCTAAACGACAGAACCGATATGACGAAGCGAACGCTGTTTTTCCTGTCGCTGCTGCTCGCGGCAGCCTGTTCACACCACAAGATCATACCCGACGACAAACTTGCGATGATCTTCCGCGATGCGTTTCTGGCGAATGCCTATGTCGGCGAGCAGGGCATCCGGACCGATTCGCTGCGGATCTACGAGCCGATATTCGAGCGGTACGGCTATTCGGCCGAAGACGTGGAGTACACCGTCGGCAACTTCTCGAAACGCAAGAGCGCCCGCCTGAGCGACGTGGTCGAAGCCGCCATCGGCATGCTCGATGCCGAGGGAACCTATTACGAACGCGAGGTCGCCGTGCTCGACACGATCGCCAACGCTTCGCGGCGCGCCCTCATGCGCACGATCTACGCCGACTCGCTCCTCACGATGAAACGGCTGAAGGACTCGTCGCGTCTTTGCATCACGCTCGACAGCATCCGTGCGGGCGAATACCGCGTTTCGGCGCGTTATCTGGTGGACAGCCTCGACCGGAACCGCGGCCTGCGCGGAGGCGTCTGGACGGAGCTGCCGGACGGTTCGCGGCGCAACGTCTATACGTTCTACATGCGCCGCGGCACGGAAGAGACTTTTACGCGGAATCTGACGGCCGATACGTCGATGCGCCGGCTCGTGGTGAATCTCGCCAACTTCACCCGCGAGCGCAAACGGCCGTCGGTAACGATCCGCGATCTGAAGATCGAATACACGCCCCCTGCGGAGGCGGCCGTCGACAGTTTCTATCTCCGCCAGCTCGATATACGGATCTTCGCCGAGGAGTTTTTCCGCCATGCAGAGCCGAAAGATAGCCTCTAATCTGCTCTGGACGCCGGAAGGGTTCGTGCGCCATCCGCTCGTAACGGTCGGCGGCGACGGCCGGATCGAGCGGGTCGAGGTCTGCGCGGAGCCCGACCGCTCCGCTTGCACGGAGTTCTACGCGGGCATCCTGACCCCCGCTTTCGTCGATGCGGGTGCTTCGGGCGATGCTGCCGCGGCGGCCGGGGCAGCCGGGGGGAACGGTCGTCCGAGCCTCGGCGGGGGAACGGCGGTGCCGATGCAGTCCGGCGCTTCGGGCGGCGATTCTGTGTCGGTCGTCGGGCCGGAGCCGGTCGGTGCTGCTGCTTCTGCGGACGGTGCGGCGCAGCATGCCCGGAGGAATTTTCTGTGTGTGCGCTCGGCAGCCGACTACGACCGTCTGGTCGGAACGGGACGAGCCGCGCAGACGACCGTTTGCCTCGGGGCGGATCCGGCGTCGCCGGATCCGCTCGGTTCGATGCTCGGGGTGCTGGCCTCGGTTCGGGGCGTCCCGTTGCACGAATTGATCGGTTGGGCGACGCGGAACGGGGCGCTGGCGCTCGGCATCGGACGGGATGCCGGCACGGTCGAAGCCGGGAAACGATGCGGGCTCTGCCTGCTTCGGGGGCTCGACTACGAACGGCTGGCCCTTACGCCGGCCTCTGCGATCCGCCGGATTCTTTGATCGCACCCGTCGCGTTTCGGAGCGTTCCATCCGCTGTCGTGTGTCCTGATTCCGGCGTATTCCCTCTTGCTTGCAATCTGCGCCTGAGCCGCTGCGATGCTGTTTGCGACGGGTATCTTCCATGATGTATCGAGGTCTTATGGGTCATTTCAGACGAAAATACGGCAGGGATTCGGAGTGATCTTGCGTGTTCTCTGCTTCGTGGACAGAGACGGCGAAAGCTGTCCGGATAAACGTTGTAAAACTACTGTTTCATGCAGAAGATTCACGGAGTTTTGAAGGTTGCGGTTGCCGCCTCGCTGTTATCCGGCGTTGTCCTGTGCGGCGGCTGCGCCCGCGACGGGATTCTGCCCGTCGAAGAGCCGATGGTGTCGGATGCTGTCGGTCCGGATCATGTAAGCGTCGAATCGGCGCGGGCGGCTTTGGCTCGCTTTCAGGCGGACGGGAAGGGAGACCGGCCATGACGCCGCTGTAAGAATCGATATGCCCGGAGGCATTCCGACGGAGGCGTTCGATCCGGGTATTTTGCATGCGGAAAGGATGCAATGGGCGCCGTACAACAACGATTGTCCCGTGAGAGGGTGCTTCCGTCGGGATGTGTCGCACGCGCTTAAGGGCGGATTCTGTCCTGCGACAAGCGGATATTCGAGGTCGGATCGGGAATTATTAGGCCGCGAGGTCTATGTGTATGCAATAGTTGTGGCGGCGACGGACATACGGTGAATTATCCCGTTACGACCGGCTTCGTGTGGGGACGTATCGGATGCAGGCAGGCCGAAGCTGTTTTCGGTTCCGGCATGAAGGTGGTTGCGTGCACGGGACATGAAGTCGTAGCGGATGAACCCGCAGGACCGTATGTGCGGCAGACCGAACGTTGGAAAAGGTGTCTGGCTGTGCGGAGGGGGCTGTCCGGCGCATCTGCGGCGAACGGTTCCGCCCTTGCCGGGACCGGTTCCGGCAAGGGCGGTTTCCAACTTTCGGAGCCTGTCGGAAAGTCTCTTTCCTGCCCTCCCCCCCCCTCTTCCGCTTCGGCGGGCTTACAGCCACTTTTTGTACTTGAAGAACCAGATCGTGAGGCCCGAGCAGAGCAGCATCAGCCCGATGGCGAAGAGGTAGCCCATCGGGATGACCATGCCGTTGGCGAGCCGGACCGTCCAGTCGAGTTCGGGCATGTATTTGAAGTTCATGCCGTACATGCTGGCGATGAGCGTCGCGGGCATGAAGATCACGGCCGCCACCGAGAAGATCTTGACGATCTCGTTCTGCTCGATGTTGATCAGGCCCAGCGCCGCATCCTGAATGTAGTCCAGACGCTGGAACGAGAAGTCGGCGTGATTGATGAGCGAGTTGACGTCCTTGATCATCAGTTGCAGACGGGGATAGATGTCGTTCGGAAAGCGCTCCGAGCGCAGGATGCCCGACAGCACGCGCTGACGGTCGAAGATGTTTTCGCGCAGCGACATGGTGCTCTCCTGCAAGGCGCTGATGCGGTGCAGCACGGCTTTGTCGATCGAGTCTTCGGAGTTGATGTCCTTCGAGAGGGCCGCGACCTGCTTGGCGATCAGCTCCACGAGGTCGGCGTCGAAGTCGATGCGCACTTCGAGCAGCGTGATGAAGACGTGGTAGCCCGTGGAGTAGCTGCGGTAGTTCATCTGAAGCCGTTTTTCGGTCTCCTTGAAGGTGCGGAATTCGGCGCTCCGCACCGAGACCAGCACGCCTTCGTTCGAAATGATGAACGAGACGGGTTCGACGATGAAGCTCTCGCCCGTGGGGACGAAGAAATTGGAGTTGGAGATGATGGCGTTCTCCGTCTCGGAATACTTCGAGGTCGACTCGATCTCCTCGACCTGCTGGCGGGTCTGGAGGCTGATCTCCATGAAGTTCTCGACGGCTTTCTGCTCCTTGATTGAGGGCAGCAGCATGTCGATCCACAGAATGTCGTCGTAGCCCAGCTCGTCGAAAAGGGCCGTGTCGGCATTGCGGATGATCTTGTTGTATTGTTTGAGATAAATCGTAATCATAAATCGCTCCGGTTTTTTGGTGTATGGAATCTCGGCAGGAGGTGCGGCGGACCGGAGGGCCCGCTAACCTCTTCAGCCGGGATTGGCTCTCGGGGACACCTTGATGCCCGAGTCCCAAAATTTCTGGAGTGCTTTATGTTTCTGAAGATCGAAAATGTAGTCTGTTTGGCGCGTGAGGTGCCCGTAGGCGTCGTATGGCTTGTCGGCCCAGCCTCCGTCGAGCACCGTTTCGTAGGCGTGTTCGAGGCCGAACGTCAAGGCCCGTTGCAGCGCTTCGGTCCGTGCCTTGTCCGCTCCTTTGCGGGCGACCCAGACGGCGAAGACGAACGGCTGGCGCGTGGTGCGGCTCCACTCCGCGCCGAGGTCGCACACGACGGCGCAGCGGCCGGCGGCGCAGAGCGCCCGTTCGCCCGCGAGCAGCGAGAGGTCGCCCGCGCAGCCGGTGTCGGCCGATGCGGGATCGGGGCACGCGATGAACTCGGGTGTCGTGCGCCAGTGGCGTTCGCAGAGGTAGGCGGCGAGCCGGGCCTCCGCGGGGGCTTCGGGATCGAAGAAGATGCGGCGGGCTTCGGCGGGGGGCACCCCGCCTGCGAGCAGGGCGCTGCCCGAGGCCCCCGACGAGCCGATGCAGTATTCCGTTGCGAGCTCTGCGTCGGGCAGCGACGGCACGCACGAGGAGGGTACGAGCGCCAGATCGGCGGCGCCTTCGCGGAACGAACGGACGGTTTCGGCCGGGGATGAGAGCGTCAGACCGGAGCGCAGGTCAGCCGCACACCGGATACCATAGATGAAGGGCGCTGCGTCGAGCGACGGCGCAACGGCTATACGTGGAACTGTGACCATCATCCATACGGTATAAGAGCATTGGTTGTCTCCGGCAAAAGTAGTCATTTTAACGGTGCGGCGGTTCCGTTTTTTCCATTTTTTTCGGAAAAAATGCGTCCGCCTCTTGACAAGGGGGTATTGCGGATGCTATATTTGTCCCGTCGATCGACACGGCGCAGTGCACGGCGCAGGAGTTATCGACATTCGTAAAATATTTTGTTATCTGTATTTTACGAATGGTTATTCCGAGTTATCAACATTTTATCAACGCGATTATCCACTTTTTTTGCACCCACAGCCGGCTGCGTCGTTTCGGCGGTGCGGCGCGACCGAAGTATTCTGCCGAAAGGTGAATTCCGGGACGGGTTCCGTTTCCGGTCCGGCGGTCCGGCGATGCGCCCGCCGGCGGAACGGATCGGGGCGCGGACCCGCCGCCACGGCCGAAAGCCGCGGCGGTCGGCCGTGGCGGCGCCTCGGGCGCAGGAGGTGTCCCGCCGAAGAATGCCGGGACGGAAAACCGCTGCGCAAGACGAGCGGTCCGGTCCGGAAAACACGGCCGGAACGTCCGGTGCATCGATCGTGTGCGATCGCCCTTATCAAACCGTTTACCGACAATGAACCGCACTCATCTCGAATGTGCGGCGGAGAGGCTCGCGGCCGAACGCGGGTATGCGTTCCATGCCCTCGGGCAGGAGGCGCAGCCCGCCGTCGTCCGCACCTATCCCGCCGCTCTGCTCCAGCCCCTCGCGCTCCGCTCGGTCGAAGGCCGCACGCACGGACGCGCCGTCTACGATCTCACGCTCCGACTGCTGTGCAAGGGCGCCGGACTTTCGCCCGAAGCCCGCAGCGAAGCCTTCGCCGCCCTCGAAGACGACCTGCTCGGTCTCTTCTCCGAACTGTCGCAGGACGAAAAGGTGATCGCCGTCGAAGCGCTCGAAATCCGTCCCTCGGCCTTCACCCTCACGCCGCACGGCGAACTCTCGCAAACGGCTTCGGCCCGCATCGTTACGTGGTTTTAATACGCTTTCCGCCATGCAATTCACCCAGACTCCGTCCGATTACGCACCGCTCGGCGGGCCGCTCGTCTACGCCTTTTCGGATGCGGCGCCCCGCACCTTCGATCTCTCCGTGGTCGATCTCAACCTCGAAGCGCCTGTCGGGGCGAAGCGGTTTTGCGACCTCTCCGCGGGTACGTTCGACGCCGCACCCTATCTGCGGCGGCGCGTCTCGTTCCGGCCCGAACCGGGGGCGACGGGATTCGTCGTCCCGTGGGACCGCACCGTGCCGGCCGTCGTCGAGATCGACGGCATACGCACCCCCGCCCGCAACTTCCTGCCGCGCGACACGGCCGTCGCGGCGCCGGCCCTGCTCACCACCGTGCCGCGGCAGCGGCTCGTCGTCCGCGGAGCGTGCGAAGAGTTCACCCTGCTGACCGACACGCCCGCGACGGCGACCGTCGAGGCTTTCCGCGACGGCGAGACCGTAGCGACCGGCTACACGGCTTCCCGCGCAGGGCTCGTCCTCTTCCGGCTCGATACGGCGGACTTTCCCGAGGCCGACATCCTGACCGTGCAGTTCGACCGTTTTTCGCGTGTCGTCTGTCAGATCGCGGCTCCGTTCGGGGATGGCTGCCGGCTGGCGTGGCGCAGCAGCGCGGGATCGCTCGAACACTACACCTTCCCCGTGGTGAAGGAGGAGCGCGTCGAGACGCAGCGGACGCGCCTGCAAACCGAGACGGGCTGCGTCGCGGGGGATGTACGCTCGTGGCGGCTGCTCACGCTGCTCTCGGCCTACGAACCGGCGCAGATGCTTGCGGCGCTCGCGGGCATCCTCTCCTCGCCGCAGGTGTGGCTCGTCGCGGAGGGCGCGTATACCCCCGTCGAACCGATGACCGATGCGGCCGGCATCCGGCGCCACGGAACGCTCCGCAACCTCGAACTGCAAATCCGAATGCCATGCAACTGATCGTCGATAACGTCGTCTGCGACCTTGAGGCCGGTACGCGCATCGCGCTCGGCTACGATGCCGACCGGCTCCGCTCGCCCTCCGAGCTGCGCGAGGGGGTCGCCGTGAAACTGCTTCTGCCCCGAAGCGCCGTCAACGACGCGCTCTTCCGCACGGGATTCCCTTCGTTCAACCGCACGGCGCACCGTGCCGAGCTCCGGCACGACGGCGCACGGCTCCACGCGGGTGCGCTCCGGCTCCTCGGCACTTCGACCGAAGGGTTCGCGGTGGAGATCGCAGGCGCCGCCGCATCGTGGGCCGAGCAGGCCGCCCGCCGGCCGTTCGATGCCGTGGATCTCGGCTATTCGGGTCTGTTGACCCCTTCGCAGATCAGCGCCGGATGGCGCGGCGAGGGCCCCGTGAAGTTCCTGCCCGTCCTGCGCGACGGCTACGAGCCGCAGAACGATCCGTCGGATCTGCAACCTGCGTTCCGGATACTCACCCCCGACGACTACCACCCCTTTCTGCAAATCGACGCCCTGCTGCGGGCGATCTTCGCCGGGGCGGGCTACACGGTCGAGAGCCGGTTCATGGAGGGTGCCTTTTTCCGGTCGCTCTACATGAGCGGCGCCTATGCGGCGCGCGACACGGCCGCCGCCGAAAAACGCATGGGATTCCGCGCCGTGCGGCTGACGACCGCGACTGCCGCGGCCGATGCGCTCGGTCGCGTCTACGCCACGCCCTACGGCGAGGGGAACGTCGTGGGCAACATCGTCGAGACGGCCACGCCGCTCTCCGAGGACGAGGAGGGGGTGGTGCGGACCGATCCCTACAACAACGGTAACTGTTTCGGCTACGACGACCTCCGGATCGTCTACCGGCCCGTCTCGACCGTGAGCGTGGGGTTCGAATACCGGCTGCGCTATACCACCGACCACCGCATCCGCAGCCGCGA
The DNA here is from genome assembly GCF_900021155.1 of Alistipes sp. CHKCI003. Classification (GTDB taxonomy): domain Bacteria; phylum Bacteroidota; class Bacteroidia; order Bacteroidales; family Rikenellaceae; genus Alistipes; species Alistipes excrementavium. The sequence continues at coordinate 14,774 of NZ_FCNT01000051.1, forward strand.
CCGGCTCGCGGGCTTCGACTCGCTCAACCTCGGCACGGGCGGCAATCTGGTGTTCCGTCTGCCCAACCGCTACACCGACCGGCGCGGGGCGTTGCAGCCCCGCACCGCCTACCGCGCGGTCGTCTTCGACGGTTCGGCCGAGGGGCAGTACCGCCTGCTCTACACCGCCGACGGGGTCGCGTCGAGCCACTGGGCCGATTTCACGGGCCGCAGCGCCGTCGTAACGACTCCGGCGTCGGGGGTCTTTTCGTCGCCGGAGCTCTATGTCCGCGAGGGGAGCGTCTGGCAGGCGTGGACGGGCGATTGGGCGTTGTACGACGGCCACATCGGGGAGACGGGCCGGACGACCGTGGAGCTCACGCTCCGCACGCCCGCCGCCGAGGCGGGACCCTCGGCGCCCAAGTATTTCAACACGATCTTTTTCTATGGGGCCGAAGAGGGTATGCGCCTGACGCTCTGCAGGGAATGTTCGGTGCGTCCGCTCTTTTCGGCCGCTCCGGCCTATGGGGCGAGCCTCACGACGGCCGACATCTGCCGCCACGACATGCGTCAGATCGAGCTCATCGAGGCCGTGCAGCATCTCTTCGACCTGCGCTTCTTCACCGACGAAGCGACGCGGACGGTCCGCATCGAGCCCGACGCGACATTCTGGGACGAGAGCCGCGAGGCCGACTGGAGCGACCGCACGGATCGGTCGGAACCCGTCGTATGGACCGATGCGGCGCTTGAGGCGCACGAGAGCCGCACCTACGGGTACCTTGCGGGCGACGGCGCTTCCGCACGGCTCGCAGACGGGGACGGGCTGCCGTTCGGGTCGTGGCGCTCGGAGTGCGGATCGGCGGCCTGCATCCCGGGCGACGAAAGGCGGACCAGTCCGCTCTTCAGCCCGACGGTGAACGCCGCGGGAGGTTACGCGGGCGCCCCCTCGGCCCTGCTGCCGCAGGTGGGCGACCGCGACGACGCGCAGAACGACGGCGTGAACTTCACGCCCCGCATTCTGCGCTGGTGCGGGATGCGGCCCCTGCCCGAAGGCGAGCGGTGGGACGATCCCTCGGGCGGCGGGGAGTATCCGCTGGCGGCGTTCCACTTCGCGGGCGACGACTCGCTCGAAGGGTTCTCGCTCTGCTTCGAAGACCGCGACGGACAGCAGGGGCTCCACCGTTTCTACGACCGCGAGGAGGCGGTTCTCGCCCAGCGGCGGCACGTAACGCTGACGTTGCGGATCGAGCCCCATGAGTTCGAGACGCTCTTCGCGCCGGCCGGAGCGGCGCCCGACCTGCGGAGCACGTTCCGCATCGGCACGGACGAGGGGGTCGTGCGCGCCACGCTCCGCCGCATCGAACGCTATGATCCCGAGGCCGCTGCGGCCCGCTGCACCTTCACCCTTCTGCCCCACGACCGCCTATGACTGCGCGACGCAAGGAACTCCTGCGGTTTCTGCTCTCCGAGACCGAAGGGCTCGGGCGGGTCGCGGCGTTCGAACGGCTCTTCGAGCTGGGGGCCGTAGACGCCTGCGCCTGCGGGCGTGCGGCGATCCGCGCCGAGGTGGAGCGTCTGGTGAGGCGGGGGACGGGACGCTGCGAGGCGATGGAGGCTGCGGCGATCCGCTTCGGCTGCTCCTATTCCAAAGTGAGGAACATCATCTATTACAAACCGAAAAACTGAAGAAGACATGTACCACAACATCCGAATCCGGAATCGTGCGGAGGTCTGCACGATCGACATCGAGGGCACGATCGGAGTGCCCGAAGCGTGGCAGTTCGACGATCCCGCCGAGCGGGTGGCCACCTACGAAGCGTTCTGCGACGCGGTGCGGCGCATCGGCGCCGTCGAGGCCGCCGACGTGGTGGTCAACATCCGGTCGACGGGCGGCGACGTGAACGACGCGCTGCTGATCTACGAGGCGCTCGCGTCGCTTCCGGCCCGCATCACGACCCGCTGCTACGGCTACACGGCTTCGGCGGCGACGCTCGTCGCGCAGGCCGCCTCCGAGGGATGCCGCGAAATCTCGGCCAACGCTCTGTACCTCATCCACAATGCCGTGTGCGCCACCGAGGGCAATGCCGAGGAGCTGGCCGCGCGGCTCGATCTGCTGCGTCAGACCGACCGGCGTCTCGCTGCGCTCTATGCGGCTCGTGCGGGGCGGCCGGAGGCCGAATTCGTCGCCCTGATGGCCGAGAACAACGGCTCGGGCCGCTGGCTCGCACCGGCGGAGGCCGTGGCCGCGGGGCTGGCCGATCGCGTGATCGGAGGCGCAGCCGGGGAGCCGGACGTGCAGGAGGCTTCCGCCGTGGAGGCGCGGAGGGCGGAGAACGGGCTCGTTGCCGGGCAAGGCTGCGCCGCCGTGCAGCGGTCCGGGCTTCGGGCGGGGAAGCGGACGGCCGCCGGACGGGAGGCCGATGTGCGGATGCGTTCCGAGCCGGAAACGGCGGAGAGCGTGCTGCCGGCCGCCGGACGGGAATCGGTCTCTGCGGAGCATCCCGGCGTTCGGTCTGCGGCATGGCCGGTCGCAGCGGACCGCGAAGCCTCGGGAGAAGCCTGCCCCGAAAGGTCGTCGCCGGAGAGCGGAGCGGTGGCGGCGGAACCGAAGAGAGCCGGAGGGGACGTTTCCGGAGCACGGTCGACGCCGGCGGCGGCTGAAGGAGGACCGGTAGCCGATCGGGAATCGGATGTGAAGGGGCGGTCCGAAATTCGGTCGGGGGAACGGGGATCGGCGTCCGACGGGACGTGCGTGGCTCGAAAGTCTTCCGCACCGGGTGCGGCGCCGGGACGGACGGGCTCCGGAGAGTCCGGGACACCGGATTGCGGTCGGACGCCGATCTGCTCCCCGGCGGCGGAAAACGGCCCGGCCGGGAAGCGGGAACCGGCGGAGCGTACCTCGTTTTTGGGCGGATTTCTGCGCCGCTGGCGGGAGCGGCTTCGGCGGACGGATTCCGGCGCCGGGGCACGTGCCGGTCTGCGCGGCGGTTCGCCGGACGATCCCGGTGCCGGCCTCTGCGTCGATCGCCGCGGCGGTTTCCGGGCCGGTTCCGCGGCGGACGTTTCTGTCGCGATCGGGTCTGCCGACCGTTCTGCGGACGCTCCGCAGGCACGCACCTCTGCCGGACTGCCCGACCCCGGGGAGGACCGCAACATCCTGCACTTCGACGACGATGCCGTGCTGCGGACCGCACGATCGCTCGTCGCGGCCCGCGAAGGGCAGAAGGGCGTGGGGCCCACGCGGGTCGCGCCGCGGGAAGATCCTTCGGTCCGCGAGACGTTCCGGACGCCCAACGAGCGGGCCTATGCCTGCGACGCCAAGCGCTTCGCCAAGTTCTGACGGACCGGAGCGCGATGCCGCGTCCGTTGCGGGAGGGCGTGGAGAGAGGCGTCCGCAGCCGGGGCGCGGTGCTCCGGAGCCGTGCCGGAGGCGCCCGCCGCCACTCCGGTCGTGCAGTCTGTCGCTCTTCTTCGGGGCGCGGCATTTCGGAGCCGCGGGACGCGGCCTCAGCAGCGGAGGCCGCCTCTCACGGGGGCGTGCTCCGCCGTCCGCGTCCCGTCGTCGGGGGCCGGGAACCGTGCGCCGTCTCTCCCGCAGACCGGGGCGCCTTTCGCCCGAAGCCCCCCCCTCGCTCTCTCCGCCCGCGCTGCGGAGAACCTTTCGCCCGAGGGCCGTGCCGGCCCTTGAGACGCGGCGCCGAACCGCCGTCGTCCTCTGATCGTCCTCCGCCCGAAAGGGACCGGACGAACCGTTTCATACCGTTTCAAACCCTATAAAAAACATTCGGACACCATGAGTTACCTCGAAAACGCAAAAACCTACACGGGGCAGGACCTCGAAACCATCTTTTTCCGCCCCATGCTGAGCGGCCCCTCGGCCGAAGAGCTCGGCATCCGCATCCTCTACAACATGCCCGTGCCGACCACGGTGCAGCTCTGGGAGGGCAATCCCGACGTGTTGCAGAAGTACACCGCGGCAGGCTGGTCGGGCGGCGCCGGAGCCACCAAGCTCCAGAAGACGATCCGCCTCAACCGCGTGAAGGCCGAAATGGGATTCTCGGCCGCCGACTACTTCTCGCTCGTCTACGAGCTGATCGCCTCGCGTGCGGACGTCAACATGGACGACCTCTCGGGCACCGAACTCGAACAGGCCGAGACCACGCTTTTCAAACGTTCGATCGCCGAAGGCATCCGCGCTACGATGTGGGTGGGCGACACGTCGGCCGAGTCGGGATTCAACACCTTCGACGGATTCCTCAAAACGATCAAGGCCTTCGCCGCGAGCGACACGATCTCGTCCTATCTCTACGACGCGGCCGCGCTCGCCGAGCCCGAAGGCGTCGTGGGGATCTTCGAGAACCTGTGGGAGAATGCGAGTGCCAAAGTGCAGGACCTCAAGGCCGAAGGCCGGCTCGTATTCTTCGTTACGTCGGACCTCCATCACCTCTACGAGAAGTATCTCGACGGCCGCGGCACCGAGTCGGCCTACCTCGACGCCGTGGCCGGCCGCAAGGAGCTGGCCTATCACGGCATTCCGGTGGTGGACGTGCGTCTGGGCAGCTACCTCGCCCAGAGCGCCACGCTCGACAAGTCGTTCGCCGTCCTGACCGATCGCCGCAACCTCGTGCTTGCGGTCAACACGGCCGATTTCCCGGGCAACGAGGTGCGCATGTGGTACAACCCCGACCAGATGGAGAACCGCCAGCGGGCCGTCTTCATGGCGGGGTGCGACGTTCTGGACGAATCGCTCGTAACCTACGCCGCGAAAGTCTGAGCCGAATGGAACCGATGAGAAAACCCGTCGGAGGCATCGAGGCCGCGGCGATCGTCCCCGTGGACGGGTCGCCGCGGCCCGAGACGCCTCTGATCGAACAGCGCTCGTCGTATGTCGAGGAGGTGGTCTCGGACGACGGCATCCTGCGCGTGCACCACACGCTGACGCTCGTCATGCCGCGCGAAGCCGCGGCCGCGCTGCTGCCCCTCGCCGCCGGCATGGCCGCTGCGGGCGTAACGGCCGTCGTCAGAACCGCGGCGGGCGAAGAGCTGACCGTGGGGTGGTCGGAGCGTTTCGGCTTCGAACAACCTCTGCGGCTGCGTTCGCTGCTGCTCGGGAGCGGAACGCACGCCGCCGACGGAAATGCCGCGACGCTCCGCTTCGAAAGCGACGATACGACCGCCTTGTGGCAGGACGAAGCCTGACGCGGCGCTTCGGCTTGCGGCTCTTGCGGGGCGGGGGCGAGGTGCCGGCGGCGGAATGTGCGCGCAGCGACCTGCGCTCCGCCGCACGGGACGGCGCCCGCACCTCCCGGATCGCAGAAACCTCGGATATTTTTTGCAGACAAACCGTAAAAACCATGAATAAAGACACGAAACGAAGGGCGGCCGTGCGCAACGACCGCACGGATCCCTATCTCACGCTCGGTGCGGGGCGCGTCGAAAGCGACCGTTTCTGGCGTTGGGGCGACGACAACCTCTTTCCGGCGGCGCTGGCGCTGATGGCGCGTCGTTCGACCACGCACCGCCGCATCATCAACGACAAGGCCGACTACATCTCGGGCAAAGGCATCGTCTGCGACGAGGGCGAGCCCCTGCTCAGGGCCTTCGTCGAGCGCGTCAACGGTTCGGGCGAGACGCTCCGACAGCTGCTCAACAAGCTGGCTTTCGACAAGTCGCTCTTCGGGAACGCCTTTCTCGAAGTCGCGGTGTGCGAAGAGGCGCCTTCGCTCTCGCTCTTCCATCAGGACGCATCGCGCTGCCGCGTGGCCCGCGACTCGGCCCACATCCTGCTGCACCCCGATTGGGCGGCCTTCCGCCCGGCCGAGGCGCTGTCGCTGCCGCTCTGGCCCGCCTTCGAGCGGCAGGACGACGGCACGCTGCGCTCCGTGGTCCACTACAAGGACTACGAGCCGATGTTCGAACACTACGGCGTGCCGCCCTACATCGCGGGGTTCGACGTCTCGGCCATCGCCTACAAGACCGACCGCTGGAATATTTCGCGGCTCGACAATTCGTTCCAGCTCTCGGGCGTGATGATGCTCGACAGCTCCGCGGACAGCGAGGAGCAGGCCGAGGAGATCGTGCGGACGGCCGAACGGAAATTCGCCGGCAATCCCGGGCAGGTGATGTTCGTGCTCAAGGAGGGGTCGGCCGACGACAATTCGCGCTTCATCCCGATCGCGTCGCAGAACGAGGGCGACTGGAAGGCGCTCCACGATCAGGCCGTGTCGGACATCGTGGTGGCTCATTCGTGGTTCAGGACCCTCAGCGGACTGGACTATGCCGGAGGATTCAGCGCCGAGCGCATCCTGCACGAATACGAGGTGGCGCTCAACACCCTGATTCTCGGCGAACAGGCCGAGCTGATGGAGCCCATACGCCGCATCGCGGAGCACGTGCTGGGCTGCGACACCTCGTCGCTTGAGATCGTGAACCGCCCGCCGACACGCTCCAAACCCATCTATATGAAGGTCTGGGAGGCCCGCAAGGCCGACGGACTCGACTACGATCCCCGGGACGAACGGCAGCAGCGGTTTCTCTCCGAGATCACGAAATACGACATCGAGAGCATCGGGTAGCGGCCGCACGGCATCGGCGGCAGGTCCGGCGGCGGGTGTGTCGCTCGGGGGGCGTATGCCTCGCCCGCCGGCGGTCCGCCGCTGCGCACGGCCTTCCGCTCCGGCCGCTCGGAGCCGGTCGGCTGCGCTTCGGGCCGCCGAAATGCCGGAGCGGATGCGGCTGCGGTCCGAGATCCGGCATGCTGCGAATCATTCACCTTTGAAAACCGATCCTATGAAAACACTCATCACACCCGCCGAGGCCGTAACGCTGGCCTTCGGCACGGGCGAATACGTCGCGCCCGAAGCCATTGCCGAGGCGGACATCGCCGCGGCCGAACGACGTTACATCGTGCCGGTCGTCGGACGCAAGCTCCATGCGCGCCTCGCGGAGGGCGGCTACGCGGAGTTCACGGCCGAGTACCTCGCGGCACCCGTCGCCCTGTGGACCCGCGTCCTCGTCCAGCCGCGGCTGGACGTGCACTCGGGACAGTGCGGGACCGTGGCTCCGAACCCCGACGGTGCCGAGCCCGCGACCGACGCCCAATGCCTGCGGCTCATGCAGTCGCTGCGGACGAAAGCCCGCACGCTCGTGCGCCTCGCCGCGGAACATCTCGCGCAGAACGCGGAGCGTTTCCCGGAATACGATCCGGAAGAGAATATTCTGAAAACCTGTACGATACATGGAAACTATATCGAAATACGTTAGCGGCGCCTTCGCCGCCGCCGCGGGGCTTTTCGCCCCGATAGAACCGCTCGTGGCCTGTGCCGTGGTATTCATCGGCATCGACTTCCTCACGGGCGTGGCCGCAAGCCGGGCCGAAGCCCGGCGCGCCGGCCGCGCGTGGTGGTTCGAAAGCCGCGAAGCGTGGCGCACGGTGGTGAAACTCGCGCTGGTCGTAACGGCCATCGCCATGTCGTGGCTGATCGACTCCTGCATTCTGGGCTTCCTGCATCTCAACATCGCGCGGCTCTTCACGGGTTTCACCTGCGGCGTGGAGCTGTGGTCGTTCCTCGAAAACGCCACGCAGCTCTCCGACGCCCCGATTTTCCGGTGGCTCAAGCGTTATGTCCGCCGCCGCATCGACCGCGAGGCGGAGCCGTGATGTCGCGGGATGCGGATGTTTCCCGACCGACCGCTCCTGCGGCGAAGATCACGGCGCGGGGCGCAGGCCGCAAGCGGGAATCGTGCGTTGCGGGTCATTATGCGTCGGAAATGCGCCCGAATGAGCTATTTTTCCTATCTTTGAAGGGTGATGTCGCTGCATGTTCTCGCGCGCCGCCTCCGGCGGCTTCCGATGCTGCGGGCCTTCGTGCCCTTCGCGGCGGGAATCGTGCTGGCCGACCGTTATGCGCTGCCCGCGCTGTTCGTATGGGCGGGATTCGCGCTCTGCGGCGGGACGGCGCTCGTCCGCCGTTCGTCGGTCTACACCGTCGCGGCGCTGCTGCTCTTCGGCTGGGGCGTGCGGGGACTGCACGAGACGCCGCCCGAGCGGCTGCCGCGCGACGTGCGGACGGGCTTCGCGCTTACGGTCGAGGGCGGCGGCACAGGGCGGATCACCGCGTGGCGCGATCCCGCGACGGGTCGCTGGCGCGAAACGAAGGTCCGGGCGGTGGTGCATGCCGACTCGACGCTCGCGCTCCGCACGGGCGAACGGCTCGTCCTGACGGGCTGTCTCGACGATCTGCCCGCCTCGCTGCCCTCCTATGCCGAGCTGATGCGCCGGCGGGGATGCGTGGGGTCGATGTGGCTCTCGGAGCGGCAGGTGTTGCGGCGCCAACCGGCCCGGGGCTCGACCCTGCACGCGATCGCCGTCGGACGGCTCCGGCGGCTCGGGCTGGCGGAGGCGCTGCGCGATGCAGGCAGGGCGCGGGACGCGCAGGCGTTGTGCGAGGCGATGGCCGCAGGCGAACGGGCCGGATTGTCGCGCCCGTTGCGCGAAGCGTATGCCCGCAGCGGCACGGCGCACCTGCTGGCCGTCTCGGGGTTGCATGTGGGGATCGTCTTCCTCGTGGCGAACCTGTTGCTGGGATGGCTGCCCGCACTGCGGTACGGCCATCTGTGGCGCAGTTGCGCCGCCGCAGCGCTCGTCTGGCTCTATGCCGCGGCGGCGGGGTTTTCGCCGAGCGTCGTGCGGGCCGCGCTGATGTTCACGGCTCTGCAATTCTCGTTGGCTTCGGCCTCGGTCTATGCGAGCGGCAACGTGCTGGCCGCGACCGCTTTCGGGATGCTGGTCTGGAATCCCGACTGGCTCTTCGACCTCAGTTTCCAGCTCTCGTTCGCGGCCGTGGCGGCCATCCTCGCGTGGAGCGTGCCCCTCTGCCGCCTGCTCCGCACCCGCTTCGGGCCGCTGAATGCGCTCGTCGATACGCTCGTCGTCGGGTTGGCCGCCTCGGTGGCTACGGCGCCGTTGGCCGCCCACACGTTCGGCTATGTCTCGCTGGTGGGGCTCGCGGTCAACCCCGTGGTCGTCCCGCTCGCCGCGACGGTGGTTTTCGGTTCGGTCGTCTGGATGATCGCGCCGCTGGCCTTCGCCGCGCCGCTCTTTCGCCTCGTGATCGGTACGGCCGCCGCATGGCAGAACGCCCTCGTCGAACGGGCCGCCGCCGTGCCGTGGGCGACGTTCGCGTGGGAGCCCTCTGCCGGACAGACCGCCGCGGTCTACCTGCTTTTCATCGGGATTACTGCCGTCGCATGGTGCGCGGAGCCGAAGAAAAAGGTATCTTTGCGCCGATGATGACCCGCGAAACATTCGAATGGCTCCGATCGCCCGAAGGCGGACGGACGGTGGAGGAGCAGCTCGGACGCGATCCCGTGCAGATCGCGCTCGACAGTCGCGTCCCCCACGCCGCCGCTGTGGCCACGCAGGTGAAATACCTCCGGCGGGCGGCCGCGAAGCTGCCCGCATGGCATGCGGCCCGTTGCCTGCTGCCGCCCCGCGCCTTCGAGCAGGCGTCGAGCGAGGCGTGCGCCGCGCACAAGCGGATCGGGGGCGATACGGCGCTCGACCTCACGTGCGG
>NZ_FCNT01000021.1 GCF_900021155.1 Alistipes sp. CHKCI003
TCAAAGTTTCATCGTGTTTCGATAACTGTGCAATTAGTAAACATTCATTCGCAATCGAATCGTGCAATAGGTTAATATAGAAATCCATACATCAGGAAAAAAACGATGGCAGTCTTTTAGGAAAAGACCGTATTTCGCCGCATGCGCTCTTTTCCGAAGACATGCGTTCTCCTATGCCAACAAATATACTATTTTTTCCGGTTCTTTCCCCAAGGCGTCCCGCTCTTTTTCAACAA
>NZ_FCNT01000052.1 GCF_900021155.1 Alistipes sp. CHKCI003
GAGCTGGGGAGCGAGGGAAAACCCTAAATCGCTTTCGGATTGTTTTTCGGCACCGGAAGGTACGAAGAAAAAGACGTTCTCCGAATCCCTCTTTGGGCGACGGAAGAACGGGATCGCAGCTCGCGGCGCACGCCCCCGGAAGGGCGGGCCGCCGCCTGCGGAAGCTCCGGCTCGCACGGCTCCCAAGAACCCGGCTTCGATTCGAAGAGCGGAAGGCCGGTTTTGCCCGATGATAAAAAGATTCGTTCCGACGAACCGGGAGCGATCCGGATTCGCCCGAAGTTGCCGGGTCGGGAGAACGGGGAGGGGAAAGCAAAGAATTCAATGTTTCGAAGTTATGATTCGTTGTTGTATATTCGATCTGGACGGCGTGGTGGTCGACACGGCGCGGTACCATTTTCTCGCGTGGGCCGAGCTGGCCCGTAGTTTGGGATTCGAGCTGACGCCCGCCGCGGGCGAGGCGACCAAGGGGGTGAGCCGCATGGCGTCGCTCGACATCGTACTGGAGGCGGGCGGATTCGCCGGGCGTTTCGCGCCGGAGGAGCGGGAGTGCATGGCCGCCCGAAAGAATGACCGTTATCTGGAGTTCGTCGGCCGCATGACGCCGGACGACGTGCTTCCGGGCGTGCGGCCGTTTCTCGGCGAATTGCACGCGCGGGGCGTGAAAATCGTGCTCGGCTCCGCATCGAAGAATGCGGGCACGATTCTCGACCGCTGCGGACTGCGGCCGCTCTTCGATGCGGTGGTGGACGGCACGCTCGTCGCGCGTGCCAAGCCCGATCCCGAGGTGTTCGTCCGCGGGGCGGAACTGGCCGGGGAGGTGCCTGCCGCATGCGTCGTCTTCGAGGATGCCGCGGCCGGCATCGAAGCGGCTGCGCGGGCCGGTATGCGTTCGGTGGGCGTGGGCCCGAGCCCGGCGCTGGCGGCGGCCACGCTGCGGATCGCGGGATTCGAGGGCTTCACCTTCGACCGTCTGGCCGCCGCGGTCGACTGAGCGGAGGGCGGATTTTTCGTGCGCCGACGCCGTTCGGCCGCAGTTCGCGTGCGGCCTTCGGTCTGCATGCAGTGCGGAGCGCATTCTCGCACGGCCGCAGCGCGGGCTGCGGTTTCCCGGCAGCGTGTCGGGACGGGAGAGCGGGGAGGACGGAACCGCGAATCGCTGCATGCGGGCGGATTGCCCCGTCTCGAAGGGCTTCACCTCGAAGGCGGTTCGGGGTGGGAGTTCGTTTTGGGAAAGCCTCGTCCTGAGCGTTCGTCTTGGGAAAACCTCGTTTTTCGGGGGCGGCCGTCCTGTGGAGCTCGTTTCGGGAAGAATTCGTTTTTCGGGGACCTCGTTTCGAGCAATGTCCCGTTTCGGGGAGCTCGTCTCGGAGAGGTCCCGTGCGTGCGGCCCCGTCTTTTTCGGGGGGCTGTTCTCGGGGAGCCCGTATCGGGGGCTTCGTCGCGGTAAGGCGCGCGTGGCGAGCCGATTCGGTGTCGCGGGACGGTCCGGGACGATCGCTTTCGGACCGCATCGGACGGCGGATTTCCGCACTGCCCCCCCCCCGGCTCCGGCAATGCGCGGAGATCCGCGATCCGCCGCCGTTCCGTGCGGCGTGCGGCGGTTGCCGGTCCGACGGGGAGGGGGGGGGAACGGCGGAATTCGGATTAGGAGGCTGCACGGACCTTGAAATATGAATCATTTTTTATGGAAGAAACTATGTATACCGAGCGATTTATTCAAACCGATGACTGGAAGATCATCGAGGACCGTTTCGATCCGGCGCGGGTCAAATCCTCCGAGTCGCTTTTCGCACTGGGCAACGGCGTCATGGGAGGCCGTGCCAACTTCGAGGAGGGCTATTCGGGTCCCATGCTGCAGGGCAACTACATCGGGGGCGTCTACTATCCGGACAAGACGCGCGTGGGGTGGTGGAAAAACGGCTATCCCGACTATTTCGCCAAGGTGCCGAACAGTGCTTTCTGGACGGGCGTGGGCGTAGAGATCGGCGGCGAGCGGCTCGATCTGGCTACCGTAGGCAGCGTGTGCGACTACCGCCGCGAACTGGACATGCGCCGCGGCGTGCTCACGCGGCGCATGAGGGTCGTGATGGGCAATGGCATCGAAGCGGAGGTGGAGGTCGTGCGGTTCCTGCCGCTCGAACGCCGCGAAACGGGTGTCGTCCGCTTCGCCGTGAGGCCCCTCGACCGCGATGCGGAGGTGCGGTTCTCCCCTTTCATCGACGCCGACGTGCGCAATGCGGATGCCAATTACGACGAAAAGTTCTGGGAACATGTCGCAACGGAGTCCGATGCCGTGCGGATGCGCACGCGCAAAAGCGGCTTCGAGGCTGCGTGGGCGCAGGTCTGCACGCTCGCAGGGGCCTCCTTCAGGAATGAGACGGCGGGCGAGCGCGTCGCACAGACCGCTACGGTGAAGCTCCGCAAGGGCGAGGCGGCGACCTTGTATAAATATGCCGGCATCTGCTCCTCGCTCAACCATGCCCCGGACGGACTGATCGCCGCGGCCCGCCGTGCCGCCGAAGAGGCCCGCGCCGCAGGCTTCGAGGCGCTGCTCGCCGAGCAGACGGCGGCGTGGGAGCGCCGGTGGCACGGATGCGACATCGAGATCGGGGGCGACTCCGAGGCGCAGCAGGGCATCCGCTTCTGCATCTTCATGCTCCTGCAAACCTACACGGGCGTGGATGTGCGGCTCAACATCGGTCCGAAAGGGTTCACGGGCGAGAAATACGGCGGCGTAACCTACTGGGACACCGAAGCCTACTGTCTGCCGTTCTATCTTTCGACGGCGGGCCGCGAGGTGGCCCGCGCGTTGCTCGTCTACCGCTACGACCAGCTGGACAAGGCCATCGAAAATGCTGCGAAACTCGGTTTCGGCGGCGGTGCGGCCCTCTATCCGATGGTAACGGCCGACGGCGAAGAGTGCCACAACGAGTGGGAAATCACCTTCGAGGAGATTCACCGCAACGGAGCCGTCGCCTACGCCATCCGGAACTACATCCGCTATACGGGCGACGAGGCCTATATGGCCGAATACGGATTGGAGGTGCTGCTCTCGATCGCCCGCTTCTGGGTGCAGCGGATCACGTGGTCGGAGGCGCGCGGGAAATACGTGATGCTGGGCGTAACCGGTCCCAACGAGTACGAAAACAACGTCGACAACAACTGGTATACCTCTTATATCGCCGCGTGGTGCCTGCGCTATGCGGCCGAAGCGGCCGCGTGGGTGCGCACCCACCGCCCCGGCGACTACCGCCGCATCTGCGCCGCACGCGGGTTCGACGAGGCGGCCGAGACGGCCCGGTGGCTCGCCGTGGCCGACGGGTTGTATCTGGGCGAAGACCGGGAGCTGGGCATTTTCCTCCAGCAGGACGGCTACATGGACAAGGAGCAGCGCCTCGCCGCGGAGCTCGATCCGGCCGAGCGGCCGATCAACCGCCATTGGTCGTGGGACCGCATTCTGCGTTCGTGTTTCATCAAGCAGGCCGATGTCTTGCAGGGGCTCTACTTCTTTTTCGACGATTTCGATCCGGAGACCGTGCGCCGCAACTTCCGGTTCTACGAGCCGCGCACGGTGCACGAGTCGTCGCTCTCGGCCTGCGTGCACGCCATTCTCGCGGCACGGATCGGCGACATGGACAAAGCCTACGAGATGTATCTGCGCACGGCGCGGCTCGATCTGGACGACTACAACCGCGAAGTGGAGGAGGGCTGCCACGTTACGTCGATGGCCGGCTCGTGGCTCTCGGTGGTCGAGGGCTTCGGCGGCATGCGCATGCAGGACGGCGTGCTGACCTTCGCGCCGACACTGCCCGCGGGGTGGCGTTCGCTCGCTTTCAGGGTCCGTTACAGAGACCGCGTGCTCTCGGTGCGGGCCACGCCCGACGAGGTCGAGATCGCCTGCGAGGGCGAGCCGGTCGAAATCGGGCTCTACGGCGAGCGCCGGACGGTGGCGGGCAGCCTGCGCTGCGCGACACCCCGTTAGGGTGCGGTTGCGGAAGGCGGCGTCGCACCGCGGGAATCCGGCGCGTGTTTTGCGCGGTGCGATAGGGTTGGAATCCTTTCTGCCGTTTTCCGCCCCGGCAGATGCCGGACCCGTATTCGTCTCTGCGCTCGGGCCGACGGAATGCCGCCCGTTCCGTCAGACCGGATCCGGGGGCGGATGCGCATTCGGATTATGCCGGGGCGGAAAACGGACGGAGCAATACGAAGAACAGATATGCAAACGAATCATCCCGAATGGAGCTGCGGTGCGGTGCTCTACGAAATGAATGTCCGCCAACTGACCCCCGAAGGTACGCTGCGGGCAGCCGCGCAGCGGCTGCCGTTTCTTAGCCGCATGGGGTTCGACGCCGTGTGGCTCATGCCCGTCTATCCCATCGGCGAGGCGAACCGCAAGGGGACGCTCGGCTCCTACTACTCGATCCGCGACTACTGCGCCGTGAATCCCGAGTTCGGCACGATGGCCGATTTCGACGACTTCGTGGCCGAGGCGCACCGGTTGGGGATGCGGGTGCTCGTCGATTGGGTGGCCAATCACACTTCGCGCGATGCCCGCTGGCTCGCGGAGCGGCCCGCCGACTGGTACGAGCGCGACGAGGCGGGCGAACCGCTCGTGCCGTGCGGCTGGACCGATACGGCCAAACTCGACTACGGGAACCGCGCCGTGTGGCAGGGTCAGATCGACGCGATGCGCTTCTGGGTCGAACGCCACGCCGTCGACGGCTTCCGCTGCGACATGGCGATGCTCGTGCCGCCGGCCTTCTGGCGCGAGGCGGCGCGGCAGCTGCGCGGGGCGAAGTCCGACCTGTTTCTGCTGGCCGAGGCCGAGGAGAGGTGGCTCTTCGACGAGGGAGCGTTCGATGCCTGCTACGGCTGGGAACTGTTCCACCTCCTGAACGACGTCGCGCAGCAGAAGGTCCGCATCACGGCGGTCCGCGACTGGCTCCGTGCCGACCGCGGACGCTATCCGCGCGAGGCGATCCGGCTGCTCTTCACCTCCAATCACGACGAGAATTCGTGGAGCGGCACGGAGTTCGCCCGCATGGGTGCCGCGGCGGAGATCATGGCCGCATTCACCTTCGTCGCCGAGGGTTTCATGCCGCTGGTCTACACGGGGCAGGAGGTGGGCTACGACCACGTGTTCGGCTTCTTCGACCGCGATCCGATTCCCGGGGAGGCCTACCGCGAGAACGCTGCGACGGAACGCTACCGCCGCCTCATCCGGATGCGGCACGCCAATCCGGCCCTCGATGCCGGCGGCCGGGGCGGGACGACGATCGAGATCCGCAACAACGCCGAGGATTGTCTGATGACCTTCGTGCGCGAGCGGGACGGCAACCGCGTGGTGGCCGCGATGAACCTTTCGCCCTATGCGATTCATGCCGATTTCCGGACGGGAATCTATGCCGGAGCCTATGTCGACGCTCTGAGCGGCGAGGCTGCCGAACTGCCCGAACACGTCGAATGCGACATGGCTCCGTGGAGCTACCGGCTGCTGAGCCGCGGGGAACGCTGATTTTCCGTTGTTTGCAGACGGGCTCCGCTGCGCGGTGCCGGGGCCATCCGGTGCCGGCGGCGCCGTCGCGGGCCGCGGTGCGCGGACGGCCGTGCGGTTTCTCGGCGGCAACGGGTCGATGCCCCGTGTCGAAAGGCCGTGTGCGGGGGCCGCTGCTCCGTACATGTGAGGGGGACCGGCGCTTCGCCCGCGGATTCCCGGGCGAGCGGTCGGATGGTCCGCAAGTCGGATCCGGTTCCGCACGGCAGGCGGCGCCGGTTTTTGTGTCCGATCGTAAGAAGCGGAATTTCAGTCCGGTGCGGGGTATGGGTGCGCCGTCTGCGAGGTCCGGGTGTTCGGCTTCACCGGTTGCGATAGTGCCCGCGGTTGTTTCGGGGGCGGCGGCACGGACACAGCCTCGTCTCCGGCACAGCCTCGCCTCCGGCACAGCCTCGCCTCCGGCACCGGCTCGGAGGAGACGCCGGCTCCCTCCCTCCTGCTCTTCGCGGATTCGTTCCGGCCGGAGCGGGGCGGAGCGCTCGGCGACGTGTCGAGGGTGCGGCTGCCGGATGGGGCGGAGCGGCGGCCGGTGCCGCTGCCGGACCGGCGCGACGGGAGCTTCCGGTCCGATGCGAACGGAGCCCGGCCGGCGAAGAAGCGTCTGGCGCGGAATTCGGCCGCCGGTTCGGGAGAGGGCGGCCGTGTGCGCCGGTTATCCCCGTGTCGGCGACGGAGGTGCGCCGTTTGCATGAAAAACTTTCGGCCTTTTCTTTCGGGTTTACCGCGATTTTCGTATGTTTGCTGAAAATTAAGCTGCAAAGATGGCAACACCGATCCATTTGGCCCATCGGCCGATCATGTCCGTCGACGACTACGCGCCGCACGACGGCATTTATAAGAATCGTACGGATGCGGAGAGCCTTTCGGTGGGCAATGCGCAATACGACGGCGGCGAGATCGCCGCGAAGGTGTTCCGGCGCGTGAACGGCCGTTGGAGCCGCCAGAGCGAGGAGTTGCCGCTGCACCGCGTGTTCGATCTGGGAACCGTCGTGCTGAAGTCCATCTTGCAGAGTGCCGGCGTGCCCGCACCGTCCACGGCGCTGGACGTTACGCTCCGCGCTCCGGCGCGGCGGGCCGAGATCCGCGACTACTATGTGAAAAACCGGGCCGAGCTGCAACCCAAACTGAGGGAGCTGAAGTGCGTGCTCGACTATTTTATGAACGAGGAACCGAAATTGTAGGAGTTCCCTGCGGCGTGCGGCGGCTCCGGGCGCTGCCGCCCCTTATTTCGAAGCTATGAAACGACTGATACCGCTTCTGCTGACGCTTTGCGTCGCCGCGGGCGCCGCAGCCAAAACCTACGGCGTGCGCGACATACCCGATGTCCAGCGTGCCGACCGCACGCGCTATGTCTCCGATCCCGACGGCATCCTGTCGGCGGCGGCCGTGGCGCGCATCGACTCCGTGTGCGCTTCGCTGCGCGAGCGCAACATCGCTCAGGTGGCCGTGGTCGCTGTGGGCGACATCGAGGGCGGCGACGTGTTCGGCTTCGCCATCGAACTTTTCGGGTCGTGGGGCGTCGGGCGCGGCGACCGCGACAACGGCGTGGGCATCCTGCTGGTGCGCGACCGACGCGAGATCCGGATCGTTACGGGCGACGGCGCGGAGGGCGTGCTGCCCGACGCCGTCGTGAAACGCATCCAGATGAAATACATGCTTCCCTACTTCCGCGAAGGGGATTACAGCGCCGGCATGACGGCAGGCGTCGAGGCTCTGGCCCGGCGGCTCGAAGGCTCCGAACTCGATCTGGGCGGCACGGATGCGGCCTCGGGCGGAGCGATGCCCGCATGGGCGATCCTCGTGATCGTGCTGGGATGCGTCGCCGTGCCGCTGGGAGCCTCCGTGTGGGGCTATTATCGCCGGAAGCGTTGTCCGCGCTGCCATCGGTATACGCTCGGATTGCGGTCGCAGGAGGCGGTGCGGAGCACACCCGCCTGCAAGGTGATCGAATATACGTTCGTCTGCACGAATTGCGGCGAGGTGGTCAGGCGGCAGGTCCGCAGCGAGCGGGACAACCATCTGGGCGGTCCGGGCGGCGGCGTCTTCATGGGCGGCGGTTTCGGCGGCTTCGGCGGCGGCGGTACGGGCGGCGGCTTCGGGGGCGGTCATTTCGGCGGCGGAGGTGCGGGTTCGAGGTGGTAGCACCGGGGAGTTTCGCGCCGGAAGCGCCCGGTCCGGTGATGGCTCGGGAGCCGGACGACACCGAGGCTTGCGCCGGAGCGGGTGTCGGAGCGGGGCTGGAGCGGGGGCCGGAACGGGCTTCGGACGCCGCCGGATCGGGAGACGGGCGGTTCGGACCCCGGGCGGATGCCGGAAGCGGGCCGGCTTCGGACTTTCGGACGGCGGACATGCGAGCTTTGCCGAAACGGCGCTCCGCACCGGAACGGAGAAATTTGAATCGGAATAAACCAATCAATGACAATCGAAATGAAAAACAGCAAAAACCGGATCTGGATCGTGATCGCCGCCGTGGTGGCGGTCATCGGCATCTTCTTCTATTCGACCTACAACGGTTTCGTCTCGAAGGACGAGGCCGTGAAGACCGCATGGTCCAACGTCGAAACGCAGTATCAGCGTCGTGCGGACCTGATTCCCAATCTCGTCAGTACGGTGAAAGGATATGCCGAGCACGAAAAATCGACGCTCGACGAAGTGGTCGAAGCACGTGCGAAGGCGATGTCGTTCCAGCTCTCGGCGGACGATCTCACGCCGGAGAAGATGGCCGAATTTCAGCGTGCTCAGTCGCAGGTGGGCTCGGCGCTCGGGCGTCTCATAGCCGTGGCCGAAAGTTATCCCGACCTGAAAGCCAATCAGAATTTCCTCGAATTGCAGGCCCAGCTCGAAGGGACCGAAAACCGCATCGCCGTCTCGCGCAAGGAGTTCAACGAGGTGGTGAACAGCTACAATGTGGCGATCCGCCGCTTCCCCGCCAACCTCGTGGCCGGTATGTTCGGGTTCGAACGGAAAGCGCGTTTCACGGCTGCGGAGGGGGCGCAGACCGCGCCGACGGTGGCGTTCTGAATTTGCCGGCCGGAGCGGACGGGGCTCTTCGCGTATGCGGCGGGAGCCCCGTTTCGTTTTGCCGTGCGTCGGGGGGGCGGTCGGGAACGGACGATCGGATTCCTGCGACGGGCGATTCGGCGGGTCGCGGGGATTTTTCGTACGGGGCGGTCGGCGGAGCGGCGGCTGATTTCCCGCATCGGATTGCCGCAGTTTTGCGTCTTGCGATAAAGAGGACTTTTCGTGAAGCTTCGCAGGTGCGCGTGCGGATGTTCGGCGGCGCCGCTGCTGCGGTCGCGGTCGGCTCCGTTCCGTGCGGAGCTGCGGGCGGTGCGAACGTTCGCTGCGGGGGGCGCCTGCTTCGGACCGTTCGGCGCACTCCGTCCCGGCCGGCAGCCGGACCGGCTCGGTAGGTGGAGCGCTGAACCGAATAGCGTTCGGACTGCGGCGAAGCGGCAAAATACCCTTCGGAATGCTGCCATCCGACCGGGTGCAGGCTGGGAACCCGTTCGGAGATCGGCGATGCGGGAAAATTCCCCCCCCCTCTTTCCCGAAAAAGAACCGTTTCGATAAACCGGGCGCAGAGCCGAACGGGAGTTCGGGCTCTGCCGAGGCGGGAAAGGCGACCGTGGGAAAACGAGCGATCGCTACTCGTTGCTTCGCACCGAAGACCGCGTTTGCGGATGCGAGTCGCTCCGAAGGGGATTTGTCGGACGGTTCCGCCGCGCAGTCGGAAGGGTGCGGGGCGGCCGAGGCGGAGGGGGCTTGATTGGGACCTTCGCTC
The DNA here is from genome assembly GCF_900021155.1 of Alistipes sp. CHKCI003. Classification (GTDB taxonomy): domain Bacteria; phylum Bacteroidota; class Bacteroidia; order Bacteroidales; family Rikenellaceae; genus Alistipes; species Alistipes excrementavium. Next base: position 9,342 of record NZ_FCNT01000052.1, read on the forward strand.
CTGTTCCGGAACGGAAAACGGGCCGGGCTGCGAATGCGGGGAGAAGGGAGGAAATCTTTAGCCGCAAAACGGACGTTCCGCTGTTTCGGGGGCCGTGCCCCGACCCGATCCGTTTCGAAGTCGCTGCAAGGAGTGCAGGGATGCCGGCAGCTGCGGCGGACGGAACGAGGTTTCATTCCTGCCGGAGAGCTGGGGCGGGCGGCCCGGAACCGGAAGTTCATAGGGGTGTTTCCGCTCTTCGACCGGGTGGAGCGAAGTTTATTTCCGCCGGAGAGCCGGGCGGCCCGGGGATCAAAGTTCGAACCGGACGCCGCCCACGAAGTTGAATTGTTCCCGATAGGGGTTGCAGATGATGCGGGCCAGCAGTCCGAGCCGCAGGTTGCGGCGCAGGGTCCACGTCTTGGCGGCATGAAGATAGACGTTCGTAACGGCGAATCCCCGCGTGTTGAAGCAGTTCTCGGTGGACCACGGCATGAATCCCACGCCCGTCTTGAAGTCGACGGCCTGCCGGAGGGCGAACGGATAGGAGATCTCCGCATAGGAGGAGTAGTTGCGCCTGCCGTCGTCGGCGACATCCGCACCGGCGAACATCGTGCCCCACCAGATGCCGATCGGCACCCGCTCGCTCACGCTCCACGACAGGCTGGCTTCGAACGTGTGGGCGCTGCGGTGTCCGAAGTCGAAGAAGCGCCCCTCGGCTTCGGGGTGGGGTGCGATGTAGTAGTCGATGAGCGCGGCTTCGAACCGTCCCTTCCGGTAGCCGAGCGAGAGGTTCACCTCGCGCATCTGCGTCCCCGAGAAATCGGTCGACGCCCATGCGCCGATGAACAGGCCGCCCCACGAAACCCGCAGGAAGGGCTGGAAGCTCGCACCGGCCTGATAGCTGCCGCGGCTGACGTAGCTGCTCAGCAGTTCGATGCCCATCTCGAATCCGAGCCGCGGGGAGGCCGCCTCCGCGAGCGTGTCGGCGCACTCTTCGGGAATATGCTTTTCGGGGATGCTCTCTTTGGGGGTGCGGGCCGAGGCGCTGCGGGCCGTGAAAAGCAGAAGTACGGCGACGATCGGGAGGATGCTGCTGCGGGTCATGGCGGTAGTCGGGGTTTTCGAAAGCGCAAAAGTAACTTTTTTCTGAAGAAAAAAGGAGAGTTCGGGATAAGATTTGTTACATTTGCGCCGTTATTCCGGAATTATGGACCACACGAAAGTCAAAGGTTACGTTTTGGGAGCGGTCGCAGCCGCCAGCTACGGACTCAATCCGCTCTTCGCGCTGCCGATGTACGAGGCGGGCATGGATGTCGATTCGGTGCTCTTCTACCGCTATGCGGCGGCCGTCGTGCTGCTCGGCGGACTGATGCTCGCGAGGCGGCAGTCGTTCGCGCTGCGCCGGGCCGAGCTTGCGCCGCTCGCGGCGATGGGCCTGCTCTTCTCCTTTTCGTCGCTCTTCCTGTTCCGGAGCTACAACCTCATGGATGCGGGCATCGCCTCGACGATCCTGTTCGTCTATCCCGTGCTGGTGGCCGTCATCATGGCCCTGTTCTTCCACGAGCGGGTTTCGCTCCTCACGACCCTCTCGATCGGACTGGCTTTCTGCGGCATCTCGCTGCTCTACAGGGGCGAGGGCGGCACGACGCTGAGCCTGCTGGGAGTGGCGCTCGTCTTTCTTTCGTCGCTATGCTATGCGGTCTACATCGTCGGCGTCAACCGTTCGGCGCTGCGCCGCATGCCCACCGAGAAACTGACCTTCTATGCGCTTCTGTTCGGGCTCTCGGTCTTCGCGGTGCGCCTGCGTTTCGGCGCCGGTCTGCAACCGGTCCCGACGGCGGGACTGTGGGTCAATGCCGTTTCGCTGGGCCTGTTCCCGACGCTCGTGTCGCTCGTAACGATGGCGCAGGCCATCCGCTGCATCGGATCGACGCCGACGGCGATTCTCGGCGCACTGGAGCCCGTAACGGCGCTTTTCTTCGGCGTGGTCGTCTTCGGCGAGCAGCTCACCTTCCGCATCGTAACGGGTGTGGTGCTGATTCTCGTCGCCGTTACGGTCATCATCGTGGGCAAACCGCTCGCGGAGCGTCTTTCGCCCTTGTTCCGGCTCCACCGCCTGCGGTAATCACATCCCTTTTTTGATCCCCTTGCGGATCAGCAGCACGTTCACGGGCAGCGACACGAGAAAGCCGCAGCACATGGCGATCTGCATCATGAACCAAAACCGAAAGGTCGTGCGGGAGAACGCCGCACCGTCGCCGAGGACGAAAATTGCGACGGCCATCCAGCCGTACATGCCCGCCTGCCATGCCGTGAGGGAGAGAAAATCGGCCTTGGCCGCACGGACGACCGCCTCGCCGCGCGGAATGCGCTCCATGCCCCGAATGGCGGCATACTGGAAGCCGATGCCGAAAACGAGCGCCAGCAGATAGTCCGTTATCCATGTCCCTGCGAGCAGGCTGCCCCCGACGGCTACCGGCACGAAATACAGGAACCACTCGCCGGTCAGGTCGGCCAGCGTGCAGCCCGCTCCGCAATGGAGCGTCGAGAGCACCGCCGACTGCCAGCGCGGACGCGGAGCGCCCATGTTCATCGTCTCCATATTCATCGTCTCCATATTCATCGTCCCCATGTTCATCGTTCCCGTGTTCATTGCCTCCGTCTCCGTCGTGTCCGTTTTCATCGTGCTCGTCTTCGTCGCGTGCGGGGGCATCCCGTGCATCTCCGTTTTTCCCGGTCCGCCCGCTCCCGGTCCGTCCGGTTCCATGCCCGACGTTGCGTGCGTCATGGACATGCGGTGCATCTCTTTTTCCGGTTCGCTTCTTTTGTCGCAGGGCATATCCGCGATCATGCGGCCGCTTTGGTCCTTCGCTTCGGTCATACGCATGTGCGGAGAATCCGCACAGCTCTTGTCCCGGAGAGGGACAGGCGTTCCGTTCGTTCTCCGCGTGCCGGAGTGAAGATTTTCCGGGGCCGTCCCGTCCGGTTCCGCCGCGGGACGGCCGTTGCGGCATGCCTCTCCGGTCGTCGGTGCGGGATGCGGTTTCGCAGCCCTTCCGAAAGAGAAATAGGCCGCCAGCCCGACCGCGCCCGACCAAAGCGGGGTCAGAATCCATACGGCGTTCATGATGCGCATGGGCTGCGGACGGCGCCGCAGGTCGAACGCGACGACGGCAGCCGAGAGGAGGCCGCTCAGCACGGCGAGGCAGGCGGCGATGGAGAAGTGCTGCATGGCGGAATTTCGTTTTTCGATCCACCGAACAATTCGGATGCCAGCGGCGGACGGCGCCGGGATGTGCGTTGCGTGTATGTCGGACGGGCGGGCGGGTGTCATGGCCGTGCGTCCTTATGCGGCGTTGGGAGAGAGGGGTATGTGCGGAACATGTCTGCGACGGTCCGGCCGGCCGTTGTGCGCTCTGAGGGTTTCGCCGGAGGTTCCTTTTCGTCGGGGGGCAGTTGCGACGCGCCTCGGTCGGAGGATTCGATCCGGCTTTGGACGGTTACGGGGCGCTGCGGAGAGGGCGTGTATCGTGGCGGCACGATGCGGTGCCTGCGCAGGGCGGGAGCGGGAGGTGCGAAATGTTCCGTGCCGAGACGCCCGGAGCGTTCGGCGGCAGGCGAAAACATCCGTCCCAAGCGGAACTGCGATGCGATTGCGCTCCGCGCGATCCCTTTCTGTGCCGCCGTGTGGGGAATGGACGGGTGTCCCGTCGGCGGGTACGGTCCGCTGATGGCGGGAACGTCCGTCCGGAGTACGACGGTACCGTTGCCCGAAGCGCTGCCATCCGGAGGCCGCTGCGTCGTGCCGCATCGGCGGTCATTCGGACGAAGCCTTGGCGCATTCGACGGCGAAGGTTTTTTCGTGCGGGCCGGATTCGTTACCGTCCGCTGTACCGCGGCGTCTTCCCGGCCGAAAACGTTGCCCGCCGGAGGACGGTGCACCTCGGCGGACTGTCCGTATTCGTACTCTCCGGCCGGAACATATATAAAATAGCATCCCCGCAGGATTCCGAACGGGAAACTGCGGGGATGGATGGCCGTTGCAGCGGCAGCGGTTTATTCCTCCGGCGGAATCAGCCGGTTCACGCGGTGTTTCAGCGAACTCACCTCTTCTTCCAGAGCGAGCATTTTCTTGTTGCACAGGTCTGCGGTCGGCACGAGCGACGGCGTCATGTACCATTCCGCTTTCCAGATGCGGCGCAAATCCTCTTTCCCGAAGCGGAGAACCGGATAGCTGCGCGTGTCGTAGTTGTCGGCGAGTGCGGCGAAACCGCCTTCGTTTTCCGGCAGGGGCCTCAGCCGGCGGATGAGGCATTCGTTCCGCTGCGTAACCAGCACGCAGACGCTCCGTTCGTCGAGCTGCGCCCACTCGTCCTCGCCGAGCAGCCGGCAGACGATGTATCCGCCCTCTTGCAGCGTGGGACGCATCGCTTCGTCTTCGGTCCGGAAACAGAGGTAAAAACCTCTTTCGGGCATGAAGCCCGGGACGCGGATCGTCTCGGCGCCGGAGTACACCGTCTGAGCCTCCGCGGCGGCGCTCAGGTCGGCGACGGGAATCCCCGCGGCCGGACAGGTGCCTGCTCCGTTGTAGGAGGCCCGCACATCGCGCAGCTGATCCGGATCCGTTTCGTCGGCCGTTTTGTAGGTCGGATGGAGCCATGTGCGCAGCATGGGACCCTCGCCGCGCAGCAGCCAGTCGCCGTTCACGTCCTCGTAGTTGCGGAGAAATCTCTGCAGGGTATCTTCCGAAATGCCGTTCGGCTGGCTCAGAATGCCGTTTGCGACCCCTGTAACCTTATAAAAGGTGTATTTTGTAATACCTTTGGATTCAAGGTATTGCAAAATTCTTCCCTTTATAACTGAAATTTCTCTCATATTTTCTTGTTTGTATGAAAAATCTCTACTATATTTGCAGTGATTATAAACTTTATGTAGCAAAAGTATACAAAATTTTCAAAATGGACTCGGTCAGCAAGGAAAAACGTTTAAAAAACATCCGGCGGAATCTTGTCCGCGGGGATAAAAAACTTATAGCGGAACGTGCCGGCGTCCACTGGGTCTGGGTTTCGGAGGTGATTCGCGGGCGGGGTACGAGCGAGCGGGTGCTCGCCATCGCCGAGCAGATCATCGCCGAACGGACCAAGCGCAAGTAACCGGCAGACGGCGGTTCGCAGAGTCCGGACAGGCCGCATGTTCCGTGCGTGCCGGTGCGCTGTCGTCGGCTGCATGTCTGATAAACGCCTCGAACGATCGGCTTTGCAAATTCTTGGCCGAAAGATAATCAATATTATGCGATAATATAGAATATACAAAATAATAAATATAAAATATGTTTTTGAGGAGGTGGAGATTGTTCGTATATCCGAATTATAATTCGAGGGGGCGTAACTATTGGCCGTCCTAAATATTAAGTCCGGGAAAAATTATTATTGATTGCTTCGCCGGCAGATATGGGCCTGTCGGTTTCGTGCAGCCATGACGAAATGGCTGATGCACCGAAAGGGGACGAGCTGCCTGCGGTGTCTTACGCCGTATCCGCGGAGGAAGCGCTCGCCGATTTGCAGAACATGCTGGACGACATGCGGACGCGCGGCAAGGTCCGCACGGTGGCGGATGTGCAGACGTTGTACGGCAGTGAAATGACCGCAACCCGGACGGCCGGGGAGGATGCTCCGCTGGGCTATGTCGTCAATTTCGAAGAGGGCGGTTACGCCGTTCTGGGGGCAGACCTCCGGCAAGACCCCGTGGTAGCCGTCGTGAACGAAAATTCGATGACGCCCCGGACGCTCGCCGCGGCGAAACGGGCCGTGGACGCAGGCGAAGAGGTCGATGCGCCGACCTTTGTGAATGCCATGGTGGCCGACTATCTCGTGCGGTCGCTCGACAATAACGAACCGCGTCCGAGGATCGGCTCATGGGAGATCAAGGAGAACAAGGGGTCGATGATGCTGACCAAGTGGGGGCCGGACGGGGTGTACGGCGACGACCTGAATCCGGCGACCGTCGCTATCTGTCAGATTATGGTATACAACAAAAAGTTCAACCGCATCGATTTCAACCAACTCGGAGGATATATTCCCAATTGGACTTTGTTGAATACTGCGGCGACGATGAAAACGCCGACGGGCAACTGTGCGGAAGAGGTGGCCAAACTGTGCTCGGCCATGGACGGGACGATTCGGGTCGCTCAGGGAAGCCGCACGACGATCGAAACAATCGTTCGAATTATGAGGAGTTCCATGCGCGAATATCAATTGGTGCAGTCGTTCTCTGTCGATGAACTGGGGGATATGTATTTGGTTTCCGGTAGAATCAGGAGTATGCTCTTCGAGAACAATATGCCTGTGTACGTCGAAGCGACTACGTCCGCGGGAAGCCGTCATGCATGGGTATTCGACGGGTGGCGGATGAGAGAATGTCCGGGCGGTTCCGGCCGTCAATACTATGTGCGCTGCAATTTCGGCTGGCAGGGCGTGAACGACGGAGTGTATTCGTTCGGCAATTTCCTCGGATACGACGAAAATCCGGAATTTATTTCCTATAACTTCGGCGACTGATCGGAGCCGCATCGGTCGCATGACTTTCGACGATCCGACGGATTGCACAGAAATCCGTCGGATCGTTTCGTTCGCGCACTCTGCGGAACCGCTCCCGCAGAGGCGTCGTTCGTGCAAATTTTGTTGAAAATTCGCCGTTGCGGAGGGCGGAAATCCGTGGGAAAAGCGTAAATTTGCAGATTGAATTATTATGGGGGAATGGCCCCTTGCGTTATGTTGAGTATCCTTTACTATCTGTTTCTCGGCGTCGTCTGCACGCTTTTTCTCGTGCTTTCGGCCGTGGCGCTCGTGTTGACGTGGCCCTTCCAGCGGTCGCGCCGCACGGTGCATGAGCTCTCGCGCGTGCTGGTGCGGATTTTCTTTTTCGTTCCGCCCCTGTGGCGCCACAAGGTGATCGGCATGGAGCACGTCGACCGCAGGAAAGCCTATGTGATCGTCATCAACCATCGGGCGATGACCGACATTCCGGCGCTCTACTTCCTGCCGCTCAACTTCCGTTGGGTATCGAAGCGCGAGGTCTTCAGGCTGCCCTTTTTCGGACAGTTCTTGCGTCTGCACGGCGACATCTGCATCGACCGCGGCCATGCGGCCGAGGCCATGGAACAACTGCTGCGCGAGGGACGGCGCTGGCTCGGACGGGGCGTGTCGGTGGCGGTCTTCCCCGAGGGCACCCGTTCGAAGGACGGCGAGATCCACCGCTTCAAGGCTGGCGCTTTCATGCTGGCCCGCGAGGCGGGTGCCGAAATCCTGCCCGTGGTGATGGACGGTACGACGACGCTCATCCGTCCGAACCGGCTGTTCCGCTGGCGCAACACCATCACGCTCCGCGTATTGCCGCCCGTTTCCGCCGAACGCATCGCAGCGGCCGACGTGAAGGAGACGATGGGGGAGGTGCGCGAGGCCATGTGCGCAGCCCTCGCAGCGATGCGCGGCGCGGAGCAGCGCGGCTAAACCGAATGACACGATTATGTCCGACTTACTGAAAAATACCAACAACGACTACGGCGACGACGCGATCGTAACCCTCTCGCCGCGCGAGCACATCCGCCTGCGCCCGGGCATGTACATCGGCAAGCTGGGCGACGGCTCGCAGGCCGACGACGGCATCTACGTCCTCATCAAGGAGGTGGTGGACAACTCGGTCGACGAGTTCATCATGGGGGCGGGGCGGCAGATCGACATCACGATCGAGAACAGCGTGGTCTCGGTGCGCGACTACGGCCGCGGCATCCCCCTCAAATCGCTCTCCGCTGCTGTGAGCGAGATGAACACCGGCGGCAAGTACGGCGGCACGGCCTTCAAGAAGACCGTGGGTCTGAACGGCGTGGGCGTGAAGGCCGTGAACATGCTTTCGAGCGAATTCACGGCCCGCTCGGTCCGCGACGGCGAGGCCCGCACCGTAACGTTCGCCAAGGGGCTGGAGCAGAGCGACCGCTGGGAGAGCGGTGTGGAGGAGAAGAACGGCACGTTCATCTCGTTCCGCGTGGACGAGGAGGTCTTCGGCGCCTATACCTATAATATGGAGTATGTCGAGCAGATGGTGAAGAACTACACCTATCTGAATCTCGGTCTCACGTTCCGGCTCAACGGCCGGAACTACGTCTCGAAGAACGGTCTGCTGGACCTGCTCAACGAGAACCTCGCCGAAGAGCCGCTCTATCCGCCGATCCACCTCTCGGGCGACGACATCGAGGTGGCCATCGCCCACGGCACGGGTTACGGCGAGAGTTACTTCTCGTTCGTCAACGGACAGTACACCTCGCAGGGCGGGACCCATCAGGCGGCGTTCCGCGAGGCCATCGCCAAGACCATCAAGGAGTTCTATCATAAGGACTACGATCCGTCGGACATCCGCACGTCGATCATCGCCGCCATCTCGGTGAAGGTTACGGATCCGGTGTTCGAGTCGCAGACCAAGATCAAGCTCGGCTCGAAGGAGATCGAGCCGGGGGTGTCGATGCGCAACTTCGTGGTCGAATTTCTGGGCAAACACCTCGACGACTATCTGCACAAGCACGCCGAGACGGCGCAGATTCTCCAGCGGAAGATCGTGGAGAACGAGAAGGAGCGCAAGGCCATCTCGGGCATCCAGAAGAAGGCGCGCGAGACGGCCAAGAAAGTGTCGCTCAACAACAAGAAACTGCGCGACTGCAAGATACACCGCGTGGACAAACACGAGCTGGCCGAGTGTTCGATGATCTTCATCACGGAGGGCAATTCGGCCTCGGGTTCGATCACCAAGAGCCGCGACCCGCGCACGCAGGCCGTCTTCTCGCTGCGCGGCAAGCCGCTCAACTGCTTCGGGCTGACGAAGAAGGTCGTCTACGAGAACGAAGAGTTCAACCTGCTGCAGGCGGCGCTCAACATCGAGGAGGATATGGACAACCTCCGCTACGAGAAGGTCATCATCGCCACCGACGCCGATGTCGACGGCATGCACATCCGTCTGCTGCTCACGACCTTTTTCCTTCAGTTTTTCCCCGACATCATCCGCAGCGGCCACCTCTACATCCTCCAGACGCCGCTGTTCCGCGTGCGCAACAAGCGGGAGACGCACTACTGCTATTCGGAGGAGGAGCGGCAGCGGGCCGTCGCCCGGTGCGGCGCCAATGCCGAGATCACCCGTTTCAAGGGCCTCGGCGAGATCTCGCCCGACGAGTTCCGCGAGTTCATCGGCGAGCACATGCGGCTCGACAAGGTGCGCATCACCAAGGACGACCCCATCCACGACCTGCTGGAGTTCTACATGGGCAAGAATACCTACGAAAGGCAGGGGTTCATCATCGACAACCTCCGTATCGAGGAGGACATCGTACAGGAAGATTTCAATTAAAGTATGGCTGAAGAACGAGATACGAATCGGGAGCGCGAGGCGCGGGACGAAGCCTCCGGCGACGGAGCGGCGGCACCGGAGGCGGGAGCCGCAGAGGGCGGCGGGCAGACCGTCCGGCCGCAGACGGAAGGCGCGCCGGCGGGCCGCTACGATCGTCTGACGCAGGACGAGGGAAGCGTGCGCAAGCTCACGGGCATGTACAAGAACTGGTTTCTGGATTACGCTTCGTACGTGATCCTCGAACGCGCCGTGCCCCACATCGCGGACGGCCTGAAACCCGTGCAGCGCCGCATCCTCCACGCCATGAAGAGCGTGGACGACGGACGCTACAACAAGGTGGCCAACATCGTGGGGCAGACCATGCAGTACCATCCCCACGGCGACGCTTCGATCAAGGACGCGCTCGTGCAGCTGGGGCAGAAGGAGCTGCTGATCGACTGTCAGGGCAACTGGGGCAACGTACTGACGGGCGACGAAGCCGCCGCGGGCCGTTACATCGAGGCGCGTCTGTCGAAGTTCGCGCTCGACGTGGTGTTCAACAAGAAGACGACCGAGTGGATGCGCTCCTACGACGGCCGCAACGAGGAGCCCGTAACGCTCCCCATCAAATTCCCGCTGCTGCTGGCGCAGGGCTCGGACGGCATCGCCGTGGGGCTGGCGTCGAAGATTCTGCCCCACAACTTCAACGAGCTGATCCATGCTGCGATCGCCCATTTGCAGGGGCGAGAGTTCCGGCTCTTCCCCGACTTCCCGACGGGCGGTCTGGCGGACGTGAGCCGCTACAACGACGGTCTGCGGGGCGGGGCGGTGAAGGTCCGCGCCCGCATCTCGAAGATCGACAAGCGCACGCTGGCCATCACGGAGATCCCCTATACGACCACCACCGAGTCGATCAAGGAGTCGATCATCAAGGCCAACGACAAGGGCAAGATCAGGATCCGGCGCGTGGACGACAATACGGCCGAGAAGGTCGAGATCATCATCCACGTCGCAAACGACGAGTCGAGCGACAAGACCATCGACGCGCTGTACGCCTTCACTGACTGCGAGGTTTCGATCTCGCCGAATGCGTGCGTGATCTACGACGAAAAACCGCACTTCCTCGGCGTGAGCGAAATGTTGCGCCGCTCGGCCGAGCACACGCGCTGTCTGCTGGGCCGCGAGCTCGAAATCCGTCTCGACGAGCTGAACGAAGCGTGGCATGCGGCGTCGCTCGAACGCATCTTCATCGAGAACAAGCTCTACGCCCTGATCGAGGGATGCACGACGCGCGAGGAGGCTTACAAAGCGGTCGATGCAGGGTTGGAGCCCTTCAAAGGGCGGCTCCGCCGTGCGGTTACGCTCGAAGACGTGCAGCGGCTGACGGAGCTGAAGTTCATCCGTATCTCGCGCTACGACAGCGACAAGGCCGACAACGAGATCCGTCAGATCGAGGCCGACATCGAGCAGACGCAATACCATTTGGCGCACCTGACCGAGTATGCCGTGGCCTACTTCGAACGCATCCGCGACAAATACGGCAAGGGCAAGGAGCGCCGCACGGAGCTGCGCGAGTTCGACTGCATCGAGGCTACGAAGGTGGCCGTAACGAATGCCAAGCTCTACGTGGACCGTGCCGAAGGATTTTTCGGCATCGGCAAGTCGATGAAGGATGCGGAGTTCGTCTGCGACTGCTCGGACATCGACGATGTGATCGTCTTCACGCGCGACGGCCGCTACGTCATCACGAAGGTGAGCGACAAGGCGTTCTTCGATAAGAACATCTACTACATCGGCGTTTTCAAGCGCAACGACGAACGCACGATCTACAACCTGCTCTACCGCGACGGCAAGAACGGACCGATCATGATGAAGCGCTGCGCCATCAAGGGCATCACGCGCGACAAGGAGTACGACATCACGAAGGGGACGCCTAAGAGTGAAATACTCTATATGTCTGTCAATCCGAACGGAGAGGCCGAAGTGCTCAAGGTTTACTTCAAGCCGCGGCCGCGATTGAAGAAGGTGATCGTCGATCTCGATTTCTCGACACTCGCCATCAAGGGACGCCAGAGTCAGGGCAACCTTTTCTCGCGTTACGGCATCCACAAGATCGTGCTCAAGGAGCGCGGCGCCTCTACGCTCGGCGGACAGGACATCTGGTACGACGAGGAGGTGCGGCGGCTGAATGCCGACGGACGCGGCGTGCTGCTCGGGGAGTTCGAGGGCGACGACAGGTTGATCGTGTGGACCTCTAAGAATCAGTATTATATCACGGGTTACGAACTCTCGCAGCACTTCCCCGACGAGACGGTGCGTGTCGAGAAATACGAACCCGATCGGATCTATGCGCTCTGCTATTACGATGCGGAGCAGAAGTATTACTACTTGAAACGCTTCACGGCCGAGGCGAGCGAACGGATGCAGTTCTTCCTCGACGAGGAGGGCGCGGCCGAGTTCGTAGCCATGACGGGTGCGGCGGGGACGAAACTCCGCATCGCCTACAAGGGTGCGCATGCATCGCGTCCGGCGGACGAGATCGACGTGGACGAGTTCATCGGCGTGAAGAGCCACCGGGCCAAAGGCAAAAGACTGACGACGTACGAAGTAGATTCGCTCGCCTTCATCGAACCCGAGCCGCCGACCGAGGCCGAACCGGACGAAGCTCCGGGGGGCGGCGAATCCGGCCCGGAGGGGCCGATCGGTTTCGAGGCGTTCTCCGCCAATGCGGAGCGGGCGGAAGATCGGGATGTTGCGAATGGTTCGGGCGCTTCGGATGTTGCGCGGACGGAGGACACCCGCACACCGGACCGGGACGCCGGTTCCGGCGGGGCCGCACACCTGCGTCCGCAAACGGGTGGAGGCGGCGAGGGGGCGCAGCCGGTGGCGGGCAGCAAGACTGCCGGACATTCGAAATCGGCAGGCGGCGGCCGGGGAACTGCCTTAGGACCTGTGTTTCCGAACCGTCCGAAGGAGGAGGGGGGCGTCGAGTTCGAGATCGAACGCGCCGTGGGCGATGCCGATCAGATGATCGATTCCGAACAGTTGAATCTGTTCTGATCCGGCATCCGCTCGCAGCCGGGCCGGACCGGGACGTTCCTGTGCAGAGCCCGCGGCAGCCGGAATGCGGGACTGCGAGAAAATGGCCTGTATGGAGCGGAATCGACGGTGTGCTTCCCGGCGGAGGAGCTCCCGGCAGTGGGTTCTCGTGCCGTTTACGCCGGATTGGACGCATGCCGGATCGGGTATCGGACGGATTTCCGGGTTTTGGGACGACGGGGCGCGGCGGAAGTTCGGAGCCTCGGCTGGCGGTATCGGAGAGCGGATCGGTTTCCGGGGAATATGCGCGACACGGAGCCGGAATCGGGACCGGCGTGCGGGCTGCCTGCTCGGAGGCGGATGCGGCGCCGCGAAGTCGGTGGCTGTCCGAACGGCATCGGCGGTGGAGGCCGTGGGGGCGTGAACAGCCCGGGGGGCGAAGAAGCGGATTGTCTGTCGGTCGTCGATTCCCGGCCGGCAGAAGGTGTGGCGAGGTAAGATAGGATAAGATAAGATAAGGTAAGATAAGGCGAGGCGAGACTTTCTGCTATGGTGCGGAAAGCACTCCGTGTGCGGAACCGGCAGTTTGGTCGGGAGTGTGCGTGCCGGTCCGGCGATGTTCGGGATGCGAATTCGAAGTTCGGCCGGGCGGTGCGATTCGGAAATCGGAGTTTGCGGTTCGCTGTTCGAAGCCCGGCGGCAGGAGCTTGGAGCGCTGGATTCGCAGTGCGGGGCGCACTGCGGAGCAGGACGAAGCCGCGAGTAAGAGAACAGGCTTGTCATGTAGGTCTATGCGGATTTGAGGTAATGATGTGCAGTTGTTGGCGGATCAAATAGATAATCGACTTTTGCGAAATATGGGGCCGATCTTTCTGGTGGGGTATATGGGGTGCGGCAAGAGCACTTTGGGGCGGAAACTCGCCCGCCGGCTCGGTGTGCCGTTCTTCGACACGGACAGCGTGGTCGAAGAGCGCGAAGGGGCGTCGGTCTGCGACATTTTCCGTTACGAGGGCGAAACCCGTTTCCGCGAATTGGAGCGTGCGGCGATCGAGACGATCATCGCCGAGGGGGGTGTGTGCGTGGTCTCCACGGGCGGCGGCCTGCCTCTGTGGGGCGACAACATGGAACGCATGAACGGTGCGGGGCATACGGTCTACCTGCGGCGTACGGCCGAGCAAATCGCCGGGAGACTGACGCCGTATGGCCGTCGCAAACGTCCTAAATTGAGTGGTCTTAATGATGTCGAACTCGTGGAATACATGAGATCGGACATGCCCCGTCGCGAGCTGTTCTACGCCAAGGCCCACTCGACCGTGGAGTGCGGCGCGATGAGCGACGAGGAGTTGGTCGCACGGTTATCGAACGAATTCGGAGATGGACGACGATAGACCCATAGGAGTTTACGATTCGGGCATGGGCGGCCTGACGGTGTGGCGTGCGCTGCGCGCTGCGCTGCCCGGGGAGTCGCTCCTCTACCTCGGCGACGGCAAAAACTGCCCCTACGGATCGAAACCGCGCGAGGAGGTCCGGCGGCTGGCCGACGAGGCGGTCGCCGCACTCGTGGCCGAAGGGTGCAAGATGGTGGTCGTGGCGTGCAACACGGCCACGGCCGCGGCGATCGATTTCCTGCGCAGCAAGTACGCTCCGATGCCTATCGTCGGCATGGAGCCTGCGGTGAAACCCGCCTGTCTCCGCACCCGGAGCGGAGTGGTCGGGGTGCTCGCTACGGAGCGCAGCCTCGACGGCGAATTGTTCCGCCGTACGGCCGCCCGCTATGCGGCGGATGCCGAGGTGGTCGCCGCGGCCGGCGAGGGGTTCGTCGAACTGGTCGAAGGCGATCTGGAGACGACCCCCGAGGCCGAAGCATGCGTGCGGCGCGTGCTCGAACCCATCCTCCGGCAGGGGGCCGACCAGATCGTGCTGGGGTGTACGCACTATCCCTTTCTGCTGCCCGCGATCGAACGGGTCGCCGCCGGATGGGGAGCCGCGATCGTCGATCCGTCGCCCGCCGTCGCCCGCCGCGTCGCGCAGTTGCTCGACCGGTACGCACTGCATGCCCCTGCGGACCGCGCACCCCGCTTCGGGTTCCGCACCTTCGCCGACGAGGCTTACCGCCGGCGTCTCGAACGGAAAGCGCTGGGGCGATAATTTCGTATTCTGAAAAAAAATCCGTACCTTCGCTTGATTTATCAAGCGTATTTTCTCCGACACGATGGCATCCGAACATACGACACCCCCGAGCAGGAAGCGGAACGTGCAGCGCACCAACGGCGACAGCGCCCGTTGGATCGCAGGGCTCGTGCTCTTTTTCGCAGGGCTTTACATCACGTCTTCCGTCCTCTTCTACTTCCTCTGCTGGCGCAGCGACCTGAGCGTGCTGCAGGGCGTCGGTGCCGAGGACCCGCGCTTCGACGGTTCGGTCGAGAACCTGTGCGGCCGCTCCGGAGCGTGGCTCGGCGAGTTGATCGCCGGACGCGGATTCGGTTTGTTCGGCATCCTGCTGCCGGTGATGCTGATGCTCGTCGGGGTGCGGATCATCCGTCGCAAGCCGCTGATGCTTAACCATTCGATTCTCAGTCTTTTCCTCATCATGATCCTCGGGTCGCTGACGCTGGGATTCGTATTCGGCGACAAGTTCAACCTCATCGCCAGCAGCGGTTGGGGCGGCGCCCTCGGCATCGAGGCGGCGCGGATGCTGGACGAAGGGATCGGCGCCGTGGGTACGGCGCTCGTGCTGCTCGGCGGGTGGATTCTGACGGGCGTGTTCATCAACCGCAATTTCATCAATACGGTCAATTCGGCCGGCAACGCCGTGGTCGACAAGGGCGGCCGGATCGTGGAGATCGTCAAACACCGGGTCGTGCCGACCCACTCTCGCGGCGACGGAGCGGAGGGGGCGGATGCTACGGACGGGCAGACCTGTGCAAGCGCCGTCCGGCAAAGGTCCGGGGCGGTCGGGGAGACGGTCCGTCCGGCGGCGGCATCGCCCGGCGACGACGACGCCGACCGCCGGCGCTTCGGGCAGGCCGGGACCGAAGGTGCGGCGCTCGGTCGTCCGGCTGCGGCTCGGTCTGCGGAGGAGGCTGCGACGGCGGATGCCGTTTCGCCTGCTTCGTCTGCGACGGCGGCTCGTTTCGGGGCGGCGGGGCGGACGGGAGTGCCCGTCGAGATCGAGAAACCTGCGATGGAGACGGCGGAGCCGAGGGGGGGGCGCCCCCTGAGGCCGGCGGCGACCGGAGAGGACGATCCCTTCGTGGTGTTGACGACGGATGGAGGAGCAACCTCCCGAAATGCGGAGATGCCGGCCGCGCCGGCTCGGGGCCGGGTCGTGATGGGCAGCGACGGACTGATCGAACTCGATCTTTCGGACGAAGGGGCGGCGGCGCCTGCGGCCTCGCAATCCGGTGTGGACCCTGTGGTCGCCGAACGGCTGCTTTCGGGGCTGAAGGATGCCGGGCCGGAGGAGGGGCTGACGGAAATACTCCTCGACGAAGGCGGGGGCGAGACGGCCCTCGCGTCCGCCGGAGCGGCGCGCGAACGGGCTGCTGTGCATGCGGCGGCCGAAGGGCTGACGGAGTTGACGCTCGGCGGGGCGGATGCCGGCGGACAATGCGGTTCCGGCGGGGATGCCGGGCGCGGAGGGACTGCTGTGCATGCGGCGGCCGAAGGACTGACGGAGTTGACGCTCGGCGAGGCGGGGGCGGCCGGAACGGCGCAGGCACTCCCCGTAGCCGGAGCTGCGGCGGCCGGGCGACCTTCGGACGCTGCGGCTGCTGCGGACGGCTCGGGCATTGTGATTACGGTCGAGGAGCGCCGGGCCGCACTGGTCGACGAGCGCAAGATCACGACCGAAGCCTACGATCCGCTCAAAGACCTCGTGAACTACCGCCGTCCGCCCGTGAGCCTGCTGGAGGACTATCAATCCGATTCGGAGGTGAGCGACGAGGAGATCTACGAGAACAAGTCCCGCATCGAAGAGACGCTCAAATATTTCAATATACCCATACAGCGGATCAAGGCTACGGTCGGGCCTACCGTTACGCTCTACGAGATCGTGCAGGCGCAGGGGGTCAAGATTTCGAAGATACAGGGGCTCGAAAACGACATCGCCCAAAGCCTGAAGGCGCTCGGCATCCGCATCATCGCGCCGATCCCGGGCAAGGGAACCATCGGCATCGAGGTCCCCAACCGCGACAAGCAGGTGGTGTCGATGTATTCCGCCGTGCGGTCGATGCGCTTTCAGGAGTCGAGGGCCGAACTGCCCGTGGTGATCGGCCGCACGATCCAGAACGAGAACTACGTCTTCGATCTGGCGAAGATGCCCCACCTGCTCGTGGCGGGTGCCACGGGGCAGGGCAAGTCCGTGGGGCTGAATGCGATCATCACGTCGCTGCTCTACAAGAAACACCCGGCGCAGCTCAAATTCGTGATGATCGACCCCAAGATGGTCGAGTTCTCGCTCTATGCCAAGATCGAGCGTCATTTCCTCGCCAAGATGGAGTCCGAAGAGGAGGCGATCATCACCGATCCGAAGAAAGCGGTCTATACGCTCAATTCGCTTTGCACCGAGATGGACAACCGTCTGGAACTCTGCAAGAAGGCCGGAGCACGCAACATCGCCGAATACAACGAGAAGTTCGTCTCGCGCCGGCTGAATCCCCAGAACGGGCACCGCTATCTGCCCTATATCGTGGTGGTGGTCGACGAGTTCGCCGACCTCATCATGACGGCCCGCGAGGTCGAGGGGCCCGTGATGCGTCTGGCGCAGAAGGCGCGCGCCATCGGCATCCACCTCATCATCGCCACGCAGCGCCCCGACGTGAAGGTCATCACGGGCGGCATCAAAGCCAACTTCCCGGCGCGTATCGCTTTCCGCGTGATGCAGATGATCGACTCGCGCACGATCATCGACCAGCCCGGGGCCAATCAGCTCATCGGCCGCGGCGACATGCTCTTTTCGAAGGACGGGGAGCTGACCCGCATCCAGTGTGCGCTGGTCGAAACGCGCGAAGTGGAACGGATCGTGGACTACATTTCCAAGCAGCAGGGCTACACCGAGCCTTATCCGTTGCCGGACTACACGCCCGAGACGGGCAGCGAAGCGCCCGCGGGCGGCGAGAGCGGAGCGCCCGTGAAATACGATTCGCTCTTCGCCGAGATCGCCCGCTCGGCCGTGTCGGGCGGTTCGATCTCCACGTCGATGATCCAGCGCAACTACGAGGTGGGCTTCAACCGTGCGGGCCGCATCATGATGCAGCTCGAACGTGCCGGCATCGTGGGGCGGCAGGAGGGGGCCAAGCCGCGCGACATTCTCTACCACGACTTGCCGTCGCTCGAAGCCCGCTTGCAGGAGCTCGACGTGTTCTGACCGGGGGGGCCGGACGTTGGCTGTTCGGGTCGGCGGTCGGGGCCTGTACGAAGCCCCCGGGCGGATGCGCGCCTCCGCAAAAGACGGGGCTGCCTGCCGCCCGCACCTCGCGCAGGACCGGAGCTCCGACGCTGCGGACTGCGGACCGTGCGGCGCGGGAGAAGCCGGAATTCGTCCGGCCTGTGCCGCGCCGAAAAAACATCTTCGATTCTCGGAGGCGGTTTCGTTGCGCCGGGTGCGATCCGGGCTTCGCCCGAAGATTGCCGAGGCGGGGGAACGGCTTACGAAAGAGAACGTTCCGCGGCGAAAATAGGGTTCGAAATATCTATCGTATCGTTAATTATATAGTTGTCTATGTCGATCGTCCGAAATTCACACTCCTTTCGCCGCCTCCTGAGTGGGGCGGTGCTCTCGATGACGGCGCTCTCGGCCGTGGCTTCGACTTCCGCCTCCGCTTTGCCTGCTGCGGAGAGGGACCGCCTTCCCGTTTCGGCCGGAATCCTGTCCGTTGCGGCCGACCGTATTCCCGCGCCGGATGAAATCCTGTCCGATGCGGAGCCCGGTCGTTTGCGGTATTCCGAACGAGTGCGGCCCGCTGCGGCACCGGCAGGCCGGCGGCAGAACGGGGTTTCCGCGGCTGATCCGGTTGCCGGAGCCGATGCGGCGCACTCCCGTGCCGCGGAGTTGCTGCGCATGCTGTCCGACCGCATCCGGTCGCTGGGCCGCTATGCGGCGGCCTTCGCGGTCGAAGCCGACGGACAGTCGGCGGCGGGACGGTATACGGTCGGCGGCGACAGTTACTACCTCCGGCTGGGCGATGCCGAGGTCTACGGCGACGGCCGGGTGCGGTATGAGGTGGACAACCGCCGCCGGGAGGTGGCGGTCGATCGGGTGGATGCGGCGAGCCGGAATCTGCTGGACAACCCGACGCGGGCGTTCGATTTCGTGGACGACGAATTCGAGGCCGAACTGCTGTGGGAGCGCGACGGCCGTGCCGCCGTGAAGCTCACGCCGAAAGCGGGGGCGGTGCCGTGCGTCGTTACCGTTGCGCTCGATACGCGGACGATGCGTCCCCTGTCGCTCGAATACGACTTCGACGGCGAGCGCATCCGGATCGTCGTCCGCAGCCTCGAAGCGGTGGACAAGGCGCCGAAGGAATACGATCCGGCCGAGTACCGCACCTATGAAACGATCGACTTCCGGTAGGTATTCGGATGATCGGTGCTCTCTAAAGATTTATCGATCTGATAAAACGTCTTTTGGGTATTTTTTTCTTGATAAAATTTTTATTATATAAAATTTTATATTATTTTTAACAAAAAGAAAGGAGGGGTGTATTTTCATTTGATGATTTTATGTACTGTAAATATTGAAATTTAGTGGTAAAATTGAATTCGTTTATTGTTTTTTTTATTAATCGGACTGCCATGAAAAAGATTATGACATTGTTTGCTTTGGCATTGTGTGCATGTCAGGGTGAAGAGCAACAAGTGGAGCAAAATGTAAACAATTCAGATTTGCAAACGATAACAGAAGACATTGTATTATTGGAGAATTTTAATGGATACGGTGTCGATCTGCAAATTGAAAATATGTATGGTACACGGGTAGATAATAATGCGTTGTATTTATTGAGCGTTACTAAACCGAATCGTACTTTGGAAATCAATTTTATAATGAAAGTTGATGTTTTATCGGATGGGGGATATAAAGTTGCATTGTATACGGATGATGCGGATGATGATTCCGAATTCTTAGGTGCTTTTATATATGATGCAACAGATCGGCTTTCTGATGTAATTGTTTCGTATGAGACTCGTGCGAGAAAAGAGGGGGAGTGTTATGTGGATTGTGTGAAACGGGAATATAAGGAGCGGAAGGACGCTATGGCGGAACGGCCTTTGGACGATGTGGCGTGCAGTTGGATGGGCGGAATTTGCAATACGCTGATTCTTGCTGGAGCCGCATACGACTGCTGCGATACGGAGGATAATATGACGACCGAATGATAATACAATGGATTATGAATACTTCTATGCTATTTTTCTTCGTGCTTTTTCAAGGCCTGATCTACCTGACGGGAATCGTGTATGCCATCTGCGCCTATGCGCATAAACGGATCGGAGTCGGTTCCCTGCTCATCTCGTTCGTGTTGTTTCCCTTTCCTCCGGCCATCCCGCTTGTCTGCTTCTACGGCGAACGACGGCGTGCGAAACATACGGAACAACCCTTTGACGGCCGTCGGATCGAGGCGGGTTGGCTCCTCGTGCTGTTCGCAGTTCTTACGAGCGGTGGCATGAACGCTCTGTGCCGGACGACCGGTGCGGACACCGATTTGGGTCTCTCGTGCAGTCTGCTGGCTACGTTGCTTGCCTCATGGCTCGTCTTGTGGCTGGTGCGTCCGGCGCATCGGTGCAAGGGCTGAGGGAGGCAGAGCGTTGTCGGCCCGATCGGGGTATTTCCAAGGGAAGCGCGGCTCGGCGGCGCTTCCATTTTTTCTCGTCCTCCCGCTCCGTCTTCGTTCGCCCTGTCGGTTCGTCCGACGTTGTCATGCCTCGTCCGGCGTCGGTTGTCGTATGTGCCGGCGCCGGACGTGTGCCTTGCGGCCGTCTCCCCGCCCCCGTGATTCCCGAGCGACTGCGCTTGTCTCGTCGGAAATCTCGTCGTGTTCGGCGGCTGTGCTGCCCGTCGTCCGGTTTCGTGGCTGTCCCGGTGCGGGCCGGAGCTGCGGGACGTATCCGTCCGGCGGACTGTGCCCGCCGCAGCCTGCCGAATCAGGGCCGCCGGCAGTGCGCCGCAGATGCTTCGGAGCGCCTCCCCGCCCGGGGCCGGCGGGCGTTTTGCGGCTTCGGTCGTTGTCCGGAATGTTTTTCCGCCATCGTCTCCGGGCCTCGGCCCCGACCACCGGTCGGGCGACCGGAAAAAAGCCTTCAGATCGGCGGAAAAGGGGCAATAACGGGGGCCCGACCGGGAAATCCGCCCGGCGGATGCGATTTTTCCAGCGCGGGAGTTGCTCAAAACGGAAAAAAATCGTATTTTTGTTCGTTAAAACAGATGTAATCCCAAGACGGAAATGCTAACTGAAGAAGAAAAAAATGCCGGTCTGGTGGGGCGTATCATTCCCATCAATATCGAAGAACAGATGAAAACGGCGTACATCGACTATTCGATGTCGGTCATCGTCTCCCGCGCGCTGCCCGACGTGCGCGACGGTCTGAAGCCCGTGCACCGCCGTATTCTCTACGATATGAGCGCCGAGCTCAATCTCTACTCGGACAAGCCGACCCGTAAGTCGGCCCGTATCGTCGGCGACGTGCTCGGTAAGTTCCACCCCCACGGCGACGCCTCGGTCTACGACGCCATGGTGCGTCTGGCGCAGGAGTGGTCGATGCGTTATCCGCTGGTCGACGGACAGGGCAACTTCGGTTCGATGGACGGCGACTCGCCTGCGGCGATGCGTTACACCGAGGCCCGCATGAAGAAGATCACCGACGAGGTGATGGCCGACATCGACAAGGAGACGGTCGACTGGACGCTCAACTTCGACGATACGATCCCCGAACCCACGGTGCTGCCGACGAAAATTCCGCTTCTGCTGGTCAACGGCGCGAGCGGCATCGCCGTCGGTATGGCGACCAACATGGCGCCGCACAACCTCGGCGAGGTGGTCGACGCCTGCTGCGCCTATGTGGACAACCCCGAGATCGAGTGCGAGGAGCTGCTGCGCTATGTGAAGGGGCCCGACTTCCCCACGGGCGGCATCATCTACGGCTACGAAGGCGTCCGCGAAGCGCTGCTCACGGGCCGCGGCCGCGTGGTGATGCGCGCGAAGACCGAAATCGAGCACACGGCCAGCGGCCGCGAGTGCATCGTCGTAACGGAGATTCCCTACATGATCAACAAGGCGGAGATGATCAAGAAGATCGCCGACATGATCAACGAGAAGAAGATCGAGGGTATCTCCTACATCAACGACGAGTCCGACCGCAACGGCCTGCGGATCATCATCATCCTCAAGCAGGACGCCGTGGCGAGCGTGGTGCTCAACACGCTGTTCAAGAATACGCCGCTCCAGACCTCGTTCGCGGTGAACAACATCGCGCTCGTCAACGGCCGGCCCATGCTGCTCAACCTGCGCGATCTGGTGCGGCATTTCGTGGATCACCGCCACGACGTCGTGGTGCGCCGCACGCGCTTCGATCTGCGCAAGGCCGAGGAGCGGCTGCACATCGTGCTGGGTCTGTTGATCGCGCAGGACAACATCGAGGAGATCATCCGCATCATCCGCTCGTCGCAGACGCCCGATCTGGCCAAGCAGACGATGACCGAGCGCTTCGGCCTGAGCGACTTGCAGGCTTCGGCCATCATCGAGATGCGCCTGCGCGCCCTCACGGGGCTCGAACACGGCAAGCTCACGGCCGAACGCGACGAACTGGAGAAGCAGATCGCCTATTTCAGGGAGGTGCTCGAAACGCCCGCCGAGCAGATGCGGATCATCAAGGAGGAGCTGCTCGATATGAAGGAGAAATACGGCGACGAACGCCGTTCGGAGATCGTCTATGCCTCCGAGGAGTTCAACCCCGAGGATTTCTACGCCGACGACGACATGGTCATCACCATCTCGCACATGGGATACATCAAACGTACTCCGTTGGCCGAATACCGCACGCAGAACCGCGGCGGCGTGGGCGTGAAGGGAAGCGCCACGCGCGACGAAGACTTCATCGAACACATCTACGTGGCCACGATGCACAACACGATGCTCTTCTTCACGGAGAAGGGCCGCTGCTATTGGCTCAAGGTCTACGAGATTCCCGAGGGGGCGCGTTCGTCGAAGGGCCGCGCCATCCAGAACGTCATCCAGATCGAGTCCGACGACAAGGTGCGCGCCTACATCAACGTGAAGCGCCTCGACGATGCCGACTACGTGAACGACAACTACATCATCATGTGCACGAAGGACGGTACGATCAAGAAAACCCGGCTCGAAGCCTACTCGCGTCCGCGCCAGAGCGGCGTGAACGCCATCGTGATCCGCGAGGGCGACCAGCTGATCGAGGCCAAGCTCACCAGCGGCCGCGCCGAGGTGATGCTCGCGGCCCGCGAAGGCAAGGCGATCCGTTTCAACGAGAGTACGGTGCGTCCGATCGGGCGTGTCGGCGCCGGCGTGCGCGGCATTTCGATCGACGAAGGCGACGAGGTGGTCGGCATGATCTGTGTGGAACCCGATTCGAAGCAGGAGGTGCTGGTGCTGAGCGAGAACGGCTACGGCAAGCGGACCGATCTGGAGGAATACCGCATCACCAACCGCGGCGGCAAGGGCGTGAAGACGATCAACGTTACGGAGAAGACGGGCAAACTCATCTCCATTCAGGCCGTAACGGACGACAACGATCTGATGATTATCAACCGCTCGGGTCTGACGATCCGCACGGCCGTGTCGCAGATCCGCGTCGCGGGCCGTGCGACGCAGGGCGTGCGCATCATCAACCTGCGCGAGGGCGATGCCATCGCCTCGGTGATGGCCGTGCCCCGCTCGGAAGAGGAGGAGACGGCTGCGGCGGCGGACGAAACCGGTGCCGCGCAGTCGGACGGGGCGACGACGACTCCGGCCGACGACACCGCCGCCGCACCGGCGGACGGAGCGCCTGCTGCGACGGAGGAGCCCGAAGCCGGAAAGCCGGAGCGGCCGGCCGGAAGCGACGAATGAACGAAACAGCTAAATAAAACCTTTAATTTTTTACTATGAAACGATTGATTTTGATGGTTGCTGCGGCTCTGGTGCTGGCCGCACCCGCCGCCGAAGCGCAGAAGGTCAATAAGGAGGCGCTGCTGGCGAAAATCGCCAAGAGCGATGCCGATGTCGCCAATGCGAAGAAGGGGGCCAAAGCCTCTACGTGGATCAACCGCGGCAAGGCCTACTACGAGGCTGCGGCCGAACCGACGAAAAGTCTCTTCGCTAATATGGAGGCGCAGATGATGCGGCTCACCGTCGGCGAACCCGTGTCGAAGGAGCAGGAGACGCTCGGCGAAGAGGGAAATACGAAGACCTACGAAGTATGGGTCTATCCCTATTTCCGCGCCTATGTGCTGGACGGCAAGATCGCTGCATGGAAGCTGACGCAGCGCGTGGCCGACGGTTTGGTGGAGACCGCGATCGAGTCCTATGCGAAGGCTTACGAGCTCGATCCCAAATCGGCCGACAGGGTGAAAGCGGGTCTGAAGCAGATCAGCGATTTCTGCTCGCAGGAGGGCAACGTGAACCTCGAACTGGGCGACTTCAAGGCTGCGGCCGATGCGTTCGGTCTGGCTTATGCGGCGCAGGCGGTACCCGCCTACGGAGGTGCCGATCCCGAGCTGCTCTACTATGCGGGCTATCTCGAAACGGTCAACGGATCGAAGGATCCCGCCTCGTTCGCCAAGGGCGCCGAGTACCTCGAAAAGGCCATCGAGGAGGGCTACGAAGGCGAAGAGGGGCTCAGCTACTACTATCTTTTCTATTGCTACTACGGCCAGAAAGACGCCGATCCGGCCAATCTGCAAAAGGCCAAGCAGACGTTGCTGACCGGTCTGGACAAATATCCCAAGAGCCAGCGCATCCTTGACGGTCTGATGTCGCTCTATACCTCGGAAGAGGGGCTGGGCGATCCCGCCGACCTGATTTCGCGCTTCGACGCCGCCATCGCGGAAGACCCCGACAATGTGGATATGTGGTTCGGCCTCGGACGGATCTATGCGGCTCTGAAGAATAACGACGAGTGCATCGTGGCGTTCAAAAAGGTCGCCGAGCTGGCCCCCGACGTGTTCGACGGCTATTTCTGGACGGGTTATTTCTATGTCGAGAAGGGCAACGCCATGAACGAGGAGCTGAACAATAAGCCGTGGACGGGCAAGGCTGCCTACGACGAGGAGCAGAAAGTCATCAACGCGGTCTACGCCGAGGCGATTCCGTGGTTCGAGAAGGCGCTGGAGATCAAGCCGAACGATCTCAATACGGTCGATTATCTGAAATCCATCAGCTTCCGCCTGCGCGACGAGGAGGGGATGATGGAGAAGTACAACAAATACAACGAACTGCTCCAGCAGATTCAGGCTCAGTAGACCGGTCGTACCCGGTGCGGGAAGAGGGTGTCCGGCAAGTTGCGGACACCCTCTTTTTGTGCGTGCTCCTGTCCGGGAGCGATTCCGAATATGCGGTTCTCGGATGGCGGAAATACATGCCGGAGCTTCCGTTTTTATTTCGCTTTCGGGGGATTGCGCTCTGCGCCCTGCCGTGAGGTCCTCCGTGAGTTAGCCGGGAGCCGGTCGGGAAGCTCCTTCGGAGAACGGGACGGAGAGCTCTAATCCGATGTGCGGAATATCGGCTGTCTGTGTGCCGGGAAACGATCCTGCGGTCGGTTGCGAATGTTTGCGGTGGCTGTGCGCCGGTTCCGGTACCGACGATGCGCGGCATGCGCGGGGCCGGGCCAGAGGTGCTTCGCACCGGCTCGGAGGGGCGGCGGCTCGCGGACAGGGCGGCATGGCGAAATGGCATTTCGCGGGGCGCCCGTGATAAAACGGGGAGCGTCCGGCTCCCGCGTCAGCGGGCCTTGGCGTAGATCGCGCGCAGGCGGTCGGTCATGAAGAATTGCAGGATGCCGCGCAGGAACATGTAGAGCGTGAAAGCGAGCCAGAGGGCATTGTTGCCGATCCAGCCGTAAAGCCCGTAGTAAATGGCGAAATAGGCCGCCGTGGAGCAGAACATCGAATTGCGCATGATGCGCGAGTGGGTGGCGCCGACCATGATGCCGTCCATGATGAAGGGCATGGCGCTGGCGAGCGGGATGGCGATGATCCAGCCGATGTAGCGACCTGCGAGGGTGACGATGGCCGCGGCGTTGGGGGCATCGGGCTCTACGAAGATGCCGACCAGCTCGCGCCACCAGCCGACGTACAGCCCGACGAATACGACCGACACGACCATGCCCCACAGGATGCACTTGCGCAGACAGTCGCGCAGCGACCTTTCGTCGCGCGCTCCGATGAAGCGGCCCGTGAGCGCTTCGGCCGCGTAGGCGAAACCGTCGTTCATGTAGGAGAAGAGCGTGAAAAGCTCCAGCAGCAGCGTGTTGACGGCCAGCATCGCCGGATCGTCCATGCGGGCCGAGGCGCCCGTGAAGAACGTGTAGACGGCCACGATGCAGAGCGTCCGCAGGATGATGTCGCGGTTGACGGCGAAGAACGCGCGCAGAGGCTTGAGGTCCACCACCTCGCGCCAGTCGATGCGGGTGATTTTTTTGCGGTAGAAGATCCTCAGCAGTACGACCGACAACGCCACGCCCGTCCATTGGGCGATGACCGAACCGTAGGCGATCCCGACGATTCCCATGTCCATGCGGAACGCGAACCAAAGGCTGCACGACATGTGGACGATGTTGACCGTAACGGCCGTACACATCGGGATCACGGCGTTCTGCATGCCGTTGTACCAGCCGTTGAGCCCGAAGAGCAGGATGCCTGCCGGTACGGCCCAGATGCGGGTATAGTAGTAGTCGCGCGTCATCTGGCTGCCGTTCATGGCCCACAGGGCCGCCTCGCCCAACGGGTATTGCAGCATGAGGATCAGCAGGCCCAGCAGGAGCGCCACGGCGATCGCGCGGGCCAGCATGTTGGTGCATTCGCGGAAGTTGCCCGCGCCGAAGGCCTGAGCCGTGAGGCCGCTGGTGCCCATGCGCACGAACGAGCAGTTCCAGTAGATGAAGTTGAAGATCGAGACGCCGATGGCGAGCGATCCGATCGTCGCGGCCGAGTCCGTGCCCCAGTGTCCCGCAATGGCCGTACTCACGATGCCCATCAGCGGCACCGTGATGTTCGATACGATGTTCGGGACTGCGATTCGCAGGATTTCGCGGTTCATGGTCATGTACGGCGGCAAAGATACGGCTAATTCGGCAAAAATGTGCCGTCCGCGGACTTTTCTCCCGAAATCGGGTGCGGGAATGGACCCGCATCCGAAAAAATGCATTACCTTTGCCGCAACTTACGATTATTTTATTATGAAAGATTTCAAGAACGACTCGACGGATGCCCTTTCGCGTTTCGGACGCGACAGACGGGTGCGCACGGCTGCGGCTGCGACGGAGCGCGTCGAGCGTGGCCCGCGTCCGCAGCGTGATGCCGCCGACTCGGGGCGATCGTCCTACCGCGGCCGTGCGTCGTACAATCCCAATTTCACGGCGGACAATCGTCCGGTGCAGTCCGGGCGTCCGGCACGCGGCTCCGAGGGTCGTCCCGCTTACGGGGAGCGCGGACGCAGCTATGCAGACAAACCCGCTTACGGTGCGAAGAGCGGTTCCGGCGACCGGAAATCGGGCCCGAAGCGCTACGGCGATCGTCCGGCTCCGGGCGACCGCGGCCGCGGTTATGGCGACCGACCCGCCTACGGGGAGAAGCGCGGATGCGGCGCACCCGAGAAATTCGGCGGCAAGCCTTCGTGCGGCAAACCTCGGAAGGGATTCAGACGCAGCGACAAGCCTGCGGGCGACTATCCGCGCTACAACCCCGGCAAACAGATCGGCGAGATGCGCCTGAACCGCTACATCGCCCAGTCGGGCATCTGCTCGCGCCGCGAAGCCGACGACTTCATTCAGGCCGGACTCGTCTCGGTCAACGGTAGGATCGTTACCGAGCTGGGAACGAAAGTGATGCCGAACGACGAGGTGAGGTTCAACGACAGCCGCGTGCAGGGCGAGAAGAAGGTGTACCTCGTGCTCAACAAGCCGAAAGGGTATGTAACGACGCTCGACGATCCGCATGCGGACAAGACCGTGATGGAACTGGTGAAGGGGGCCTGTACGGAGCGCATCTATCCCGTGGGCCGTCTCGACAAGAACAGCGTCGGGCTGCTGCTCTTCACCAACGACGGCGATCTCACGCGCCAGCTGACGCACCCTTCCTACCGGAAGAAGAAAATCTATCAGGTAACGCTCGACAAGGCGCTCGAACGGGCCGATATGGAGGCCATCGCCGAGGGCATCACGCTCGAAGACGGCGAAATACATGCCGACGAGATCGCCTATGTCAAGGACGACCGCAAGGAGATCGGCATCGAGATCCACTCGGGCCGCAACCGCATCGTGCGCCGTATCTTCGAACATCTGGGCTATACGGTCCAGAAGCTCGACCGCGTCTATTACGCCGGTCTCACGAAGAAGAACCTCAAACGCGGCGCATGGCGCTTCCTCACGCGCGAGGAGGTCGAACGGCTCAAGTCGGGGCAGTACGAATAGGGAGCGCCGCTACTGTCCGGATTGCCGTCCGGATTGCCGTCCGGTCCGTTTTTTCCGGTCCGTTTCGTCCGGACTGCTGTCCGGCCCGTTTCGGCCCGGGCGGCTGGAACGATAAAAGGACTTTTCGCAAAGGCCGGTTTTCAGGATTGCGTCCGGTCGGGAAGATTCCCGACCGGACGATGATTTTTTGCGGTACGGGGAGACCGGAGCGCCGTCTGTATTTGCATTCGGGGCTGCCGCGCCTTTGTTGTGCCCCCGTTGTACCTCTGCTGTGTCTCTGCTGCGCTTCTGCTGTGTCCTTGCCGTGCCTTTGTTGCGTCTCTGCTGTGCCTCCGCCGTGCCGGATTTCATCGAAATGTAATGTATGTGTCATCGGGCTGTAAAACGAAAGCCGTTCTTTTGCAGCGTTCACCGCATGATGTTATCGAATGACGACACGCTGCATGCTCCTCGTTTCGCTCCTCGGGAGCTCTTTTATTGCCGCTGCGCGACCTGCGCCTGAGGCCGGTCCGTATTTTTCCGCCGTATCCGCCGCGGCGTTCCGTCCCGACGATCCTGCCGTCGCAGAGCTCGTGTCGCACGGAACCGCCGGTGAGGGCCGTGCCGTTTCCGCTGCGTGCGGAGCGGGTGCGGAATCGAGTTGCGCGCCGTGTCCGTCTTCCGATGCGAGCGGAGCGGAGGACGTTGCGGAGGCTGTGGAATACTCGGTTTCTGCCGGGGGCAGGGCGGGGGGCGATTCGCTTCCGGCGGGAGGACGTCTGCCTTCTGAGGTCTTCGGAAAGAGTGCGGGGCAGGGCGGGGTGAAGCGGCCGGACGCTCTTTCCGCCGGACCGGAATCGGCATTTTCCGTGCGGATCAACGGTACGGTCCGCGCGAAGTTCGAATACCAGCCCGACATCGACAAGGGGCGTTTCGAGGTGCGCAACGCCCGTTTCGGCCTTTCGGGCAGCGTTACGCCCGTCGTGGATTACAAGGCCGAGATCGACCTTTCGGACGAAGGGTCGATCCGGATGCTCGACGCCTATGTGCGGCTCGACATGCTGCGGAGCAGGTTGCGCTTCACCATCGGCCAGATGCGTGTGCCGTTCACGATCGACGCCCACCGTTCGCCCCACGAGCAGTACTTCGCCAACCGTTCGTTCATCGCCAAGCAGGCCGGCAACGTCCGCGATGTGGGGGCCACGCTCGGCTGGTCGTTCGGCGGGGAGATTCCCGTCGTGATCGAAGGGGGCCTGTTCAACGGTTCGGGACTTACGGAGCAGAAGGATTTCTGGACCGGGCGGTTCAACTATTCGATCAAGGGGCAGGCGTGGTTCGCCGAACGGGTCAACCTCACGCTCGGTTTTCAGAAGGTGCGGCCCGAGGCGGTGGATGTCTGCATGTACGACGCGGGCGTTTTTTACGACGACGGCCGCTGGCACGTCGAGGCGGAATATCTGCGGAAGAACTATGCCGGCGGAGCCTTCCCCGGGGTCAATGCGGTCGATGCGTTCGTCTGCCGCGATTTCCCCGTGAAACGGATCCTGAACCGCATTTCGGTGCTCCTGCGGTACGATTACCTTTCGGACCACAGCGACGGCACGTTCGGCAGCGACGGAGTGCTCCATGCGGACGATCCGGCCCGCCACCGCATCACGGGCGGCCTGACCTTCGGATTGGGGCTGCCGTTTCGGGCCGATATCCGGCTCAACTACGAAGCCTATTTCTACCGGGCGTCCGCAGTTCCGGCCGTTTCCGAACAGGATAAATTGGTCGTGGAGTTCATGGTGCGGTTCTGACGCCTCGGCACGCAGGTGCGAAGCGTTTCCGGTAAGGCGGGCGCAATCCGAGTTTCGGTCGGGAATGTCCGGGAACGGGCGGACATTCCCGACCGAAGCGGCCGTTTCCGAAAAGCCGGGTGCGGAACCGGGTGCCGTTCGGCCTGTGCCGAGATGCGAAAACGGGGTTGCAAACAGGAAACGCCCGGCAGCTATGGCAGCGCCGGGCGTTTCCTGTTCCGGATTGCGGGTTCCCGCTGTGCCGGTCAGTGCGTCGCCCGGTACCAGCTCGTCCGCTTGTTCTCTTCGGTATATACTTCGGACGGTTCGCTGATGGAGACGCCCGTGTAATAGACGATGGGATTCAACCGTTGGTTGTAGGCCGAGTAGAACGATTCGGTATGCAGCCGGCACTCCGCGGGAAAGGCGAGCGCCATCTGCGCTTCGAAATCCGCGAGCAGGGCCGGATCGTCGCACACGGAGTTTACGTAGTGTCCGAAATCGAACAGCAGGGGCGACGACAGCGCTTCGTAGATCTGAAGCTGCCGAGGGTCGTAGTCGCGTCGGGGCGCGGCGTTGATGCGGCGCATGACCCCGGCCAGCGCGTCGAGCTGCGCGGTAACGGTCATCGAGATGCAGCCCGAGCGGTAGTAGCCCGACTGCGCGTCGTAGTAGTCGTAGAAGTTTTCGCACGTCTGCCGCATCTTCGAGGCGGCGTCCGCATCCGAAAGCAGGGCGGGAACGAACTGGTCGTAGGGGAAGCCGATGCCCATCACTTCGCAGGGCGAAGCGACGATGTAGTCGGCGCTGCGGCGCAGGTCGTAGAGGGTCTCGATGTTGGCCATGAAGCAGGCGTCGAAGATCAGGTATTCGGGCCGCGTCGCGAGTCCTTCGAGGACCGCGGCCAGTTCGGCGATGTCGAGTTCGTGCTGCGCGTCGCCGAACGATCGCGTGGGCAGCGCCCCGTCGGCCGGCGTCCAGTAGTCGCCGCAGAGGTTTTTGCCGTGGATGCGGAGCGTGCCGCTGGAGGCCGGCACCCACGCTTTGCCGTGGCAGCCGATGATGATGCCGTAGGTGTCGGCCGGCGCCGCGGCCTGCATGCAGGCGAACATCTGCGCCACGTCTTCCGGATCGGAGGCTTCGAAGGGACTGATCGTCTTCAGCGTTTCGAGCACGCCCTTTCCCCGGTCGGCATCGTAGCGGACCTCCTGCATGAGAGCCGAACTCCGGTCCGTCGGCTGGTAGCAGACGACGATCCGGTTTTCGGCGAGCATCGCCGCGTCCACCGCATTGCACATGCCCTCGATGTTTTGCGTGTAGAACCGCAGGAGCGAGGTGCCCGTGAGATAGACCATGATCGTATGGTTGCGGCCGACGGGTGCGGGCGGTTCGACGGAGGGTCTGTCGTCCGAGGTGCAGGAGGCGCCTGCGAGCAGCAGGAGCGCGAGCAGCACGAATCCCGCGGCTCTGCCGGGAAGGCGGCGCCGGCCGCGGATTCGGGCGGATCGCGGTGCGCACACCGCCCGGAGGGTTTGCGTTTTCGTCTTCGGGATGCGTTTCATCATTTGTATTCGCGCGGTTTGAGGTTGTTGAACTGCCACGTCCGCTCGCGCTTGAAGGTGTAGCCTTCGGGCTTGTTGCGGTAAATGCGGCTGTAATCGAAATAGAGCCCCTTGACCTTGCGGCCGTCGATCTGCTTCGCTTCGAGCAGCGGCACGTACTCCGTCGTGCGGCTCACGATGCGGCTTTTGCCCGGGATCAGACCGTCGGCCGTCATCACGTCGAGCGCATGGTCGAACATCAGGATGTGCTGCGGCGTGCGCTGCGTCAGTGCGTCGCCCGTCGATTTGATCGCGGCGACGACCTTCTGCATGCGGTCGTAGTAGGCCGTCTCCTGCTCCTTGTTGCCCAGAGCGCCGTAGGCGTAGGCCATCAGGTTGAGCAGCTTCGGGCTGAAGGGATCCCGTTCGAGGGCCGCCGTGCCCGACATGATGAGGGCTTCGAGGTCCTCGACGCGGGGTTTGTCCGGATCGAGACGCGCGGCCACCAGCAGCGTGCGGTCGAGGTCGTCGTTGGTCGACAGGGGCTTGTACTCGTCGCGGAAGGCGTAGCCGTAGTAGAGGTAGCGGTAGTCGTCGACGGTGAGCGTCGTGTCGCCCGCATTGTAGCGGATCAACAGGTTGGGGTAGTAGTAGGGCGAAGAGGCCTGCGTGGTCCGGTCGAAGATCGCCTCTTCGTCCGGCGCCTGTGCCGCGGCCAGTGCGGGCAGCAGCAGCGCTGCGATGCGGAATAGTCGTTTCATCGGTCGTTTTTTCTGCAATGATACATTGACGGTCGTATATTTTGTCGCACCGGCGGTCGGAGCGCTTCGGCCTTGCGAGGCGGAGGAAGGTGCCTCCCGCGCCGGATAGCGTGGACGGATCCGGTTCGTTCGCTTGCTTTCCTCCCCCCCCCGGCAAAACCCGTACTTGCGTTCGGTTTTGCGCACGGCACGACGAGACGGACCCGTTCCCCCGGAGTGTCGGACGTGCGGTCCGGCAATCCGCTCGCGTGCGGGCGCGTTCGTCCGCCGTAGGCGGTCGGGGGGCGGAGCGGACTTGCGGATGCGGCCCGCGGGCCCGACGACCGGCGTCCGATGCGAGCTCCGGCATCCGGAATTTCCGGCATGTACAGTACGAATATCCGTACATGCCGCGTATTTCCGGCGTCGTTCTCCGTCGTCTTCCGCACGTTCTCCGCCGCCTGTTTTGCGGCTCTTCGCCGCCTGTGTCCCGGATGCCACTTCCGCGTCTGCTCCGGGACCGTATGCACCGGTCGCGGGGCGGCTCTGCGAATTGATGCTCCCCGTGCCGCACGGGGGAGCATGCCGGGCGGCAGCTCCCGGGGAGTTGGCGCGCCGAACGGCGCGCCGCTTTCGGTAGCAATAACGCGAAATCAGCGCAAATCGTATTCCGCGATCAGTTTTCGGAGCCGTTCTTCCAGCGCTTTCGAACCCGGTACGAGCGGCAGCCGCAGCGTGTTGCCGATCCGGCCCATCGCTGCCAGCGCGCATTTCACGCCCGTGGGATTGCCCTCGGCGAAGAGCGCCTGCACGGCTTCGGCCAGCGCTTCGTACTCTTTGTCCGCGGCGGCGAAATCGCCGGCCTTCGCCCGGTTCATGCACTGCATGAACCGCTCGGGAAAGGCGTTCACCGCCACTGAGATCACACCGTCGCCGCCGCGCCGCATCAGTTCGATGGCCATCGCATCGTCGCCCGAGAGGACGAGAAATCCCTCGGGCCGGCGGTCGATGATCTGCTGGATCTGCTCGATGTCGCCCGACGCCTCCTTGATGCCGACGATGTTCGGGAAGTCCGCCGCCAGCCGGAGCGTGGTCCGGGCCGTCATGTTGACCCCCGTGCGGCCCGGGATGTTGTAGAGGATCACGGGCACGGGCGAGTGCTCCGAGACGGTGCGGAAATGCTGGTACAACCCCTCCTGCGAGGGTTTGTTGTAGTAGGGCGTAACGCTCAGGATGGCGTCGGCGCCGCGCAGGTCGAATTCGCGGAGCTGATCGAGCACCTCGGAGGTCGAATTGCCGCCGCAACCCATCACCAACGGTACGCGGCCCGCGATCTGGTTCGAGATGAACATGGCGATCACGGCCCGTTCGGGCATGTAGAGCGTCGGGGTCTCGGCCGTGGTGCCCAGCGCGACGATATAGTCCGCGCCGCCCTCGATCACGTAGTCGATCATGCGGGCGAGCGCTTCGTAGTCCACCCGTCCGTCGGATGTGAAGGGGGTGATCATGGCGGCTCCTACGCCGGAAAGTTTGTGTTTCAACATATCAAGCGAGTTGTGTTGTTTGATTCGTACTATAATCGTCCGGCTCGGCGGCCGTGTGTGTCGGCCGCATGTTTTGGCGTGCCGGAGCAGTCGTCCGGCGGGTGCCGTTCCGCGGCGGGGCGCCTGCCTGCTGCGGCCGTGCTCCCGCCTCGGCGCTTCCCTCTCCGGTTCGGGATCGGCCCGGCGGGAGCTGGAAAACGCACGGCGGCGCTCAGAACAGCGAACCTTGCGTCGGAGTCTCGCCGGTCGGTGCGGACGCCTCACGTGTCGCCGGGGACGGCGCGGGCGTTTTCTCCGCCGCGGCTTCCGGCCCGGCCTGCGCGACCGGCTGCCGCGGCTTCCGCTCCTGCGCGGGCTCCGATCCGGCTGCTGCGGGCGTCTCCCGATCCGCCGCTTCCGGCTCGGCGGCCTTCGGCTCCGGCGAGTTCGCCGCTCCGGCAGCTACGGCCGGGCCCGTCTGTTGCGCCGGCGCCAGCAGGTCGAAAAACTCCGATTCCGAGATGATCCGGACGCCGTATTTTTCCGCTTTTTTCAACTTCTCGGGACCCGTCTTTTCGCCGGCTACCAGATAGTCCGTGCCGGATGAAACGGCCGAGAGGTTCTTGCCGCCGTGGCGTTCGACGAGCGCTTTCATTTCGTCGCGGCTGCGCGAAAACCGGCCCGAAATCACGAGGCGTTTCCCCGCGAGCGCCGCCGAAGCCGGTTCCCGTTTTTCCGACCGGAATTGCAGCCCGGCCTTTTTCAGCCGCTCGATGATCGCCAGATTCCGCCCGTCGGCGAAAAAGTCGAGAATGCCGTCCGCGATCTTCTCTCCGACCTCGTCCGCTTCGACCAGCTCCTCGCGCGATGCGGCCATCAGTGCGTCGAGCGATCCGAAGTGGGCCGCCAGATATTTGGCGGTCGTCTCGCCCACGAAGCGAATGCCGAGGGCGAAGAGCACGTGGTCGAACGGAACCTCGCGGGAGCGCTCCAGATTCCGGATGATCCGGTCGGCCGTTTTCGCGCCGATCTCCTTTTCCAGATCTACCTCCATGATCGTTTCGAGGGGCAGCTGCGGAATCTCCGCGGCGTCCGCGACGACGCCCCGCTCCACGAGCGCATCGACGATCCGGTTTTTCGAACGGCCGCCCTTTTCGATGACCTCGATGAGTTTGCGCGCCTGTTTTTCGGTGCCTTTCGTAACGATGCGGGTCCGGGCGATCTGATCGGAGCTGAGGTCGTAGAGGTCGGCGGCGTTGCGGATGAGCCCCTCGTCGAAGAGCCGGGTAACGATCTCCTCGCCCAATCCGTCGATGTCCATCGCCTTGCGGCGGATGAAGTGGACGATGCGGCCCAGAATCTGAGGCCGGCAGCCGCTCGCGTTGGGACAATAGTGCTTGGCCTCGCCTTCGTAGCGCACCAGCGGAGTGCCGCAGACGGGACAGCGGTCGATGTACTCGAAGGGCCGGCTGCCGGCCGGGCGCAGCGAGAGTTCCACGCCCGTGATTTTCGGGATGATCTCGCCGCCTTTCTCGACGTAAACCATGTCGTTCGGCCGCACGTCCAGCAGCGCGATCTGCTCGGCATTGTGGAGCGTGGCCCGCCGGACGGTCGTGCCGGCCAGCTGCACGGGTTCGAGGTTCGCTACGGGCGTAACGGCTCCCGTGCGGCCCACTTGGAAGTCGATGCCGACGAGCCGCGTGAGAGCCTGCTCGGCCTTGAATTTATAGGCGACGGCCCACTTCGGGGCTTTGGCCGTGGAGCCCAGCGCCCGGCGGTCGGCATAGCGGTTGACTTTGACCACCACGCCGTCCGTCGGGAAGGGCAGCGTGCGGCGCGCCGCGTCCCAATGTCCGATGTAGGCGTCGATCTCGGCCGCATCGCGGCAGATGCGCATGGCGTCCGAGACCTTGAAGCCCCACCGGCGGGCCTTTTGCAGATTCTCCCAGTGCGAGTCGTAGGGCAGCTCGTCGCCCGCGAGCTGGTAGAGCGTGCAGTCCAGTCCGCGCCGCGCCACCACGGCGGACGACTGCTGCTTGAGGGTGCCGGCCGCCGCATTGCGCGGATTGGCGAAGAGCGTCTCGCCGGCGGCTTCGCGCTCGGCGTTGAGGCGGTCGAACGAGGCGTAGGGCATGAGTATCTCGCCGCGGATTTCGAAGTAGTCGGGCCAGTCGTCGCCCGCCAGCCGCAGCGGCACGGTGCGGATCGTGCGGACGTTGGCCGTAACGTCGTCGCCCGCGGTGCCGTCGCCCCGCGTAACGGCGCGCAGCAGGCGTCCGTGTTCGTAGGTGAGCGAAATGGCCGTGCCGTCGAACTTCAGCTCGCAGACGAACTCCGTCCGCCCGACCTCCTTCTCGATGCGGCCGATGAACTCGTGCAGTTCGTCGAGCGAGTAGGTGTTGCCCAGCGAGAGCATCGGGAAGCGGTGTGCGACGCTTGCGAACTCGGCCGTCAGATCGCTGCCTATGCGTGCCGTGGGGGAGTTGGGGTCGGCGTACTCGGGGTGTGCGCGCTCCAACTCCTGCAGTTCGCGCATCAGGGCGTCGAATTCGAAATCGGAGATTTCGGGTGCGTTGTCGACGTAATATTTACGGTTATGATATTCGAGCTGCCGTCGCAGCTCCTCGATTCTGTCGCGGATCATATCGCATATATATTCATGGGTAAAGATACATATTTTGTCCCGAACGAGGCCGAAAAATGAAAAAATTGCAAAATTTTTTTGCGGATTTGGCGCAGTAGGCAAATTTTACGTATACTTGCAGAAAATTTCAGCACATTTCCACGAACATGGCTACACCAAACAAGGCGAAGAAGCATATAGTTACCAGTTTCCACAATCTGTCCGCCGAACTTCAGGAGGCGGTCAAACAACAATATCCGCTGGGATTCACCGAGGCGATGATGCGGGTGGACAAGCCCAACGGCGGCTTTTTCTATGCCGTTCCGTTCGATACGGAAGAGGTCGCCTACCTTGTCAAGATTGATGTCAAGATCGACGAGCACAGACCCGACGACGAGGAGAAGGACTACTACGACGACGAAATCAAAGGTGCCGACGAGATTCAGGACGACGGCAATTCCGAGATGTCCGAGCGGACGGACGACGACGTGGACATCTGACCGGCCGGACCTTCCCGATACGGAACGATCGAATTGCGTACCGGTCCGGCTTCCGCATGCCTTGCCCGGTGCGCCGGGCAAGGCGTTTCCGTGCGGTGCGCGGCCGGAGGATGGGTTTTCGCTGCCCGGATGATGGGAGAATGCAGGCAAGCCTCCGGGATTCGGGAACCGCCCCTGTCGGATTTCGTACCGGCGGGGGCGCGGCCGTTGAAGAGGAAGTGTGGACGAGGTCCGTCCGCTGCGGGTGGTGCGGCCTCCGTTTCGGCGCGGAGGAGCTCTCCGACTGGCGTTCTCCGTGGTCGCGGCCGTTCGCACCGCCGCCGGTGTGCCGCGCGGGGCGTACTGCGGGGCGTAGAGCCCCGGGGCGGTCTCGCTGCGCGTGGCGGCGGATGCGGGCGTGGGCGGCGACAGTGTGCCGAGACGTCCGTCCGGCAGGCGGGAGCCCGGAACCGTCGGAGAAATAATATTAAGGTAAAGGCGTTACGCGAGAGTTAAGATTTCGAGGTTCGCGACGGGGACTGTAAAAGAACTTTTTCTCTTCCGGCCGTAACACGAGATCGGAAAAACGAGCTTCCGGATGTTGCGGACGCAAAAGCGAACAGGTCTTCGCGCGGCACATACCGGCCCTTTGGCGGGATGAAGGGCCGCCTGCGTTTCGGAGCCGCTCTTCCCGCATGCGCCGCGGAGTGTCTCGACGGCCGGGCTATCCGGCTGCCGGCGCGGGCTTTACGCAGGACGGCGGATTCGTCGGTGGGGGCGGAGCCGGCATGTACGGGGCGTATCTTGCGATCCGATGGCCGGTCCGGATATTCCGGATGGCTGCGAATCGGCAGAGGTCCCGCCGTCTGCCGCGAAGCGTTGTCGCGGACCGGCGTCGGATGTGTCGGGAAACCGTTTTTTTGCGTTGGAGGAAGGGTGTGCCGACCCGCAGGAAACGCCGCGTTTTCGCCGAGGCCCTAAACAATGCGCGCGTTTCGTTGGTTTTTTAGGATAAAAATGCCTATCTTTGGATGCAAAAAATGTCTTTTGCATTAAATTACGTTTTGTACACATGAAAAAAGTGGACGTCATCCTCGGACTGCAATGGGGAGACGAAGGCAAAGGCAAGGTCGTCGACGTGCTGACCCCTTCCTACGAGGTCGTGGCACGTTTTCAGGGCGGTCCCAATGCCGGTCATACGCTGGAATTCAACGGTGAGAAATACATCCTGCGCTCGATTCCGTCGGGTATTTTTCAGGGCGGCAAGCAGAACATCATAGGCAGCGGCGTGGTGCTCGACGCCGTTCTTTTCCGCGAGGAGGCCGAGGCGCTCGCCGCGAGCGGCCACGACCTCGCGCGGCAGCTCAGCATCTCGAAAAAAGCGCATCTGATCCTGCCGACGCACCGCATGCTCGATGCGGCTTACGAGGCCGCCAAGGGCAGTTCGAAGATCGGCACCACGGGCAAGGGCATCGGTCCGGCATATACGGACAAGGTGAGCCGCACCGGCATGCGTGTGGGCGATCTGCTGCGGCCCGATTTCCGAGACGTCTATGCACGGGCCAAGGCCCGCCACGAGGCGATTCTCCGCAGTCTGGGGTTCGAATACGACATCGCGGAGCTCGAAAGCCGCTGGTTCGATGCGGTGGAATACCTCAGGCGTTTCCCGATCATCGACAGCGAGTATGCGATCAACCGTGCGCTGGCGGAGGGGCGGAGCATTCTGGCCGAAGGCGCTCAGGGGACGCTGCTCGACGTGGATTTCGGTTCGTATCCCTTCGTTACGTCGTCCAATACGGTCTGTGCGGGTGCCTGTACGGGGCTGGGCGTGGCGCCCAACCGCATCGGCGAAGTCTACGGCATCTTCAAGGCTTACTGCACCCGAGTAGGCAGCGGACCGTTTCCCACGGAGCTGTTCGACGAGACGGGAGCCCGGCTGCGCGATCTGGGCCACGAATACGGAGCGGTTACGGGCCGCGAACGCCGTTGCGGTTGGCTCGATCTGGTGGCGCTCAAATATGCGATCATGATCGACGGCGTTACGCAGCTCATCATGATGAAGTCCGACGTGCTGAACGATTTCGATACCATCAAAGTGGCGACCGCCTACGAGATCGGCGGCGAACGGACCGACGAGTTCCCCTATGCGATCGACGGCGGTCTGAAACCCGTGTACAGGGAGTTCGAAGGCTGGAAATGCGACCTGCGCCGCATTGCGCGCTACGAGGATTTTCCCGCCGAGTTCAAGACCTACGTGGAGTTCATCGAACACGAGACGGGCGTGCCCGTGAAGATCATTTCGGTCGGCCCCGACCGTTCGGAGACGGTCGTGCGATAGACCGGCCGAGGGCGCGTTTCGCACCCTGCGGGACGGGCGGCCGGCGATTCGACATCGGCGCCGGTCCGTTCCGGCCGAAGCGGAGTTCCGTTCCGCTGTGCACGAGGCGTCGTCGGTTTGCGTACCCTGCCCCGAAGCGACCGCTGCGTCTGCCGGCGGCTCGGTCGGCACCGCGCTCCGGCCTTCTGGCGGCTGCGCCGGGGCCGCAGAAGTGCCGGGGATGCCGGGATTACGGATGCGGCAGTCCGGTCCGCAGAAATCCCGGTTGAGCCGGTAGTTCCGAAGGGGCGGCGGTTCGGGTGCGGAGACGCAGAGGATACCGGTTCGGAGAGAGGCCGGTGCCGGGGCCGCAGAAGCTCGCAGGGCCGGTCCGGAAAAGATCGGTGCGGGGGCGCAGAAACACGGATAAAGATACCGCGAGCGCCGGCCCCGGCGCTCGCGGAGAGCGGAGAACCGCGGGAAGGATGCCGGAGGCGCGTGGAATGCCGGAGGCGTTCGGTGGGGACGGTCGTGCGCCCCTCGTCCCGACATCGGGGCGGCGGACGCGCAGCGGAGCGGTCCGGAGCAGTC
Organism: Alistipes sp. CHKCI003; assembly: GCF_900021155.1. GTDB lineage: Bacteria > Bacteroidota > Bacteroidia > Bacteroidales > Rikenellaceae > Alistipes > Alistipes excrementavium. Next base: position 48,939 of record NZ_FCNT01000052.1, read on the forward strand.
CGGTCCGGGAGCCCTGTCCGAAGGGCGGTTTGTGCGGCTGAATCCGTTCGGCGGCGCCTTGCCGGTTCGCATCGGTGCGGTCGTGAGCCTGTCGGGCGGATGTGCCGGAGGATGCGGCGAAGACCGCCGGTGCGCGCGGGCCCGCGGCTTTTCACGGCGATGCGCATGCGCCGGACGGTTGCCGGTAATGATTTGGAATATGCTATTTTTAGGAATTTGATTTAAGATATGAAAAAACAACTCAACATTGTCGTTCTGGCAAAGCAGGTGCCCGATACCCGCAACGTGGGCAAGGACGCCATGACCCCCGAGGGCACGGTGAACCGCTCGGCGCTGCCTGCGATCTTCAATCCCGAAGATCTGAATGCGCTCGAAATGGCGCTCCGCATCAAGGAGCTGGCCGGAGACGCTGCGGTGCACGTGCTGACCATGGGCCCCGCGCGTGCCGCCGACATCATCCGCGACGCGATGTTCCGCGGCGCCGACGGCGGCTATCTGCTTTCGGGCCGCGAGTTCGCCGGTTCGGATACGCTCGCCACCTCCTATGCGCTCTCGTGCGCGCTGCGCCGGATCGCCCCCGATCTGATCGTCGCAGGCCGTCAGGCCATCGACGGCGACACGGCGCAGGTGGGACCTCAGGTGGCCGAGAAACTCGGACTTCCGCAAGTAACCTATGCCGAGGAGGTCGTGAAGCTCGACGAGAACTCGATCGTCGTCAAGCGCCGCCTCGACCACGGTACCGAAACGGTCGAGTGTCCCGTTCCGATGGTGCTGACCGTCAACGCTTCGGCACCCGAATGCCGGCCGCGCAACGCCCGCCGCGTGATGAAGTATAAATTCGCCCTCACGCCTTCCGAGATGGCCGCGGCGCCCGACTCCGAAGCCGCCCGCCGCGCAGCCGCGAAGGAGTATCTGCACATCGTCGAGTGGTCTGCGGCGGACGTCGATCCCGATCCGCAGCAGCTCGGACTGGCCGGTTCGCCGACGAAGGTGAAGAAGATCGAGAACGTCGTCTTTCAGGCTAAGGAGTCGAAAAGACTCACGGCCGCGGACTGCGACATCAGCTCACTCATGGTCGAACTCATTGCGAGCCACACGCTCGGATAATAACTTACTTTGGCAGACATGAACAACATATTCGTATATATCGAACTCGAAAACGGGGCCGTCGCCGACGTGAGCCTCGAATTGCTGACCAAGGGCCGCGAGCTGGCCGATACGCTGAAGGTGAAACTCGAAGCGGTGGCGATCGGCGAACGCCTCGCAGGGCTCGAAAAGGAGCTGGCCCGCTATGGTGCCGACACGGTGTGGGTGGCCGACGATAAGATCTTCGCCCCGTTCCGCACGCTGCCCCACACGGCCGTAATGTGCGGCCTCGTGGAGCAGGAGAAACCGCAGATCGTGCTCTTCGGCGCCACGCCCGTGGGGCGCGACTTCGCGCCGCGCGTGTCGTCGGCGCTGCACAGCGGCCTCACGGCCGACTGCACGCAGCTCGTGATCGGCGACCATGCCGATCCCAAAACGGGCAAGGGCTACACCAATCTGCTGTACCAGATCCGCCCGGCTTTCGGCGGTAACATCATCGCCACGATCGTCAACCCCGATCACCGTCCGCAGATGGCCACCGTGCGCGAGGGCGTGATGCGCAAGGAGGAGGCCGCAAGGCCCCATGCCGGTGAGGTGAAGGCGATCGACTGGCGCAGGTTCGTGAAGGATACGGATCTTGCGGTGCGGATCGTCGACCGCCAGATCGAGGAGCGCCGGATCAACATCAAGGGCGCGAGCGTGATCGTGGCGGGCGGTTACGGCATGGGTTCGAAGGAGAACTTCCGCCTCGTGCACGAGCTGGCCGAGGTGTTGGGCGCCGAGGTGGGTGCGAGCCGCGCCGCGGTGGATGCCGGATTCGCCGACCATGCGCGCCAGATCGGCCAGACGGGCGTAACGGTGCGCCCGAAACTCTACATCGCCTGCGGCATCTCGGGGCAGATTCAGCACACGGCCGGCATGGACCAGTCGTCGATGGTGATCTCGATCAACTCCGATCCCGAGGCTCCGATCTGCAAGATCGCCGACTATGCGATCACGGGCGACGTGAACGACGTGATCCCCAAGATGATTAAGTACTACAAACAAAATTCGAAGTAATGGCTAATTTCTTTACCGATAACAAGGATTTGCAGTTCCACCTCCGGCATCCGATGATGCGCAAGATCGTGGAGCTCAAGGAGCGCGGATTCGCCGAGAAGGACCTTTACGATTTCGCGCCGCAGAATTTCGAGGACGCTATGGACTCCTACCGCCGCGTGTTGGACATCGCGGGCGAGGTTTGCGGCGAGGTGATCGCACCGAATGCCGAAGGCGTGGACCACGAAGGTCCGCGCGTGGTCGGCGACCGGGTGGAGTACGCTTCGGGTACGGTGCGGAACCTTCAGGCGATCGTCGATGCGGGTCTGAGCGGCATGACGCTGCCGCGCAAGTACGACGGTCTGAATTTCCCGCTCGTCTGCTTCGTGATGGCCAACGAGATGGTGGCGCGCGCCGATGCCGGCTTCGAGAACATCTGGGGTTTGCAGGATTGCGCCGAGACGCTCAACGAGTTCGCCTCGGAGGAGCTCAAAGCCAAATACCTGCCGTGGGTGTCGGCCGGTGCGACCTGCGCCATGGACCTCACGGAACCCGATGCCGGTTCGGACCTCGGCGCCGTGATGCTCCGGGCGACGTGGGACGAGGGGCGGCAGACGTGGCTCCTGAACGGCGTGAAGCGTTTCATCACCAACGGCGACGGCGACGTGTCGCTCGTGCTGGCACGCACGGAGGAGGGGACGACCGACGCGCGCGGTCTGTCGATGCTCGTCTACGACAAGCGCGACGGCGGCGTGAAGGTGCGCCGCATCGAGAACAAGCTCGGCATCAAGGGATCGCCCACCTGCGAACTGGTCTTCACCAATGCCCCCGCACAGTTGGTCGGCGACCGGAAGATGGGTCTGATCAAATACGTGATGTCGCTCATGAACGCCGCCCGTCTGGGGATCGGCGCGCAGTCGGTGGGCCTGTGCGAGGCCGCCTACCGCGAGGCGCTCAAATATGCGCACGAACGCGCCCAGTTCGGCAAGCCGATCATCCGCTTCGCGGCCGTCGCGGAGATGCTTTCGAACATGAAGGCCAAGTTGCAGGGCGCCCGTGCGCTGCTCTACGAGACCACACGTTTCGTGGAGATCTACAAGCAATACGGCCACATTGCCCGCGAACGTGCGCTCGAAGCCGACGAGCGGCAGGAGATGAAGTTCTACAACCGGCTGGCCGACGGTTTCACACCGCTCGTGAAGCTGTTCTCGTCGGAGTATGCCAACCAGCTGGCGTTCGATGCCATCCAGATTCACGGTGGCTCGGGATTCATGAAGGACTATGCGTGCGAACGCCTCTACCGCGACGCCCGCATCATGAATATCTATGAGGGTACGTCGCAGTTGCAGGTCGTGGCGGCGATCAACGCCGTAACGAAGGGTACGTTCCTCGAACAGATCCGCCGTTACGAAGAGGCGCAGTACAGCGACGCGATGCAGCCCGTGGCGGCGAAGATGCGCGAGCTGACGGCGAAGTTCGAAGAGATGAACGCCCGTGTCGAGACGCTCGAAAAGGAGTGCGCGGGATACAAGGACTTCCATGCCCGCCGGCTGGTGGAGACCGCCGGACACATCATCATCACCTACCTGCTGGCCCGTCAGGCCGGCGAATCGGACGAGTACGTGCAGTCGGCGCGGGTCTTCTGCAAGCTGGCCGAGGCGAAGGTCGCGGAGGCGCATACCTATGTGATGCAGTCGCCCGCGGAGGATGTGGAGTTGTTCCGCAGCGTGCAGAACGAGGTGTTGTAGGTCGGTTCCGGCGAAAGAGTGCGGAGACCCGTGTGCCGCGCGGGTGAACGGTTTCGTCGTTTCCGGTATCGCAGCGAAGGGGCTGTCTGACGCGTTTCGGACACCCCTTTTTCATTCGTATCGCTATTCGGGAACTTTTCCGAATGCGCAATTTTCGGAGGGTTGAAAAAACTTGTCGGACAGCCCCCCCCCTCGTCCTGCACTCGATGTCTCGTGTGTTTTACCGTTCCTGCCCGTCTAAGACGTTGCAGCGGCGAATCGCGATTCGCCGCTGCAACGTCTTATTCTTTCCGGCTCGTTTTCCGGGTGCCTGCGGGCTTGTCGCTTTTCGCCGGCATTCGTCTTCCCGCATGCTGTCGTGCGATGTCGCTTTTCCGCTGAGTGCCGTTTTCTGTTCGGCGTCGTTTTTCCGAGCAGTGCCGTCGCCTCGACTCTGAGCCGGCGAACGGCGGATGCCGGTCCTGTGCGGGGCCGGGGAGGTCGTCTGCCGCCGCATGCGGAGGGCGTCCGGCAGTGCACGACGCTGCGCTCAACCCTTTCGGCTGCGTCCGCCGCGCTGCTTCGCCGCTTGCAGCAGTCCGGTCCGCTGCTGCGGGGCTGCGGCGATCATCTCCCGGATCAGCGCGGTCAGCCGGGCGGAGTCGAACTCCAGCCCCAGCGTGCCGATATAAACGGCTTTCAGCCCTTTCGAATCGTACAGCCGGTCGAACCGACGGAACATCGACGGGCGCATGAACTGCGGCTTGTCGTTGCGGTCGAGCAGAAGCCGCACCCAATCCTGTCCCCGAAAGTAGAAGTCGTCCGCTCGGAGAACGGCTTCCCATTCGATCTCCTCGCCGAGGGTGTGGGTCTCCAGAATGCCGCGCTCGGTGAGGATGAGATAGGGGCTGCGGTCGCAGAGGGTGCTGATGCCGTACAACAGCGTGAAAACGGCCGTCAGAATCAGACACCAGCCCGCCGCCGTGTCGCGGGCGCAGCGCATGACCGGCCCTGCGGCGCCCCCTGCGGCGATTCCCGCGACGATGAAAACGAACGCTTTTTTGCGGGATTTATGGATCGTCAGTTCCATCGCTTTGCTAATTTATCGTGTCGTGAAGTGCAAAATCTTTTCCAAAGGCACAGAAGTTGAGTTTTCGCCCGGGGAAAAGTGTTCCGCACCCATGCGGCGGAGACCGGTGCCGTTCCGGGCACCGGCCGCACGGACCGCAGGCGCGGCACTCCGGATGACGGATACGATTAAATGGTCGGAACTATGATGGAATATGAAATCTTGGGAAATTCCGTGCAGACATGGATCATCTCCCTGCTCTTCGTGCTGGGCGCGTTCGTGGTCGTGAAACTGATCTCTTTTCTGAGCCGGAAATTCCTCGAACCGCTCGTGCGGCGCACCCGTACGGGGGTGGACGACATCGTCTATTATTCGCTGGAGCCGCCTCTGAAATTCGCCGTGATGCTGTTGGGTATCTGGATCGCCATTCACCGTCTGGTCTACCCGGACGATCTGGTGAAGTACGTGGACAATGCCTACCGCATCCTGATCGTGCTGGATGTTACGTGGGTCCTCGCGCGTCTTTCGGGAGCGTTGCTCCAGAGATATTGGGGGCAGAAGTCGGACGGACACTTCCAGAAAATGACGCCCGTGGTCAAACGGACGGTGCTGGTACTCGTTTGGATCATCGGCACCGTAACGGCTCTGAGCAATGTCGGCGTCGATATAAATGCCCTGTGGGGAACGCTGGGCATCGGCGGCATCGCCTTCGCGCTGGCCGCACAGGATACGGTGAAAAACATTTTCGGGGCGATCACGATCTTCACCGACAAACCGTTCGGCATCGGCGACACGATCAACGTGAACGGCATGGAGGGTACGGTGGTGGATGTCGGGATGCGCAGTACGCGGATATTGGGCTACGACCGGCGCATCACCAGCTACCCGAATTACAAGATCACGGACGCCTCGATCGTCAACATCTCCTCCGAACCGATGCGGCGGGTTACGGTGAAGTTGGGGCTGACCTACGATACGACGGCCCGGAAGATGGCCGAGGCGCTGGATATTCTGCGCTCTCTGCCGGCGAAGGTCGAAAACGTCTCCCGCAATCCGTCGGATATTACGGCCTATTTTTCCGAGTACGCCGATTCGTCGCTCAACATCACTTTTTACTATTACATCGAAAAACAGGGCGATATTCTGAAAGCGATGTCCGATATGAACATGGCGATCCTCGAATCCTTCGGCGAGGCGGGTCTCGAATTCGCCTTTCCGACGCGGACGCTGTTCGTGCAGCAGGACGGCAGCGAATGCCGGACCGACGGCGGACCCACTGCCGGACGATGAATCGTGCCGACGACGCGGAACATTCCCGCCTCCACCGCAGGGGCGGGACGACGGGCGATGAGACGGGTGAGCCCGACAGCACCCGCACGTCCGAATCGGACGCGCGGGCCGGGTCGGTCGTATCTGAACCGCGGACCGGACGGCTGTGCGCACCGGATGATCGTGCAGCCGTCCGGATCGGCTTCCCGCCGCCCGGCGGCGGAGTGGCTGCGGAAACGGTTCCGCTTTCCCGACACAAAGACCTCCGGAGTTGACCGCCTGTGCCTTGGAAGTGCATGCGGGCGGCGGATTTCCGGCTGAGGAGCCCGTAACCGCCGCACGGATGGAGGCGCGGTCCGAAAGATCGGGGAAAGCTGTCCGCGAAGCTTCGAAAAACGGAAATGAGGCTGTCTGACAAATTTTTTCAACCCTCCGAAAATTGCGTATTGGGAAAATTCCCGAATAGCGGTACGAATGAAAAAGGGTGTCTAAAACGTGTTAGACAGCCCCTTTTCATTGAACAGAGATTTGTCGGCCCCTATTTCATGCCGTGCATGCTCTTCGGGTGCGTCGCAAAGGGCCGCAATGTCCGAAGTGCCGGCAGAGGTCGTCGGACAGCCGCCTCTACGCTTCGGCCGGTTCTTTTCCTTCCACCGTGCACCGGCATGGCTCGAAGATGTTGAGACGCAGTCGGTTGACGATGTAGCTCAGCGCCATCTGAGCCTTCACCGAGTTGCCGGCCTCGTCGAGCGGCGGGGCGAAGGCAGCGATGCCCATGACACCCGGAACGACGCCCATGATGCCGCCTCCGACGCCCGTCTTGGCCGGAAGCCCCGTGCGGAAGAGCCAGTCGCCCGTGTGTTCGTAGAAACCTACGGTGGCCATCATCGACGTGATCTTCGGCGCCAGTTCGGGGTGGAAAACCTCGCGCTTGGTTACGGGATTCACGCCGCCGAACGCGATCGTCGCCGCAGCGACCGAGAGCTGCCGGGCCGTAACGCCGATCGAACACTGGCGCGTGTAGAGGTCGAGCGCCATGTCCGGATCGTCGTAGATGCGGCCGTAGTTCTTCAGCAGCCACGCGATCGACTTGTTGTTGAAGTTGGTGGCCGTTTCCGATTCGTAGAGTTCGTCGATCACCTCCACGCCGGAGCCCGCGAGCTCTTCGATGAAGTTGCGGATCGCTTTCCACTTGCCGTCGGAGTCTCCGACGGGCCGGATCATCGAGCAGGCCGAGATCGCACCGGCGTTCACCAGCGGCGTCGAGGGGTGATCCTTTTCGAGCAGAATGGCCATGATCGAGTTGAAGGGCAGCCCCGTGGCGTCGGCGCCGATCTTGTCGAGCACCTCCTTGCCGCTGTACTGGTTCATGGCGAGGAGCGCCGTCGGCACTTTCGACACCGATTCGATGCCGAACTTGAAGTCGGTGTCGCCTGCGGCGATCGCCTCGCCGTCGGGCAGACAGGCCGAGATGCCGAAGAGCTGCGACGGCACGCCGGCCAGATAGGGTATGTAATCGGCGTTCTTGCCGCCCGTCTCGTCCTTGAATTTGGCGTATGCCTCGTCGATGGCGGCTTTGATCGTCTGTTTCGTGATTTTCTGTATCATGACGGGAAGGTTATTTGTTGCGGAGTTCGGATGACGAAGGTTTAGCCGACGGCGAAGGCTTCGCTTTCGCCGTCGTGTCGGCCGGCACGGCGGCCGGCTGCTCTTCCCAATGGAAGGGGGCGAACTGAGCGGCGGCCTCGGGGTCCTTCCACGAGGGTTTGCGCATGGCGTAGATCACGAACGGAGCGCCCACGACCACGATGCAGCCGATGACGAGCACCGAGAACCAGACGGTGTTGCTGCCCGTGGCGATCTGGCTGGGGGGCACGAAGCTGAGGATGAAGGCCAGCAGGGCGCCGCAGAATCCGACGCAGCCGAGCAGCCACATGAGCCCGTTGCCCTTGCCCAGACGGAACGGACGCGGCGTGTCCTTCATCTTGTAGCGCAGTACGATGGCCGCGGAGAACATCAGCATGTACATGATGAGGTACAGCAGCACGGTGAGCTGCGAGAGGATCTGATAGAACGACTGCACCGAAGGCATCACGACGAACAGGAGCGCCAGCAGCGTAACGACGCATCCCTGAATGAGCAGGATGTTGCGCTGCACGCCGTTCTTGTTCGCTTTCTGGAAGAACGGCGGCAGATAGCCGGCCTTGCCCACGGCGAAGATACCCTTCGAAGGTCCGGCCACCCACGTCAGCACGCCGGCCAGCACGCCGAACATCAGGGCGATGGCGATGATCGGCCCGGCCCACGATATATGCAGATACCTGAAATAGTTGTCGAAGCCGATCAGTAGCGACTGCGTGAGGTTGATGTCTTTGGCCGGAACGATCAGACCCAGCGCGAAAGTGCCCAGCACGAAGATGCAGACCGTTACGAGCGATCCGATGACGATGGCTTTCGGATAGTTGCGCGACGGGTTTTTGACATCCATCACATGGATGCCCATCATCTCCATACCCGCGTAGAAGAGGAAGATGGAGCTGGCGAGCACCAGATTGTCGAATTTCGTGAGGTCGGGAAAGAAGCCCTGCGACATGTCCATGTGGTTCTGTCCGCCGGTCGAGAGGTAGATGATGCCGAGCAGGATCAGAAGCGCCGCGGGGATGATCGTGCCGATCATGCCGCCCCATTTGCTGATCTTGCCGACCCATCCCAGACCTTTGAGGGCGATGAACGTGGCGATCCAGTAGATGGCCAGCACGACGACGAGCGTGAAGACCTTGTTCGAGGCGAGCGTCATGTCGTGCGCCTCGTTCATGCCGATGAATGCGATCGACACCGCGCCGAAGGTCAGCACCGTCGGATACCAGATCGTCGATTCGATCCATTGCAGCCAGATGGCAAGGAATCCCGTGCGGGCGCCGTAGGCTTCGCCCACCCAGCGGAAGACGCCGCCCTGCTTGTCGGAGAACATCGCCGCCAGCTCCGCGGCCACCATGGCCGTCGGAATGAGGAAGACGATCGCGGCGAACAGGTAGTAGAATGCCGACGAAAGCCCGTAGACGGCCTCGGCGGGCAGCCCTCGCAGACTCACTACGGCGGTAATGTTCATAATCGCCAGCGTCATGACGCTCAATTTGAACCCCGTGCTTGTAGTAACTTTCTTTACATCCATAATAAATGTGTTTGAATTTGGTTTTTTAACGGGACGATGCGTTGCAAGGACCGTGCAAATCCCGCCTCGGGTCCTGATTCTGTGGAGCGGCGCGGTGTTTGCGGACGAAAATGAGTATATTTGCTGCACATAATGCTTTTGCCTATGAAATGTCCTCCGGCGCTGCCGCCGCTCGTGCGGCGGGTGCGGCGGATCGCCTCTCGGGCGGTCCGGCCGGCTGTCGTGGCGCTCGTGCTATGCTGCGTCGTGTCGTGCGGCGGGCGCCGTACCCGGGCGGATGCGCTGTCCGCCGCCGCGCCCGAGCCCGCCGTTTTCCGGTCGGTGCGCCCGCCTGCGGGATGTTCCGGCGAAGAGCGGGCCGCCTACATGCGCACGCATTATTGGGACCGGTTCGACTTCGCCGACACGCTCTTTCTTTCGCGCGCCGATACGCTGGAGATGCTCCGTGCTTTCGCCGCCTATGTGGCGCAGTATGTGCGGCCGGACGATCCCGCGCCGATCGACATGCTGATGCGCCGCGCTTCGGCGTCGCGGCCGATGTTCGAATACTTCTGGATGCTCGCCGAGCGGGTGCTCCGCGACCCCAATTCGCCGCTGCGGAGCGACGAGCTCTACATCCCGGTGCTGCGGGCGGCGCTGGCGAGTCCGTGGCTCGACCGGTGGGAGCGCATCCGGCCCGAGCACGAGCTGCGGCTCGCGCTCCGCAACAGGGTGGGGCAGCCGGCGAGCGACTTCCGCTATAGGCTCGCGTCCGGAGCCGAAGGTACGCTCTACGGCATTCGGGCCGAATATACGCTGCTCTACTTCGCCAATCCCGACTGTCCGATGTGCCGGCGCCTCAGCGGGGAGCTGCTGGCTTCGCCCCTGCTCAACGAGCTTACGGAGCGCGGGACGCTCTGCGTGCTGGCAGTCTATCCCGACGCCGACCTCTCGGCGTGGCGCGCCCGCCGGGACGGGATGCCCGCGGCATGGATCGACGCCTGCGATCCCCGCGGCGTCATCCTCGGCGGCGAGCTGTACGATCTGCGGGCGATTCCGTCGCTCTATCTGCTCGACCGCGAAAAATGCGTGCTGGTGAAGGATTCGGCGAGCGTCCCCGAAATCGAGCGGGCGATCGACCGGCGGTCGTGATGCGGCCGTATAGGTTTTGCTTATCGAAATATAAAAAAATACGATCGTTTTTTTAAGGCCGCTCCGTCGGAAAACGTTATCTTTGTCGCCGGAACAGCATATGACACACACAAACTAAAACAGAAAATTATGGCAACAAAGAAATGGCGTTGTACCGTCTGCGGGTACATCCACGAAGGTCCCGAGGCACCCGAGCAGTGCCCGATGTGCAAAGTGGGCAAGGATAAGTTCGTCGAGGTCGTGGAGCAGAGCGAAGGGCTCGAATTCGTTACGGAGCACGTGATCGGCGACGGCAAGGGCGCCAGCAAGGAGCTGTGGGAAGGCTTGCAGAATCACTTCATGGGCGAGTGCACCGAGGTGGGCATGTATCTGGCTATGAGCCGTCAGGCCGACCGCGAGGGCTATCCCGAGATCGCCGAGGCTTACAAGCGCTATGCGTGGGAGGAAGCCGAGCACGCTTCGAAATTCGCCGAACTGATCGGCGAGGTGGTCTGGGACACCAAGACCAACCTCTACAAGCGCATGAATGCCGAGAGCGGCGCCTGCGAAGACAAGATGCGTCTGGCGCGCATGGCCAAGCAGGAGAACCTCGACGCCGTGCACGATACGGTGCACGAGATGGCCAAGGACGAGGCCCGTCATGGCAAGGGCTTCGAGGGACTCTACAAACGTTATTTCGGCAAATAGGCCGCTGACCGGCACAAGGAGACAGGCCGGATCCTCATGCGAGGATCCGGCCTGTCTCGTCGGTGGGCATGCCCCTTGCGTGCGGACGCTCCGTCTCTTTCAGCGGGAGCGGGCGCCGCCTGTTCGGGGCTGCGGCTTCCCGGCTTTTCGCGGCGGGCGGGCACTCCGTCTCTTTCAGCGGGAGCGGGGTGTTCCGCGAGGGTCCGTCCGCTACTTTTTCAGTACGTCGTAGGCTTGTCTGACGCCGAGCAGCGCTCCAAGCAGCCGGAATTTACCGGCCAGCCAGTCATAGCCCGTGCGTGCGGCGTGCGCCACCTCATAGACGGTTTCGATCCGGTCGCGGATGCAGACGATGGTCCGGCGCAGCCAGATGAGGTAGATGGCCGCGGCCGCCACGATGCAGGCTCCGCTGACGATGAGCATCGCCCGGAGCAGCGATCCCATGACCGTCGCGAGCCAGACGACCGAGGAGGTGATGAGCAGCATGCCTCCCGCCGCCGCGATCAGAACGAAGAAGATCAGCGGAAAGACGAAACTGCTGCGCGAATCGTTGTCGCGGTCCATGTGCGGCGGCGTCTTACTTTTCGATCGCTTCGATCTTTTTCTCGAACCGGTCGCGCATCTCTTCTGCCCGGTTCTTCATCTTGTCCGCTCTGTCCTTGACGGCCGTTTTGATCTGACTGCGCATTTCCCGACCCGTTTTCGGGGTGAAGAGAAGCGCCACTACCGAGCCGATGAGCATGCCGCCGATCAGCGAAGAGATACAAGTACCTGTGTTTTTCATAGTCGTTGAATTTTTTTTTAGTGATTGTTACGATACGATCACTTGCAAACTCTGCGCCAAATGGATTATCTTTGCTCCATGTTTTCCGACCGGACCCGAACCGTCTCTTTCACGGGGCATCGCACCTATTGCGGCGAGGCCGATGCGGCGCTCGCCGAGACGCTCCGGCAGCTTTATGCCGAAGGTTACCGCGTGTTTATCAGCGGCATGGCCGTGGGGTTCGACCTTGCGGCAGCCGAGGCCGTGCTGGCGCTGCGCGAGGCGTATCCGGAGGTGCGGCTGGTCTGTGCCGTCCCGTTCGAAGGGCAGGAGCGCCGCTTCCCGGCCGCCGAGAAGGTGCGGTACGGCCGCGTGAGGGAACGCGCGGACGCGAGCGTCGTCGTGTGCGGCGGATACCGCCCCGACTGCTATGCGCGGCGCAACGACTATCTTGCCGACCGCGCCTCGGTGCTCGTGGCGTGGTACGACGGTTCGGCGGGCGGAACACGCTACACCGTGCGCCGCGCACTGCGCACCGGCCGCGAGGTGCGCAATCTCCATCCGTCGGCTTGCGAGGCGGCGCATCCCGGGCAGGGGACGCTGTTCTGAAGGAGGCGTGAAAAGACGGCCTGACGGGGCGGACCTGTCGTTGCGCTGCCGCCGCTCGGTTTCGGCGCTCCTTCCGCCATGAGTTTCGGCGGGAGACTGCCGGGAGGGAGGTCCTCGGCGGACGCCGCACGGGCCTTGCCGCAGCGGATGCTTCGCTTGTCCGCTTTTACGAATCGGAAGGGGGAGGGCTGTCGTTCCGAGAGTTGCCTGCCCGGCAAAGATCGTGAATAACAGTACGAATAGGAAAGAGGCTGTCCGACAAATCAGGACAGCCTCTTTTAAGATGTGCAGGAACGGGGTGGAAGACAAAGCTTCGAAGTCCGCGGCGAAAGGTGTGTTTCGACGCCGTGAGGTCCGGACCGCGGAGCCGATGACGACGGAGCAGCTTGCCCGTTGCGACACACCGCCGCCAGTCGTCGTTCCGGCCGGGCCTACGCCCAGTTGAGGATCTTGTGGAAGTCGTAGGTCTCGGGGTCGGGCACGTAGGCTTTCGCCGCCTCGTAGTCGGCCGGAGTGATGGCGTTGAGGATGTTCTCGACCACCGAGTCGAACTTGTCCGAGTGGATGTCCACCAGACGGGGCGGGATCTTGCCCGTCTCGGGATCCTGCAGGTCCTTCAGGTAGAGCGGCGAGACGTTGCCCTCGCTGTCCACGTAGACCATGCAGCCCGTTTTGCCTTCGGTGAAGAGTTTGTAGACGCCGATGCCCAGCTCCGAGCAGTAGGTCAGGTCGTAGGCGATCGGAGTCTGGCAGCGGATTTCGTAGCCGATCTCCACCGGGCGGCTCTTGACCTTGAGGTGCAGCTCCTTGAGCTTCTTTTCGATCATTTCGTTGAATATGTGCGCTTTCGATACCTTGCCCAACTCGGGATGGCCGTGTTCGTCGTAGGTGAAGTGCACGCCGCTTTTGCGGATCTCTTCGGCGCTCAGAGCGTGGAACACGCCTTCCGAAATGACGGCCGCACCGTAGTCCATGTGCATGATCTTGCGCTTGAGAATCGACGAGATGACCAGATTCACGATCTTCTCCACGGTGATCTCCGTCTTGTCGAACATCTCGGGGATGACAATCATCGGGTAGTGGCACGCCTCGCCGATGCCGAATGCGAGGTGGCCGGCACTGCGGCCCATGGCTGCCAGCACGAACCAGTTGCCGCTCGTGCGGGCGTCGACATAGACGGCGCGGGCGATGACGGCGCCCTTGTCCTTGGCCGATTCGTAGCCGAACGTCGGCGTGCCTTTCGGCAGCGGCAGGTCGTTGTCGATCGTCTTCGGCACGTGGATGTTGGCGATGGGGTATTTCTTGGCTTCGAGGAACTTGGCGATGCGGTTGGCGGTCGAGGCGGTATCGTCGCCGCCTACCGTTACGAGCAGTTTCACGTTGTTGTCGGTGAAGAACTTGAGGTTGAACCGCTCTTCGAAATCGGCGTCCGTGGGCTTGAAACGGCTCATTTGCAGAAACGATCCTCCCTGATTGAAGATGCCGTCGGCCATCGGATAGCTGATGTCCACCATGCGGGGATCGGGGTTGAACAGCCCCGTGTAGCCTTCGTGGAGGCCGATGACGCGGTAGCCTTTGCGGAGAAACGTTTTGGCGACGCTGCCGACCACGGTGTTCATGCCCGGGGCCGGACCGCCGCCCGTAAGAATAGCAATTGCTTCTTTCATAGCGATCGGAATTGTGTTTGAATTAGCCTAATTAACCTTCTTGTCGGATTCGACCCCCAAAAGTACGACATTTTTCCGAGATGTACAAAAAAATGCGGGAACCGCCCGTGGCAGTCCCCGCTTCGTTCGAAGCTGGTAATTATGGTTTACTCAACTACGGTAACGTTTACGGCCTGTTCGCCTTTCGAGCCGTTGCCGATCTCGAATTCGACCTTCTGATGTTCGTTGAGCGATTTGAAACCCTCGGTCGCAATGCCGGAGAAATGTACGAAAATTTCCTTTCCGCTCTCCTCGGTAATGAATCCGTAGCCTTTTTTGCTATCGAACCATTTTACAGTACCTTTCATAAAAAATGAATTAAATGTGTTAATGTTTTACAAAGTAAAGCAAAAATAGTTGGCTTTCAAAACTTTTTGGCATATATTTTTCATTATCGGAATAAATGTTTATATTTGTCCTGACCTTTTTTCAAGGAAAGACGAAGATTATGGATAAGAAAGTGAAACTCGCGCTGCTGGCGCTGCTCGGTTTTTCGACCGCCTGTTCGACCGTCAGGAGCGGCTCGAAGAGCCGGGAACGGGAGCCTGCGGAGGTTGAGCGACCCACGACGATCGTCATGTACGGCGTGCGTCCGCCCGTTCAGGAAGACAAGGCGGGCGAACTTCGGGAGAAGCCGCTGACGGCCGCTCCGGTTCCGGATTCGGATGCAGCCGCTCCGGTGCTCGACGAGGTGCGTCCCGAGAACGGGAAATAGGCCATGGCTCGCCGCAGTCCGGGCCTGAGAAAGCGGATCGGGCTCGATCTATTTTCGAAGCTCTATGCCGCGGAGGTGGCCGAACATGAGTTGCGTACGCTCTTCTGGGAGTGTACGCTTCGTTGCAATCTCGCCTGCCGCCATTGCGGCAGCGATTGTCGCGTGGACCCGGGCGTCGCGGACATGCCGCTGGAGGATTTCCTGCGCGTGCTCGACGAGGAGGTAACGCCTCATGTCGATCCGCGGCGGGTACTCGTCATCTTCTCGGGCGGCGAAGTGCTCGTGCGCGACGATCTGGAGCGTGCGGGCGCCGAGGTCGCACGCCGCGGCTATCCGTGGGGGATGGTTACCAACGGACTGGCGCTCACGCCCGAACGGTTCCGTGCGCTGCGGGATGCGGGGCTGCGCTCGGTGTCGGTGAGTTTCGACGGATTTCCCGAGGTGCACAATTACATCCGCCGCAATCCGCACAGCTACGACCGGGCGCTCGACGCGATCCGCCTCATCGTGCGTGAGGAGGGGCTGGCCTACGACGTCATCACCTGCGTTACGGGGGCGATGGTGCCGCGTCTCGAAGCGTTCCGCGAGTTGCTGCTCGCCGAGGGGGTGAAACACTGGCGCCTGTTCTCGATCTTCCCCGTAGGGCGCGCCAAGAACGACGGGACGCTCCGCATGAGCGACGCACAGTTCCGCGACATGCTCGAATTCATTCGCCGCAGCCGCCGGCTGGGCGGCATCGAGGTCAGCTATGCCTGCGAAGGTTTTCTGGGGCGTTACGAGACGGAAGTGCGCGATCACTTCTACCAATGCGCCGCGGGTGTCTCCGTGGCTTCGATCCGTGTGGACGGGGCGATCTCCGGCTGCACGTCGATCCGCGCCAATTTCCATCAGGGCAACATCTATCGCGACCGGTTCTGGGAGGTGTGGCAAAACCGTTTCGGACCCTTCCGCGACCGCGAGTGGGCCCGCAAGGGGGAGTGCGCCGACTGCGAAATGTTCCGCTACTGTCTGGGCGGCGGCATGCATCTGCACGACGACGAAGGCAATCTGCTCTACTGTCATTACCATCGGTTGTAGCGGTCGGCGGAGGCGGAGCGTCCGTATCTGCGCTCGTTTACGTATATCTTGCAAAGCCGCGAGGGAGCAGGGGGGAGGATACGGGCGTTTGCGGTATTTTTTCACTCTTCTCCGGGCCGTACTGCATACGTTTTCCGAGGTTTTGTCGGCGAATGTTCCGTCACCGGAGGGGCCGACCGCAATGGGCCGATTTTCTGCGGACATCGTTCTGCCCGCATGCTCTTGCCGGCCGGGCGGGAACGGCTGGCTTTCTGTCCGTTTTCGGCGGT
This sequence comes from Alistipes sp. CHKCI003, assembly GCF_900021155.1. Lineage (GTDB taxonomy): Bacteria > Bacteroidota > Bacteroidia > Bacteroidales > Rikenellaceae > Alistipes > Alistipes excrementavium. Next base: position 65,257 of record NZ_FCNT01000052.1, read on the forward strand.
AGTGCGGACAGGTGAGGCGGAGGGCGGTGGATGGAGGGACGTGGCACCCTGTAACGTGGTGCATAGACCGGTTCTCGGAAAGGGGCGCAGATGAGGCGGAGCTGCGGAATCCGTCCGCGAACGAAATCGCCTTTGACGTCGGACGGGGAGGTGTCGGAAGACGTTTTCACCTGCGGTTCTCTTGAACTCGTGCAGGCTGCCTCCCAAGCCGCGTCCCTGCTTTTTCGCCGACGACGGATGATCCTGCACCTGTTTTTGACGCTGCGAATGAAACGGCCCGTCGCTCATGCCGTCGCCCTTCTCGTGCTTTCAGAGGATATGCGGCGAATCGCCGAGGGTGCTTTGCTGCGAGAGGATGGAATGAATCCGTGATCGGACGATCGCATTGCTTATCTTTCGCATATTCCCGATGACCGGTGGCCGGGAAATGACGGTATTGCGGTCGTAACTCCGAATATTTTCATTTATGAAGAAGTCATGGAGCGCATATCGACCGGATCCACGAAAAAGGTACGAAATCATGATCGCTCTGAGGAGTGATATGCGCGGTATCGCCGACGTAGCCCGCCGCATGCAGAAATACCTGACCCAAGGAGATGGCATGAAAACTTACGGCGTGCAGCTGCGCATCGACGGCGGTTATGGTCGTGCGCAGGATAGCTGGGGCGGGGAATATGCGGACAGAGAATCGCAACCGCACGTAAAGATCCGAGCTATGATACAGATTATGAGTGGATACCGCCCCCCCCCTCGCCGGGTAGACGATGCCGTCGTTGGGATCGGTCTGTGCAGTCAGGTTATGTTTGCGGCCGATGAAGAAACGGTACGACCTGTTGAATGTCCGCGAAGATGATCCGCAGGCATCGCTCGATAGCGGTCCGTCGGTTCATGGCGTCGTCAGAAAAGGCGTTATTACCCATACGGAGGCAGGCGATTCGTTTTTCGAAAAGCGCTCCTGAAGCGCAGGGACCGGATCTTCGGAGCTCCGGACTATCGCATGACGGGTCGAGCCGACACCGGATCGCAGCGTCTCATGTCTGTAGGTTGCGGACGGCGCCTTGCGGGCAGAGGACTATGCCGCAGACGATGTGCGGAATTTCGTTCGGGAAGCGGAAAGATTTCAGCACTCGTGCGATATCGAGTGTGCCTGTAATGAGGCGGAGCAGGGGATTTGCCCGATACGTCCCCCCCCCTCCGTGTTGCGCCTTCCGAGAATTGCCTGTTCGGAAAAGAGCTCGTAAAACGAGCGGTATGAATATGAAAAAAGGAGCTATAATTTTTTATAGCCCCCTCTCTCTGTCGGGGAGACTGGATTCGAACCAGCGACCTCCAACTCCCGAAGCTGGCGCGCTAACCGGACTGCGCTACACCCCGAACGATATTTTTCCGACGAGTCGGGGTAGCGGGATTCGAACCCACGACCCCCTGCTCCCAAAGCAGGTGCGCTAACCGGACTGCGCTACACCCCGTCGTTCTCCGCTTTCGGATTCCGGGCCGCACCCTTGGGGCGGAGGCGGCCCTCCGGACGGCGGAGGAAATTCCGATGATTTCGGGATGCAAAGTTAGCGTCTTTTTTATGGATTGCAAATTTTTAGGACAAAAAATAATGAGGTATATCGTTTTTTTGTTCGTCCGCATCCGTCGCGGTCCGCGCCGTTTCGCAGCGCACAGCTCGTCGGATGCCGGGCGGAGGTGCTGCCGAAAGGCATTCGTGCGACACGCGCGAACGGGTCTTTGCGCCGGAGCCCGTTTGATCGCCCTTGGCGTTACGGTTTGCTGTTGCGGCTTTTCCGTCTTTATACCGCCGGCGCCGGGCGGCATGTGCGGGGACCGCCGGACCGTGCCGGACTGCGGCGAAGTGCCGTCCGCTGCATTGCGACGGACCGCGGAGGGTTGCCGGCGCCGGGCGGTGCCGCGTCGGTATCCCCCGACAAGAAATCGACCGTTCGGAATCGTGCCGGACGATGACGGGATCCGCCGCAGGTCCGGGGCGCGAAGCTGTCCGGAGAAATCCCGCCGTCCGCTTTCGCTCCCCCCCCCGGCAATTCGTTTGCGGCTCAGCATGCGCCGAAGAACCGTGGGGCGCAGGCATGAGCGACCGCATTTGCCGCAGTCGTTCCGTTGTCGCTCCGGAGGTCGTCCGCCCTGTCCCTCGGTCGTCGCTCGGCTGCGCGTCAGCCGGGCAGGAGGTCGTCGAACAGATGGCGGAAGTCTTCGCGCGGCGCAGGCATGTAGACGTCGAAGCCCAGATCGCGGGCTGCGTTCACGTTTTTCCGTCCGTCGTCGATGAAAAGCGTCTCGTGCGGAACGAGGCCGCTGTCGGCGATCATCGCCCGGAAGATCTCGGGCGAGGGCTTGAGCAGGTGCATTTCGTAGGAGACGTAGAGTTTGTCGAAATAATCGTTCACGGTGCGTCCGTCGGCCGTGAAGCAGCAGTCGACGATGTAGGGCATCACCAACGGATTGTTGTTCGTGAGCATGTAGAGTTTCAGCCCCCGTTCGCGCAGGCGGGCCAGCATCCGCAGTTTGTAGACGGGTATGCCGACGATGAACGAGCGGTAGGCGTCGGCGATCTGCCGGTCGGTTGCTTCGCTGCGGCCCGAAATGCGCCGTATTTCGTCGCAGGCTTCGTGGGACGTGAGGTCGCCGCGCTCCAGCTTTTCGAAGACTTCGGCCGGGTAGTAGGGGTCGATCAGATCGGCGATCCGGGGCATGCCCAGAGCGCGGAACGAGGCTCGGCAGCGTTCGATGTCGAGGTCGGCCAGTACGCCGCCGAGGTCGAATACGATATTTTGAATGGTAGCGTTCATGTCGTCATTTTTGAAATTTCATGGTATGGCGCCGCAGCGGCCGCAGAGCTCCCGTCGGGAGCAGTTTGCAGAGGGGTATCCAAATCCTGTTCCACCAGTCGGGCACGATGCACCTCCGTCCCCGGAACAGAGCCCGCAGCCCCCGGCGGGCGCAGCTCTCGGCCGAGATCAGCACTCCGAGCCGGAGCCCGATCCGCTGCCAGCGGGGCGGCAGCCCGTAGAGGTCGGTCGCCACCCCGGCGGGGCAGACGGCCGTAACGCGGATGCCGTGTTCGCGCACCTCTCGGGCGAAAGCCACCGAGAAACTGCGCAGATAGGCTTTGCTGGCGCTGTAGAGCGAGAGCCCCGGGAAAGGCATCCACAGCGAGAAGGAGGACATGTTGAGGATGTACCCTCCGCGGCCGCGCCGCACCATGTCGGCTGCAAAGTGCCGGCAGTTGAGCGTGGCGGTGAGGTCGTGCAGCAGGATGATGCGGGCGATCCGCCGGTCGGGCGTTGCGAGCAGGTCGCAGAAGGAGAAGATTCCCGCGTTGTTGATGAGTACGTCGACGCCGATTCCCTGCGACCGCACCCATGCGAAGAGCTCGTCGGATGCCTCCTCGCGTGCGAGGTCGATCGCCAGCGTGCGGATGTCGAGCGAAGGGTGGGAGACGCGCAGTTCATCTGCGGCCCGGACGATGTGCTCCGGCGCGAGCCCCGCGAGGACGAGATTGTAGCCCCGGTCGGCCAATTGTTCGGCATATCGGCGGCCGATACCGGTGCCGGCGCCCGTAATGAGGGCCCATGGCGTGTCCTGCGGCACTTCGCCGCCTCCGGGGTTCGGGCGCTTCGGACGCTTCGGACGGTCGGCCGCATCCCCGCATGCGGCCGGCGTGCGGTTCGCCGTTTCCTGAGCGGAAGTATCCGTCTGTGCTCCGGTCCCTGCCTCCGGCGTGTCGGGGCGGGCGGTCGGTTGCGCGTCCGTCGGTCGGTCTGCCGGTGCGTGCGTCGTGTCGCCGGGCCGTTCGCCGGTCGGCTTGTCGGCATGCGGCGTCATGCTGCCGGGCTGCTTGTCTGCCGGCGTGTGCGTCGTGTCGCCGGGCCGTTCGCCGGTCGGCTTGTCGGCATGCGGCGTCATGCTGCCGGGTTGCTTGTCTGCCGGCGTGTGCGTCGTGTCGCCGGGCCGTTCGCCGGTCGGTCTCGTACCCTTTTCAGACTGCTCCGGCTTGCGGGTGCCGGCGACGCTTCGTTTCGTTTCGGTCGTCTCCATCTCAGGGCAGTTCGGCGAGTTCTTTGCGGATTTTGGCCGGCAGGTCGGGGCAGTGCTTGCAGCACTTCATGTCCACGGAGTACATGCGGGCGATGCAGTAGTTGCGGTGGTCGCACTCGCTGCGCGTCTCGGCGTCGCCTTCGCGGAGTTTGCGCACGAAGGCGGGGTCGTTCACGAGTGCACGGGCCATTTGCACCAGTTCGAATCCGGCGTCCAGCGCACGGTCGATCCCCTTGCGGCTGACCAGTCCGCCCACGTAGACCAGCGGACATTTCAGCTCGGCGCGGAATTTCGCGGCGTCCTCCAGAAAATAGCACTCCTCGAACGGGAACTGCCGGATCATGTAGGGGCCGCACCAGCGGATGAAGCAGCGGAGCCAGAGCGGCGAGTAGTAGCTCATGGTGTAGATCGGGATCAGCCCCCGCATGACCGCCATCGGCGCTTTCGAGACGAAGCCGCCCGAGAGGACGATCCCGTCGACGCCGAAGCGTTCGATCTCCCGGGCGATTTCGAGACTTTCGGGGATCTCGATGCCGCCCCGGAACCCGTCGTACATGTTGTGTTTCACGAGTACGGCCGTGCGCGTCTGCGCTGCGGCCTCCATCACCTCCGTGAGGCACATCCGAAGGAAGCGCATCCGGTTTTCGAGCGATCCGCCGTATTCGTCGCGGCGGCGGTTGGTGTAGGGCGAGAGGAACTGCGAGATCAGATAGCCGTGGCCGGCGTGGACCTCCACGCTGTCGAATCCGGCGTCGTGGGCCGTGCGCACGGCGCGTCCGAAGTCTTTGGCCACGTCGGCGATCTCGCTGCGCCGCATGCCCCGCACGGGGGTGTAGGCATAAAGGTTGAAACCCGTCGAGGCGCCGATCGGGATCTGTCCGGCGGTGGAGTAGTGGGTCATGTTGCCGCAGTGGCCGATCTGGATGCCGGCGGCCGCGCCCTCGGCATGCACGGCGTCGGTGATGTCGCGCAGCGCCGGCACGATCCGGGGCCGGAGCCAGAGTTGTTTGCGGAACGACAGTCCGCTGCGGCTGACGGCGGCATAGGCCAGCGTCGTCATGCCGACGCCGCCGCGCGCCACGCTCACGTGGTAATCCTTGAGCTGCTGCGTGGGGCCGAAATCCTTGCCCATGGATTCGAAAGCCGCCGAACGGATCGTCCGGTTGCGCAGCAGGACGGGGCCGAGCTGATAGGGGGTGAAGAGATTCGACATGGATCAGTATATGAACGGTATGATTCTTTTGCGTTTGAGGACCGTGAATTCCTCGCCGAATTCGGCCGTATAGCGTTTGTAGAGCGAGGCGGAGCGGGGCGCGAGGTTGGCGAAGGTCCACCACACGAACACCGCGCCGGCCCACGACCACGAGGCGACGGCGAAACCCGTCCACTCGGTCAGCTCGCCGAAGTAGTTGGCCGAGCTGACGTAGCGGAACATGCCGCCGCGCGGGATGTAGTGGCGCGTGTCGCCCTCCTTGCGCAGGCCGCGTATGATGGCGTCCGAGCGGCGGTTGACGTACATGCCCGCGAAGAAGATCGCAGCACCGATGTAGATATAAGGCCGGGCGAACCACCCTTCGTAGTAGTCGGCCGGCGAGACGAAGAAGATCCAGCCTCCCTGCATCAGAGCGTTGAGCGTGTTGAAGAGCATGCCCATCGCGACGATTCCGAAGGGCATTTTCGAGCGGCCCCGCAGCCGGAGCGGAAAGATGAAGGCGCGGTAGAGGTAGTGGCTCTGGAACATCAGGAAGAGTACGAGCGGTGCGGCCTGCCACGTGCGGTCCGAGAGGAGCCAGAGGATCGTCATGGCGACGAAGACGGGCGCCTCCATCAGCATCCAGCCGAGCTTGTTGGAGACGGGGAAGCCGTAGCGGCGGTCAAACAGGTAGCCGTAGCCCGCTTCGAAGAAGTGGAGGGCGACGTATACGACCAGTGCGAGCGCCGCCATCGCGATGAGGAAAATATCGAAGGTCTCTGTCATGTTGCGATTGGTGTTCGGTAAAACACACAAAGGTATGAAAAATCGGACGCAAAACGAAATTTATTCGGTTTTGCCGGGACGGAGCATCCGAGTCGGAGCCGAAGATGCGAATGAACCGGGTGCGAAACGCGACCGAATGCGTTTCGCGGGGCGGGTGTTTCCGAAGCGGAAGATCGGCGGATCCTGCAAAACATTGAGGAACGGACGGCGGATGGTTTGCGGCAGGCGTTCGGAAGGTGCGGACCGCTCCGTCCGGAGCGGTCCGTGTCTGTTCCACATTTATCTTTTCTTACCGGATTCAGCCGGTCCTGTTCTGCTTCGTCCGGTCCGGTCCCGTCCGGTGCGGTTGGGGCCGTTCGAGGACCGGCGGTCCGCCGGTTCGTCGCGGGAGGGGAGGCGTCGTCGCGGGAAGACTTTCCGCTTTCCGTGCGGGATGCGGTTTGTCCGGCATCCGCGAAAAGGGGGTGTCCGGCGCGTTTATTCAACTTTACGGGTATGCCTGTTCGGAGAAAAAGATGATGACGGTACGCATAAAAGAGGCTGTCTGCGATTCGCCAGACAGCCTCTTTTCGCTATGGTCCGAAGAACGGTTCAATGGGTGAAGACCCGTCCCAGCTGCTTCTCCTGCTTTTCGTAGGCGATGCGCGACGTGGTGGGGTATTCCAGCTTTTCGAATTCGGCGACGGCGTTGCGGATGTCGCCCAACAGCATGTCGGCCATGTCGCGCGACATGCCCTGACGCACCACGATACGCATGACCACCAGATCCTCGATGTTCTTGGGCATCGTGTAGGCCGGGACCATCCAGCCGCTCTGTTGCAGTTTGGCCTGCAGGTCGTAGAGGGTCCACTTCGCCTTCTTGTCGTAATCGGGCTTCATGTACCAGATGAAGAGCGGGTTGACCAGCTTGTCGGCGTAGTTCTCGAAACAGGGCATCTTGCCGATTTCGTCGTGGCAGTACTGCGCCACGTCCATCGAGTTCTGCTGCACCTCCTTGTAGCCTTCGAATCCCAGCCGGATGAAGTTGTAGTACTGTCCGAGGATCTGCGCGGCGGGACGCGAGAAGTTGAGCCCTACCTGCGTGATGTTGGCGCCGAGGTAGTTGACGCTGAACGACATTTCGTCGGGCAGGTATTTCTTGTCCTTCCATACGACCCATCCCAGACCCGGGTATACGAGACCGTACTTGTGGCCCGACGTGGAGATCGAGAGCACCCATTTGAGGCGGAAGTCCCATTTGACCTCGGGGTTGAGGAACGGGAGGATGAAACCGCCCGATGCGGCGTCCACGTGGATCGGAATTTCATAGCCCGTCTGGGCGTTGTAGGCGTCGAGTTCCTTGTCCAGCGCTTCGATGTCGTCGTTGAGCCCCGTCCACGTAACGCCTGCGATCGGCACGATGCAGATCGTGTTTTCGTCGCACATGTCGAGCGCCTGTTTCGGATCGAGCGTGATTCGGTCGAGCGTCAGAGGCACGGTGCGCAATTCGATCTGCCAGAGCTGGCAGAACTTCTCCCAAACCACCTGAAAACCGGCGCTCATCACCAGATTGGGTTTGTCGATGGGTTTGCCGGCGGCCTGCCGGCGGTGGCGCCAGCGAAGCCATGCGGCCACGCCGCCCAGCATGCAGGCTTCGGACGAGCCGATGCCCAGCGCGCCGGTTTTCCACTCGGCTTTTTCGGGCGTGTTCCACAGGTTGGCCATGATGTTGATGCAGCGGCCGCACATCACGGCGACGCGCGGGTATTCCGTTTCGTCGATGTAGTTGACGTCGATGGCTTCGTTCATCAGGCGCGTGGCATAGTCGTCCATGTAGGTCGTTACGAACGTGGCGAGATTCAGCCGCGGCTGGGTCTGGGCATAGGTTTCGTCCTTGACCAGCTGGTAGGCGATCTCGGGTGCGGTCTTGTTTTTCGGGATGAACTCCGTCGGTGCGGGAGTGAGCATCTTTTTCGAGCCGAAGATAGCGGTCGTAACGTTCTCTCTGGTGTCGTTTTTTTGATCCATAACGAAAAAATAATTAAAGTTTACATCCTCTGTCGAATCCATAAACTGTGCCAGCGGACGGCATGCGGCGGAGAGCCCGGTCCGTGGAAAAATCGGAACGGAGCGTGGGAAAGTCCGAAAAAATTTTCTATATTTGTAATATCATTGTGATATTACTTAAAAAACTGAACGACATGGAAAACAGGAATTTCGTTTACGACGGATGGAAAACCGGCGGATTCGTCGCCCTGCCGCTGATCCTCGCGGGGCTCGCCGCCGGCATCGTGCTGATCGCATCGGGGGCGGGCGTCTTGTCCGAACTCTCCGGCGGGCTGGGGACGCTCGCGGTCGTCGCGGGGGTGCTGTGGTTCGTTGCGATGATCGTCTGCCTCAAGGGATTCATGCTGCTCGAACCGAACGAGGCCCGTGTGATGGTCTTTTTCGGCAAGTACCGGGGAACATTTTACGACACGGGCTTCTGGTGGGTCAATCCGCTGATGTCGGCCAAGAATATTTCGGTCCGCGCCCGCAACCTCAATGTCGAGCCCATCAAGGTGAACGACAAGACGGGGAATCCGATTCTCATCGGTTTGGTGCTGGTGTGGAAGATCAAGCGCGACGACATTTACAAGGCTGTTTTCGAGATCGACGCTCCGACCGGTGCGGGACAGGCGGCCGTCTCGGCCAGCGCACGCATGAACATACTCGAAAATTTCGTCGGCGTGCAGAGCGACGCCGCCCTCAGGCAGGTAGCCGGATGCTATGCCTACGACAACAGCGGTGTGGCGGACGACGAGCTGACGCTCCGCTCGAACAGTGCGGAGATCAACGAGCAGCTCGAAAGCAAGCTCGACGAACGTCTGGCGATGGCCGGCATCGAGGTGGTCGAAGCCCGGATCAACTATCTGGCCTACGCTCCGGAGATCGCGGCCGTGATGCTGCGCCGCCAGCAGGCCGACGCGATCATCGCGGCGCGTGAAAAGATCGTCGAAGGGGCGGTTACGATGGTGCGGATGGCACTCGACAGGCTGTCCGACGAACGGATCGTGGAGCTCGACGAGGAACGCAAGGCCGCGATGGTGAGCAATCTGCTGGTCGTGTTGTGTGCCGACGAGGCCGCGCAGCCCGTCGTCAATGCGGGAACGTTGCATCATTGACGGTCATGGCGAAACGGGACCGGACGAAGAGTTTCGTGCTCCGTGTGGATGCCGCGACGATGGAGGCGCTCGAAGCGTGGGCCGCCGACGAGTTCCGCAGCATCAACGGTCAGCTGCAATGGCTCATAGCCGACGCCCTGCGCCGCAGCGGAAGAATGAAGAAAGTAACGGAAAATACGAATGAAACCGCAAGACAAAACTCCGGGCCGGAAGATCCGGCTGGGGAAATATGATATGGGAGTGCTGCGCGGTGCGGGCTGGATGGCCCTGTTCACTGCGCGGTTCTGGCGCGAGCTCGTTTTCAACCGGCTGTGGCTCGGTCTGGTGCCGGTCGGGGCGGCGGCGTTCGTCGTGATGTTCCTGCTGAACCGGTATGCGGCCGGTTTTTCGGTGCCGACGGCGATGGGCAAGGCGTTCGTCTACTGTCTCTGGAGTGCTTTTTGTTATGCGATCGGAATCTGGAGCGTGGTTTGCCGCAGGCTCGGTATCGGCGAGGACGGCGAAGAGGACGGCGAAGAGGGTGAAGACAGCGACGGCGGCGGACGCTTTGCCGGACGATGGGCCGCCTGTCTGCTCCTCGGCGCGCTGGCTCTTCTGTTCGTCGGCTGGGTCTGCTGGCCGGCGATCGGTTACTGGCTGTGGGGGCGGGGCGACTGGATCGCAGCCGTTACGGGGCCTGTGTTCAAGATCGTACTCGTGGCGTCGTTCTTCTGCCCCGTGATTTGGAATCACTCTCTTGAGAAATAGTCGGGATATGAAAAGAATCGTAGTTTTCACCGGGGCGGGCATGAGCGCCGACAGCGGTCTGGCCACGTTCCGCGATGCGGACGGCCTGTGGGCCAACTACCGGATCGAGGAGGTCTGCACGCCCGAAGCGTTGGCGCGCGACCGCCGCAAGGTGGTGGAATTTTACAACATGCGCCGCCGCGAAATGCTCGAAAAGGAGCCGAATGCGGGCCACCGCGCCATCGCCGGGCTCGAAAAACGGTTCGACGTGGAGGTGCTGACGCAGAATGTGGACGATCTGCACGAACGGGCCGGATCGTCCCGCGTTACGCATCTGCACGGAGAACTCGCGAAACTCCGCTCGTCGCGCGATCCGGAGCTCGTCGTGCCGATCGAAGGGTGGGAGCAGCGGCTCGACGCCACGGCTCCCGACGGCGCGCTGCTGCGGCCGCATATCGTCTTTTTCGGCGAGGCGGTACCGATGTTCGATGCGGCGGCGCGGATCGCCTCGACGGCCGACGTGCTCGTCGTGGTGGGCACTTCGCTGGCGGTCTATCCGGCGGCGGCGCTCGTGCGCTGCGTGCGTCCCGAGGTGCCGGTTTACCTCGTGGATCCCGGGTCGCCCGATACGACGATGATCCGCAATCCGCTGACCCACATTCGTGCACGGGCCGCAGTCGGAATGCCGGAGCTGGCTGCGCGGCTCGTCGCGGAGTACGGCGAACGTTGATCTCCGGTCTCTTTTCCGCGATGTCGCGTCGTGCGAAATCTTCGGCAGCCGCTCTGCGCCGGGGCGGGGCGTTTCCCGCGTTTCGGAGCGATTGCGGAGCGGTCTCGGCATCGTTCGGTGCGATTCCGGAAGGTTCGGGTTCCGTTCCTCCGCAGCAGGTCCGGCCGAGGCCGGCAGTCGGTCGCAAAGAGAGGCGTGGCGGGCCGCCCCTCCCCCGGGACAACGGCCTGTCCTGCGGCCGGGGCCCGATCGCGAATCCTCTCGAATCCGGCTCGCTTTGGTTTTACCGGGTGTTTTAGGAGACACGGATCCTCCGTTCGGTCCGGTGCCGCCGGCGGATCTACGCCCTCTGTCCGGCGGGGATGTGGGGCGCGAACGGGCTGACAGCTCCGTTCTGACGATCCGAGGGTGTCCGACAAGTCGCAGACACCCTCTTTCGAAGCATTCCTGTCCGGACCCGATTCCGGAATATGCGGTTCTCGGAGAAGCGGAAAAACTTGCCCGACATTCCCATTCCCGGATTCGGGGCACGCCGGACAACCGCCGTCTCCGCCTTGTGCGGACAAGCGCTCTGCGCGAGCGGAGGAGGTTTTGCGCCCGGCGGCCGCTATTTGTAGGAGATCGTGTAGGTGTTGATCGTCGCTCCGGTGTCGTCTTTCTCGGTGATGCGGGTGATGCGGTCCGCGTCGTCCGTCTCGTAGGTGTAGCGGTATTCGACTTCCTGTGCGGAATCCTCCGTCCTGCGCATCTTCGGCAGATCGGAGTCCCGTTTGCCGCCCCAGCCGTAGAGCATCGGGAAGGTATTGTCGCCGTGCGACTCCTGCGCGATCAGATAGGAGAGGTTGAGGTTGGCGTCGTTAGCGAGGTCGCCGTACTCGAAAATCGTCGTCGAAAGCAGTTTCGGAACGACGGAGCTTTGGCCCGGTCCGTATTTTTTTATCATGGCCAGATTGCAGCGGTCGCCGGCGAGCAGGTATTGGTAATCGCTCCACCGGCCTTCGGTCTGCTCCGGTTCGTAGTAGTAGCCGTTGGCGTTGTAATGATAGGAGGCCAGTGTCCGGTCGCCGGAGACGAGTTCCCGCGCATAGCCCTCTTCGTCGAGCAGGAGCGTGAGCGGTTCGCCGTTGTCCGTGCCGATGTCGATCCGTCCGTTGCCGTAGACGAATTCCCGGACGGAACTGCTCACCTGCGTATCCGTGTCGACGAGGGTCGTGATCTGCTGTTTCACACGTTGCTGTTCGTCGTAGAAAAAGGTCGTGATGGCGACATCGCCCGAGCGTTGCTCCGTTCGGATCTGGCTGATCAGCTCGGACACGGGTTCCGGCTGGCTGATGGTGCTCTCCTTGACGGAGCATCCTGTGAGTACGGCGCATGCCAGCGCCGCGATGGGAAGATAGAAAGTGCTTTTCATGGGTCGGGTGTTCTATCGTTTAGCGGATTTATCTTCGAAATAGAGGTCCAGCAGCTCTTTGGCCGCGATGAACGAACTGAGACGGGCGTCGAGCACGCGCTGTTCGTAATCGCCGATCCGTTTCTCGACTTGGGGATCGTGGTAGAAACTGTTGCGCAGCGCTTCGTTGATGCTCTCGTACATCCAATATTTGTTCTGCCGGTTGCGGTTGTGCTGGAAATAGCCGTTGGATTCGGTGTGCGCGAGAAACTCCTCGACGCCTTTCCAGACCTCTTCCAGACCGGTCCGGGCGACCGCCGAGCAGGTGTAGACCTTGGGCCGCCATCCCGATTCGGGCATGGGAAAGAGCCGCAAGGCTCCTTGGAACTGGGTCTTGGCCAGTTCGGCCTTGTGGATGTTCTCGCCGTCGGCCTTGGTGATGACCATGATGTCGGCCATCTCCATGATGCCGCGTTTGATGCCTTGCAGTTCGTCGCCCGCGCCGGAGATTTGCAGCAGCATGAACATGTCCACCATCGAGTGCACGGCCGTCTCGGACTGTCCGACGCCCACGGTCTCGATGAAGATCACGTCGAATCCGGCCGCTTCGCACAGCACGATTGTTTCGCGCGTCTTGCGGGCGACGCCGCCCAGCGAGCCCGCCGAAGGCGAGGGGCGGATGAAGACATCGGGATTGGACGAGATGCTCTCCATGCGGGTCTTGTCGCCGAGGATCGAGCCGCCGCTCCGCTCCGACGAGGGGTCGATGGCCAGCACGGCGAGCTTGTGCCGCAGCGACGTAACCATGTTGCCGACGGCTTCGATGAAGGTCGATTTGCCCGCGCCCGGGACGCCCGTGATGCCGATGCGGACCGATCGGCCCGCATGGGGCAGACAGCGTTCGATGATCTCCTGCGCCTGTTGATAGTGGTCGGGATTGCTGCTCTCGACGAGCGTGATGGCCTGCGAGAGAACGGTGATGTCGCCCCGGAGGATGCCGGCGACATACTCCTCGGTGGAGAGACGGCGTCTTTTCGGTCTGCGGAAGTGAGGATTGACGATGGGTTGGTCGGCGACGCCTTCGGTTACGTTGAGCGCGCTGTCGTGATGGGCGTCGATATACTCTTTTTCGTAGTGGTCGATTTTGGTGAAAGACATGGTTATTCAGCGATTTTTTCGATAAAAGCAGGGGTCAGTTGCAGGGAGTTTCCCATCCATAAGGCACGGTTTTTGGCATCGGTCAGCACGCCGAACGGCAGGTAGGCGACACCGAAGTTCGCGAAGCTTCTGCCCGAAGCGTCGAATCCCACTCCGATCCGCTGCGAAACGTAGGGGCGCAGGATGGCTGCGACCTTCTCTTCGCTCTCTTGTGCGACGACCACGATCCGCAGTCGTCCGCCGAGTTCGTCGGCTGCGGCTTTCAGCCGGTCGAGCGAACGGATGCCCTCCTTGTTCGACGAGTGGTAGAATTCGATGTAGGTCAGCGGTGCCGCTTCGGGCTGGCGGCCTTCGAGCCAGCCCGAGATTTTCAGCTCGGGTACGCGCTCGCCCAGCGCGATGCGCTGCGCCTGTGCGCCGCACGCTCCCGAGAGCACGAAGAGAAAGATAAGGAGTACGTTTTTCATGGTACGACTTATTTTCAGCGAAGATACGAAATATTTGCCACAATGACGAACAACTTCTGCTTTTTGTTATGAAAATAGGCTTCGATTCCGTTCCGGAGGCCCTCCCCGGAACCTACTGCGGACGACTCGTCGAAATTCTCTCCGAATATGCTCCGGAACATGAATATGTCGTTGGAGGAGAGCCGGACGACGAGGCGGATGTCTACCACAGCTCCGCCTCTCCGCTCGCACAGGGAGTGCGTCTGCGGGGCGCGCGCCGGGTGGTTACGGTCCGCGACCTCAATTTCCTGCGCTACCCGCGGATGTACACGTTCTTCGACCGGATGGTCCGCCTCAGGCTTTACAGACGTTCGTGCCGTTCGGCGGCGTGCGTGATCGCCCTGAGCCGCGGGGCCAAGGAGGAACTCGCCGAGAGGCTCGGCATCGACCCGCGGAAGATCGAGGTGCTGCTGCCGCTGGGAGTGCATCCGCCGGCGGCGCCGGCCGGCGAGGCCGAGTGCGAGGCCGTGCGCCGCAAGTACGGGCTGCCCGGACGCTACGTGCTCGCCGTCGGCGTGCCCGAGGTGAGGCTCCGTCTCGTCGAAATCTTCGATGCGGTGCGCGACTCGGACGCCGGCTGCGCGCTGGTCGTGTGCGGCCGGCGGACGGGTTATTCCGATTTCCTGTCGGAATATGCCCGCGCCACGGGCGGCGCCGGGCGGATCGAGTTCGTCTACGAATCCGCGCCGGCCGATCTGCCGGCCCTGATGCGGATGGCCGAGGCTTATGTCTCGATGTCCGATCCCGAGGTCGGGACTTCGCTGCGGCCGCTCGTCGAGGCGATGCGTTCGGGCGTGCCTGCGGTGTTGAGCGATACGCCGCTCCACCGCGAGACGGCGGCCGATGCGGCCGTGTATGCGGCCTCCGGCGACGAAGCCGCGCTCTGCGGCGCTCTGCGGAGCGTGCTGTGCGACAAGGAGTTCCGCGCGTGTCTCGCCGGGCGCGGACGGGTCCGCTCCGAAATCTTCTCCGAGCGGGCCGTGGCCCGGCGTCTGTCCGAGATTTACGGCTCGTTGCAGGCTTGTCCGGAACGGCCGGAATAGGTCTGAAAACGGTTGAAAAAATATGTGTGAAATCTGTTTTTATTTCCGAAATAGATTTCTATCTTTGTGTGCGCAAAAGAAAACGTACGAAACGAATACATACTAATCTTAATTTTTTCAACCATGAAAGTATCTCACATCGAGCATCTTGGCATTGCAGTGAAGAGCCTTGATGAGGCAATCCCCTATTGGGAAAACGTGATCGGTCTGAAATGTTATGCGATCGAGGAAGTGCCCGACCAGAAGGTCCGCACGGCGTTCTTCATGCTGGGCCAGACCAAAATCGAACTGCTCGAACCCACTTCGGAGGAGTCGACCATCGCCAAGTTCATCGAAAACCGCGGCATCGGCATCCACCACATGGCTCTGGCCTGCGAGAACATCGAGGAGCAGCTCGCCGACGCCGAGGCGCACGGCATCCGTCTGATCGACAAGACCCCGCGCAAGGGCGCCGAGGGCATGACGATCGCTTTCCTGCACCCCAAGTCGACGCAGGGCATCCTCACCGAGCTGTGCGAGAACAAGAACAAATAATCCAAACGAGACAGTTATGAGCGAAATTCAAAGCAAGATCAACAAGCTGATCGAGAACCGCGAGACCGCGCGCATGGGCGGCGGTCAGAAGGCGATCGACAAGCAGCACGAGAAAGGCAAATACACGGCTCGCGAGCGCATTCAGATGCTCCTCGACGAGGGCAGTTTCGAAGAGTTCGACATGTTCGTAACCCATCGCTGCTACGATTTCGGCATGGAGAAGAAACACACCTTCGGCGACGGCGTGGTAACCGGTTACGGTACGGTCGGGGGCCGTCTGGTCTATGTCTTCGCGCAGGACTTCACCGTAACGGCGGGTTCGCTGTCGCTCTCGATGTCCGACAAGATCTGCAAGGTGATGGACATGGCCATGCGCAACGGCGCGCCCTGCATCGGCATAAACGACTCGGGCGGCGCCCGTATTCAGGAGGGCGTGAACGCGCTGGCGGGCTATGCCAACATCTTCCAGCGCAACGTGATGGCCTCGGGCGTCATTCCGCAGATCTCGGCCATCTTCGGTCCCTGCGCCGGCGGCGCCGTCTACTCTCCGGCGCTGACGGACTTCATCATCATGAAGAAGGAGACCTCCAATATGTTCCTCACGGGGCCGAAAGTCGTGAAGACCGTTACGGGCGAGGACGTTACGCAGGAGCAGCTCGGCGGGGCGATGATGCACACCACCAAGTCGGGCGTGGCGCAGTTCGCCGTCGATACGGAGGACGAGGGCATCGAGTTGATCCGCAAGCTCCTCTCCTACATGCCGCAGAACAATATGGAGGATGCTCCGCTCGCGGTCTGCACCGACTCGATCACCCGTCTGGAGGATTCGCTCAACGAGATCATTCCCGACAACGCCAACAAACCCTACGACATGGCCGAGGTCATCCGTGCCATCGTGGACAACGGCGAGTATCTGGAGTCGGCCGCAGGTTACGCCAAGAACATCATCACGTGCTTCGCCCGTTTCAACGGCCAGTCGGTCGGCATCATCGCCAACCAGCCCAAGTTCATGGCCGGCGTGCTGGATATCAATGCGAGCCGCAAGGCGGCGCGCTTCGTGCGTTTCTGCGATGCGTTCAACATTCCGCTCGTAACGCTCGTCGACGTGCCGGGCTTCCTTCCGGGGACGACGCAGGAGTACGGCGGCGTGATCACCCACGGCGCTAAGCTGCTCTTCGCCTACTGCGAGGCGACGGTGCCGAAAGTAACCGTTACGCTGCGCAAAGCCTACGGCGGCGCCTACATCGTGATGTCCTCGAAGCACATCCGCGGCGACATCAACTACGCATGGCCGACGGCCGAGATCGCCGTGATGGGCGCCAGCGGCGCCGTCGAAGTGTTGCAGGCCAAGGAGCTCGCCGCTTTCACCGATCCCGAGGCGAAGGCCAAGTTCGTGGCCGAGAAGGAGCAGGAGTACAACGACAAGTTCTCCAATCCCTACAATGCGGCCCGCTACGGTTATATCGACGATGTGATCGAGCCGCGCAACACGCGCTTCCGCATCATCCGCGCGTTGCAGTCATTGGCGACCAAGCGCTTGCAGAATCCGCCCAAGAAACACTCCAATATTCCTTTGTAATAAGTTCGTACGACGATGAACATGTTAATCGCAAAAGGAATGGACTGGGGCTGGTCCGAGATGCTGTGGACGGCGCTCATCAGCATTTGCCTCGTCTTCTTCATGTTGGTGCTGCTGGTGCTGATCATGCAGGGATTCGGCTACGTCGTCTCCCGCCGCAACGCCGTTGCTCCCCCCTCGGCGGCCACGAAGGCTCAGACGCAGCTCCACGAGGAGGAGATCGCCGCCATCGCCACGGCGCTCAAGATGTATCGCGGCGATCTGCACGACAGAGAGTCGGAAGTGCTGACGATCATGAGCATCAAACGCGCTTACTCGCCGTGGAACTCGAAGATTCACGGTTTAACCCAGATGCCTGACAGAAAATAGATTTTAAGAACATGAAAGATTACTCACTGAAAATCAACGGACATAACTACGATGTGCAGATCGACGACGTGAACGAGAATTCGGCTCTGGCGCGCGTGATCGTCAACGGCACACCCTATGAAGTAGAGATCGAGGGGGCGAAGACCGCCGTCTCGAAGCCGCAGGTGGCTCCTGCGCCCAAAACGGCGAACAGCGCCATGATTACCCCTTCGGGCGCCGCTCCTTCGCCGCGCATCGCGGCTGCGGCCCCCTCGTCGGGCTATGCGGTCAAGTGCCCGCTGCCGGGTACGGTGCTTTCGATCAAGGTCGCCGTCGGCGACCGGGTGTCGACCGGCCAGACGCTCGTGGTGCTCGAAGCTATGAAGATGGAGAACAACATCGACGCGGACCGCGCCGGCGTGGTGAAACAGATCTTCGTGCAGCAGGGCGCGACGGTCATGGAGGGCGATAACTTAATCGTGATCGAGTAGCGCTATGTGGACACTGCTGAATTCCGGTTCCGGTTTCGTCTGGGACAGCCTGCGGGATTTCGCCGGCTCGACGGGCATCGCCGGTCTCTTCGCCTCGATGGGGTGGGGCAATGTGGCGATGATCTGCGTGGCGTTCCTGCTGCTCTATCTGGCCATCAAGCATAAGTTCGAGCCGCTGCTGCTGCTGACCATCGCGTTCGGTATGCTGCTCACGAACCTGCCCGATGCGAACCTCTACCACACGTCGCTCTTCGAGGGCGGACATGTGCATTGGGACATCTTCGTAGCGAATGCCGGCCTGCTCGACTACCTCTATCTGGGCGTCAAGCTCGGCATCTATCCCTGTCTGATCTTCGTGGGCGTCGGCGCCATGACCGACTTCGGTCCGCTGATCGCCAACCCCAAGAGTTTCCTGCTGGGGGCCGCCGCTCAGATCGGTATCTTCGTTACGTTCCTCGGTGCCTTCGCGCTGGGTTTTACTCCCAATGAGGCCGGCAGTATCGGCATCATCGGCGGTGCGGACGGCCCTACGGCCATCTATCTCACGTCGATGCTCGCTCCCGAGCTGCTGGGTCCGATCGCCGTGGCCGCCTACTCCTACATGGCCCTCGTGCCGGTGATCCAGCCGCCGATCATGCGTGCGCTCACCTCCAAGAAGGAGCGTGCCATCCGCATGCGCACGCTGCGCCCGGTGTCGAAGCTCGAACGCATCCTCTTTCCGATTATGATTACTGTAATCATCGCTCTGCTGCTGCCGAGCGCAACTCCGCTCGTGGGCTGCCTCATGCTGGGCAACCTGATGAAGGAGTGCGGCGTGGTCGACCGTCTGAGCAAGACGGTGCAGAACGAGCTGATGAACATCGTGGTGATCTTCCTCGGACTGACGGTCGGCGCTACGGCGACGGCCGAGGCGTTCCTGAATTTCCGCACGCTGGGTATTCTGTTGTTGGGTGTGATCGCGTTCGCCATGGGTACGGCCGGCGGCGTGCTGCTCGCCAAGCTGATGAATCTCTTCTCCAAGGAGGGCAGCAAGATCAATCCGCTGATCGGCTCGGCCGGCGTCTCCGCCGTGCCGATGGCAGCCCGTGTGTCGCAGATCGAAGGCCAGAAGGAAGATCCGGGCAACTATCTGCTCATGCATGCGATGGGGCCCAACGTAGCCGGTGTCGTCGGTTCGGCCGTTGCTGCGGGTATTCTGCTTTCGTTCCTCGGATAATCCGGGCGGACGATCGTAGCGTGAGGCTGTCCGGCGATAAGAGTTATCCGGGCTCCTTTTTTAAGTCGAATTATTTTCGCGCAGCGCATTTGTAGTCGGCGTTCTGTAATAAGGCCGGGAAAAATCCTTTGCGGCTTGCGCACTCTGTGGAACTGTCTAACAAATCTGATTCCAACGATTTCACCCCTGTCGGAATGAATTCCGACAGGGGTGATTTCCGATTCTCGGGACTTGTTAGACAGCTCTTTTTTTTCATGGGGCTTGTCCGGCGCGGTGCGAACCGAGGGTCGGACGGCCCGCTCATGCCGCGGAAACGGTGCCGCCGGGCACGACTTCCGTCGTTCGGAGAAATACGATCCCGAAAGACGGGACGACGGAACGGGCGCCCGCCCGTGCGCGCGCCGACGGACCGGACGGAACGGAGTGTGAAGGTCGCGGCGGACGGCGATGGAGCGGCTCCGCCCCTCGGTCCGAATGCCGTAGACGGTCCCTGCTCTGCGGGATTGTCTGCCTTGGCCGTTTGCCGCGAAGCTGCCGGGTCGGCCCGTGTGTTGCGGAACCGTCAGTTTTGTCCGTTCATCGCAGCATAGCCGGACCTGACTGTTCGTTGTAGAGCTGCCGGGTCGGCCCGTTCGCTGCGGAACTGTCGAAGTTCGGACTGGCGGACCGCACGGCGTTCGCCGCTTCGGCGGAACGATGCGGATGATGCACGGCCGGAGGCGATCGTCCCGAGGGCTTTTCTCGTGCCGGTGCTGCGTTTTATCCGCCGATGGCGTAAAATGCGAGGCGATTTGGCCGTTGTGCAGGGAAACGTTATCTTTGATAAATTCCAAGCGCCTATGAAAATTCGCCTCACACTGATTGGGGCGCTGCTTTCGGCTGCCGTTTTGTATCCGGCGCCGAATGTCCGGACGAAAAAACGGTCCGGGCGCAAAGCGCAGTCTGCGCACGGACCGTAAATTCCGATGAAATTGTGCCGCCCTTTCGGGGCGGCGATGCCGGACGCTTCCGCGAATGGCCGATGAAGCATTTGGAGTATCCGTCCGAGATCGCCTGTGCGACCGGGTCCGAAACAGTGATCGTCGGATTCGTCGTCGAATGCGACGGTTCGGTTACGGCGTCCGAAATGAAGGGCGGCAAGCATCCCGCATTGAAGCGGGCGCTTTGGCGAACGATCTTGAAATGCACCCGTTGGACACCCGGCATAAGGCGCGATTCGGCGAGGGGCGTCATGCGGACGGTGTCCGTGCGTTTCAGCATGCCGGTGATATTCCATGCGCCGCGGATCCGCCTTGTCCTGTTGCGGAACCGGTAGCGGCAGCTCGGAGGACCGTCCGTTTCCTGCCGCAGATGATTCGGACCGGGCCGTTTCGGCCGGTTGTACGATGCGGGGGAGCCGTGCTACCGGAATGGTTTTCCGAGCCGGCCGGTCCGGCATGGACGGACCCGGCCGCGGCGTTCGTGCGGGGGGGGCGTTATGCGCCGGATCGGGGGGGCGCGGCCGGCCCGGCGGTGTTGCTCCCGAACGCGGCGAACGCGATGATAAAGTGATATTTTTAAATCCTTTCCGTTTATTTTTTCGGGAGTTGCATTGCGTTCTGAGAAATAATTCGTACCTTTGCGCACCCGTAAAGTGCGGGGATTGGATTACAAACAAGTTAAACTAAACGTAAACAAAGTGGATTCATTAAGCTACAAGACTATCTCGGCCAACGCCGCGACCACAACCAAAGAGTGGGTGGTGATCGACGCGACGAACGAGGTATTGGGACGTCTTGCATCGCAGGTCGCGAAGATCCTCCGAGGCAAGCACAAGCCCTGCTACACGCCCCACGTCGATTGCGGTGATTATGTCATCGTCGTCAACGCGGACAAGGTGAAGCTCACGGGCAACAAGATGACCGACAAGGTCTACACGCGCCACACCGGTTTCCCGGGAGGCCAGCGTTTCGCTACGCCCGCCGACTATCTGGCGAAGAAACCGGCGTTCGTGATCGAAAAAGCGGTTAAAGGTATGCTTCCCAAGACCCGTCTGGGCGAAGCTATCTTCAAGAATCTGAAGGTCTATGCCGGTGCGGAGCATCCGCATGCCGCGCAGAACCCCAAGACAATTAAGTTGAACGAGATTAAGTAAGAGTTATGGAAGTTGTAAACACCGTAGGTCGTCGTAAGGCCGCTGTGGCTCGCGTATTCGTGAAGCCGGGCAAGGGTCAGATTACAATCAACCGCAAGGATCTCGCCGTTTATTTCCCCCTCGATATTCTTCAGTATCAGGTGAAGCAACCGCTGCTGGCCACCGACACGCTGGAGAACTACGACATCGCCATCAACCTCGACGGCGGCGGTATCAAGGGGCAGGCCGAGGCCGCTCGTCTGGGTATCGCACGCGCTCTGTGCGAGATCGACGCCGAGTTCCGCCCCGTGCTCAAGAAGAACGGATTCCTGACGCGCGATCCCCGCGAGGTTGAGCGTAAGAAGCCCGGTCAGCCCGGAGCACGCCGCAAGTTCCAGTTCAGCAAGCGTTAATCGCACGACCGGATTTTCGGCAAGCACGGCGAGGGTTCGCAAATCGGGAAGACTGCCTATATATTCATATATCGTATTACCTGCCGGTTGCCCCGCCGCGGAAAATCGTCCGGACCGCTCCCTGTCGGAGCGCTACCTTGGACGGTTGATGAAAAGAGAATTAAAATTAAACAGAACGAATTGAAATGTCACGTACAGATTTTAATACATTGTTGGAGGCCGGCGCCCATTTCGGGCACCTGAAGCGTAAGTGGAACCCCAAAATGGCTCCCTACATCTTCATGGAGAAGAACGGCATCCATATCATCGACCTGCACAAAACGGTGCTCAAGATCGATGAGGCCGCAGCAGCCCTCAAGCAGATCGCCAAGAGCGGTCGCCGCGTGCTGTTCGTAGCCACCAAGAAACAAGCGAAAGACGTAGTTGCCGAAAAGGTGGCTGCCGTCGGAATGCCCTATGTAACGGAGCGCTGGGCCGGCGGCATGCTGACGAACTTCCCCACCATACGCAAAGCCGTCAAGAAAATGGCCACCATCGACAAGATGACCAACGACGGCACATTCGATAATTTCTCCAAGCGCGAGAAGCTCCAGATCGAGCGTCAGCGCGCCAAGCTCGAAAAGAACCTCGGCTCCATCGCCGACCTTACGCGCCTGCCGGCCGCTCTGTTCGTCGTCGACGTGCAGAAGGAGGCCAATGCCGTGAAGGAGGCCAAGCGCCTGAGCATTCCCGTCTTTGCAATGGTCGATACTTGTTGTGATCCAACCGACATTGATTACGTGATTCCTGCAAACGACGATGCCACGAATTCGATCGCCGTGGTCGTGAATGCGATGTGTGCCGCTATCGCCGAGGGCTCCGAAGAGCGCCGTCTCGAAAAGGAGAAGGAGGCTCAGGAGGCCGCAACCGCCGAGGGCGCGGCTCCCCGCAGGGAGGGCAAACCCCGCATCAAGAAAGCCGTGAAGGCTTCCATCGACGCCGAGGAGGCTGCTTTGGCCGAGGTCGTAGCCGCTACGGAGGCTGCGCCTGCCGCCGAGGCGGTCGTTGCCGAGACTGTCGTCGAGGAGGCACCCGCTGCCGAGCAGAAGGCCGAGTAGTTCGGGCGGATCCTATTTACAGTCCGTTTTCCGTCGGAATAACGGCAGACGCCGGCGATCCGGCGTCTGCCCCTTCCCGTTCCGGGGAAAACTTTTTGAAGTCGAATAATAAATTGAGAGAATACTATGGAAATCAAAGCTGCTGATGTGATGAAGCTCCGCAAAATGACCGGTGCCGGTATGATGGACTGCAAGAATGCCCTCACCGAAGCCGAAGGTGATTTTGCACGTGCTCAGGACATTATCCGCGAGAAAGGCAAGCTCGTGGTGGCCAAGCGTGCGGACCGCACCGCCACCGAGGGTGTCGTGATGACGAAGATCGTCGGACAGAAAGCCTATCTGCTTTGCCTTGCGTGCGAGACCGACTTCGTGGCTCAGAATGCGGAATACGCCGCATCGGTGCAGGCCATGATGGAGATCGCCGTACAGAACGACGCCGCCGACCGCGATGCGCTGCTGGCTGCGAAAAATGCCGAAGGCCGCACCGTCGAGGAGATGGTAACCGAGAAGTCGGGCCAGACGGGCGAGAAGATCGAGCTGGCATACTATGCCCGTATCGAAGCTCCGTTCTGCGCCGCTTACGTACATTTCAACAAGAAATTGGGTACGATCCTCGGTTTCAACAAGCCCGTGCCCGAAGAGGTGGCTCATACGATCGCCATGCAGGCTACGGCGATGGCGCCCGTGTCGATCTCGGAGGCCGATTGTCCGGCCGAGGTGATCGAGCACGAACGCAAAATCGCCGTCGAGGCCATGAAGCAGGATCCTAAGAACGCCAACAAACCGGAGGCTATTCTGGAGAAGATCGCCGAGGGTAAGATGCGCAAATTCTTCGAGGAGAACACGCTGCTCAACCAGACGCTCGTGGGCGAGAAGGAGACGATCGCCGAGTACATCCGCAAGGCCGATAACGAGGCTACGGTGATCGCCTACAAGCGTTTCGCACTGGGCGACTGATACGGTGCGGCGGTGGGGGAGGACGGCTGTGCTGCCTTTCCGCCGTATCCCGTTCGATAATGAAAGAATTCCGTCCCTGCCGCAAGATTTTACGGCAGGGGCGGAATTCTTTATAGCGGAGCGACGGCCGCAACTATATTCCGAGAGCGGTTACCGCAATGCGGGAAGGCGTTTCACGATACATGCCCGGCGGAGAGTACGATCGTGAGGGGCTCGATGCGGTAGTGCCATTGTCCCGTCCCGGAATGCGGCCCCGTCGATCCCGGGCGAAGCGAGGCTCGTAGCGGTTGCCGGAAGGAACAGAACCGATAACGCCGCCGGAACTTTGCTTTTTCCGCCCGTTCCTTTTTGTACGATTCCGAGATACGGGTTACGATGCTTCGCCACGTGGAGTGCGGCGGCTGCGAGAAACGCAAGATTCGTCAGAATATGGAATGCGGCCCGTCGTGTCATGTGCTGCGGTCGTTGCCGTGTTCGGCGAGGTGCAATTCTGTCGCCGGACATGCGGATAAGAGGAGTGCTGCGGCCGGGTTTCGATGGAGGATAAAATTTCTTTATCATTCGTTTTTGTTCGTGCGGTGCGAATATCGTCGTTTCGGCGAAAAGAAACGATAACGAATATGATGAATCGGGATACCGGTGAGGAAAAGCCGGACGATGGGGCCGTCGGCAGCAGGGGTACGGACGAGAGCGGCGTCTGTCTCTGATTCGGGATAATGAGACGACCGGGAATGCCGGGGTAGGATGTGGGGGTGCGGAACTCCCCGTGTGAGGCCGGGATACTCTTCCGACTGCTCTTCGTAGCATCGTCGGGGGCCGATGCGGGACAGAAACCGGCCGTCGATGATCGCGGAACCGCTCTATGGTTTTTCTTCGCATGCTTTCCGCTGCGATGGCGACCGTTCGACGGGGTGTAAGATTCGTCTTTTTTATAGCCGCACCTTCGCCGGATCGACGTTTTCGAATAAAAATGCTCGGCTGCCGTTCGTACGGGCTCTCGAACGAGGCGGCGAAGATCTCCCTCGGAGAAGAATCCGGAAAGTCATCTTCCTTCTTTGCAGGCAAAGGGACGCAAGCACCCTTTGCGAACGAGGGAGAACTTGCCGGCGCGATCCGGCCTTTTTGCAGTAGAAGCGTTTTTGAGGAAGGATGAACAGCTGTCCTGCGGCCGTGCGGGCCGCCAGTCGGTCGTTTAAGCGGCCGGTTTCGGTCATAGGACGGTGAGTGGGTATTCGGATGATTCCATATGAAGATGCTTCCGCACAGCGGCGCATGCGGTGCGAAACCCTGCGGGGCTGCGCCGCCGCGAACCATCTCTGAATCCATGTTCCGCCGCAGTTCCGTGCTTGTCGCGGGGTTTCCTTTCTCTCTGTAGCTGCGAGGACAGAACCGCTCCCTAACCGATGCGCCGCAGTTCCGTGTCTGTCGCGGGGCGTAGGCCGTGCGGCGTCGGCTTTTCCGTTTGCAGACGGGAACTCCTGCGCTGTCGCATTTTTCCCGTACGGCGTTCCTCTTTCGTCGTTGTGTAGGCGCAACCCGTCGTGTCGTACGTCCTGTGGCGCGTCTCTTCGCGGCATCCTTCCCGCGTTGCGATTGAAGATGCTCCGGGGTCGTGTCGTCAGTTCCATCCGAGCCGGAAGAGCAGTCCCAGCGCATAGCGCCGCACGAGCGGCGGCCACAGGAGCCACAGGCGGGACAGAAGCCGCCATTCGAGCGAACGGCAACCTATTTCGCGTCCGTTGCTGCGTATGATGCGGCATGCGACGGCCGCGACATCGCCGGTCGTGCAATGTTCCGTCTGGCGGTAGTTGCCGTCGCCCGCGAGGGTCAACCGTTCGCCGTCGATCCGCACGATGCGATGGAGGATATGCCGCCCGCGGTAGCGGAACAGCACGATCTCCCCGCACCGGAGCGGCTGACCGGGCCGGCGGGGTGCGAGCACCACGACATCGCGTTCGTTGCGCAGCAGAGGCCGCATGCTGGAGCCTTTGACGCGGAGCTGCACTTCGCTGCCCGAGGCGAGCACCTCCTCGACCTGCGCGAAAAAGAGCCGGTTGGAGAGTTGCATGGTTACATCCCCCCCCCTTCGAATACGGTCCGATACGAGAGCCGTGCCGCCGCCTCGTCGGGCAGACATTCGAGGTGGTAGACCGGCACGCGGGCGATCACCGCGGAGAGCGTCGCACAGATGCGGTCTTGCAACGCCGCGTCGTAGGCGAAGGCCGGCGGGCACGACGGCAGCAATGCCCCGATGGCACCCAGCGTCGGCAGCCGGTAGATCCGGTTGTGCGGAGCCTGACTGAGCCGCACGATCGCACGAATGGGGTAGCTCTCGTTCTTGTAGCAGGGAGTCTTGCCGCTCCACGGCGATCCGTAGACGGTCGGCAGACCCTCCTCGATGCCGACGATCGGGCTGTCGTCGTTGAGCAGTTCGGCACCGGCGATGTGTTCGCGCCACAGGCGGGTATGGGTGCTTTTGCCGGTGCCCGACTCGCCGAGGAACAGTACGGCGCCGGCACCGCAGCGGATCACCGACGAGTGGATGGCGATCCGTTGCAGAGGCGTTACGGCCAGACCGTACATCATCCACAGCCCGAAGCGGTACATGGAGACGTCGTGTCCGACGTTGCTCCGCACGACCGATCGTCCGTCGGGAAACTCGTAAAGGGTCGGCGCGCCGCCTGCGCGCGGCGTCATGTAGAAGAGGTAGCCGCCGTCGTAGCGTCCGAAGTGGCAGTCGGCATCGGCATCGTCGAATGCGAATGCGTCGAGTTCGCGGTAATCGTACTCCTGCAAATCGAGCGGACAGCCCGTCAGCAGCGTGAGCACGGGCACTCCGGTCTCGTTTTCCGACACGCGGAAAGGGCGTAGCGCCTTTGCGAAGGCGTTGCCGGAGCCTTCTCCCGTGAGGCGTATTCTGTGGCCTGCGATGATGTAATCCATAGGTGTGCGTAAGTCGTTATGTTCCTATCGTGATGACGCGGTCGCAGTAGTCCAGCGAACTGTCGCGGTGCGCGATCACGATGATGGTCAGTTCCTTGTTTTCGTCCGACAGTTCGGCGATCGAGCGGTTCACCTCCTCCTCGGTGCGGCTGTCGAGCGACGAGGTGGCTTCGTCGAAGAAGAGCACGTCGGCCTGCTTGTAGAGCGCCCGTGCGATGCCTATGCGCTGGCGCTGACCGCCCGAGAGGCGGCAGCCGCATTCGCCGATCGGCGTGTCCATGCCGCGGGGCAGCCCGTCGACGAACTCCTTGAGGCGGGCGGCTTCGAGCGCCCGTGCGGCCCGCTCGCGGTCGATCTCCGCTTCGGGACATCCCAGCGCTACGTTGGCCAGAAACGTGCTGTCGGCGATGAAGACGCTCTGCGAGACATAGCCGACGGTGTTCTGCCAGCGGCGGCGGTTGGCGGCCGTGAGGGGCTCGCCGTCGACGGCGATCTGGCCCGATGTGGGGGCGTAGAATCCCAGCAGCAGGTTGAAAAGGGTCGTTTTGCCGGCGCCCGATGCGCCGCGGATCCCGATGCGTTCGCCCTTGCGGATCGTGAGCGAGAAGTCGTGCAGGGTCTCTTCCGCCGCGTCTTCGAAGCGGAACGAGAGGCGGCGCACGGCGATTTCGCGGCGCAGCGGCATCCGCGCCGTGTCGGCGTCGACCGTCGGGTCGGCGTGTTCGAGGTCGGCCTCGCGCAGGATGTCGATCGTGTAGCGGTTGTATTTGAGCGATGTCCACGCCGACATCACGTTGCGCACGGAGGGCATCAGTCGGAGGGCGGCCACGGCGAAGACGCCGAACAGCAGCCGCATCTGTCCGCCCTCGGACCCGAGGCTCGCCACGACGAGCACCGCCATGCCCGCGCACAGCCCCACCTCGGTGAACATCTGGGGCAGTAGCCCGATGGTCGCCTGCTTCGACCGGGTGCGCACCACGTCGTCCATCGCGCGGTCGAAGCTGCGGAGCATCTGCGGAAAGGCGTTGTTGATCTCGATGTCGGGATAGCCGCGAAAGGTCTCGATCACCGTGCGGGCTTTCTCGCGGTGGGCGCGGTTCTCGATCTCGCCGTAGCGGTCGAGCCGGTTGCGGACGAGCGCATAGTAGCTCCATGCTGCGGGCAGGAAGATCACGAGGATCAGCCCCGCGGCCGCGGCGTTGTAGAGGGCCAGCCCGCTGAAGAGCAGCAGGAAGAGCGTCGCCTCGCTGGCGATCGTGGCCAGCGGCATGAGAATGCCCGTTACGAAGGTGAGGCAGACGACGTTGACGTTGCGGGCCAGTACGGCCGAGTTGGAGCCCTTGATGAACGTGAGGCCGCGGTTGCGGTACTCCACGTAGAGACGGTGCGACATGTAGGCGTAGAGGTCGTAGATGTAGTTGCGTTCGGCTTTGTAGAGAGCCAGTCCGAGCAGCGACTTGAGGACCACGACGGCCACCACCGTGCCGCACACGGCCAGCGCGAACGACCGCTGGTCCGCGAAGCCGCCCCACTCGTAGGCTGCGGCCAGATAGCGGTTGGTGCGGATGCTTTCCGTGTCGAGGATCAGCACCAGCACGGGCAGCAGCAGTGCGAGCCCGAGGAAGTTGAGCAGCGCCCGCGCGAAGATCGTGAGCGAGACCCGGCAGGTGCGCCGCCGGAACGGACGCGGGATGATGTCGAGCAGCGAATGATCCATCGTTCTTCTATACCACTTTTTCGATCGTACCCAGTTTGACATACCACAAGTAGCCTTCCGTCCGGTCGTACCCCATGCCTCGCAGCAGGTCGGCGTATTCGCGCAGCTGGCGGCGGTAGCGCTCGGGGTCGCGCCGGCCGAACTTGTAGTCCACGACCACGGCCCGTCGTCCGCGCGTCATCACGCGGTCGGGGCGCCGCAGACGGCTGTCGCGGGGCACGACGATCTCCCGCTCGTTGTGTACGGCGTCCCATCCGCCGCCGAACCACTCGCGGACCCGCTCGTCTTCGAGCGCCCGGCCTACGGCGTCGCGCAGCGCCGCGGCCTCCGCCTGCGAGAGCTGGGCGTTGGCCTGCATCTCTCCGATCGCGCCGAGTATCTCCGCCTCGGTCGCGGCGTTCTCGAAGGCTTTGTGCAGCAGGATGCCGAGGTTGCGCGGCGCGAGCAGAGACGTCTCCTCCTCTTCGAAGTAGCGCTGCGAGGGAAGCCGCAGCCGCAGTGCGGGCTGCGCCGTGGCATAATCCTCCAGCACGAGGTGTCCGGTCTTCGGCGCTTCGGTGCGTTGCGGCGCCGGCCCCTCGGCCCGGCCGAATTCGTAGACGACGCCCGCCTCGGCGGGGGTGCAGCGTCCCCGCATGCCGTCCAGCTCGCATGCGCCGCCGTCCGCCGCGATGCAGCCCGCGACGAGGCTGCCCACGTGGTTGCGGTTGCGGGCTTCGTTGGGGATGTAGATGTGAAGCTCCTCCTCGGCACGTGTGAGCGCCACGTACAGGAGGTTGATGTTGTCCACGTTCGTGTAGACCAGTTCGCGGTAGTATTCGGCCGAGAAGTGCGAGTCGGCCATGCCGCGTTTGTATTTGACCGGAAAGCGCCCCAGCCCCTCCGCGGCCTCGGTCCGGGCCTCGCCCCAGACGACGGGCTGCTTCGACGGGTCGGGGTCGAGCGGCCACGAGCAGTAGGGGAGGATCACCGCTTTGTTCTGCAAGCCTTTGGCCTTGTGTACGGTCATGATCCCCACGGTCGTCTCGCTCTGTTCGACGCTCAGCGACTGCCCGCTGCCCGTCTCGTCCCACCAGCGCAGGAAGAGCGGGATGTCGGCTGTCTTGCGGGCGCTGAAGCGTATGATCGCCTCGTGGATGGCTTGGAGATAGGCGTTCTCGGACCGGCGTTCGTGCAGCCGGTGCCGCATCACGATCCGTTCGAACGCCTCCTCGGGCGCCAGCAGGCGGATCTCGCGGCAGAAAGAGAGCTCCTCCTCCGGCAGCGGCGTGTCGTAGGGGCGCCCCAGATAGCCGTTGTAGACCGCTTCCGACATCGGGTCGGCGGGCTTGACGGCCAGCCGCAAGGCCGCCGCCACGAAGGCGCACACCGGAGCGCGCCCCACGAGAAGCGCCTCCTGCGTCATCACGTCGAAGCGGTAGCGGGGATCGTCGTTCGTGCGCTTGAACGCCAGCAGCGTCTCGGCCACCCGGGCCCCTTCGCTGTTCGAGCGCACGAGGATCAAAATGTCTTTGGGGCGGAAACCGCGGTCCAGCAGTTCCCGGATGCACTCCACCACGGGCGGCGCTCCGTCGAACGGGGCGATGCGCACGTAGCCCGGGCGGTCGCTCCGGCGCGCGGCGGTCTGCGTATGGCCGTCGTAGGCATCGGCCAGCGTGTCCGTCAGCGCCGCCTTGTCCGCCGCGGACAGACGGCCCGATTCGGCCGCAGCGAGCAGTTCGGCGTTCAGCCTCGCGTTGTCCGCGGCGACGACGCCCCCGACGATCCGGTTGTTGAACTCCACCACAGCGGGCAGACTGCGGTAATTCTCTTTGAGTCGCACCACCTCCGTCTCTCCGGCGCCGAGCGCTTCGCGGGCCGCCGTGTGCAGGATGCGCCAGTCGCCGCCCCGCCAGCGGTAGATCGACTGCTTGATGTCGCCCACCAGCAGCACGGAGGTCTCCTCCGACTGCGCCATGGCGTTCAGCAGCAGCGGCAGGAAGTTCTCCCACTCGCGTGCCGAGGTGTCTTGGAACTCGTCGATCATGAAGCGATCGAACCGCGTGCCGGCCTTTTCGTAGATGAAGGGTGCGTCGTTGCGGCCGATGAACTCCGAGAGGATGTATTTGGTTTCGGAGAGGAGCATCATGTTCTCCTCGTTGCAGAGTGTCTGCACTTTGGCATAGAGGTCGGCCAGCAGGGCGAAACTGCGGTAGTTTTCGCGCAGCAGGGCCGTCGTGTTCCAGAAGCGGACGTTGCGGTCGTAGAGGGCGCACAAAGCCTGCAATGCGGGTTGCAGCTCGGCACGGAGGGCCTGTACGGGCGATCCGGCCTTGCCCCATGCGCTCTCCTTCGTGCAGGCGTCCCGAACACGGGCGCCGTAGGGCTCGAATACCTCCCGCGCCGTCTTGTAGAAGTAGGCCGCGAAGCCCGAACTCTTGTAGGGAAAGTCCGCGAGCCCGAGCCCCGCCCGGTCGATCCGCCCGACGGCTTCGGCGGCGATCCGCCGCATCTCGGCCTGCGACTGCCGCGTCCGGGCCGTCGCACGGGCCACGATGCGGTCCAGCTCCGCCTTGGAGCAGCCTGCGCCGAGCGCCGGACGGTTCCGTTCCTTGAACAGCTCGCCGCTCAGCGCCAGCACCCCTTCGCGGATGTCCCAGCGGCGCCCCTCCTCGATGCGCTCCTGCACGAAGGCCATCAGCCACCGGCGCAGCTCGGCGTCGACGGCGATCTCGTCCACCAGCAGATCGGCGCTGCGCCCCACGACGGCGTCGGTTTCGATCTCGGTGTTGTAGTCGGGGGCGATGCCCAGCTCGCGGATGAAGGCGCGGAGGATGCGCTGGAAGAATTTGTCGATCGTCAGGACCGTGAAGTGGGAGTAGTCGTGCAGGATGGCCGACCGCACGGCCTGCGCCCGCGAGCGGACCGTGCCGGCGTCGAGCGACAGTTCGCGGCACAGCGCTTCGAGATAGGGGCTCGCAGCCCCCGAGGCGAGCTCGTGGATGCGTTCGAGGATGCGCGTCTTCATCTCCTCCGTGGCCTTGTTCGTGAAGGTTACGGCGAGGATATGACGATAGCGCCCGGGCTCTCCGATCACGTCGCGCACGTATTTGTACGCCAGCTGATAGGTCTTGCCCGAGCCTGCACCCGCATTGAGGATTCTGGCTCTCACTTCTGTCCGGTTCGGTTTGCGACCGTTCCGGGCCGGGGCCCGTGCGGCGGCATTCGCGCCGCTCTTCCGCTGTTTCCGGGCTCCCGCCGCCGGAAAACGTCGTCTAAAAGCGACTAAAGATAGTCATAAATGGCGAATAAATGTGCGGCCGGCGGATTTTTTCGTATCTTAGCCCTGCGAATTCAAACGGATATTTTATATGAAAAAACTGATTCTGAGCTTCGTGCTGCTTCTGGCGGGCCTTTCGGTCTCGGCGCAGGACGGCGGCACGAGCGAGTGGCTGACGGAATTCTCGGAGGTCAGCCTCAGCGGCCCCTTCGCCGTTACGTTCGTGCAGGTGCCCGAGACGGAGGCTCCCCGTATCGTCTACGACACCAAAGGCTCCTACACTTCGAAATTCAAGGCCGAGGTGCGGAACGGCGTGCTGACCGTTACGGAGAAGACCGAAGCCCGCCGCACGACCACGACCGAAGTGAAAGTCTGCTTCCATGCGATCCGCCGGATCCGCGTCTCGGGCGCCACGGTCTCCTTCCCGGGGCCTTTCAAAGCCGCGATGCTCGACGTCGGCGTGAACGGCGGGGCGACGTTCGACGGGATGTTCGACGTTACGGACCTCGCCGTGGAGCTTTCGGGCCGCAGCCGGGCGATCCTCTCGGGCGAGGTCCGCTACCTGACGCTGACGGCCGCCACGGGTAAGGTGGATGCCGCACGGCTGAGGGCCATGTCCGTGCGGGCCGAAGCCTCGAACAGTGCCGAAGTCTCGGTTTGCGCCACGGAGCGTCTCGAAGCGAAAACCTCGACCGACGCCCGCATCTCCTACACGGGCGACCCCGCCGTGCTGCGCGGCGGCGCGGGCTTTACGGGCGGCGAGGTCGTCGAACTCGACTGAGGCATCCATGCGGGGCTTTCTGGAGGAGGTGGCGGCCGATCTCTACGGCCGCTTCGGTCGGGGAGTATCCGAACTGACGGTGCTCTTTCCGTCGCGGCGGGCACGCCTCTTTTTCACCGATGCGCTCTCCCGCATCGCTGCGGAGCCGCTCTGGCAGCCCCGCTGGCAGACGGTCGACGAGCTGACGACCGAAATTTCGGGCCTGCGCTCCGGCGACCGCATCCGCCTCATCACCGAGCTCTACCGGATCTATTCCGAGTTCCACACCGAGCCCTTCGACCGTTTCTATGCGTGGGGCGATCTGCTGCTCAACGACTTCGATACGATCGACAAATACATGATCGACGCCGGCCGGCTGTTCCGCAACATCTCCGACCTCAAGGAACTGGAGGCCGACGTCTCCTACCTTACCCCCGCCCAGCTCGGCATTCTGCGTTCGTTTTGGGCGAGTCTGGCGGGCGAGGGCGATCTTTCGGAGGAGAAGCGCCGTTTTCTGGCGGTTTGGCGGACGCTCGCGGAGGTCTACCGCCGCTACAAGGCCCGGCTCGCCGAACTCGGCATCGCCTATACGGGCATGATCCAGCGCGAGGCGGCCGAGCGGATCGCAGCGGGCCGCGCCGCACTCCCCGGGGGCGGCGGCCGCTATGTCGTGGCGGGATTCAACGCCCTCTCCGAGTGCGAAAAGCGGTTGTTCGGATTTCTTGCGACGCGGGCCGAGACCGATTTCTATTGGGATTACGACGACTACTACGTCTCCGACCTGCGGCAGGAGGCGGGCCTTTTCGTGCGTGAGAATCTGCGGCGTTTTCCGCCCCGCAGCGATCTGTCGCACGACTGCATGCGCCGCCCGAAGCGGATCGAGGCCGTGGCCGCTTCGTCCGACGCCGTGCAGTGCAAATACGCGGCCCGCATCCTCCGCGAGCTGGCCGCGCAGAACGGCGGCCGCCCGCTGGGCAAGGAGACGGCCGTCGTGCTCACCGACGAAAACCTGCTGATGCCGCTGCTCTATGCGCTTCCGCCCGAGGCGGGCGAGGCGAACGTAACGATGGGCTACCCCCTGCGGCAGACGTTGGCCTCGACTTTCGTCGAGCGGTTGCTCGACTTGCAGCGCCACCGCCGGACGAAAGGAGGCCGGACGCACTTCTACCATGCGGATGTTACGGGCCTGCTGTCTCACCCCTACGTCGCCGCCTCCGCTCCGGATGCGGTCGCTGCGCTGCAGGCGGAGATCGTCGAGCACCGCCGGCTCACCGTGGAGGCCGGGAGCCTCGGCCGCGGCGAACTGCTGCGGCTCGTCTTCTCGGCCGCCGACGGGTGGCGCGGAATGTCGCGCTATCTGTCCGGGGTGTTGTCGGCCGCCGCACGCCTGCGCTACGAGGGCGACGACGCCCGCCGCCGCGTGGAGTTCCTCGCGGTCATCGCCGAGCACGTCGCCAAGATCGGCAACTCGCTCGAAGCGTGCGGGATGGATATCCCCGACGAGGTCTATGTCTCGCTCGTGCGCCGCACGCTCCGCCAGCTCCGCATCCCCTTCGAGGGCGAGCCGCTCGAAGGGTTGCAGGTGATGGGTATTCTGGAGACCCGCAACCTCGATTTCGAACACGTCATCATCCTCTCGATGAACGACGACAACTTCCCGGGCAACCTGCTGACGCAATCCTCGTTCATCCCCTACAACCTGCGCATGGCCTACGGACTGCCTACGCCCGAACACCACGAGGGGGTCTATGCCTACTATTTCTACCGTCTGCTCCAGCGGGCCGGCGACGTGCGGATGATCTACTGCTCGCGTGCCGACGACAAGTCGACGGGCGAGCCGAGCCGCTATATCTGTCAGCTCGATTACGAGAGCGGTTTCCCGCTCCGCAAGCTGGAGGTCGGGGTCGATGTGAACCTCGCGCCCGCCGAGCCGATCGAGATCCCGAAGGATGCCGCCGTGATGCGGCATCTCGAACGATTTCTGGTCGGGCGGGCGGGGATGCGCTCGGAGGATGGCGCGCCGGTCGCATCGGCGGGTGCTGCTATTGACGGACCCGACGCTTCGCCGGAGCCGGCCGCGGAGGAGGGCGCCGTGCGTGATTCTCGGCCCGGCAGCTTCTCGGGAGGTGCTTCCGTGCAGCGGGAGGCGGGGGCCGGAACTTCTGCCGGATACGTGCCGGCGCTCTCGCCGACCGCCTTTTCGCGTTACGTAACCTGTCCGCTGAAGTTTTATTTCTACTCCGTGGCGCGCATCAAACCCGAGGAGGAGCTGACCGAAGAGGTGGATAATCCGCTTTTCGGCACGATCCTGCACGATGCGGCCCAGCAGCTCTACGAGCGGGTGCGGGGCGAACAGCATCCCGCCGGGACGCTGCGGGCGATGGTCGGGGCGGGCGAGGTGGAGCGTGCCGTGTGCAGTTCGATCGATCGCAACTGCCTGCACGACGCCGAGGCGACCGAGGCGGACTATACGGGCAATCTGCTGATCGTGAAGGATATTATTGCGAAATACCTGCGCGGAGGCGTTGTCCGTTACGATGCGGCGCACGATGCGTTCGCCGTGCGCGGACTGGAGGAGGAGGTCGCCTACGAGTTTCCGTTCGAAGCGGCGGGCGGGACGCTGATCCTGCGTTTCGCAGGCCGTGCCGACCGCATCGACTCGCTCGACGACGGGGCGCTGCGCGTGGTGGACTACAAGACCGGAACGCCTCATCTCGACTTCGACGGCGTGGAGGCCCTGTTTCGCGGCAAGGGCCGGCAGCGTCTTCCGAATATTCTGCAAACGATGCTCTATGCGATGATGCTCCGCCGCACGGAGGGGCGCGACGTGGAGCCGGCGCTCTACTATGTGCGCGAGATGCACCGCGAGGAGTACGATCCCCGGCCCGTGGACCGCACGGGAGGCGTCGGGGCTCGCTATGCGTCGTTCGGCGCCGCATTCGAGGAGGAGGTGCGGCGCACGCTGGCCGAACTCTACGATCCGACGGTTCCGTTCCGCCAGTGTGAGGATGCGGACTCCTGCCGCTACTGCGATTTCCGGGAGATATGCCGACGGTAATGGGCGTGCGGGATGCGGTCCCGTTTGCGGTTCGGAGCGTCGTCGCAACCGGATAGCCGGTGCGTACTCCCGGTTTTTCCCGCGATTTTCCATGCTTTGGGATGGAGGGGGCCGAAGTCAGGCAGAGGGTTGGGATAGAAGGATCGCTTGTTTGTCAGTAAGCTGCGGCATGGTTCCCCTGATTCGGGGAATTGCGGACGATAGGCGATTCCGTTCGAACGTGATTCGGGCATGAGACCCTGCCCGAACGGGGAGGCTCGGACCGAAAATGCGACAACGGTCGAAAGAGGCTTTGAAGGAGTTTCGGAAATAGCCTGCAATCCGTCTGGGAATCCCGAATCTTCAGCACGACGGAAATCCGTCATACTCCGTTCGAACCGCGTCCGGTGCGGGGGTGTCCGCCGAGCTTCCGCCGCTGCTCGGGAGCCGTTCGAATCCCTCTGGGGCAGCCGCGATTCCGGCCGGACGATCGGGAGCGTCGGAGCCTTTCGGATTTTAGACGTGCATTGAGCCGGCTGTTTCCGAATAGCCGTAAAACGGAGCGTTCGTACATCGAGGGCCGTTTTAGGCCGTTTGCAGCGGGATTCGCAAAGTGGATGCGCAGGAGGCGCAAGGAAGGGAGCCGCAGGGGGGGGATCGGAGGCTCGGACCGAAAATCGACGGATGCGCAGGGCGGGGCACTGCCGCGGCGGGACATCCAATATCATTATTTTCTCGGTAATTTCCTCCTTTCCCGGGTACGTGCAGTCGGGGACGCCGTGTTTGCATGAACGGTCGAACGGCGGCGGTATCCGTGAGCGTCATCCCCGTTTTTCGCTTTGTCTTTTGTCGCTTTGCGCTTCCCGTCTCGTCTTTATGCTTTGTCCTTTCTTGCTCTGTTCCCTCGGCCGGGTGCTCTCTGCCTTGTTTTTCCGCTTGGTCCCTCCTCGCTCTTTGCCGCCCGTTTCGTGCTCCCGGCCTCGGCCCGGTCGTTCCTTTTGCCGATCCGGGGCCTGCGGTCGGGCGGAAACAGGCCGGGGTATGACCGGGTGCTTCGTGTATAACGGTTGCGATCCGGGAGTTGCGGTTTTTCGGGAAGAGCCGTCTGTTTGCGGCAGCGGTTCGCGGAACGGGCGGTCCGTTGCGTCGGTTCGGCTGAAAACGGCGCAGTTTCGAGGCGCGGAGCGCAGCTCCGTACATATCCGGCCGCGGTTCGGCTGCGAGCCCTGCGTGCTTTGTCCGCCGTGCTGCACGCTGTTCGGGTGAAGGGCTCTTGTGCCCGTATTCCGACACGGCCTTTTCCCGATCTTCGCATGAATGCACGCTGACGAATGCCTGCGTCTTGTCGCGCTTGTGCGGGGACGGGCGGCTTATCGTATTGATTGCCGTGCATGGCGCTTGTCGAAACGGGACGAAGGGATGCGGACCGGGGAGGCGGGACGTTGCGGTGCGTGCGCAGAATGCCTGACCGCACGGGACGCTGCGTCCGGCCGTCGTTTCCGGAGCGAATCTCTTCCGCTTGCGTCGCCGGTGTTCGGCTGCCGTGCATGCGGTTGGCGGGTCGGAACGAGAGCCCGGAGAGCCGCTGCCCGGACGGGACGTTTCGGACGTAGACGCCGTATTTTCGGGAGGGGACAGGCGGCCTGAGGGCCTCAGAATTTCACGGCGATGCAGGGCGCACCGCTTCTGCGGGCGGCTTCGAGCCCCACGGCCGAGTCTTCGAAAATCAGCGTCTCGTGCGGTGCGGCCCCTTCGGCGGCCATAGCCCGCAGAAAGGAGTCGGGCGCGGGTTTGCTGCGGGCGACGTCTTCGCCCGTGAGCATGCCGTCGATGCCGCCGGCGATTCCCAGATGACGCATGGCATTCCGGATGTTGTCGCGGCTGCCCGTCGAGACGATCCACACTCGTCCGCCTGCGGCGCGGAACGCCTGCGCGAACGCCCACAGCGGACGGTTGAGCCGCAGCGTGTCGAAACAGGAGGGGTAAAGCGCGATTTTGCGCAGCCGCAGCCGTTCGCGCACAGCGGGATCGCCGAACCCGATCCGTTCCAGAAATTCGCGGCTCCGCATCCCGAAGTAGGTGCTCAGATAGGCTTCGCGCGTCAGTTCGATGCCCGCCTCGGCCAGCGTGCGGGCATAGGCGCGGTAGTTGGCCTCGCGCGTGTCGGCCAGCGTACCGTCGAAGTCGAGCAGCACGAGGCGCAGCCGTTGCATGTCTGCCCGGTCGAGCGGAATCGCGTGCGAGACGCTGCCGTCGGGAAGTATGAAAAGCGGCCCCTCCTCCGCCGGGCGGCGGATCGCACCGACCGACGGGGCCGATGCCGCCGCCGGAACCGCCGCATCCGGAGCAGCGCCGGCCCTCGTTGTCCGAAGCCCGTTTTCGCCCGGGGGGCCGGACGCATCGTCCGGACCCGTTGCGCGTAACGGGCCTTTCGCCGCATCCGAAAGAGCCGGGGCGTGTCCCGTACTTCCGGCCGGCGCTTGCGTGTCGCCGGAAGCGGCGGTCGGGGAGGTGCCGGCAGCCGTGTTTTCCGCATGCGGTGCGCAGATCCGGCCGGTCGTCTTCGCATGACGGGCAGCGGACGCATCGCTTCGGTTCGCACCGCCGCCCGCTTCGTCTGCCGCGAAGGCTCTGTTTCGGTCTTTGCGCATGGTCGGATCAGTCGAACGACTGCATCCCCGACTGCGCGATGCGGATCATGCGCTGGTAGTCGGCGGGCGACAGTTCCATGAAGAAGTAGTGGATCGGATCGACCCGCATCCCGTTGTGGCGCACCTCGTAGTGGAGGTGCGGCGCGAGCGAGAGACCCGTGTTGCCCGAGAGGGCGATGATGTCGCCCCGCCGCACGCGCTGTCCGCGCACGACATTGACTTTGCTCAGGTGGGCGTAGGTCGTCTCGTAGCCGTTGCCGTGGTCGATCACCACGGTGCGGCCCGACGTCGAGTTGCGCTGCGCCACGTCCTTCACCACGCCGTCGGCCGTGGCGAAGACGCGCGACCCTTCGGGCAGGGTGTAGTCCACCCCCTGATGCGGCTGGAGGGTCTTGTAGAAGGGGTGGATGCGCATGCCGTAGGAGGCCGTGAGCAGCGTCAGCTGTTTGTTGATGACGGGCTGGATCGAGGGGATGTTGTTGCGGGCGTCGCCCGCCGAGTCGACGGCCGCCTGCAGCGTGAGGTAGGTGCCGTTCAGTGCGGCCAGACGCCCTTCGGCCGCCGAAAGCCGGTCGCGGAACTCGCTGCGGAGCTTCCGGAAGGGTTTGCCGAGCATCTCTTCGTAGCGCTCCGAGCGTTTGCGCTCGTACTCCGAGTCGAAATCGTAGGGGTCGGATTCGAAGAGGGTGCGGAAGACGCTGCGGTCGCGTTCCACGACATTGGCGAGCACCGTTTGCAGGGAGTCGTAACGCGCCGTGAGCGTTTCGTATTCGCTGCGCAGACGGTCGGTCGAGTGGCGGAGCTTGTACTCCACGGGCGTGTCGAAGAAGAGCGAGAAGGCGATGTAGTAGAGCACCGCGGCGCCCGTCCAGACGAAGGCGCCCACCGTCGTGCGGACGACGATCTGCTTGCGCCGGCGTTTGCGGCGGAGCCGCTCCAAGTCCTTTTTTCCTGCCATCGTGCGGTTACATTTCGAAGTTCGTGTCGCGCATCTCCTCCATCAGGCGGTCGTACTCTTCGGCCGTCATGTTGCGGTTGAAGTAGTTGACCGGGTTGACGGGCGTACCCTTGTGGATCACCTCGTAATGGAGGTGCGGAGCCGTCGAACGTCCCGTGCTGCCCGCTTCGCCGATCTTCTGGCCGCGCACCACGCGGTCGCCGACTTTGACCAGCACCTTGTTCAGGTGGGCGTAGCGGGTCTTGTAGCCGAATTCGTGGTCGAGCAGGATTTGACGGCCGAAGCCGCCGTTCTCGCCCGTGGCGGCGGCGATCTCCACCACGGCGTCGCCCGTAGCATAGACGGGCGTTCCGCGGTCGCAGCCGAAATCCACGCCGTTGTGGGGCGCGATGCGGTGCAGGATGGGGTGCAGGCGCCGCGGGTTGAAAGCGCCGATGTGGTTGTTGTGGAGCTTCGAGCGGTCGATGGGCCAGATGGCCGGAATGGCCGCCGACATCCGCTCCTTGTTGAAGGCCAGCGCTTGCAATTCGTCGAACGAGACCGACTCGCGGTAGATGCCGCGGGCCAGCGCGTCGAGCTGTTTCCACGTTCCGATCATCAGCGGCGCATAGGTGTCGTCGGCCAGCGCGGCGTATTTCGAATCGGGATAGGAGTCGAAGCCTGCGCCGCCCGGCGGGTCGGCCGAGAAGAGCGAGCGGTAGACGTTCTCGTCGCGGTGGGCGATCTCCTCCACCTTGCTCTGCGCCGCACGGACGCGGTCCTGTAAAATACGGTATTTGAGGACCATGTCGCGGTTCGAACGGATGATGCGGTACATCTTGGGCGTATAGAAGAAATAGGAGAAGAGCACGTTGGCGACCGATACGAAGATGAAGCCCAGCAGGATCTTGCGCAGCAGGCGGTAGGTCTTCAGCCGGAACGAGACCTTCGCCACCTCCGTTACGACCTCCTGCGTCAGCGTTTGCGCTTCGTGCGTGAGCGCGTCGAATGTTCCCTCTTTTTGCGTCATTCCCTGAAATTTCTCCGGCTATGGATGCAAAATTAGCTTAAATTATGTAATTTTGCAACCCGTATCGGATAACGTTGGGAATAGATAAAACAGTATACATGGAATCGAACAAAATCCGTCAGGCTTTCCTCGACTTTTTCGAGAGCCGGCAGCACACGATCGTGCCTTCGGCCCCGATGGTGGTGAAGAACGACCCCACCTTGATGTTCACCAATGCGGGCATGAATCAATTCAAGGATATTTTCCTCGGCAACGCTCCGCGCAAATACCCCCGTGCGGCCGACACGCAGAAGTGTCTGCGCGTCTCGGGCAAGCACAACGACCTCGAAGAGGTGGGCCACGACACGTATCACCACACCATGTTCGAAATGCTCGGCAACTGGTCCTACGGCGATTACTTCAAGAAGGAGGCGATCCAGTGGGCGTGGGAGCTGCTGCACGGTGTCTACGGACTGCCCGCCGAACGGATGTATGCCACGGTGTACGAAGGCTCCGGGGAGGACGGCGTGCCGTTCGACGAGGAGGCTTACGGCTATTGGCGGCAATACCTGCCCGAAGACCACGTACTTCGCGGCAACAAACACGACAACTTCTGGGAGATGGGCGAGACGGGCCCCTGCGGTCCCTGTTCGGAGATCCATTTCGACCTGCGCGACGAGGCGGAGATCGCCGCGAAGCCGGGCCGCGAGCTGGTCAATGCCGGCCATCCGCACGTGATCGAGATCTGGAATCTGGTCTTCATGCAGTTCAACCGCAAGGCCAACGGCTCGCTCGAACCGCTGCCTGCGCGCAACGTCGACACGGGCATGGGCTTCGAACGTCTTTGCATGATCCTGCAAGGCAAGAAGTCCAATTACGACACCGACGTCTTTCAGCCCACGATCGGGCGCATCGCCGCCATGTCGGGCAAGCGCTACGGCGAGGACGGGAAGGCCGACGTGGCCATGCGCGTGGTCGCCGATCACCTGCGGGCCATCGCCTTTTCGATCGCCGACGGCCAGTTGCCGTCGAACGTCAAGGCGGGCTACGTGATCCGCCGCATCCTGCGCCGTGCCGTGCGCTACGGCTACACCTACCTCGGTTTCAACGAGCCCTTCATCTGCAAACTCGTCCCGGGGCTCGTGGAGCAGATGGGCGGACAGTTCCCCGAACTCAGGGCGCAGCAGACGCTCATCGAACGTGTGATCGAGGAGGAGGAGGCGTCGTTTCTGCGGACGCTGGCCACGGGCATCAACCTGCTCGACGGCGTCGTCGAGCGCACGCGCCGCGAGGGCGGCCGGCTCATCTCGGGCAGGGATGCCTTCGAGCTGTACGATACGTTCGGATTTCCGATCGATCTCACGGAGCTCATCGCCCGCGAGCAGGGCGTCGAGGTGGACCTCGCGGCGTTCGAGAAGGAGTTGCAGGCGCAGAAGGAGCGCTCGCGCCACGCCGCCGCGGTCGATACCGACGACTGGGCGGAGCTCGTTCCGATCCGCGAAAGCCTTTTCACGGGGTACGATACGCTGACCGAGCGGGTGCGCATCGCGCGCTACCGCCGCGTTACTTCGAAAAACAAGACGACGTACCAGCTGGTCTTCGACCGCACGCCGTTCTACGGCAATTCGGGCGGTCAGATCGGCGACATCGGCTATATAGAGAACGCCGACGAGCGGATTTCCATCGTGGCGACCGAGAAGGAGAACGGACTGATCGTCCATATCGCCGAGCGTCTGCCCGAGAATCCCGGGGCGGAGTTCACGGCGGTGGTCGATCCCGAGAAACGGCAGGCTGCGGCCAACAACCACACGGCGACCCACCTGATGCACGAGGCGCTGCGCAAGGTGCTCGGCAAGCACGTCGAACAGAAAGGTTCGCTCGTAACGCCCGAGGCGCTGCGCTTCGACTTCTCGCATTTCCGGAAAGTTACGCCCGAGGAGTTGCGCGAAGTGGAGATGCTCGTGAACCGCGCCGTGCGGGCCGACTATCCGCTCGTCGAGAACCGCGAGGCGACGAAGGAGGAGGCCGAGCGGTGCGGCGCGATGATGCTCTTCGGCGAGAAGTACGGCGACAGGGTGCGCATGGTGCGCTTCGGCACGTCGGTCGAACTGTGCGGCGGTACGCACACGAGCGCCACGGGCACCATCGGATTTTTCAAGATTCTGAACGAAAGCGCCGTTTCGGCGGGCGTGCGCCGTATCGAAGCCGTTACGGGCGCTCAGGCCGAACGGGTCGTCTAT
This sequence comes from Alistipes sp. CHKCI003, assembly GCF_900021155.1. Lineage (GTDB taxonomy): Bacteria > Bacteroidota > Bacteroidia > Bacteroidales > Rikenellaceae > Alistipes > Alistipes excrementavium. The sequence continues at coordinate 107,291 of NZ_FCNT01000052.1, forward strand.
GCCGCCGAAGATACGTTGCGCAACGTGGGCGAATACCTCAATAATCCGCAGGTCGTGCAGGCCGTGAAGAAGATGATCGAGAGCAACGAGGCTCTTTCGAAGGAGGTGGAGGCCATGCGCAGGGAACAGGTCGCGGAGTGGGCCGAGAAGATCATCGCTTCGACGCCCGAGCGTAATGGCGTGCAGCTGCTCGCCGCGCAGACCGACCGCAGGCCCGATTTCATTCGGGACCTCGCCTATAACCTGCGCGCGCGTGCGCCGAAGCTCGTCTTCGTGCAGGGGTCGAACCACGGAGGCAAACCTTCGCTCACGATCATGCTGGGCGACGAGATCGTGGCGCGCGGCGCCGATGCCGGCGCCGTGGTCCGCGAGGCGGCGAAGCTCATGCAGGGCGGCGGCGGCGGACAGGCATTCTTCGCCACGGCAGGCGGCAAGAACGCCGACGGTTTGCAGGCCGCGATCGACAGGGCGGTGGACCTGATTATGGAGAAGTTGAAATAAAACATGCGGTTTTCGGCCGGCAGGGGGCGATCGGGGGAGGCCGCCCGGAGACCGCCGCGGTGCGAAGGGTTCGAATCGGAATTATGTTCCTGTCCTTCGGCCGGCAGCGCCGGTTTTGCTGCGAAGCGGCGCTAAGCTCCCGTCGGGAGCGGAACGTGTCGGATTTCTTTCGGCCGTTTTCCGGCTGGGCGGAGCCCGGCTGCGTCGGGCTCCGCATCGGACTTTGCGAAGATGCCGTCGCAGCAGTTGCGACCCGGCGTAGACCGACCCCTGTGCCGTCGACTGCCGGCGGAGAGCGGGGAGGAGCCGCCAACCGGAGCCGCAGGCGGCGCGCATGACGGCCGGCCGGACTGTGCGACGACGGTGCAGAATGATATAAAGCTGAAAAATAGTTAAGGTTATGAGTGCAAACAAAGTATTGCTGATGATTCTCGACGGCTGGGGAGACGGCCGCCACGATCGTTCGGATGCGATCTATACGACGCATCCCGCCTATATCGAGGCCATGACGGCCCGCTACCCCCATGCCGAACTGCGCACCGACGGCGAGAACGTCGGCCTGCCCGAGGGCCAGATGGGCAACTCGGAGGTGGGGCACCTCAATATCGGCGCGGGCCGCGTGGTCTATCAGGACCTCGTGAAGATCAACCGCGCGGCGAAGGACGGTTCGATCCGTCGGAACCCCGAGATCGTCGGCGCGTTCGAGTATGCGAAGCAGCGGGGCGTGAACGTGCATTTCATGGGGCTCGTGTCGGACGGTGGCGTGCATTCGTCGCTCGACCACCTCTTCACGCTGTGCGACATCGCAGCCGGATACGGGATCGAAAACACCTTCGTCCACTGCTTCATGGACGGCCGCGACACCGACCCCCGCAGCGGCAAGGGGTTCATCGAGCGGCTGGAGAAGCATCTGGCGGCGACGACCGGCCGGATCGCCACGGTCGTGGGCCGCTACTACGCCATGGACCGCGACAAGCGCTGGGAGCGCGTGAAGATCGCCTACGACGCACTGGTCGGCGGCATCGGCGAGCATTCGTCGGACATGGCCGAAGCGGTCCAGAAATCCTACGACGAAGGGGTAACGGACGAGTTCATCAAACCCTATGTGCGCATCGACGAGAACGGACGGCCCGTCGGGCAGATCCGTCCGAACGACGTGGTGATCTTTTTCAACTACCGCAACGACCGTGCGAAGGAGCTGACGATCGCGCTCACGCAGAAGGACATGCCTGCCGAGGGGATGCACACGCTGCCGCTCTACTACTGCTGCATGACCCCCTACGATGCGACGTTCACGGGGCTGCACATCCTCTTCGACAAGGAGAACGTGCCCGATACCATCGGCGAGTGGGTCTCGAAACAGGGGCTTTCGCAGCTCCGCATCGCCGAGACCGAGAAATATGCCCACGTAACGTTCTTCCTCAACGGCGGGCGCGAGGAGAAATTCGCGGGCGAGGAGCGTATCCTCGTGCCGTCGCCCAAGGTGGCTACCTACGACTTGCAGCCCGAGATGAGCGCCTATGAGGTGAAGGACAAGCTCGTCGAAGCGCTCGGCGGTCGGAAGTTCGATTTCATCTGTCTGAACTTCGCCAACGGCGACATGGTGGGCCATACGGGCGTGTACGAAGCGATCCGGCAGGCCGTGAAGGCCGTGGACGCATGCGTGGCCGAGGTGGTCGAGGCGGCGAAACGCAACGGCTACGAGGTGGTGATGATCGCCGACCACGGCAATGCCGACAATGCGCTCAATCCGGACGGTACGCCCAATACGGCGCATTCGCTCAATCCGGTGCCCATCGTCGTGGTCTCGGATCGCGTGCGGAGCGTCCGCAACGGCATTCTGGCCGATGTGGCGCCCACGGTGCTGAAACTGATGGGGCTTCCGCAGCCTTCGGAGATGACGGGCCGGCCGCTCGTGGAGATGAAGTAGCCGAATCGTTCGGGAGAGACGGCAGGAGGGATTGTCCGAACGGACTGTTCCGTCCGGCGGCGGAGCTGCCCGACCCGAAAGCCGTGCGAATCGGAAGAGGTCGTCCGACAAGTCTCCAATAATGAAAATCACCCCTGTCAGAGATTGTTCTGACGGGGGTGAATCGTAAGAATCGGACTTGTCGGACAACCTCTTGTTTTGAGTTTGCCCGTCTTTCACGCTCCCCTCCCCGGTATCCGAGGTTTATCGACAACGACGGGCATCTTGCGCCGTCAGGTCTCCCGAACCCCCGGATGCCGGGCCGCACGCCGTATTGCGTTTCGGTCCTAATACCTCCGTCCGGTATGCCTTGCCGCCGTTCGTTCGCCCGCGTCCCGTGCACCGTCTCACGTATCGTGCTGAATGCCTCCGGTCGGTATGCCTTCCGCTGTCGGTTCTCCCGAGGCCCCGGGCGTCGGGCCGCACGCCGTATTGCGTTTCGGTCCGAATACCTCCGTCCGGTATGCCTTGCCGCCGTTCGTTCGCCCGCGTCCCGTGCACCGTTTCACGTATCGTGCTGAATGCCTCCGGCCGGTATGCCTTCCGGTGTCGGTTCTCCCGAGGCCCCGGGCGTCGGGCCGCACGCCGTATTGCGTTTCGGTCCGAATTCCTCCGTCCGGTATGCCTTGCCGCAGTTCGTTCGCCCGTGTCCCGTGCACCGTCTCACATATCGTGCTGAATGCCTTCGGCCGGTATGCCTTCCGGTGTCGGTTCTCCCGAGGCCCCGGATGCCGGGCCGCACGCCGTATTGCGTTTCGGTCCGAATTCCTCCGTTCGGTATGCCTTGCCGCCGTTCGTTCGCCCGCGTCCCGTGCACCGTCTCACGTATCGTGCTGAATTCCTCCGTCCGGTATGCCTTCCGGTGTCGGTTCTCCCGAGGCCCCGGGCGTCGGGCCGTATGCCGCTCTCTATGCCGAAGATACGCTCCGCCGTTGGCGCGGGCTTCGCAGTATCCGGCAAGTGCGAAAGAGGCTGTCCGACAAGTCGCAGACAGCCTCTTTTCCATTCGAACTTTTTACGAATATGCGATCCGCCGGAAGTCGAAAATCTTGACGGACAGCCTCTCCGCCCCGGGAGCTTCGCGTTTGCGAATATGCCCGCACGGACGCATCCGCCCTTCGTTTCCGCGGAATCCGCGGGCCGTGTCCAGCCGTTTTTTGCGCGCGCGGCGACGGCGGAGCGGTATTCCCGGGCCGAAACGCGATACGGTCGGACCGGTCCCGGGATGCGGCCGTCGTGCGCGGTCAGTCGAGCCGGGCCGTGAATTCGTCGATCCAGCCCGGAAGGAGTCGGAGCGCATGGCGCATCTGGAAGAGCGTGTTCGCGCTATTGTCGGAAATGAACTCCATGGAGACGGTGAAGATGTTCTGTTCGTCGTCCGAGTAGGCCGAGCATTTGCAGAGGTATTTGTTCCGATTGAAGTCGTTCGAGATCGCCAAGAGCTTCGCGAGAGGGGTGTCCGTACTGAAGCTGGCCTTCATTTCGACGTAGGACGAGTTCTCGCTGGAGAGATCCTGCACGATGACGTAATAGCTGATCCCCTGTATCTTGACGGAGATGTCGCCGTCTTGGTCGTAGCTCGGTACGTAGCCTTCGACTCCGAGAAAGGCGAAGATGTCGCTTTTGACGGTCGATTGGGCCGAAAGGGTGCCGATCGCGCCCAGCAGAAAAAGCAGGGTAAAGGTGAGTTTTTTCATAGGTCGGTATATTTTGATAGTTTGAAACAAAGATACGCATTTTTCCGGCTCGTTGTACCTGTTTCCGGGTTCTGTCGTCTGTCTTCCGGTCGTTTCCCGCATTCGGCGGAGGGTGGAGAGAATCGTGCCGCCCGAATCGCTTCATGCGAAACGATTCGGGCGGCGCGTCTGTGGACTTCGCGGCGGAGGAGCCGTCTAATACAGGTCGAGCAGTTCGTAGCTGCACCCTACGGCCGCGAGGTAGCGCATGAACTCTTCGCGCCGGATCACTACCGTCGCACGGTTGTCGTTGGGGTGGAACGAGTAGGCGTCGCAGCGCTCCAGTGTCCGGTCGAGAAAGAGGTGTACGCCGCGGTCCGTGTCGTTGATGAGCCCGAAGGGCGAGACCGATCCGGGCCGCAGGCCGAGCAGCCGCTCCATGCGCTGTTCCGAAGCGAAAGTCAACTTGCCCTGTCCGAGCCGCTGTTCGAGGGCGCGGATAGGGAGGCTCCGCTCGCAGTCGAACGAGACGAGGTAGTGGCGGTCGCCCTTGTGGTTGCGGAAGAAGAGGTTCTTGCAGTGCTTCGATCCGTCGTCGCGCCAGTAGCGGCGGGCGATCTCGATGGTCGGCGCCGCGGGGTGCTCGTAGTGCGTGTAACGGATGCCGTGGCGGTCGAGGAAGTCGTACACCGCTTGCCGGCGGTCGGGGCTCTCCTCGGCGGATGCTGCCGGCGGATCAGTTGCCATGGGCGAGATACTCTGCGATGTTGTCGGCGATCCGCTCCACGAGCACCTTCACCGCCTCTTGGGGCGACCATGCGTTGTGGGGCGAGAGCAGCAGTTTGTAGGGGTCCTTGACGCGCAGCAGGGGATTGTCGGCCCCGATCGGCTCGCGCGAGAAGACGTCGAGCGCCGCGCCGGCCAGAGTGCCGCGGTCGAGGGCTTCGGCCAGTGCCGCTTCGTTGACGATGCCGCCGCGCGCGACGTTGATAAGCAGGGCCGAGGACTTCATGATGGCCAGCTCCGGAGCGTCGACGAGGTTGCGCGTGCGGTCGTTGAGAGGACAGTGTATCGACACCACGTCGGCCCATGCCAGCAGTTCGCACAGGGTCATGGCGGGGTAGGGTTCCTCGCGCACGACGCCCGACGTGGAGGCGTAGCGCACCTCGCAGCCCAGCGCCGTGGCGATCCGGGCCACCTCGCGGCCGATTTCGCCCAGCCCTACGATGCCCCAGTGCGAGCCGTGGAGCTGATGCGTCGGGCGGCCGAAGTGATATTGCAGCGGCGAGTCGGCGTATCGGGTTTTGACGTAATGGTCGTAGTAGAGGATCTGGCGGCGGAGCGCGATGGCGCCGCCGATGGTGGTCTCGGCGACCGAGTGGGTCGAGTAGCCCGCGGCGTTCCGGACGGCGATGCCCAACTCGGCGGCCGCTTCGAGGTCCACGTGGTTCATGCCCGTGGCGGCGATGCAGACGAGCTTGAGATCGGGCAGCGCTCGGAGCGTTTCGCGTTTGAGGGGCACTTTGTTCGTGATTACGATTTCGGCGCCGGCGCAGTGTGCGGCGATCTCGTCGCGTTCGGTCGTGGCGTGGCCCGTGTAGTTGCCCAGCGCGCGGATGGCGCCGAGGTCGGCGCCGCCGAGCGAGTATTCGTCCAGAAAGACGATGTTCGGTAGATTGTTCATAGCTTTATGTGATTTATTTGGGGTTCGTTGCCGGGGCGGGGTCGAGTTCGTGCAGCAGACCGCGTACGACGACCGAGGCGCAGCCGATGCCGAACAGAGCGGGAAGGTACGAGATCGTCCCGACGTTCGATTTCTTGTTGGGCTCGTCGCACGCGATCATCGCCCCTTCGCGGATCGGCTCGGACGAGAATACGGCCCGGAAACCGCTCCGTATGCCCAGCTTGTGCAGCCGTTTGCGGAGCATGTGGGCCAGCGGGCAGTGGTGGGTCTTCGAGATGTCGGCGATTTCGAGCCGCACGGGATCGGTTTTGGCGCCGGCGCCCATCGAGCTGACCAGCGGCATGTTCCGCCCGAGCGCGCCGGCGATCAGGGCCAGCTTGGGCGAAAGGGTGTCGATGGCGTCCACCACGTAGTCGAAACGGGCCGAGTCCAGCAGGCGGTCGGTTTCGTCGTCCCGGATGTATTTGTTCACCACGGTCAGCCCGATGCCGGGCGATATGTCCCGCAGACGTTCCGCGAGCACTTCGGCTTTCGGACGGCCCACGGTCGAGTGCAGCGCCACGAGCTGACGGTTGATGTTCGAGAGGCTCACCGTATCGGCGTCGGCCACGGTCATGCGCCCCACGCCCGCACGGGCGATCATCTCGGCGGCGTAGGCTCCCACGCCGCCCAGCCCCACGACGAGCACGTGCGCCCTGCGCAGGATGCCGAGTTTCTCGGCGCCGAGCAGCAGCTCGGTGCGTTCCAGCCAGCTATCGGTCATGACGTTCGAAGATCAGTCGGTAGTTGTCCCAAAGGGCCTCGGCCAGCGTCTCTGCGTCGATGCCTTTCGCTTCGGCCGTGCGGCGGTAGATCTCGCCGATGGGCGTGTCGCTCTCGTCCGTCTCGCAGAAGATGCGGTCGAGCGGCGTGCGGCGCAGCGCTTCGAGCGTCTTCGGCGAACGGAACGTCCGCTCGCCGAACGAGAGGTAGCAACCCCGTTCCACGGCCCGCCGGGCCTCCTGTGGCGAGCCGATGAAGCCGTGGAAAAGGACGGCTCGCAAGCGGCGGCCGCGCAGCTCAGTCATCAGCGGGTCGAATGCCCGCACGCAGTGCAGCACCACGGGCAGCCCCAGCTCCTCGGCCAGCGTCAGCTGTTCGCGCAGCAGGCGCAGCTGTTCGCTCCGCTCCGCTCCGCGCACGAAGTCGAGCCCCGTCTCGCCGACGGCCTGCACGTCCGGCGCCAGCGGCAGCAGCTCCGATGCGCTGCGGCCCGCAGCCTCCCACGGATGGATGCCCGCCGTGCGCAGTTCGATGCCCGTGCCCGCGGGGCGGTGGGTGTGTATGTTTACCAAAGGTGCGCTCACGATTCGCAAAAATAGGAATTTTCGGCGTAAATAAATCGTTTTCGTCTTCTGATTGTTCGAAAAAATTCGTACATTCGCACGCGATTTCGAGTGTGTTAGTGCACTAACAGTTGAAAACTACCGAACCAAACACATAAATCATCTAATCAAACAATTTGTAACATGTCGAAAATCATTACATTACGCAAGGGTCTCGACATCAATCTCGTGGGACGTGCCTGCGAGACGACGGCCGATGCGCCGGAGTCTGCGGAGTACGCCGTGTCGCCGCTCGACTTCGAGGGCGTCGTTCCCAAATTGTTGGTTAAGACCGGTGATCGCGTGAAGGCGGGCACGCCGTTGTTCTTCAACAAGTACAACGAGCGCGTTCTGTTCACTTCGCCCGTCAGCGGTACGGTGGCGGCCGTCAACCGCGGAGAGAAACGCAAGGTGCTCTCCGTAACCGTTGCGCCCGATGCCGACCAGCAATACGAGGAGTTCCCCGAACTCGATGTGCGGAAGGCTTCCCGGGAGGAGATTGTGGAGCGGCTGCTCCGGTCGGGCCTGTGGCCGATGATCGTGCAGCGGCCCTACGGCATCATCGCCGATCCGAACGACGCGCCGCGGGCCGTCTTCGTCTCGGCCTTCGATTCGGCGCCGCTGGCCCCCGACTACAACTACGTGCTGGCCGACCGCATGGCCGATCTGCAAAAGGGCATCGAAGCGATGCAGCGCCTTACCGAGGGCAAGGTGCATCTCTCGGTGCGCGCAGGCTCCGAGGGCGCGATGACGCAGCTCGCCGGCGTCGAGTTGCACCGGTTCGCCGGCAAACACCCCGTGGGTAATGTAGGCGTGCAGATCCACCACATCGCGCCTATCGATAAAGGCGAGGTGGTCTGGACGGTCAACATACAGGATCTGGCCATCATCGGCCGCCTGTTCCGCGAAGGCCGCGTCGACATGACCAAAACCGTCGCCGTGGCCGGATCGGAGATCGCCGAGCCGCGCTACTGCCGCATCGTGTCCGGCGCATCCGTGGCCTCGATTCTGGGCCGCAACGTCAAGCCGCAGAAGGAGGGCGACCGCGTGCGCATCATCTCGGGCAACGTGCTGACGGGCGTGAAGACTGAGGCGGACGGACATATTTCGTTCTATGCCAACCAGCTTACGGTGATCCCCGAGGGCGACAAATACGAGTTTCTGGGATGGGCGATGCCCCGCCTCGGCAAGTTCTCCGTGTCGCGCGCCTATTTCTCGTGGCTCTGCCCGCGCAAGGAGTACAATCTGGATACCAACATGAACGGCGGCGAACGCCCCTTCGTGGTAACGGGGCTCTACGAGCGGTATTTGCCGATGGACATCTACCCGATGTATCTGCTGAAGGCGTGTCTGGCGGGCGACATCGAGAAGATGGAGAACCTCGGCATCTACGAAGTAACGGAGGAGGATTTCGCGCTCTGCGAGTTCGTCGATCCCTCGAAGATCGGGATCCAGCAGATCATCCGCGACGGTATTAACTTAATGATCAGGGAGGCATAACGATGGGACTGCGTAAATTTATGGACAAGATCAAGCCCGCCTTCTCCAAAGGGGGCAAGCTGGGCTTCCTCGAATCGACGTTCGATGCGTTCGAGACGTTCCTTTTCGTTCCGAACACGACGACGACCCGCGGCGCGCACATCCGCGACGCCAACGACATGAAGCGTACGATGATCGTGGTGGTCGTGGCGCTGCTGCCGGCGCTGCTGTTCGGATTCTACAATACGGGCTACCAGCACTTCCTCTCGCAGGGCGTGCCGCCCGAATTCTGGGCTTCGCTCTGGTTCGGCTTCCTCAAGGTGCTGCCGATCATCGTGGTCTCCTATGCGGTGGGCCTCGGTATCGAATTCGCTTTCGCGCAGATGCGCGGCCATGAGGTCAACGAGGGCTTTCTGGTGTCGGGTCTGCTGATCCCGATGATCATGCCGGTGGATATTCCGCTGTGGATGGTGGCCCTTGCGACCGCCTTCGCCGTCGTATTCGGCAAGGAGGTTTTCGGCGGTACGGGCATGAACGTCTTCAACCCCGCGCTCGTGGCGCGTGCGTTCGCCTTCTTCGCCTATACCCCGATGATGTCGGGCGAGACGGTCTGGATCGCCGGGCTGACCGACGGGACGGGCGTCGTCGACGGATTCTCGGGCGCCACGGCGCTCGAACAGCTCGGCACCACGGGTACGATGAGCTATTCGGCGCTCGACGCATTTCTGGGCTTCATCCCGGGCAGCATCGGCGAAACTTCGACGCTCGCCATACTGATCGGTGCGGCGATTCTCCTGTTCACGGGCGTGGCTTCGTGGCGGACGATGGTGTCGGTCTTCGCGGGCGGTCTGGCGATGGGCTATCTGTTCGAGGCGATCGGCCTGACGACCTATCCCGCATGGTACCACCTGATCGTCGGCGGCTTCGCGTTCGGCGCGGTCTTCATGGCCACGGATCCCGTAACGTCGGCTCAGACCGACAAGGGCAAGTACATCGTCGGTTTCCTCACGGGCGCTCTGGCCGTGCTGATCCGCGTGGTGAACCCCGCATATCCCGAGGGCATGATGCTGTCGATCCTCTTCATGAATGCGCTGGCGCCGCTGGTGGACTACTACGTGGTCGAAGCCAACATCTCGCGCCGCAAGAAACGTGTCAAATTAGCAAAATAGGGGAGTAGATATGGCAACGAAAAAATTTGTATGCAACGTCTGCGGCTACGTCCACGAGGGCGATGCCGCACCCGAAACCTGCCCCGTGTGCAAGGCTCCCGCCTCGGAGTTCGCGCAGGTGAAGAAGAAGGGGCTGTTCAGCGACAGGAACGGCAATCCCTATATTATAATGTACTCGACCGTGATGGTGGTGCTCGTGGCCGTGCTGCTGGCCGTGGCGTCGCTTTCGCTTCAGAAGCGTCAGTACGCCAACGAGCTGAACGAAAAGAAGCAGTCGATCCTGCAATCGCTCTTCGCGGCCGACGCTGCGGCCGAAGGGCTCTCGGCTGCGGAGTATATCGACCGGAAGGGCGTGGACTACGATTCGTTCATCGAGGATGCGGTGCTCGACGCCGAGGGCCGGCCGATCGAGGGCGAGGATGTGTTCGAACTGCTCAAGGATCTCGGAGGCGCTTTCGACGACGGGAAATATCCCGTCTTCGAAGCCGGCGACGGCCGTGTCGTGATCCCCGTTACGGGCTCCGGACTCTGGGGCCCGATCTGGGGCTACGTGGCGCTCGCAAGCGACATGAATACCGTAGCCGGTATCGTCATGGCCCACAAGGGCGAGACCCCGGGTCTGGGCGCCGAGATCGCCACGCCGCAGTATCAGGCGCATTTCATCGGCAAGAAGATCTTCGCCGGCGACGAGTTCGTGTCGGTGAAACTCCGCAAGGGCGGTGCGACGGAGGCGAACATCGAACACGAAGTGGATGCCGTATCGGGCGGAACGAAGACTTCGGACGGCGTAACGAACATGCTCTACAACAGCCTTTCGAACTACCTGCCGTTCCTCGAAGCGCGCCGTGCGGCCGCCGGGAACGAAGCCGCCGCTCCGGCTGCGAATGAAGTGTCTAACGAAGAAAATGTAGCGAACAATGAGTAAGCAGGAAAAAGAGCCAATGTTTTCGGCTAAGAACATGAAATACCTGACGGGGCCCTTTTCGGCGAACAATCCCGTCATCGTGCAGATCCTCGGTATCTGCTCGGCGCTGGCCGTTACCGTGCAGCTCAAGCCCGCGATCGTCATGGCACTGTCGGTTACGGTCGTTACGGGTTTCTCGAACCTCGTGATGTCGCTTCTGCGCAACGGCGTGCCGTCGCGCATCCGCATCATCGTGCAGCTCGTGGTGATCGCCGCACTGGTGATCCTCGTCGATCAGGTGCTCAAGGCGTTCGTCTACGATGTGTCGAAGCAGCTGTCGGTCTACGTCGGTCTGATCATCACCAACTGCATCGTCATGGGCCGCGTCGAGGCCTTCGCGCTGGGCAACAAACCGTGGCCCTCGTTCCTCGACGGTATCGGCAACGGTCTGGGCTACGGCCTGATTCTGGTGATCGTGGCCTTCTTCCGCGAACTGCTCGGTTCGGGAACCCTCTACGGGTTCCGGATCATCCCCGAGAGCTGGTACATCGCCAACGGCGGTTTCTATTCCAACTGCGGTCTGATGCTCTTCCCGCCGATGGCGCTCATCATCGTGGGCTGCATCATCTGGGTGCATCGTTCGCGCAACAAGGATTTACAGGAAAAATAGGAGGTATATAGCGTATGGAATCATTGAATATCTTTATCCGGTCGATTTTCATCGACAACATGGTTTTCGCCTTCTTCTTCGGCATGTGCTCCTACATCGCCGTGTCGAAGAGCGTGAAGACCGCGCTCGGTCTGGGTGCCGCCGTTACGTTCGTCATGGTGATGACCGTGCCTCTGAACTACCTCCTCTACGAGTATGTCCTCAAGGCGGGGGCGCTCTCGTGGGCCGGTCTGCCCGACGTGAACCTCGACTTCCTCTCGTTCATCGTCTTCATCGCCACCATCGCCGCCTTCGTGCAACTCGTGGAGATGGCCGTCGAGAAGTTCTCGCCGACGCTCTACAATCAGCTCGGCATCTTCCTGCCTCTGATCGCCGTGAACTGCGCCATCATGGGCGGCTCGCTCTTCATGCAGCAGAAGGTCGATGCGCTGGAGCTCACCTCGTGCTGGCAGTCGATCGTCTACGGTCTGGGTTCGGGTCTGGGCTGGGCGCTGGCGATCGTCATGATGGCCGCCATCCGCGAGAAGACGACCTATTCGCACATACCGCCCGCACTCAAGGGCCCCGGCATCGCCTTCATCATCACGGGTCTCATGGGTATCGCGTTCATGATCTTCTCGGGTATCCAGTTCTAACCTTCAATAAAGAGATTACCGAAAATGGATTTGACAATTATTCTAACAGCGATCGTTGCCTTTCTGGCGGTAACCCTCCTGCTGGTGGGGCTGCTTCTCTTTGCAAAGGCTAAACTGACCTCGTCGGGCGATGTTACGATCGACATCAACGACGGTGAAAAGGTGCTCCGGACCGAGAGCGGTTCGACGCTGCTCTCGACGCTTGCCAACAACAGGGTCTTCCTGCCGTCGGCGTGCGGCGGCGGCGGCTCGTGCGGCATGTGCAAATGCCAAGTGCTTGAGGGCGGCGGCGACATCCTGCCTACCGAGACGGGCTTCATCACGCGCAAGATGGCCAAGGACCACTGGCGTCTGGGCTGTCAGGTGAAGGTGAAGAACGACCTCAAGATCCGCGTACCGGAAGCCGTTCTGGGCGTGAAGAAGTGGGAGTGTACGGTGGTTTCGAACCGTAACATCTCGACTTTCCTCAAGGAGTTCGTGGTGAAGCTGCCCGAGGGCGAGAACCTCAATTTCCGCAGCGGCGGCTACATCCAGATCGACATCCCGAAATACAAGGAGATCAAATTCTCCGACATGGACATCGACCCGCAGTTCCGTGCCGATTGGGACAAGATGAAGATGTGGGACCTCACGACGACCAACCCCGAGCCGACGTTCCGCGCCTATTCGATGGCCAACCATCCGGCCGAGGGCAACATCATCATGCTCAACATCCGTATCGCCACGCCGCCGTTCGACCGTGCCGCGGGCAGTTTCATGAAGGTGAATCCGGGTATCTGCTCGTCGTACATCTTCTCGCGCAAACCGGGCGACAAGGTTACGATCTCGGGCCCTTACGGCGAGTTTTTCCTGCCCGACAACCTGCCCGATACGCAGGAGCTCATCTTCATCGGCGGCGGTGCGGGTATGGCGCCGATGCGCAGCCACATCATGCACCTGTTCAAGACCGAGAAGACACGGCGTCCCGTCTCGTTCTGGTACGGTGCGCGTGCGATGAAGGAGGCGCCCTATCTGGACGAGTTCCACCAGATCGAGAAGGATTTCCCCAACTTCAAGTTCAATCTGGCGCTCGACCGTCCCGATCCCGAGGCGGATGCGGCAGGCGTGGAGTACACGCCGGGCTTTGTGCATAACGTGCTGTACGAGAACTATCTGAAGAACCATCAGGCTCCCGAGGACTGCATCTATCTCATGTGCGGACCTCCGATGATGATCGCTTCGGTGGTGAAGATGCTCGACAGTCTCGGCGTACCGCCCGAAAATATCCTCTACGACAATTTCGGTTCGTAAGCCGCGGGTGCGGTCTGCACCGCCTCGTATCATGAAGGGCTGTCCGAGACGTATCGGACAGCCCTTTTTCTCGTACTGCCGATCGGGTGTTTACCCGGAAGTGCCGTTCTCGCCGGGGCGAAAAACTATTCAGAGAGCCCCTTTTCGGGATGTCGGTGTGATTCGGGTTTGCGGTGTGTTTCCCGATCGTCGGCTGAGCTGTCCGGGCCGTCTTCAGGGGGGGCGCCAGCTCGGCGAGACGGTCGGGCGGTTCCGGCTCTTCGAAGCCGATGGGCGGCAGCCTCCCGCGGCGGAGCGCGGCTCTTCGTGAACGTGCTCCACAGGCTGCGGCCCGTCTTATAGAGCTTGACGAGAGTGATAAAAGAGACCGAGAAAGAAGTTTTTCCGTTTGGTCGCTTGACCGGTGCACACTCGACTTCGTTTTTGCAATGCCGGCAATCCGGCGGCACGCACTCGTCCGGCATACGTGCCGGTTCCGGCTGCGAATGACTCTCTGTATATTCCGGCTTTCCAGAGAATCGGATAAAGCGTGTGTATTATGCAATATGATTTCAGTGCTGCATGTTAGCCGCCGTTCTTCACGGGCGCTCCCTGCGCCCCATAAGGGTGGTTATATCGAACGGACGAATTGCAGCCAATCCTCCTCCGAAACCCCCGAATCCCTCAGAATCCTGCCGAAATCCTCGAAATCGGGGGCGTCTCCCTGTTCGAGCCGAAGATTGAACTTGCGGACCGCCTCGTGGAATCTCTCCGTCCCGATTTTTTGGGCGAACTCATGAATCCGGGCCGGAACCTTATGGTAAACGATTCCATGTGTACCGTCGCCGGAGCGGGTATCCACATAATTGCGTGAAATGTCGAAGATGGAAATATCCTTGTCTCCGGGTAAATTCTCGAAATATTCGAGCTTTGCGGCAAAAGCCTCGTCGCGCTCGTTCGGGTCGGGATAATAGACGTAATTGGCGAAATATTCGATCAGGGACTCGTCGAAGAAATAACGCGCGTCGATCCGGTCGTAATTGTAGTTCAGGAAACAATGTACCAGTTCATGTGTCAGCGAGGGATCGAGCCAATAAGACCGGTCGATAAAGACCGCATGCTCCCGGTCGGACATGTGAACGGCCCGGCCGTATGCGTATTTTTCATCCTCGGTTCTCAGATCGTCTTCCAGAATCGTAAACTCTTCGGCTTTCGATTCGGGGAACAGGCCGTGCAGCGAACGGATTATGCGGCCGATACGCTCCTTCCGGTCTGCGATCAGGCTGTCCGGCAGCTGTGCCAGCGGCACGGGTATTTCGTTCTCGACTTCCGATGTGTCGCGTTTGGACAGCAGCAGATCGCACCGGATGTCGCCGATGCGGACCGGATGCGGATCATACCATTTCTTGTCGGCGATGTGAAAAGAGATGTCGTCGTACCGGTGCTGCGCCAGATCCAGCGAAACCGTTCCGTCAGCTTCGGCGATCGACTCACCGTTGATGAAGAAGCAGACCGTGTCCGGAATGTCGAATGCGACCTTATCGAATTCGACGTGTCCGTCGTCGCCCTTGAAATACCAAGAATTCCACCCGAAATCGTATTGCAGCAGGCCGCAACCCATGGGAACGATGTGTGTCCGGAAGCATAGGTCGCTGTAATAGCCGTACTCGATCCTTATGTGGGTCGCCGCATCCGCAGGAACGGGGATGGACAGATTCGCGCCGTCGAACGTGTAATCCGTATCGTGATACGGAGCCTGCCCGTTCCGCGAGCATACGTTCATATCGGGAATCAGGGCGAAATCGGGGTCTCCCTCGGCTCGGAGCGTCTGGAAAAAACTGAAATTCTCCAGTTTCAGAGACAGCGTATCGCAGGAAAGGGGCCGGATGTCGAAATCCTGTATGACTTTCAGTTTGTACGGATAAAAGAAAGCGCCCAACGAATCCTGCGGCTCGGCATCGACTACTTTGACGAACATCGTCGCATGCAAACCTTGTGCGTGAACGGCGGCAGCGATACCGAACGACATACCGCATAATAGTGAGAAAATAGCCTTTTTCATTTTCGTGTCATTTATTTAGTTTCCTCAATTCATCGATTCTCCGGTTCCGTTTCTCGTTTCCCGGTTCGACCGGAGGGGCGGGAGCGTTCCGCCTCCTTTAAGATCAATGTCGAAAATGCCCGTGCTTATTCAGAGGGTGTTGACGAATAGAGTGCACTGCGCCGGCTTTCCGATTCGGCAAGCAGCTGCGACTGATAGCTTTTCTGGCTTTCTGCCGTATATTTCTCATACACGAATTTAGTCGTTTTTTTATTCTCGGCCAAACTCGCCGACTGCTTTTCCGGTCTGATCGTATTTTTTTTCTGCTGATACCCAACTATTTTAGGCGTTATAGGACGGCTGTTATTCGAAATATCGCGATACAGCCGCCCGCCCCTCTTCCGGCAACCGAACGGCCGTTCCGCTGCGTGCGCAGTCCGAGGCCTCGGAGAATGCGGCCGCAGCGGCGCCTTCCTTTCCGGCGCGACGGATGCGAGAAGCGGCTTCGTCGATTTTTCAGAGACGAAATAAGGGCTGTCTAACACGTTTCAGACACCCCTTTTTTATCCGTACTGCTATTCGGGAACTTTTCCCGATACGCAATTTTCAGAGGGTAAAAGAAACTTGTCGGACAGCCCCGAACCCGTAACGGCCGGCGTCGGCCGGTCTCGCCGTGTTCCGGTGTGCCGCTATCGGGCTGCGGGTGCCTCCGAGTCGGCGATGCACTTCCAGCCCGTGAGGATCATGAAGAACGCGACGATCGAGAGAATGAGCGCGATCACCGAACCGACGATCGGAATCCACCCGACGACCCAGCCGATCACACCGAGAATCATGGCGACGAAGATCTTCGAAGCGCCCTTGCGCGCCCCTTCGGGGAACGTCGCGGAGTCCTTCAGATTCGAATAGGCGATCAGCAGCATGATCCATGCCACGAGGTTGATGATGCCGCCCACGATGCCGATCAGCGGGATGCAGGCCAGCACGACGCCCACGAGCGAAAGGATCGTGGCCGTGCGGATGCTGCCGATGCGCGGTGCGTCGAGGGGGTCGACCATCCCTTTGAAAAGGTCGAGCGACTTGATGAAAAGCCAGTATCCGTAGACGATCGCCACGGTAGCGGCGATGTTCAGCAGGCTCCACAATCCCAGTCCGCCCGTGGAGACCTCGCCCGACGAGAGAGCCGCAATTACCGAAGCGGTGGCCGTAATGGCCAGAATGAACGAGAAGACCGAGGAGGCGATGCCCGCCACCGTGTAGATCAAGACGGCTTTGTAGAGGTTGGCCGTCGTCTGTTTCCATGATTGTTGCAGATTTTCCATCATACCGTAGAGTTTAGATTGAACAAAAGTGAGTTTCCGTGTGCAATGCCGCCGGAACACGGCACGCGAGCGCGCACCGCATCGTCGGCCCGACGTTCTAAAGGTAAGGAAACTTTTCGGGAAATGCAACGGCTGCCTCTTCCGGAATCACGCTTTCTTTTCGGGTTTCTGATATACCGATAGAATGTACGTGGTGAAAATCGGGAACATCATCATGCCGAGAATCGGCAGCAGCACGCAGATGGTCTTGCCGAGGGCCGTTACGGGGAATATCTCGGCCCCGACCGTCGTAACGTTCATCCACGCCCACCAGAGAGCGTTGCCGAAACCGTGGAGTTTCGCGTTGACGAGCACCTCGTAATCGTAGAATACCAGCGCCGAAATGTAGGTGAACAGACACACCGTGAAGACATAGGCGGTGAACAGCCGCTTGATTTTGTTGTCCACGAGCCATTGCACGATCAGATACAGCGCGAGGAACGCCCGCGCGAGAGGAATGATGCCGATCAGCATTGCAAGGTGGCGCGGCATGCCCGTCCATCCGAAGATGTTGAGGTAGGGAATCGAGATGAGAAAAAACAAAATATTGCGGATGAAGAACCGTCCCTTCTGTTCGGCGGAAGCCCAACGCACGAAAAAATCCAATAGAAAGAGTACGCAGACGATGAGTTGCACGGTCATATACCACCGGGAGAAACGGATGTGGTCGCCGGAGATGATCTCCCATGATAGGGCAATCAGCAGGACGATGCCGCCGGCGAGCGTCAGCATGTCGAGCGACCGGCGGAGCGCAAGATGCGGTGATTCGGTTGGTTTCATGGCAAGAGTGTTTCGCAGGGCCTCTTCAAAACCAATGCCATATACACCCCGTGCAATCCGGAAATCGGACGGTAAAGCGGGCGAAAGGGACTTCGTGCGGGAGGAGGGCATCGAAGAAAAAGACGGTAAAAAGAGAACCGCCCATGCGCCCTTCTTCCCCCTTCTCCGTTTCTCTTGGGGAATTACCTGTCCGAAGAAGAGAAGCGTATGGCAGCGGTATGAATAAAAAGAGGCTGTCCGACGATTCTCAGACAGCCTCCGGTCCTATGTCCGTAGCGGGAGAGAGACTCAATATTTCAAACCGGGTTAAATAATAGTGGTTTATTTTGATTTGTTTGATTTTGATATTCAGCAATTTGAATATTTTTACTAAAGTAAAATAAACTAATTTGTTTCAGACTATTTTGGTATAAGTCGCCAAAAAGTCGCCAATATTTGCGGGACATGAATAAACTTCATTATATTTGTCATATATCTTCGGGTGTATGGCTACTGTTTATTTTTCCCTGTCGAGGAAAGCATCCTCCGGTTCACGCTTGCATGAAGTTCTGGTGCGATTTTGTCATGGGCGTATCAATCAACGTGCAAAGTCCGGAATATTTGTAAACTCGGAATATTGGAGTGATGATCTTCAGCAGATCGTTATTCCGAAATTTCGTATCTTATCCCAAGAAAAGCGGGCGTTCATGGAAGAACTGTCGCACTCGCAAAATGACTTATCCGATCTGCGATCAATCATTATGACGGAATTCATAAGTGCTGGATCAGGGAAAGTCCTATTGCATAAAGACTGGTTGTCGGGTGTGGTATCATCGGCCTTACGGCGGCGACTTAATATCTCGGATAGCTCCGATAGCGATTTTTTTGAGGCATGGGATAAATTTATTTCGAGTAAACAGGTCAGTGATTCCCGAAGGGCGATGTTCAAAGTCGTACGTAACATGATGTATCGTTTCGAGCGTGTTTCCCGCATGACCGATCCATCCTTTGCGTTGTCTCTCGATAGGATGACCAGTGGCACGTTGTCAGATTTTGAACGGTTCTTGTTCGAGGAAACGAAATATGTTGAATTATATCCTGATATTTATAAAGATATAGCAGGGAAAGACCTTCCCAAAAAGAGAGGACAGAATACCGTATCTCACCGTATGGCTATTTTGCGCACGTTTATTATTTGGGCTCTTGATAATGATCTGACGGTGAACGATCCGTTCAAGAAATATACCTTAAAAGCTCCAGTTTACGGGACACCCGTATATATAACCATTACAGAGCGAAATGCGTTGTATCGTACGCCTATGCCGTCGAAAAAACTGGAAGTTGTTCGAGATATATTCGTTTTTCAATGTCTAATCGGATGTCGCGTCGGTGATTTACTGAAATTGAAACGACAAAATATCGTGCGTGGAGCTATTGAATATGTTCCACACAAGATAAAGGAGGGACGCCCGATAACGGTTCGCGTACCTTTGAATGATACGGCAAAGGAGATAATTGCCAAATATGAAGATGCAGAACGCGAATCACTGCTACCCTTTATATCGACACAAAAATACAATGATTATATTAAGGAGTGCTTTAATATAACCGGACTTGATAGATATGTTACGGTGATAAACCCGCAAACGAGAGAATCGGAACAAAAGCCGCTATATGAGGTCGCATCTTCGCATATGGCTCGTCGAACATTTGTGGGGAATTTATACAAGCAAGTCAAAGACCCGAATCTCGTCGGAGCTCTGTCGGGGCATAAGGAAGGCAGCAAAGCATTTGCACGATACCGCGATATAGACGAAGAAATGAAGGTGGAACTTGTCAATCTATTGGACTAAGTTTTGCCGCAGTTCTCGTACAATTTCTTGATGCAGAACGAAACAGCACTCATTTACTTCAAGCAACGAGAGCAGGTATTTCATCTCATTATCCATAGTTTTTACATTTACAGCAAATGAACTGGTGAATTTCGGGCCAAAGTTCGGCGTTCAGGTCTCCGGTCAGATAGGCGACCTCCTCTCCCTGCATTGGCATTCCTGAATCGGCTGCGATGTCGTCGCAGAGGTGTCTGAGT
>NZ_FCNT01000081.1 GCF_900021155.1 Alistipes sp. CHKCI003
TCCCCGCACAGTGCCGCCCCGTCGCACGACCGGCATACAACCCCGCCACGTATCGTCCCCGAAGCGGCAGAGCCCCCGCATCCCGGGCGCCCCGGCCGATCCGGTCCGGTTTCCGACCCCGTTCCCGACAGCAATCCCGCCGCCGGTATCCCTCGGCAGCCGGCCCCTTCGGCGGCGGTCCGCACGTCCGAAATCCGACGCCGGCTTGCCGCTTCCGCCGTCCCCTGCGCCCGCCTCCCGCCCCGCAGACCGGAAGCAGCATTCCGCCCCGAGGATGCAACGCATCGGGCGAACGCCGGAAAAATCAGAACAATTTCTTTTTCGAAGTCGTTACGACGAAATCCTTGAGGTAGAAAGGTTCGAAATAGGCGACATCCTCCGTGCGCCCTTCGTCGAACGACCGTTGGGCCAGCCGCACCAGTCCGCGGGCCGAAGGGCAGACCTCGATCTGCACGGCATCGGGCAGCACCCCGGCGCATTTGCGCGCGCCGCTTCCGAAGATCACGAACGGTCGTCCGGCCTCTCCGCGGAACGCCGCGAAGCTCTCTGCCGTTACCACCTCCGCCGCCACCTCGCTCTGCGGGCGGCCTGCGGCGTCGAACACCTCGGCATAGACCTCCATGCGGCGTGCATCGACCATCGGACAGAGGAAGGCCCGCTCCCACCCCTCGACCGAGAGGATTCCCGCCTCGTAGTCTTCGCGGGCCACTTCGGTCAGCGCGTCGAGCGACCCGACCGCCACGAGCGGGATGCCCAGTCCGTAGCAAAGTCCCTTGGCGAACGACACGCCGATGCGGAGGCCCGTGTAGGAACCCGGTCCCTTGCCCACGGCCACGGCGTCGAGCTCGTCGGGCGCGATGCCCGTCTCGCGCAGCAGTTCATCGACGAACACCCCTACTTTTCGGGCGTGGTCGCGGCCCTCGTCGCTCTCGCGGAGCGAGAGCAGTTCGCCGTCCCGGGCGATGCCGACCGAACAGATGTCCGTGCCGGTCTCGATGCATAAAATCAGTTTGCTCATCTCTGTTCCCCGTTTTTCGAATTGCCGCATCCGCTCCGGTCGATCGTACGGAGCACGCGGGCGGGCACACCGCCCACGATCGTCGCGGCCGGCACGTCCCGCGTAACGACGGCACCCGCCGCCACGATGGCATCGTCGCCGACCGTTACCCCCGAGAGGATCGTCGCGTTCGATCCCACCCACACGTTCCGGCCGAGCACGATGGGCGCCGGACGGGTCGTCTTGCGCCGCTCGGGCTCGATCCCGTGGTCGAGCGTAGCAAAGACCACGCTGTGTCCGATCTGGCAGCCGTCGCCGAGCCACACGCCTCCGTGATCCTGAAAGTGGCAGCACGCATTGATGAAGACCCCTTCGCCCAGATGGGTGTTCAAGCCGAAATCGGTGTAGTAGGGCGGAAACACCCGAACCGACGGAGGCACGGGGCGGTCGTAAAGCTCGGAGAGCAGAGCCCGCACCCCGTCGGGCTCGTGGTACGAGGCGTTCAGGCGGCAGGTGATGCGCCGCGCCCGATCGCTCATCGCATCCATGAAACGCAGGATCTCCTCCGTGTCGAACGGCAGGCGCTTCCTCGCGCATTCCAGAAAATCAGCGAGTGTCATTTCGTTTTCCATCGTTTTTCCGACAATCATATATATTTTTTGCGGCAATATCGTCCGGCGATGCGGGCGGTTCGCCGCAACCCGCGCGCCGGCCCGCTCTTCGGTTCGCCGGCCCGCGGCACCGGCACCGCGCCCGCCGAAGCCGCCTCGACCGCACGCAACCGACCCTGCGGAAAAGAGCGGAGCGGCCCGAGACCGTTCGGCGCTGCGCCCTCCCCGGGCTATCGTCCGTATCGTTTCATCGCCTTGTCCATCTCGCGCTTCGCGTCGTTCTCCTTGAGGTATTCGCGCTTGTCGTAGGATTTGCGGCCGCGGGCCAGACCGACGACGATCTTGGCCAGTCCGCGGTCGCTGAGAAAAAGCCTCAGTCCCACGATCGTGAGCCCCTTGTCCTGCGAAGCCCGCGCCAGACGCAGCAGCTCGCGGCCCGTCAGCAGGAGCTTGCGGTCGCGGCGCGGCGCATGGTTGTTGCAGGTGCCCCACGCATATTCGGCGATGTTCACGCCGCGGATCCACAGTTCGCCCTTGTCGAAATAGCAGAAAGAGTCCGTGAGCGACGCCCGCCCCGCACGGATCGACTTGATCTCGGTGCCGACGAGCACCACGCCCGCCACGAATTCCTCTATGATCTCATAATCAAAGGTCGCGCGTTTGTTGCGTATATTTATCTTCTTTTGTTCGTTCGCCATACTCGAAAACGGTATAGTTCTTGTTCCGTTCCGTCCGGGGGTGGGAACCGGTCAAGGTAACTAATTCTTTTATCTTTGATATGTTTTACACATCTTTCTGTTTATTTTCTGTTTGCACACGGTATGCGTAGCGATACGTGTACGACCCGGATTCCCGCCCCCTTTTTTCACAGGATCAGCCGTTGCAGCTTTTTCGAAATCGTAACTTTCATGCCGTTCAGCTTCGAGAGCATGCGCAAGATCCGCTGCTGCTCCTCCTCCGACAGGGTTGCGTCCGCCAGACGGGCCTGCTGCTCGGCGATCAGCCGTTCGATCACCTTCGACTTGTAGAGCGTAACGGCTTTCGGAACTCCCACGGCGAGCATCTCGGCCTCGGTCTCGATGTGGATGTCCTTGCGCTTCCAGATCACGCTCGGCACGTAGTTGTCGTCCGACGTGAGCAGATCGACCGCCAGATTGCACACCTCGGGGTCGGGATGGTTCAGAAACCAGTGGGCCGGCACCTCCGTCCCCGTCCCGAGCGTCTGCCACTGGGTGCGGTAGGTGTTCAGCAGCTCGTTGCAGAGGCGATTGCCGAACACGAGGTTGTCCGAGTCCAGCTCGTTGAAAATCACCTCCGCGACATTGCAGGACACCATCGTCCGCCCCTCCTTGAAATCGAACGAACAGTGGCCGTATTTGAGCAGGTATTTCGCCAGTTCGCGCTCCAGCGCCTCGGGGCTGCTGCCCGCCTCGACCTGCCGCTTGAACTCCACGGCGGGTTCGGCCGCCTGTTCCGCACGCTGCCGGGCCGTCTGCCGGCGCACGAACTCGTCCGTTTCGCGGTCGCCCGTCGACGCCATGCGTTTGCGGGCGACTTCCGAGACGAGGATCGTCTCGTCCACATCCATCGTGCGGGCGCACTCCTTGATATACACCGACCGCTGGATCGGGTCGGGAATCCGGGCGATCGACTGCACCATGTCGCCGACGAGGGCCGCCTTGCGGATCGGATCACCCTCGGCCCGATCCATCAGAAGACGTGCCTTGAACGAGAGGAAATCCTGCTCGTTGGTACGGATATACTCCTCGACCCCCGCCGCTCCGAGCCGGTGCGCGAAGGTGTCGGGGTCGTCCTCGGGCGGCAGCAGCACCACGCGCACGTTCAGCCCCTCCGCGAGAATCATATCTATGCCTCGGATCGCCGCGTGGATGCCCGCTGCGTCGCCGTCGTAGATCACCGTGATGTTCTTCGTGAAACGGCCCACCAGCCGGATCTGCTCCGTCGTGAGCGACGTGCCGGACGAAGCCACGACGTTCTCGACCCCCGCCTGATGCATCGAAATCACGTCGAAATAACCCTCCACCAGAATCGCGCAGTCCTTCTGCTGGATCGCCTTTTTGGCGAAGTAGAGGCCGTAGAGCTCGCGTTTCTTGCTGTAAATTTCGCTCTCGGGCGAGTTCTGGTACTTGGCCACGTTCTTGTCCGTGCGGAGCGTGCGGCCGCCGAAAGCCACGATGCGGCCCGAAATGTTGTGCACCGGAAAGATCACGCGGTCGCGGAAGCGGTCGTAGAGCGAGCCGTCGCTCTCGCGTGCGAGCGAAAGACCCGTCGAGAGCAGAAACTCCCGCTTGTATCCCGCCGCCAGCGCATCCTTCGACATCCGGTCGCCCTTCGAGGGGCAGAATCCGAGGCCGAACTTCCGGATCGTGGCGTCGGTCATGCCGCGCTTCTGCCGGAAATAGGTCATGCCGACGCTCATCCCCTCCGCGTCGTGCGCGAGGTAGGAGGCGAAGTAGTCGGCCGCCCAGCCGTTGAGGGCGAACATCGACTCGCGGTCGTCGTTGCGGTGCTGCTCCTCCTCGGTCAGCTCGCGCTCCTTGACCTCGATGCCGTAGCGCTTGGCCACCATCTTCAGCGCCTCGGGATAGCTCACTCCCTCGTGCTCCATGATGAAAGTTACGGCGTTGCCGCCCTTGCCGCAGCCGAAACACTTGTAGAGCCCCTTCGACGGCGAGACGACGAACGACGGGGTTTTCTCGTTGTGGAACGGACAGCATGCCTGATAGTTCACGCCCTTGCGTTTGAGCGTAACGTATTCGCCGATAATCTCCACGATGTTGGCGGCGGCATAAATCCGGTCTACGGTCTCCCTGTCGATCATGTCCGCAAAGGTACGGAAAATTCGGAATCGGCCTGCGGAAACGGCCCAAAGAATTTGCTCCGACCGGCCCCGTTTTCCTCTGCCTGCGACCGGCGGGACGGCCGACCTCCTCCTCCCCCGGTCTCCGATACGAAGACGCTCCGGCCGATCCGGTGCCGTCCCCCGCCGGTCCGATATGATGCTGCGTCGGAACGTCCCGTCCTGTCCCGAGCGCACTGCGCCTGCCGCTGCGCCTACTTGCGTACTCCCTTCCGTGCGGACCGCACCGCACGTTCCGCCGCTCCGGTCCGGGATCTGCTCCCGTCCGGCTTCGGCGCTGCCGATCCTCCCCCCCCTTTTCCGCTCCGTCCTGCCGCAGAAGCGGAGAGGAAGATTCATTTCGGGCGCCTCACCCGCGAGCGGAAGCGGCGGCCTCCGCCACCCAGTTCGTGAGGATTACGAACTCGTCCACGGAGAGCTGCTCGGGCCGCCGCGTGAAAAAAGGATGCTCCGCGCCGCCGAAATCGCCGAACACGGCACGCAGCGAATTGCGGATCATCTTGCGCCGCTGCCCGAACGAGGCTTTCACCACCCTGATGAAAAGTCTTTCGTCGCATCCCAGCCGTTCGGTGGCGTTGCGGCGCAGGCGGATCACGGCGCTCTTGACCTTCGGCGGCGGATTGAAGACGCTCTCGCTCACGGTGAAGAGGTACTCGATGTCGTACCACGCCTGCAACAGCACCGACAGGATGCCGTACTCCTTCGACCCGGGCGGCTCGGCGATCCGCACGGCGACCTCCTTCTGGACCATGCCGACGCATTCGGGCACGAGCTCCCTGTTTTCGAGGACCTTGAAAAATATCTGCGAAGAGATGTTGTAGGGGAAGTTGCCGATCACGCGCACCCCCTCCGGGAAAAGCGTCCGCAGATCCATGCGCAGAAAATCGCCCTCCATGAGGCGCGGCGCGAAACCGGGATAGTGCGCATGGAGATAGGCGACGCTCTCGGAGTCGATCTCGGCGCCGTAGGTCAGTATGTCGGTGCGGCCGAGCAGGAACTGCGTCAATACCCCCATGCCGCACCCCACTTCGAGCACGGGCACGGGCGCTTCGGGCGTTCCGCCGCCGAGCGCTCCGCAGATCTTGCGGGCAATATTCAGATCGGTCAGAAAGTGCTGACCCAGCGATTTTTTCGCTCTTACTTCATCCATCGGTCGGTATTTCTCCCTTCGTTTCCCCGTTTCGGCAATCTCCCGAGCGGCCTCGGATTGCACCCGGTTTTACGAAAACATTCGCTTGCTCAGGCGTTTCCCGCCGCGGCAGAGCCCGAACTTCCGTTCGCCTCCGCCCCCGATCGGCGAAAACGCAGAATCGCCGTCGTCCATTTCCCGCCGCGGCAATCTTCAGAAAACCCCGGACGGCCCGCCGCCTATCGAGAACGCCGCATTTTCTTCGATCGTTTCCCGCCGCGGCAGACCTCGAACTTCATTCGACGCTGCGCCGGCTCGACGATACAAAATCATCCCTCTTCCAGCCGTCCTCCGAAAGCCACGACACGGCCTTCGTCCTCCCGGCCGTTCGCCGCCGCGGCCGGCTTCCCGAAACGGGGTTCTTGCGCGCCGCCGTCTTTGCAGCCGTATCGCGGCCCTCCTCCGGCCGCGGCCGCCCCCGACGCATCATCCGCCGATCCGCGAAAAAAATATCGTTTCAGGCAGGATGCGATGCCGCACCGCGGCTGAACCGCCGTCTGCGACCGTCCGTCGAACGGCACCCTTTCAGTCGTCTCGCCAACGGCCGCTCCGGCCGTCGTTTTTTCGGGCGCTTCCGCATGCGGGAACCCTTCCCGACGGCCGAGCGACGCAAACTGCGGCGTGCACCCTCTCCCGACACCGCGCCGCCGAGACCTGCCTAAGGCCGCCAACCGGCCCGACGGCACAGACAGCCGGCCGCACCCGGGTCCTGCGATTCGCAGCGCGGCACCCCGGTCCGTGCGGTCGGGCGAGCATCCGCCGATCCGTTCCTATTCCGATCTCCGGCGCTCATCTTCATCCCGTTGCCTGCGCCATTCGAGGGCATAGATGCGCAACATCACCGCGAAAACGCACAACAGCGCCAGCTCCGCAGCCCACAGCCGGTAGTCGCCGGTCGCAATCATCCGCACAGGCAGTACCAGCAGCGCAAGGCCGATAAAACACATCATCGCCACGCTGAAGCGCTGTTTTACCGTCATAGGATTCATCCGTTTCTCATTTTACCGTTACACTTTCATCGACGGAGTACGGCCGCAAGCGCCTCCCATATCATACATATCATACCATATCATACCGCACGGCCCGCCTCCGCAGCCCCGCAGCCCCGCAGCCCCCCTACGCCCGGATCGTTCTCCGATCCACGGCGACAGCCCGTTCGCCGGCGACACAGTCGAACGGCCTACGGGATCTCGTTTTTATTCACGTCGGCCAGATGGCGACGTTTCTTTTTATGCAGTTCGTTCCAGACCATCCACGCACCGGCAACCACGAGGAACACGGAGATGATCCAGTCGTAGACCGAGCAGTTCCGGTAAAACCAGAAAATCTCCGCCACGAGCAGCGCGACCGACACACACAGGAAAATCACGGCTAAGGTAAAAGTTTTCTTGTTCATAAGCATCCTCCTTATAAATTAGGGTCTCTGTCTCCATTTCGGCCGATCGCCGCTGCACCGTCTCCGCGCGGCCGGGCGGCCCGTCTCCGGCGGCTATGCAGCCGCCGGAGCGGCCGTGCTAATTGCCCTGCTCGCACATGAACTTGATGCGCACCAGCCGGATCTCCTCCTCCGTGTAGTCCGCCCCGAGCTCCTCGATGGCCGCGTCGAGCGAATCGCTCTCGGCATCCTCCTTGAAGTAGAGGTAGATGTCCTCGGCCTTGTCGTCGTCCATGAACTGGCTGATATAATAGGATATGTCGAGCTTCGTACCCGAATTGACGATCCCTTCGATCTCCGTGAGCAGTTCGTCGAATTCGAGGTCCTTGGCACGGGCGATGTCTTCGAAATCCATCTTGCGGTCGATGGACTGTATGATGAAAATCTTGCTGCCCGACTTGTTGCCCACCGATTTGACGACCATATCCTGCGGGCGGATGATCTCCTTCTCCTCGACATAGGCTTTGATGAGCCGCACGAACTCCTCGCCGAACTTCTTCGCCTTGCCGGCGCCGACGCCCGTGATGTTCTGCAACTCCTCGATCGTTACGGGATACTGCACGGCCATGTCTTCGAGCGACGGGTCTTGGAAAATGACGAACGGCGGCAGATCGTGTTTCTTGGCCACCTTCTTGCGCAGGTCCTTGAGCATCGAGAACAGCTCCTCGTCCGCCGCGCCGCCCTTGCCCATCGGGGCCACGGCTTCGGCTTCGCGCTCCTCCTCGTCGTAGTCGTGGTCGAGCGTTACGGTTACGGGGAACGGCAGCGCGATGAACTGCTCGCCCCGGGGATTGATCGAAATCAGACCGTAGTTTTCGATATTCTTGTCCACCAGCCCGAGTATCAGCGCCTTGCGGATCAAGGCGCCCCAATACTTCGCATCGTGCGCCTCGCCGGCCCCGAACCACCGGCTCTTGTGGTGGCCGTAGCTCTTGATGAGCGCCGTATTCTTGCCCGTGAGCACCGCGACCAGATAATCGCTCTTGAACTTGTCGCCGATGTCGCGCAGCGCTTCGAGCGCCATCCGCAGGTCGGCCTTGGCGTCGATCTTCGGCTTGGGGTTGCGGCAGTTGTCGCAGTTGCCGCAGTTCTCCTCGGCGTACTCCTCGCCGAAATAGTGGAGCAGCGTCTTGCGGCGGCAGATCGAACTCTCGGCATAGGAGACCGTCTCCTGCAGAAGCAGCTTTCCGATCTCCTGCTCCGCGACGGGCTTGCCCTGCATGAACTTTTCGAGCTTCTGGATGTCCTTGTAGCTGTAAAACGTCAGGCAGTAGCCCTCGCCGCCGTCGCGGCCGGCGCGGCCCGTCTCCTGATAGTAGCCTTCGAGCGACTTGGGGATGTCGTAGTGGATCACGTAGCGCACGTCGGGCTTGTCGATGCCCATGCCGAAAGCGATCGTCGCCACGATCACGTCCACGCGCTCCATGAGGAAATCGTCCTGATTGGCCGCCCGCGTCGATGCGTCCATTCCGGCATGATAGGCCTTGGCCTTGATGCCGTTGGCCAGCAGCAGCTCCGTGAGCTCCTCGACCTTCTTGCGGCTCAGGCAGTAGATGATGCCGCTCTTGCCCTCGTTCTGCTTGATGAAGCGGATGATGTCCCGGTCCACGTCGTGTTTGGGCCGGATCTCGTAGTAGAGGTTGGGACGGTTGAACGACGAGCGGAACACCGCCGCGTCGGCCATGCCCAGATTCTTCTGGATGTCCATCTGCACCTTGGGAGTGGCCGTAGCCGTGAGGGCGATCAGCGGCGCCGCGCCGATCTCGTTGATGATCGGCCGGATGCGGCGGTACTCGGGCCGGAAGTCGTGGCCCCACTCCGAGATGCAGTGCGCCTCGTCGATGGCGTAGAACGAAACCTTGATCTTGCGCAGGAAGGCCACGTTGTCCTCCTTGGTGAGCGATTCCGGCGCGAAGTAGAGGAGTTTGGTGCGGCCCGCCAGCACGTCGTCGCGCACCTGCGCCACGGCCGTCTTGTTGAGCGACGAGTTGAGGAAGTGGGCGATCCCCGGCTCGGCCGAGAAGGCGCGCATGGCATCTACCTGATTCTTCATCAGGGCGATCAGGGGCGAAATGACGATCGCCACGCCGTCCATAATCATCGCGGGCAGCTGGTAGCACAGCGACTTGCCGCCGCCCGTGGGCATCAGTACGAACGTATCCTTCCCTGCGAGCACATTGCGGATCACCGCCTCCTGATTCCCCTTGAACGACGAAAAACCGAAATACTCCTTCAGTTTATCGTGCAACAAAGCCCCTTCGTATGATTTCATTATGCCTTTATAGTCTTTTAATCGGTCGCAAAACGTAAAATTCCTTGTAAAGATAAAAAACTTTTGGGAAAATATCATAACTTTGTAGAAAATTACTGAAAAAAATAATGAGGCTTTACACGAGCGAACTCGTCAAGAAATACAAAACCCGCACGGTCGTCAATCACGTCTCGATCGACGTCCGTCAGGGCGAAATCGTCGGACTGCTGGGCCCCAACGGCGCAGGTAAAACCACCACCTTCTACATGATCGTGGGGCTCATCACCCCCAACGAGGGGCAGATCTTCCTCGAGAACGACGAAGGGCAGGTCGCCGAGCTGACCAAACTGCCCGTCTATCGGCGCGCGCAGCTCGGCGTGGGCTATCTGGCGCAGGAGGCTTCGGTCTTCCGCCGTCTCTCGGTCGAAGACAACATCCGCGCCGTGCTCGAAATGACCGACTACTCGAAGGAGTACCAGCGCGACCGCGTGGAGGCCCTCATCGAGGAGTTCCGCCTTCAGAAGGTGCGCAAGAGCCTCGGCATCCAGCTCTCGGGCGGCGAGCGCCGCCGCACGGAGATCGCCCGCGCCGTGGCGATCAATCCGTCGTTCATCCTGCTCGACGAACCTTTCGCCGGCGTGGACCCCATCGCCGTGGAGGACATACAGTCGATCGTGGCCACGCTCAAGCACAAGAACATCGGCGTAATCATCACCGACCACAACGTCGACGAGACGCTGGCCATCACCGACCGCACCTACCTGCTCTACGAGGGCAAGATCCTCAAGACCGGCACGGCCGAAGAGCTGGCCGCCGATCCGATGGTCCGCAAGGTCTATCTGGGCCAGCATTTCGAGCTGAAGAAGAGCCACCAGCTCACGCAGGAGATGCTCAAAAAGGAATAACGCCCCCGGCCGCCGCCCCCATATCCGCGGCGCACGGAACGCTGCGGTATGCGGAACGCTGCGGCGCCGCCCGTCCGGCCGCCGTTCCGCCCCATGCCGGGCGAAACCTCGCACCCGAATGCCGGAACGCCCGAACGCCCGGTGCAGAAACCGATAAAAATCCGAACGCAGGAATCCATCGGAGACGCCGCAGACGGCCCCGGCAGGCGTCCGCGGCAGTATCCGACGGAAAGCGGCAGGACGAGACAGGCCGGGAGGAGGGGCATAACAGGCCGGGAGGAGGAGACATGACAGGCCGGGAGGTTGCAGGACAGGACGCGACGGGCAAAACGTGCAAGCCGGACACGAAGCCTTGCGGACAAAGTGCCGTCCGCCGCGCAGAAGCGGCGCCTGACGTCCGCTGCCGCCCAGCCCGCGCCGGACGGCACTTGGCGGACGGCACTCCGAAATTATCGCAACCGAAGATAAAAACGCTTATGGATATGACGGTCCCGCCCGGGAGTGTGCGGGGAAAATTGACACCCCCCTGTTCGAAAAGTTACGCCCAGCGCGCACTGGCCGCCTCGCTGCTCGCGGACGGCCGCTCGGAGCTGCGCAACATCGGATTCTGCGACGACACGCGCTCGGCCTTGCGCTGCATCGAGACGCTCGGCGCCCGCACGGCCCGCACGGCCGGCGACATCCTCGCGGTCGAGGGCGGCCTCGCTCCGCGCGGCGACGTGCTCCGCGTAGGCGAATCGGGCCTTGCCGCACGGCTCTTCACTCCGATCGCGTCGCTCTGCACCGCGCCGATCCGCATCGAAGGCCGCGGCACGCTGCTCGCCCGCCCGATGGAGACGATGATCGCTCCGCTCCGGAGGCTGGGCGCGCGCATCACGGACTGCGGGGGGCGGCTGCCGGTCGAGGTCCGCGGCCCCCTGCGCGGCGGCGAAGCCTTCATCGACGGTTCCGTGTCGTCGCAGTTCGTTACGGGCCTGCTGATGGCGCTGCCGCTCGCCGCCTCGGACACCACCCTCCGCGTCGGCGATCCGGTCTCGACGCCCTACATCGACATGACCCTCGATCTGGCGGCCCGCTTCGGCGTGGAGATCGACCATCAGGACTACGAAGAGTTCTACATCGCCGGAGGCCAGCGCTACACGCCCGTTTCGCTTGCGATCGAAGGCGACTGGAGCGCCGCCGCCATGCTGCTCGTGGCCGGAGCCACGGCCGGCGAACTCGAAGTGGACAATCTCTCGGCGCTCTCGAAACAGGCCGATACGGCCGTCTGCACGGCGCTCGAACGCGCCGGCGCCGGGCTGGTCTGCGAAGCCGAGCGCCTCACCGTCTCGCGGCGGCCGCTGAGGGCGTTCGAATTCGACGCCGCGCAGTGCCCCGACCTCTTTCCGGCGCTCGCGGCGCTGGCCGCATCGGCCGAAGGCGTCAGCGCGATCCGCGGCACGCGCCGCCTCGCCCGCAAGGAGAGCGACCGTGCGGCGGTCCTCCGCGACGAATACGCCAAACTGGGCATCGACGTCGACCTCTCGGTGGAGGATACGATGAAGATCCGCGGCGGCCGCATCCGCGCCGGCCGCGTCTCGGCGCACGGCGACCACCGCATCGCCATGTCGCTCGCCACGGCCGCGCTGCGGGCCGAGGGACCCGTTACGATCGAAGGAGCCGAATGCGTCGCCAAGAGCTACCCCGGATTCTTCGCCGATCTGGAAAAAATACGATGCTGCGCATGAATACGTTCGGACATCGTTTCCGCCTCGCCATCTGGGGCGAATCGCACGGCCCGCAGATCGGCGTCTCGATCGACGGCCTGCCGGCCGGCATCCCGCTCTGCGCCGCCGACTTCGAAGCGGATCTCGCCCGCCGGCGCGGAGGCGCGGCCGGCACCACCCCGCGCCGCGAAGCGGACCTGCCGCAGATCGTCTCGGGCCTCCGGGAAGGGCACACCACCGGAGCGCCACTGACCGTTTGCTTCGCCAATGCCGACACACGCCCGTCCGATTACGCCGCGTTCGCCGACCACTGGCGCCCCTCCCATGCCGACCGCACGGCACGGGTCAAATGGGGCGGACGGAACGATTCCCGCGGCGGGGGGCACTTCTCGGGCCGCCTCACGGCGGCACTGGTCGCTGCGGGCGTCGTGGCGAAAAAATGCCTCCCCGACGTCCGTTTCGAAACCCGCCTCGCGGAGGTGGGCGGCGAGACCGAACCCGCACGTTTCGGCCGTGCGATCGCCGCCGCACAGCGCGACGGCGACTCGGTGGGCGGAGTGGTCGAGTGCCGCATCGCCGGCGCAGGCACCGGTGCGGGCGACCCCTTTTTCGATTCGGTCGAGAGCGTCGCCGCGCATCTGCTCTTCTCGATCCCCGCCGTCAAGGGGGTGGAGTTCGGGGCCGGCTTCGGCGGGGCGCGTCTGCGCGGCTCGGCGTACAACGACCGCATCGCGGACGCCGCGGGACACACCGCCACCAACCACGACGGCGGCATCAACGGCGGACTGACCAACGGCAACGAGATCGTCGTGCGCGTCGCCGTGAAACCCACCCCGAGCATCGCCCGCGAACAACTCACCTACAACGCCGCTTCCGGACGCATGGAACCGCTCGCCGTCGGCGGCCGGCACGACGTCTGCATCGCCATTCGGGCCGCCGCGGCCGTCGAAGCGGCGCTGGCGATCGCACTGGCGGAACTTATCTTATAGCCGGAAATGAACGACCCGCACATACCGTCCGCACCCTGCACCCGCCGAGAGGCCGTCCGCCGCGTCGCCGACCCGCTCCTCGCACTCTACGGCGAGCGCGAAGCACGCCAGATCGCCCTCTCGGTCGTCTCGGAGCTGACGGGCATCGCCCCCGCCGCCCTGCTGGCCGACCCGGGGGCTCCGATCGCCGTCGCAGGGCTCGGACCGATCGCCGCCCAACTCTCCGCCGGACGCCCCCTGCAATACGTCGTGGGGCACACGGAGTTCTGCGGCCTGCGGATCGGCGTGCGCGAAGGGGTGTTGATCCCCCGCCCCGAAACCGAGGAGCTGACGCTCTGGGTCGCGGAGACCTCTCCGCAGGCCCGCCGCATCCTCGACGTCGGCACCGGAAGCGGCTGCATCGCACTGGCCCTGAAACGGCTCCTGCCCGAAGCGGAGCTCTTCGGCGCCGACCTCTCGGACGAAGCGCTCGCCATCGCCCGCGCGAATGCCTCGGCACTCGGACTGGAGGTGCGGTTCCGCCGCGCCGACGCACTGCGCGAAGCCGGAAGCCCCGGTCCGCACGGCGACAGCGGGACAGTCTCTTACGCACACCGGGCTCCGACCGTCCGACCCGACATGCGGACCGCACCCGCACCGCACCGCGGCTCCCGGCCGGACGGCCTCCCCGCTCCCGAAAACCTGAGCCGCCCGCCCCTCGCCGACGCCGCATCATCGGCCGCGACCGACTGCGACGACCTCCCGGCCGCAGCCGGCAACGCTCCGTCCGCCGGCACGGAAACAGATCGAAACCTCCGGCCGCATCCGACAGCCTCTTCCTCCGCCGCAACCGACGTCAAGGACACCTTCGGCGGCGGAAAACACCGAGACGCGCATCCGTATCCGCACGGGCGAACAACCCCTCCGGCCATGAATCGAGCGACCCGGTCGGAGGCCGGAGGCCCCGCTTCACGACACAACGGCCACGGGGACTGCGGCGAAACAGGCAGCCGCACGACCGCCTGTCCCGCATCCTCCGGCCTTTCTGCCGTAGCACCTGCGCCGACCCTCTCCGTGTCCCGCTCCGAGATCATCCCCGCAGTCCCCGGAACTCCGGACTGCGAAACGGCAGCGCCCCTCCCGACGGACGACGGCACGGATCGACCCGATGCACAGCCGGCCCCCGTACCGGGAAACAGATCCAGCGCGGACGATGCGCTTCCCTCCGGAAGCCGGATCGGCGGCATCCCCTCCATCGGCGGTCCGCCCTCCGCCGGAGCTGCTCTCCGGCCC
>NZ_FCNT01000053.1 GCF_900021155.1 Alistipes sp. CHKCI003
TCGGCGATCTGGTCTACATCGCCAACTTCCAGAACGGAGAGGGATATGCGATCCTCGGGGCCGACGACCGCATCGAATCCGTGATCGCAGTTACGGAACGTGGGTCGCTGACCCCCGAACAGCTCGCAGCGGCCGCAGACGGACAGTACGACGGCGCAGACGCCCCGCCAGTAGTGCCCGAAATCGGAGACTATCTGATCGAACGCATCGGCGGAATCCATAAGTACGACTCGCTGATCGGAGGAGGAACGGGATCGAATATAAGAGATCTTGTAATAAAGAAGGGGCGGACCGAGTTTCTCGATAGGAAGGGCCCTTATTGTAAAATGAAGTGGGGGCAGGGAGCTCCTTACAATCTTTCGACTCCCGTACACAGCGGACAGCACTGTATGGTCGGTTGTGTAGCTGTGGCCTTGGGACAGATCGTCGCCACGAACTATTACGATAAATATTATCCGATGAATATGAATCCCGATCCGCAAGTATTGGGTGGCAGAACGATTCATTGGGATGCGATTTTCAAAGAAATCAAAAGGTATAACGATTTTCCTTGGGCTCCCAAATATTATGATTCGAAGACCGAAGTAACTAATACGATCGAATCCGTCGCCGATTTGTTGAGCGGGATAGGCATTTCGATAGGAATGGATTATGGATTAGATGGCAGCAGTGCCAGCAACGATAGTGCATGTCGGTTTTTGAGGGCAGTCGGTTTTACTAATGTGGATAAATATTATTTGGATGCTGGAAAACTGAAGGAAATGGTAATAGACCGCGGTTTGCCGACTTATATTACGGGGCATGACGATAATGTCGACAAAGGTCATGCGTGGGTCGTCGACGGAGCTGCCGCCATACGACAGCATTCCACAATTACGAATAGGAAAACCGGCGAAGTTAAAGAAACTTATATGGATCTTTTTCTCTATCACTGCAATTTCGGATGATCTGGCGTTTGCGATGGATATTATCAGTCCGATGCTGTCGTGTGTCCGCGGAAAAATTCGAATTACAGCGAAGTCGGAGATCGGATCGATCCTACGGAAATAGGTACCGTTTATGAATATACGAATGAAAAAAGAATTATTTATTACAATCGCAAAAGTTAAGTCGTCATGAAAAAGATATTTCTTCCGATCGTCGTGTCGCTTTTACTTGCAGGATGCGACGACGACATGGTCCGCAGCAAAGCGGATTTGACTTTATTGGTTTCTTTTGTCCCCTATTACGAAGACAATGAACCTTTCAATATCACTCCCTCAGGTCTCGGGTTGCTGCAAGGTTGGTTCGGAGATATGAATGCACAGATGCCTGTCAATCGTATTTACTCGGCTCCGGAAGTCGGGGGCAGAGGGGAGAAGGCGGAACGGTTTCTGGAGATTGCCGAAAGAAACGGAGACCGGAGTTACAATCGATACGAAGATTGGATCAAATACAGCGGACGCTCCTGTTGTGCCGACAATTATCAAGCGGTGCATGCAAGATGTTTGAATGCTGCATGGGACGATGCGCATCCTGTGGGTTCGTCGCTCGACGATATCTTGGAAATTGAATACGGCTCCTATGCCGAATATGTCCGTGCAGGATATCCCGATAATTTGCCGTCCGGAAAAACGTATCGTAAGAAATTATCGGAGCTGAAAAAGGACGATATGTCGATGATAGATCCTTATTTCTACTTTTATAGTGATCCCGTCCCTCCTGCAGGCACCTATGAAATGGAGGTAACGCTCGTAACGACCGAGGGCGAGGAGAAGACCGCGACCTGCACGCTCGTGATCGAATGATCCGCATGCCGCGATATACGCCGACGGGAACGGTGGGGGCTGTCTGACAACTCTTAGACAGCCCTTTTTTATTCGTACTGCTCATCGGGAACTTTTCCGAATAGGCAATTCTCGGAGGGTTGAAAAAACTTGTTAGACAGCCCCATGATTTCCGTGCGGCGTTCCGAACCGGCGAAATCCGCGGCGCCCTGTGCGAAACCCGTGTCGCACGGAGCCCTGCAACCGCTCCGTGCGGCAACGGCAGGCGGGGGGGCCGCGTACTGCGCGGAATGCTTTCGGCCGCGGACGGACGTTCGTGCGGTCCGAAAAATCGGCCGGATGATGAGAAAAGTTTGGTTTTTCGGTAAATATTCATACTTTTGCAAAGGCAAACACGTTTTTGGAATATGAAAATACGCGACGAATACAAAGTGCGGGAGATCGCAGGCGAGCATGTCGTCATCATGCAGGGCCGCTACGGAGCCGATATGACCAAAGTCATTTCGCTCAACGAATCGTCGCTGTTTCTGTGGAACGAACTCGCGGGCCGCGAGTTCGAGACGGCGGATGCCGCCCGTCTGCTCGCGGAGCGCTACGGGATCGACGAGGCGACGGCTCTGCGCGACGCCGAGGCGTGGACGAAGGCGCTCGAATCGTGCAATCTGATCTGAAGAAAGCGATGCGTTCGAAACGGTACATAGCGTTGCTGCTCGCGGCGGTCTACCTTTTGGCGGTAGGCGGTCCTTCGGCCGTTGCGCTCGCGTGCCGCTGTGTTCCGCCGGCGAAAAGCGTGTACGGCGCATGTTGCCCGTACTGCGTCCGCGTGGTCGGGGACGTGCCGAGCGTGATGCACGACTCCTGCTGCGGCGATCATCACAGCACCGATATCGCATTGTATACCGCTTCGTCGCATGATTCGGAGAAATTCGTCAAGCGGATCGTGGCTTCCGACTTGCCGGACGCTCTGGCGGCCGAACCGGTCCTGACGACAGGGGTGCCCGCACCGGCGGGTTGCGACCGCATCGCGGTGCGGTGCGCGGGTTCGGTGCCCGATTCGTTCGTGGCGTCGTGCGGCCTCAGAGCGCCGCCCGTATTGGTTTGAAACTCGGTTGCCCCGGGGATAGCTCATGCAGCGCCGCCCGTTGTGCAACCAACCATTTCGTTAAGCCGAGTGCAGAGCCGAACGCAAGTTCGGGCTATGCCGAGGCGGGAAATGGAAGAAAGCAATTTCAACCAATCGACGGACATACATGAAAATCACGAAAGGAAAGATAATAACATCGATCATTCTACTCTCTGGTGCGTGCGGCACTCTGCGTGCGCAGGAAATCCGGGGAGTTGTGCTGGGCTCCGACAACCAGCCATTGCTCGGAGCTTCGGTATTTTGGGAGGGAACGACGGTCGGTACGGGCACAAACGTATCGGGTGAGTTCTCGCTTCACAGAGTGAAGGGCTACGACCGCCTTATTGCGTCGTATTTAGGGTTTGTGAACGATACGCTTCGCGTCGAACCGGGCGCGGAGCGTATCAATTTCGTCCTCCGACCGGACGGAATGGAGGTCGAGGACGTGGTCGTGGAGGGAACGATGAGCGGCAACTTCGTCAAACGCGACGGCATTGCCAAGAACGAAATGATCTCCTTCGCGGGGCTGTGCAAGATGGCCTGCTGCAATCTCGCCGAGAGCTTCGAAAACTCCGCTTCGGTTACGGTCGGATACAGCGACGCCATTTCGGGCGCCCGTCAGATCAAGATGCTCGGTCTGGCCGGTACTTACACCCAGATTCTCGACGAGAACCGCCCGATCATGCGCGGCCTGAGCGCTCCCTACGGCCTGAGCTATACGCCCGGCATGTGGCTCAATTCGATACAGGTCTCCAAGGGCATCGCCTCCGTTACGGCGGGACACGAGGCCATCACGGGGCAGATCAATCTCGAACACCGCAAGCCGACGGACGAAGAGCGTCTGTTCGTCAACCTCTATCTGGACGACGAGCTGCGTCCCGAGGCCAATATTTCGACGGCTTTTCCCGTAACGAAAAACAAGAAGCTATCGAGCGTGATCCTGCTCCACGGGTCGATGGACACGCACGTGCGCGACATGGACCACAACGGCGACGGATTCCTCGATCTGCCGAAGGCCGACCAGATCAACATCGCCAACAAGTGGCTCTACACGGCCGACAACGGCGCGCAGATCCGCTGGGGATGGAAATACGTGCGCGAGAACCGTCTGGGCGGCATGGCGGATTACAAGAAATCGCTCTACGACCGGATGATCCGGAGCGTCTTTACGGACGAGCCGCTCTACGGATCGGAGATTCGCAACCGCGGGGCGAACGCCTATTTCAAGATCGGGATGCCCGTGGGACCTTCGGTCTACGACCGGGACGAGCAGGACGAAATGCGTTCGAATTTCGCGTTCGTGGTGGACTACGACCATTTCGACGAAGACTCCTACTTCGGCCTGAACACCTACGAGGGCAGCGAGAATACGCTTTCGGCCAACCTCATGTACAATCACTACTTCACCTACCGTTCGTCGCTGATCGTGGGTGCGCAGGCGCACATGCAGTCCTTCGACGAGGGACTGTGGAACAGGATGCCCGATTTCGCGGATAAGAAGATCACGGACTATTATACCGACATGGACCGCGACGAGAACGAAGTGGGGGCCTATGCCGAGTATACCTATTCGATCCGCGACAAGTTCTCGCTCGTGGCGGGCGTGCGCGGCGATTACAACACCTTTTACGAGAAGTGGTACCTGACGCCCCGCGGACAGGTGCGGTGGAACATCACGCCCACGACGACGTTCCGTGCGTCGGCCGGTCTGGGTTATCGTTCGACCAATGTCATTACGGACAATATCGGCATTCTGGCTACGGGACGCCGGATCGTGCTGCCGGAGGATTTCCGCCATTTCGACCGGATGGAGAAGGCGCTGACCGTGGGCGGCAGTCTGACGCAGACCTTCGACCTCATCCGGCCCGACGCCGCGACGCTGAGTTTCGACTATTTCCGTACGCAGTTCTACAACTCGGTGATCGCCGATCAGGAGCGCGACGCGCAGAACATCTATATTTACAACACCGACGGCCGTTCGTACACCGACACGTTCCAGATCGACTTCTCGTGGACGCCCGTCGAGCGGCTCGACATCTTTGCCACGTTCCGATACACCGATTCGGAGATGACCATCGAACGGGCCGACGGCACGACGACGCGCGTGAAGCGGCCGCTCGTGAGCGAGTACAAGACGCTGTTCAACATTCAGTACGCTACGAAGTTCCGCCGTTGGGTATTCGATGCGACGGCGCAGCTCAACGGCCCTTCGCGCATTCCGACCCAGAACGGCGATCTGGCCGATTCGCACTATTCGCCCCGCTATCCGGTTTTCTTCGCGCAGGTGAGCCGCAAGATCGGCAAGTTCGATATTTATGTGGGCTGCGAGAATATCGCCGACTACCGCCAGCACGATCCGATCCTCAATGCGGACAAGCCCTTTTCGACGGGTTTCAACTCGTCGCTGATATGGGGCCCGCTGATGGGCCGCAAGTTCTATGCGGGCATGCGTTTCAACCTCTATTGATAACTTATAAAACGAGACCTTATATGAAAAAGATTCTGTTGGTAGCTCTGATGGCCTTCGTGGGCATCGGCGTGTGTCCGGCTCAGAAGCAGGGCAAGAAGACGACTACCGTGGTATTTGCGGCCGAAATCGACTGCGAGCAGTGCGTGAACAAGATCATGAACAACATCCCGTCGCTCGGCAAGGGCATCAAGGACGTGCAGGCCGATACCCGGACCAAGGAGATAACGGTGGTGTACGATGCGTCGAAAAACGATGTGGAGCACATTGTCAAAGGTTTTTCGTCGCTCAAAGTGAAGGTTGCGCCCAAGACCGTGGACGGCGAAGCCGTGGAGAGCGCTTCGGAGGGCTCCGCACGGGGGTAGCGGTCGTAACGGCCGGCGTGAAACGGAGAGAGGGAAGTTCGTGCATGCGAATTCCTCTCTCCGTTTTGCGGGTATATGCCCGCGGTCCGGCGGCCGATCCCCGATATGCCGTCGCAAGGTATCCGGCGGAAATCGACCTCGACCTCGACTTCGGCTTCGGCCGCGGCCTCTGCTTCGGTCGGACCGGACGGTGCCGCCCCGTCGCGGCATCCGGCCCGGTTCGCCTTTTGGGAACTCCGGACGGGGGCCGGACGGGGCCGGACGTCGGAATACGATGTTTTGGGTGCTGCGTATTTTCCACTTCGATTTTCGGAGGAGGGGGCGTCTTTCCGGAGACGGTGTTCGACACTGTGTTTTATGCCCCGCTCGGTTTCGCCGGGACGCAGTTCGGGACGGAGTGCGGGTTTCGGCGGACGGTGTTCGGCACTGTGTTTTATGCTCCGCTCGGTCTCGTCGGGAAGCGGTTCGGGACGGAGTGCGGGTTTCGGCGGACGGTGTTCGGCACTGTGTTTTAGGCCCCGCTCGGTCTCGTCGGGACGCGGTTTCGGACGGAGTGCGGATTCCGGCGTATGGTGTTCCTGCACCGCATTCCATGCAGCCCCGGTGATCGAGGAACAGGTCCGGATGGCGTGCGTTCCGCATTCTTCGTGTTTGTTCCAAATCGGGCCGGCCGAACGGCAGCATCGTGCGGCTCCGCCGGCCGGCTGCCCTTCGTACCTGCACTGCACGGCGGTGTGCAGTGCGCAGCGGAGGCAATCGCCCCCCCCTGCCGCTGCCGGAAGAGGGCATAAAGACTTTGCCGGCGGCAGATCGGCCGGGACATTTGACGCTTCTCGCCTTCGCGGGCGGGGGGGGAGCGGGCGGAGCGCGCTCGCCGATTCCTATTCCATCGGGCGGATGCGGACCTCGGCGACACCCTTCAAGGCGCGTTCGAGACGTTCGAGATCGGTCTTTTCGTCGACTTCGCCGTAATGATAGGGATAGAAAATCGCAGGCCGGAGCGCCTCGACCGCCTCGACGGCCTGATCCACGGTCATCGTGTAAGGCTGGTTGACGGGCAGAAAGGCGATGTCGATATTCTTGAGCGATTTCATCTCGGGCGTCGGCTCGGTGTCGCCGGCGATGTAGATGCGCGTACCGCCGATGGTGAGTATGTAGCCGCAGTCCTCGCGTTCGCGCGGATGGAACTGGAGGTGTCCCTCGGAGGTGTTGTAGGCCGGAACGGCGTCGATGCGGACGTAGGGCCGCGGTTCGGCGCTCATCCCGGGCGTCATTGCGATGCAGTCGCCCTCGAACGCTTCGGATGCGGTCTTGTCGCAGACGATCAGGCTGTTGCGGTCGGTCAGCGCATCGACGGCCGCACGGTCGAGGTGATCGTAGTGCGAGTGGGTGATGAGCACGAGGTCGGCCTTGGGCAGTCGGGCGTAATCGGCATATTGGGCGACGGGGTCGACGTAGATGTATTTGCCGCCCGTCTCGATCGAGAGCGAGGCATGTTTGAAAAATGTGAATGTGATCGGCGAGCCGTCGCGTGCGGCGATCGTGTCGGCGGGATAGGCCGGTGCTTTGTCCGAACGGGAGAAAGAGAAAAGTGCCATGCAGATCGGAATTTTATCGTTACAGGTTCAACATAGTGCGTCGTATGCATTTCGTGTACCGCGAATCCCGGTACGGCGGTCGTATATGAGCCGTGTGAAACGACCGCCGAAGACAAAGATAGGATTTTCTTCGGCAACGAAATTAAAAACGACCGGAAAATTTTCCCGCTTTTTCGTTTCGTGCGCAGGATGCGCTCGGATGCACCAATGCACCCCGATGCGTCCTGTGTGCCCGACAGGTTCGGTCCCGACATCCCGACGTCCGAAGCGGACGGCGAGGCGCCTGTTCGTTGACCGGGGCTGAGAAGGTGCGCGGCGGCCCCCCCCCTCCCGGCATTCGTGCGGCGGAACGGCATCTTACGAACGATACGTCTTTTTTCGTACTCCGGCCGTCGCCGCTTCCGTTCCAGCCGCTTCCGGTGCGGCGATTTCGCAGAGGCGGTTCCGGGGAGGGTGCCCGGCGTTTGCGAATCGCAGGAGGAGGCGCATGCCTGAAGCGTTTCGGACGTTGCGCTGTGCTGCGCCGGCGGCGAAACGGGCGCGGTCCGAAACGACGTGCGGCCGGCCTTCTGACTTTCTCCGTATCCTGATCTTCTGATCTTCCGACCTTCCGACCTCTTGGCCACCTGACCTCTTGACCTTCTGATCTCCCGACCTTCTGATCTTCTGACCTCCCGGTCTCCTGACCACTTGACCTCCTGACCTCCTGACCTCCCGAACGGCCGGCATGCCGGGACAAGGCCGCGACCGTGCGAATCCGTCCGCTTCCGCGCAGCGGCCTGTGCGTGCGCGATATGCGACCAGTGCGGGACGGGACGGACGGCCGACGGTCGGGGCGGTCTGCCCGGTAAATCCGCGCAGTCGTCGGGCCCGGCACAAGGGGCCCGATCGTAGTTTTTCGCTTTGCGAACGGCTTGGCATCCGCAGCTTCCGGACCGCTGCCTGACGGGCATGGCGAAGGGACGGAAAGGGCTTCCCGGTTGCGCGTCGGGCGGCATCGGGAGCTTCCGGAGCCTGCGCGGCGGGCCCGTAGGAGCGGAAGAGCGAAGAGCGGTTTCGGAATAATCGGATTTTCCGATATTCGGAGGTGAGTACGGCCGCCGAAGCGTCCGATATACGTATGGATCGTTTTTTTTATTTACCTTTGCAGCGACGGATCGGAATTCCGGATGAACTTTCGGAAAGACGGTCGGCCGGTCCGAAGGATAATAATCGGCGCCCGGCGACGTTGGTAGTTAGGATCGATTCGAAATGAGTGTTATGAAAAGGAACAAATTGATTTGGATGGCGGCGGTGGCCGCCGTTGCGCTGGGGCAGGCTTCCTGCCTGAATTCGGACAGCGATTTCCACGACGAGGCGGCACCCGTTCGCCCCGGGATCTACATCTACAATGCGGCCCATTCGCAGAACGAGGCCGCCATGCAGCCTGCGGACGTCGCATTGCGACTGGCCGTATTGCGGGCCGAGGCGGAGAAACAGGGCAAGACCGACGACCTGAACTCGGTTACGGTCGACGGGCAGAAC
This sequence comes from Alistipes sp. CHKCI003, assembly GCF_900021155.1. Taxonomy (GTDB): domain Bacteria; phylum Bacteroidota; class Bacteroidia; order Bacteroidales; family Rikenellaceae; genus Alistipes; species Alistipes excrementavium. The sequence continues at coordinate 8,844 of NZ_FCNT01000053.1, forward strand.
GTGAAGACGCTGCTCTTCGGCATGTATACGCAGATCACCGAAGACGAGTCGGAGGCCGGGACCTACGTGATCGAATACCGCAACAGCGGCGGCCAGCGTCCCTACGACATCTATTCGCGGACGGGGACCGTGCGGGTGAAGACGCAGGGCGTCGCATTGGAGCGGACGGACGCATCGAAACGCTGGAGCGTGTCGCTCGGCTCGGAGAAGCTGGCCATAACGGGTGGCAGCTCCGTGGCGGTGCTGTCGACGGGCGAAACCGAGCTCTATTTCGAGGGCGGCGTCTGCCGGATCGGATTCAGCAATGCCTTGTCCGAGGCGGACGGCCGGAAGGCGAGCTGGTCGGGTGATTTTGAGCTGACGACCGAAATGAAGGAGGGGTTGAGTTTCTCCGGACTTAAAGACGCTTCGTTCGAACTCGACGGCTCGGCGCGCGGCACGAGTTTCTGGTCCTTCAACGGTACGACTTCCGCCGCCATGAGCTACACGGTAACGGATGGCAAATACCAGCCTTCGCGGACGGGTTCCCCTTCGACGATCATGGGCGGCACGGAGCTGTGCGGTCTGACCTCTCCGATGGATTACAATCCGGCGGATTATCCCTCGTCTGAGGTGAAGGTCGTGTGGACCGTGAGCGGCAATATGCTCTCCTATGCGGTAACGTACAACGGTACGACCGTGAACTTCTGAAGACGGTGCGTATCGACCCGTAAAGAGGTTGTCTGACAAGTTTTTTCAACCCTTCGGGAATTGCCTGTTCGGGAGAACTTCCGAACGGCGGCGAATAAAAAAGGGGCTGTCTGGGATTCATTGGACAGCCCTTTCGCTTCGCCTTCCGCCGGAACCGTGTTCGGCGGCGGTCTCTCTGCGGGGCGGCCGTGTGCCGAAGCGCCGCCGCCGTGTCTTGCGGCGGAGCGTCCGATCCGTTCGTGCCGAGTGCTTTTGCCGGATGCCGCTCTCGGTGCCGCGTTCCTCGGCGGACGGACGTTTGCCGCGGCAGGGCCGGTTGGGGGTGCAGTCGGCTGCGGGGCGTAGGTGGCGGGATGTTGCGGTCGTCGTTAACGTGTCGTTTACTGCATGCTGCGTCGGGGCGGTTCTTCTGCCGGCGGCGATCTGCACGGGTTTCGGTGTGGACGGAGCCTCGGCGGAACGCGGCGGAGAGGCGTCTGCATGCGCAGGTTTTCCTGCTTCGCTGTCCGGCAGACAGCCGCTTCGAGTTGAGAAGCGAAAGGCCTCGGGACAGCGTTCGCGGCTCGATCGGCCCCGGACCGCAAGGGGGGGGGAGTGCCGATCCGGACGAGGCTCAGGGCTGCCGGTCGAGTGCCAGCATCCGGCGCGAAAAAAGTCCGAGGATGCCGATTCCGACGATCACCGTACCCGACAGGACGAACGTGGGAAGCAGTCCCACGGAATCGGAGAAGAAGCCCGTGCCGAGGACGCCCAGCATGGCCGGCATCATACTGACGCCGGAGTAGAGCGAGAAGAAGCGCCCCTGCACGGCGGGGTCGATCCGCTGTTGTACGACCGAGACCAGCGATGCGTTGAAGACGCTGCCCGAAATACCGGCCAGCGCGGTCAGAACGGCGAAAAGGACGAAGGCCGACGGCGGCAGCAGTCCCGAGAGGGCGAACGTGAGCCCGACGACGATATACATCAGGTCGATGAGCAGGATTTTGTTGACGCGATAGCGGCGCATGCCCATCACGATGCCGCCGGCGAGCGCTCCGCCGCCCCAGACGATTTCGATGAGGCTCATCTCGAAGGTGCCGCCGCCGAAATGTTTGAGGGTCATCAGCGGAAAGAGCACCCCGACGGGCATGATGAAGAAGAGCACCGCGACGGCCGAGAGCACCAGTTGGGGCATTCCCCCGATTCGGACGATGGCGGCGGCACCTTCGCGCAGTTCGCGCCGCAGGCTCGGTTTCAGCGACCGGTCCCTCTCGGGGTTGGGGATGCGGACGAAGAGCAACGTGGTGCAGGCGATGGCCGCGCCCAGCACGTCGAGCAACAGAATGTCGCCCATCTGCGTAACGGTGAGCAGCAGGGCGCCCAGCGCCGGTCCTGCGATGCTGGAGAACGATTCGAGCACCTGATTGATGCCGGCGATGCGCGTGAGTTCCGACTCGGGGGCCAGCAGCGGAACGGAGGCCCGCATGGCGGGCGAATGGAATGCCGAGCCGACCGAGCGGCAGGCCAGCAGCACGTAGATATGCCACAGCTCGGCGGCGTCGAACCAGAACAGCAGCGCCAGCGCCAGCGTGCAGAGGGCGATGAAGCTGTCGGCCAGAATCATCGTGCGCTTGCGGTCCCAGCGGTCGACGTAGACGCCGACGAAGAGCCCCAGCACCGATTGCGGGAGCATGCCCGCGATGGCGGCGAGCGCCAGCGTCTCGGCCGAGCCCGTTTCGAGACTGAGCCAGAAGATCACGGCATAGCCCACCAGTGCGCTGCTGAGGATCGAGAGGCCCTGTCCCGTCCAGATGATCGCGAAGATGCGTTTCCAGTTTTTTTTATTTTCCATGTCGTGCAAAGTTCATAGCCCCGGCCCGGCCCGGAACTTTCCGGGGCGGGGAGCGGGCGCTGTCGGCCGTCGGTGCGGATCGTGTGCGGGTGTCCGCCCCGATGCCGCTGCGACGGCTCCGATGCGGAAGGTCCGCCGTCTGCGGCGCAGGTTGCGGCGCAGGTTCCTCTCCGTTCGAAGGTACTGCCGCCTGCGGGTTCAGTCGTCCTTTGGGCGGACGGATGCATTGTCTCGACCTCCTTTCGAGTGCATCGCCCGGGTTCTGCCGCCTGCGGGTTCAGTCGTCCTTTGGGCGGACGGATGCATTGTCTCGGCTTCCTTTCGAGTGCATCGCCGGGTCCTGCCGCCTGCGGGTTCAGTCGTCCTTTGGGCGGACGGATGCATTGTCTCGGCTTCCTTTCGAGTGCATCGCCCGGGTTCTGCCGCCTGCGGGTTCAGTCGTCCTTTGGGCGGACGGATGCATTGTCTCGGCTTCCTTTCGAGTGCATCGCCGGGTCCTGCCGCCTGCGGGTTCGGTCGTTCTGCGGGCGGACGGATGCATTGTCTCGACCTCCTTTCGAGTGCATCGCCCGGGTTCTGCCGCCTGCGGAAATC
>NZ_FCNT01000025.1 GCF_900021155.1 Alistipes sp. CHKCI003
GAAAGCTAATAACATTAAAAGGTGATTTATTAGATGGATATGCTCATTGTGAACATAAACGCACATCGAAGGAACGCATTTTATCGCTTAACCAAAATCTCATGGCTGCGGCATGAACTCTGAAAAACCAAATCGGGCTGACTAACATTTTATTGTTAGACAGCCCCCGTAAACGTATTCTGAGACGGTTATTTGAATGTAATATTGTATTCCCGACAATGGTGGAAAAACGTGCTGATGTTTATAAAGTCATGGTTGGCTATGCACCAGTCGAATAATCGGTCGCATTCGGTCGGGTAGTAATCGGAGTGCCATTGGCTCACCAAGTGGAATAGTCGTCGCCCTTCTTCCGGTCCGAACTCGTTGGCAAGTGCCTGCCCGATAGCTCTCCATACTTTATAGCCGCATGTGATGTCTATTTGTCGGTCTGATATTATTTTTATACACGCATACACTCTCATTTTGGTATCTACATCCATGGAGGCCGATCGGTCGTTTTTGCAGGGTACTCCGTAGTCTTTGTTTATGAGGTTCAGGTACGGAACGGCATTCGGATTAAAGAACGGTTCGGGATCATAGCTTGCGACACGCAGACGGGTGACATCGCAGCAAGTTGAATCTGCGTACAAATGGATTTTTGTCCGGATTTCGTTTATAAGTGCAAAATACTGCGCCCGGTGCCTCTCTGGATAGGCTATTCGGAAAACAAGACATAGACCGTTACCTCCGACGGATAGCCCCGCGTAGCACAGGCTACTGAACTTTTCAGCTAATAACTCTTTAACACGGGACCATCTTCCCTTGACCCCGGGATTATCCTTGCCGTCAATATCTACACAGATGTAACGGCTATGCCGATGCACGAGCCTTTTTCGGGCTCGTGTATCGAATATTCCGGAAACGGTCACACAAGGGAGGCGGAACTTCTTTATCTCTTTGCGGACCGCCGGATCCTGCGTTTCCCGATAAATATGCACGATGTCTTGGTAATCCGAGCTTAATAAGAATTCCCAGAGAGATATTTCCTCGATTGGAACGACCGAGGTCATGTTCTCGAAAAGAGATACTTTAGGCGATGGGATCCCCGCTGGAATCCGAACGACGGTGTTTGTCATAAATTTTGAGTATGAGTTATTGGAATTACTCCTGTTTGTATTTAAGATTTGTTGCGATAAATATTTGCTATCTTCCATATAATTAGCATTTTGCATTTTGAGTTCTTGTTCACTTATTGCCTGCTTATTGTTCGGTTGTCAGATATTTCGATCCGGCACTTGAATGGCGCGTGTCATCGTTTGATTTTACTATCTGCCTTTCCTGCGAACCGATCCCCGATCGCTTTATCGTATTTCTTGGAGCTGGCATCGATCAGTCGTTTCCACCCCACGAAAGATTGCATGATTCGGGTCGGAGTTCCTTTTGGGGGCATTTCACCGTATAGCGCATAACGCGTTAAAACTTTATAAGCTTTATGCTGAAGACGTTCAGGCATAAGTTCGATAGCTTCGTAAAATGAGATGAGGAATACAAAGCCCTCTCTCGGTTTCCTCTTTCGCGGCTTCGCAGCCTCCTTTTCCTGAATTGCGCTCAATTCTTCTTCCGTTACATTGTTCAATGCCGCCAACGGGTCTAAATTTTGGTTTGGTTTCATAACTTTGATTGTTTAGTGTTTAATTTGGTTATTACAGTATTGTTCGATCGTCGGGTGCGATTCGCTTTGCAACCAGTCGAGAATCTCCTCGCGCAGAAAGTAGAGACGCCTTCCGCCATGCTCCGGCTTGCGAAACGGAATCTTTCTATCGCTCGTAAATTTGTAAATCGTCGCCTTGCTGTATCCGGTCAGGCGCACGACCTCCTCGATGGTCATTACTTGCTCGGTCGGAGCTTGATTCGTAGTAAGATTACCCAAGATTCGGTCGATGCCGAGAATTTCTTTCAGTTGTCCCACGGTCAGCATTGCGATCGGAGTGTCGTCGGTAATTTTTGTCATGATCATATTGCTTTAAAGTGTGTTTCTATACTGAAATATGATAATAGAATATACATAGGGTCTAAGATGAAAGCACCCCTGCGAGAGAGCTATTCCGCAGGGGTACTTAATGAAGATGATGAATTTAATGAACGATTAAGCCCGTATAGGTCAATGAGAATGGTCGGAGTTGCTGGGCGTGTAAATAGAGGGGTCTGAATATGAGGTCTCGAAAATCTATGTCGTCCTCATCCGTGCTTTCGAAAAGCCGCCTGAGGGTCGTGTATATCCGGTGCATGGTCTGATCCGAGGTGGCTCCGACCTCCTGCTTTATGGATTTTATGGACAACAGATGAGGTAGCTGGAACTGGGGGAAATGATTCTTGCAGAAATAAAACAGCATGCCGGTATAGAGCCAGTATCGGAGGTCCGTCCGCGTCCCCTGAAGGACGGTCCCCGTGAAAACGGAGACGGTCTTCCCGCATTGCGGGCAACGCAACAGCAGCGGATTTCTTCTCCTCAAAGGTCGTATGAGCCGGATATTACAGTCGGGACAATAGGTCGAGTGCCATTCTGTATAGTAGGCAATGGCCCTCGTTTCATCCGGAAGCAATGCTGAAAAGGTTTGATAGCTGAACGGAATTTTCATCGTAGTTTATTTTGAATCGTAAATTTGTACTTATAGTACCAAAGGACAAATTAAATTAACCCGCGGCGGCTGTTAGAGAACTTTCGCCGCCTCGTTGATTACTCCGTTGTCGAAGCCGTCGAGGTAGACGTTCGTGGTTTCCAGATCGGCATGGCCGAGCATCTGAGAAATCACCTCGCGCGGGATGTGGTTGCGCTGCAAGGTCATGGCCGCCGTATGGCGGGAGACGTAGCTCGTCAGGTGGAAATCGATTCCGAGCTCCTCGGCGAGCAGGCGCAGGTATTTCTGGTACTTGCTGTAACGGGTCCGAATGTGCATGTAGAGCCGCTCGCCCGTATAGCCGGAGCGGGTGACGATCGGCAGCAGGAAATCGTCCACGGTCGGCGAGGCCGCTTGCAGGCTCCCGATCAGTTGCCGGATTGCGGGCGTGATTTTGATAGAAATCGGTTTGACCCCTTTCTGCCGCTTGATCTTCTGCCTCTTGTAAACGATATAGTCGCCGTCCTCCATCTGTTTGATATGGGCGGCCGTGAGCATCGTCATGTCGATGAACGAAATGCCGTAACAATAGTAAGAGAATAGAAACAGCTTGCGGGCGTATTCGCATGGCGGATTGCTGGCCGCGATGCTTTTGAGTTTCGACAGCTCGTCGGCAGGCAGGTAGCGTTTGGCGGTCGCCTCTTCGAGTTTGGAGACCTCGAACCCGGCCTGTCCGAACGGATAGGGCGCCGCCGAGCCGATACCCTCCGTATTGGCCCGGTTCAGAATGGCCCGTAATGCCTTGAAATAGAATTTGCACGTGTTGCCGCAACAGCCCAGCTTTTGAAGGAACATATCGGATCCCCGGGCATGGCGCAGGTCGATGTCGGAGAAGAGGCGTTGATCCAGCTTCCGGTCGTAGCTTCTCAACATGTCCTGCGTCTGTTTATAGGTTTGCGAATTACCGATATGCCCCGTCGCGTGCGGTTCCGCGATGCGGTCGGTGAAATAGGCGTTGAACTTTCCCTGCTTGGAGGTGTTCAGAAAGGCGTCCTCGAACTGGTTCAGCGTCCAGTCGATACCTTCGATCTCGAAGCGTTCGACGATCTCGCGGGCGCGGACCTTGTATTTCGCCAGTAGCGCATTGTCGGCCTCGCGCCGTTTGTTCTTGGCTTTCTGCTCGGCTCTTTTCAGGTTGCGCAGGATGATGAACTGCTCGCCTGCTTCGTTCCAATATGCAGGATCGGCGTAGAGATCGAGCGCGATATATTTGCGCCGCTTGTTCTTGGTGATACACAGCCTGACCGCATAACGGCCATTGCGGTCGGCCTTGTCGTGACGACGGGGAAACCGGATGGAATAAGCCATAGCTTTGCATAGTTTTTCTTCTTGATTCGCTGATAGTTATCGAAATGTCATACGACAAGCGAATGAAGATACTGTCAAAGCTGGATTCGATAGATCCGGCCGAAGCACTAACCGCCTACCCGAGAATTGCAGAGTATGATGCGATTACTAAATTGCCCATCTGTCGTAGACGAGGCAATAATAATAGATCGATGGAGCGATTGCAACTATTTTTCGGTTTTAATTGTAGGCCTATTGATAAATCTGTACATTGTGGTGTTAAAATAGTGGATTCGCATTTGTATAGATCAAAATATCGAGATTTTTGCAAAATCTCGATATTTTGATATTTTATTCGTAACTCTATTTCCTCGGTTCGGTCTTATGTCGGCGAAAGGGTGTAATTACTTTACTAAAGCAATTATTCTATTTGCATAATCTGAATAAAATAATTATTTTTGCAAAAAATGATATTTCTATGGCGAAGATTATAAATCCATTCATCGTGACCGGAAAGATCGCTCCGGAGTATTTTTGCGATCGGGTAAGCGAATCTGCCCGGCTTGTCAAGTCGGTAACTAACGGTAATAATTTGATTGTCATATCACCGCGTCGTATGGGGAAAACAGGACTGATTCAGTTCTGTTACGACAAGCCGGAAATCGGTAAGGAGTATTACACCTTTTTCATCGATATTCTGCATACGTCGAGCCTTCGCGAATTTACCTATCTGCTCGGTCGGGAGATCTACGAAACACTCCTGCCTCGCAGTCGTAAAATGGCGACTCTTTTTATTCAGACGATTAAATCCATCAGCGGGAAATTCGGGTTCGACCCCATCTCCAATCTACCTACTTTCAATGTCGAGTTGGGAGATATCGAGCGGCCCGAATATACGCTCGATGAGATTTTTCAATATTTGGCTCATGTGGACAAGCCTTGCATCGTAGCGATTGACGAGTTCCAGCAAATTGCCAAATATCCGGAGAAGAATATAGAGGCTTTGTTGCGGACTCACATCCAAAGGTCGGAGAACAGCCATTTTATCTTTGCCGGGAGCGAACGCCACATGATGCAGGAGATGTTTGCATCAGCCGCCCGCCCGTTCTACCACAGTGCCGACATGTTGGAGCTGAAAGCCATTCCTGCGGAGATTTACATTCCGTTTATTGTCGGGCATTTCGAGCGGCGCAACCGTTCGATAGCCGCCGTCGATGCGGAAAAGGTTTATACGCTTTTTCAGGGGCACACCTACTATATCCAAAAAACCTTCAACGAATCGTTCGCCGATACGCCCGAAGGCGACGAATGTACGTTGGAGACCATCCGGGCTGCCATCGATAATATGATTGCTTCGAACGATACGATTTTCCGGGAGATTCTGTCGAACATTCCCGAAAAGCAGAAGGAGTTGCTTTATGCCATCGCTAAGGAGGGCGAAGCCGAGCGTATTACATCCGCCGATTTCATCAAACGCCACAGTCTTACTTCGGCCAGTTCGGTACAGTCGGCCGCAAAGAAATTGCTCGAAAAGGACCTCATCACCGAGATTAACAAGGTTTTTTCTGTAACCGACCGATTATTTGCCATGTGGATAAATAAATTATATGGAAATAATCTGTATCTTTGAATATGAGAGTGCTATATATGACTGGTGAAAATATAGTAAAACCATGCTTAAGATGGGCTGGTGGAAAAAATTGGTTAATCAAATATCTTCCTCAGATAATAGGAGATATCGCATTTGATAATTACCATGAACCTTTTTTAGGAGGTGCTTCCGTATTTCTATCAATCAAACCTTCACAACAAGCATTTTTATCTGATCTTAACGAAGATCTTATAAAAACATACATTGCTTTAAGAGATTACCCGTATGATATAATTAAAGTTTTATGCACATATTGCAACGATAAAGATTCATATTACAAAATAAGGAGTGAACATCCCCAAGATGAAATAACAAGAGCGGCACGTTTTATATATCTAAATCAGACTTCATTTAACGGTATATATAGGGTGAATCTCAAGGGGGAATATAATGTTCCCTATGGATTTAGAGAAAAGGAATTTCTCAATGAAAAATCGTTATTAGATGTAAGCAACGCACTACAGAATGCAATTCTCAGATATGGGGATTTCGATCTTGTAAGACAAAATATAAAGCCTAATGATTTGGTGTTTTTGGATCCGCCATATACAGTCTCGCATAATAACAACGGGTTTATCAAATATAACCAAAAAATATTTTCTTTGGAAGATCAGATTAGGTTAAACTCTTTGATACAATATATCAAAAAAATTGGAGCATACTATATTCTTACAAATGCTGCCCATGAAACCATTAAAAAAATATTCAATAATGGAGATTGGTGCATAGAATTGAATCGTGCGAGCCTAATTGGGGGAATAAATGCAAAACGGGGTCAAACCAAAGAATATATTTTTACCAACCTTATAAAATAAGAGACATGAAAGAAGAGACCAAGCAAAATATTCTCAATTCATTGGTTTCAGGGAAATCCTTAACAACCGTGCTCTCGGCAAAAGCGAAAGAATTTATGTTTGAGAGTGTGCAGAATGAATTGGTGACCAAATATGAAACTGATGGATGGGTGGTCTACAAACGTTATAAAACATCTATTAGAATGCAAAGGCGGAAACCAATGGATATGGCATTTGAGGATGACGTTTGGACTCTTTTTGCACGCATGGGATTCTCATTCCTCAATAAAGATCGGAACTTTAGGTTACCATATAGTAACGATGAAAAATTAACCCAGCAAATAGATATATTTGTTGCGGATGAGGAAACCATATTGATAATTGAATGTAAAGTTGCAGGGAATCCTAAGCAGAGTAACTTCAAAGAAACTATAGAGGCGATAGGAGGTAAGAAAGAAGGATTGATAACTACAATTCAACAGTTATTTCCTGATACCAAATATAAGATTAAGTTCATTTTTGCCACAAAGAACTATTACTTGTCAGAACAGGACAATGCACGATTAAATAACTATGGTATAATTCATTTTGACGAAGAAACTCTTAAATATTATCGGGAGCTTACAAAGCATTTAGGGACTTCAGCCAAATATCAATTATTAGGAAGTATTTTTGAAGGTCAAACGATTCCTGAATTGGATAACCGAATACCTGCCATTAAAGGTAAGATGGGAGGATATACTTATTATTCCTTTTCGATTGAACCTGAAAAGCTACTCAAAATAGGCTATGTTTTGCATAGGAACAAAGCTAACAGAAAACTCATGCCTACATATCAACGTTTAATTAAAAAGTCAAGACTAAAATCAGTTCAGAACTTCGTTGATAATGGAGGCTTTTTCCCGAATTCAATAATTATAAATATTGATACAAATGGAAAATCGGTTAGATTTGATAGTGCTGGTAATCAGGTAGAAAAAAGTATTTCAAGGATAGGAATTCTTCATTTGCCAAAAAAATATCGATCTGCATATATTATTGATGGACAGCATAGGCTGTATGGTTATGCAAATTCTCCATATAAAGCGACAAATTGTATTCCAGTAGTTGCTTTTATTAATTTGGAGAGAACGCAGCAAGTCAAATTATTTATGCAGATCAATGAGAACCAAAAGGCGGTTCCCAAGAATCTACGGAACACCTTAAATTCCGATTTGCTATGGAATTCAGAAAATCGAACGGAACAAATTAAAGCATTAAAACTTCAAATTGCCTTGAGCTTAGGAGAAGAAATGCAATCCCCACTTTATGATCGTATTATTATTGGAGAAAATATTAAATCGGCAACGCGTTGTATAACGATTGATACTATTAAAGTCGGTTTGGACCGTGGAAACTTTTTTGGGACATTCGATAAAGATTCTATCAAAACGGATGGAACCTTCTATAAAGGGAATAATGATGCGACATTAGAGAGGCTTTTCCCTTTTATTGTAGGTTGTTTTGATTATATAAAAAATAATTTACCAGAAGAGTGGGCAAAAGGAGATGCTGATGACGGTTTTTTAACAATAAATGCCAATATCGAAAGCCTGCTTCGTTTATTTAGCGATATTGTCGATCACATTGTTAAAGCAAAGGGTGTAAACCCCAAAGTTGATTCGACACAAAATGTCATGCAGGAAATGGTATTTTATTTGGATCCAATTATAGATTTCTATAAAAATCTGACATCGGAATCTAAAATAGAATTAAAGAAAAGCTATGGTATAGCAGGGCGAACAAAAGTTTGGAGGATCTTGCAACGCGAAATATCAAAGGTCCGTTCTGATTTTCATCCGGACGGATTAGATAAGTATTGGAAAGATGAAGACAAACGATATAATGAAGATTCGTTCAGATTTATTCGGGATATTGAAACCTTTATGAAAGAGGATTTTAAAACTAAATTAGAGCAGGTTTATGGAAGCCAATGGTTTAAAAGAGGTGTCCCCAAGGCCGTCTATGATAAAGCCAACCAATTAGCATCTGAAAAGAATTATGAAATTACAGATGTATCTGAGGAGTATTCCCCATGGGATTGTTTAACCCTCATAGACTATAGAAGAATAGCCACTTATGGGAGCAACTGGAGAGATATATTTGAAAAATATTACACCAAACCCGGAGAAGAGAAAGGTGGAAATAAAGAAGCCAAAACAGAATGGATGCAGAAATTAGAACGCATCAGAAACAATAACTTTCACACATATAGTGTAAAAGAAGAAGAGTTTGAGTTTTTATCAGAATTGCATAAATGGTTAATAGAAACTTCTGATTAGGACTTAATTTAGTTAAATGATGGGGGCAAAAGGTAAAAAATTTTGGGGTAAATGTTTGCTGGCAACACGGCTAAAATTGATGTTCCGCTTTTTTTCAGTTCGAATATATAAGGTTGTGATTCCATGATTTTATCAAAAGATCGTAGGCTATGAGCGAGATTGAGATCAAACAAATGCAGGAAAAAATCGACGCAGGCATTTTGCTTGCCCAAAAGCGTCTGATTGAAAAGACCAAGAAGGAGGACGGCAAACTGGTCGTCGTGCGCGATGGAAAGGTCGTGCGTATCAAGGCCCGCGATCTGAAATAGGAAACTTGGGTCGGTTGTCCGAATGAATAATCCCCGGCATTTTCGGATGTCGGGGATTCATTATTTCTCTATGGGATCATCTATGTATTTAACGCATCGGCTTAAATTATTCTAAAATTAGAATTTTAAAAATAAATAAATTATTGTATATTAAAGAACTTTTTTCGTCAATAAAGGTTAGAATATGTGTCCTCGAGTAATGGCTGCATGAAAAGATATTTAGAATGTCACGACGATATAATTAATATAATATGATAGCTGAGAAGCGATGTTAAATGGTGATTTATTATTTCGTATATGATATAAAATAGTGTGCGCTATAGTCTGTTAGTGGTTTCTATAAAATAATTATTATGTCACAACAAATTATTTCTAAATCGGCTATTGATAGGGCAGGGAATATTCTTGCTAAGGAAAAATTTAAGACATATGAAGAGTGGGTGGCTGCAGATAAGATTTTTGACGATTTTAGGCAAGCACATTTGCAGCCGTTAACATCTACAACTATTGCTATTCAGAACTGGTTTAGGTCAGATAACGCTACATATATTATAGTTCAAAGATTAAAACGAAAACCTCAAATTTTAAAAAAATTGAGAAGGTTGAATACTCGTTTGACTCAGCTCCAAGATATTGGCGGTTTGAGGATAGTTGTCGATCAAAATAGTGATGTAGACCGACTTATTGAATATATTACAAGTAAATTAAAACAACAAACATCTATTATGAGTGCAGGTCCGATAGCGGAAACTGGGGCAATACCTGTTAACTCGTGAACTTCACGATGCTGCTGTTATTCCGTATGTCGATCAAGGCTATCGCCCTATATTTATATATCAGTAAAAAGACGGTTTTGATTTTGTTGATATAATTCATGTGATTCTGAACAAATTGTTTTTCGGCCTGAATAATCTTGCTCATATCTATTTTCCCGTATCGAACATTCATTTTAATCAGTTCGAGCCTCTTGTCGAGCAGTTCCAACAATGCTTTGTCTTCTCTTATTTCGGATAGAAGTATCTCGACATTTCGAAGATCATATTTATAGGAGGCTAAATCGTTTTTCTTCGTCGTCTCATACTGAAGATCCGATTTGTGTATTTCTTGTAATACGATATTTTTATTGATCTTATTCGTCCCCCAATTGAATAACGGGACAGATAGGGATAAAATGACATTAAACCGCCGGGATTTGGAGTCCATAAGGGCCGAATAAGTATCCGCCTGCGAGTTGATTCCTCCTCCAATCGAAAGCGAAACAGACGGTTTGGAATCTATATTGATGTCTTTTAATTTCCGTTCATTCTGCAATATATCGTATTCTCGCGACAAGTCCGTTGAGTATTGCATTGCCAAATCGATGACTTTCATCGGATCGAAATCGAATCGATATTCGTCCAAACAAGCGGGAGAGAAATCGACCCACAATTCGTTTGTGTTGCGAATGTTCAGATAATCCATGAGCCTCTGTCTTGCAATGGATATATCCATATCGTTATTATTATTCAGCGCTTTGTAATATTCGATCCGGGTTTCTAACAGGTCCTCTTCTGAGATTCGGCGCATTTCGAATAATTTGACAGCACGTTTATAAACATATTCCGCAAGTTCTAATACAAATTGATTCAATTCAAGACGACGCTGCTCAATATAGAGCGAAAAGAAAAGCTCGATGACCTCTCCCTTTATATACTCTTTTCGTTGAATCAACTGTATATTATCAATCGTCTTTTGTACCTCGTATAATTTTTTCTCCCATTTGTATTGATTGTAGCCTGTAATCTTTTGGCTATACGTAAAATTTATGAGATTCAGGTTATAAGATATGCTATGCTCCGGATGGAAGTTGTCCAATCGGTCCAATGCCGAGGATAGGGACAACGTACCGCCCGTAAATGGGATCAGTTGCGATACGCTGAGTCCGACATTGGCGCTCGAGTAGAACCTGTCCACATATTTCTCACTGCCGTCAGCCAAAGTTACGGGCGAAATATTATTGTTCAGATTAGGCAACGTCGCGCTCAAATTTATTTTAGGCAGCACCTTGATTTCGAACAATCGATCGTTGTAGCGTGCAATCGTCGAATCAGCTCGGAGCGTCTCATAATCGTTCGAATATTGAGACAACTCTATCGCTCGATCCAATGTCAAGTACATTTGAGCAAAAGACTTTTGTTTACTCGATATCACTATGAACAGCAGAATAAAGAGCATTCTCATGTTTTAACTTGTATTTTGCTTTTTATTGTGGAAATTTTATCTTCAGCCGTGAATGATCATCAAATAATAAAACGTACCCTTCACCACGGGCCGAATCATGTTGCATAAGCTCCGAAATACCTCCATGCATATGATAACGTCGAACTCGGGGTATGGGCAGATCGATGTTTTCTAAAGGAATTTCAAGCATTTTATCGTTGTCATATGCTCCCAATAAAAATAAATCTTCGGTCTCTCCGTAGTCTGTTACGAGAAAATCATTAGGAAATACGATCTCAAAAAAATAAGTATAGCGAGAATCAAGAAGATGAAATAGATGCGAATATTTATTATACAATATTGCATTCCCTCGAATTCCCGGATACGAGATGAACGAATTTCGTGTTGCCAAAAAGGGCAAGCCGTCTGTCCAATACAAAATTCCCAAGAAACCGTCTTTTTTTTCATAAATCTTGAAATCGGATGTTCGAGGTCTAAATTCCGGATATAGTTGTTCGTATTCGAAAAATTTCTTAATAGGATGATATAAAATTTTATTATTTCCGTCCAAGATGATTCCTCTGCACCAAAGCGTAACTTCATTCCAATACTCGTCTCTCTTGCATTTGTTCGTATAATCGTAAATATAAAGTTCTTCGGTCGGATGACGGGATTTGGATATATATCCATCGGATAAGAGGCGATCCAAAATCCTCGAATCGATATGTGTTTCATCTAAATGAAATAATATCGGTAATTGGGAGCGTTGGATATGGACAAATGCGTTTTCAGCATCCAGCATACCCGCCCATACGATTTCTCGCGAATCATAAATTTCAATGTGCGGCAACGGATCGTTGTCGGGAAGATTGACGATAAAATAGATCAATCTTCTGCCAAATACCTTATTATGGATATTCAACAGCCGTGGAGCCGTATCGATATATTTTCTATCGACGATTACTCCCGTTTCCTCCGCTGTTTCCCTAATTGCGGCATCGAGAGGGCATTCTCCGTCGGATATGCCGCCTTTGGGGATCGATAGACGGCTTTTGTCAGGATCGCATCTCTGTTGCACTAAAAGTACACGATTCCGGTGAATGATCAATAGACCCGCTGTAATACGCATACTTCCTCAGTGTTTGATATACCGTTGTTCCCAATTCCAAACCGACGTTTCGTAAATATGAGGCTCCTTCATACGCTTTTCGATATCAAAGATCGGTGAAGGAGGAGCAGTTAACATGCATTCGGGGCCGGTCCGGGTGTGAGCATTCTGATTCAGAACATTTGCTTTGGTTGCGTTCAGCCAATAGTCGTAGCCCATGAGATAATAAAATCCGGGCACAGCGTACTTCAATGATATCAAATCGTTGTCTCCATGGTCCAAAGCGCTCTTGACATCGTTCATACTGATTGTACGATGTCGGAAATGAAAAATATTTGCCATTTCCTGAAATCGCAAAAAGGCAACTCGGTCTTGATGAATGTAATAATCCAAGATTTTATGCGCTTTCTGATACCACGGGAATTTGAGCTTTATCATTAAACCGTTTTCAAAATATGCGACAAAACCCTCTTGATTAGGAAGATCTAATGCTACGATGTCATCGAAATTATCGAGATGTCCGTATTCCGGCGTATAATCGCGACTGACAGGAAATCCGATGTCCGGCAATTCCATAAGTTTTCCGGATGCTTTATCAATCATTCCAATTAGATAAAGATCTCTGATGTCGCCGTAATCGATCAATACTTTGGTTTCCGGATATACTGCCTCGAAAACATACGTGAACCGTTTATCGAATTTGTCAAACAAGTGGGAATATTTCGTATACAGCAATTCGGTGGCTTTTACAGCCTTGATATTCGTGAACGAGCGCTGCGTCGCTAAATACGGTTTATCTCCGATCCAATAAAGCGTAACCATAGTCCCGTCAATCTTTTCCAAGATTCGGAATTTCCCACGAGGAATCCGGACTATTTTATCTTCGCTCAGCAGCAGCGTATCGGATGATAAATATTGCCGGTAAGTCCAAAATTTTGGGAAAGGTCGTTCTACGACATTCCCATTTCCGTCCAGTATCAATCCTCGGCAATGGATGCTTATATTATCCCAAACAGTCGGTTTCGGCGGATTCCTGTCCGAATAATAGCCGAATAAGTACAAATCTTGTGTCGGATGTTTTTCATAGCACATCGTAGTCTTGACACAATATTCTTTCAGAAGATCAAGGTCGAATCTCATTTTGTCAGATAATTTATGCTGTACGGAATATAACCTTTATAGAACGGAGGTAGATCCATGCAACCGGCCAATTTTTCAAAGAATGTATGAAAATAGGACGACAAGTCATTTTCGTTCTCTGAAAGCGAAGGGTTCAAGAGATTGCGAATATCGACCAGCGCGGATAAACTTTCATCTGTCGAATCCTCTTCGTCAGGATAACTGTTCCAATCTCGGATGAGTGTCCCATAATTCGCAGACAATACGATTTTATTTTTATCGCTCTGCCGTTTATATTCCCAAAGGATCTTATCCTTGGCTTCCGAGATTCCATCGTGATTCAACAAAGACTTCGTAAATGGGGAAATACTTTCATTCACCATGATGTCCAAGAGTTGTCCGTTCGCTTTTATAAATTCATTCTTCGACAGGAAATAATTTTTGGCAGCGATCAGATAATAATAGGTAAAAAGAGTGATCTTTCTGCTGTCGCCGATATTCTCCTGAGAAAACATAATAAGAGACTCTTCTGAAAACCGGCATAAGATGTCGTATGTTTTCCGCCGGACTTCACAGGGGAGGTTGTCAATATAATTCGAAGGTCGCTCAAAAGGAATGCGAACTCTGTACAGCTGCAATTCGCTGACATTTTCATAAAGGTACAACTGCAATTTCCGAAGGATAACTTCTTTGTCCGGTGATTGTATAATAAATGTAATCAATATATCCCGATCGCTGATTTTTGTCTTATATTGCCAATCGATCCAGTATTGAACCTCGCGTAAATGAGTTTTTATGACACGACATAGCGGGATAAATGTTTTCGATATAAATTGTCGAAGATCGGCGATATCGCAAAAAAGCATGGAGATTTCATATTTGCGGCGAATCGTATCGGGCGCTTCCATAGATGCGGGAGTTTGTTGATTGTATATTTTTATCGGTTCAATGGCAGATAAAATCCGAGGTGCGATCCGGATCCTATCGAACAAAGTTACTACATGTGAGAATACTGTCGCAATTTCAATATCGCGGCCTAATATTTTTCGATACAATTCGGTCTGTGAGTAGATCTTGAATATGTAACTTTCTTCGGTGGCGGTGGCGATCCGATTT
This sequence comes from Alistipes sp. CHKCI003, assembly GCF_900021155.1. Classification (GTDB taxonomy): domain Bacteria; phylum Bacteroidota; class Bacteroidia; order Bacteroidales; family Rikenellaceae; genus Alistipes; species Alistipes excrementavium. Next base: position 14,561 of record NZ_FCNT01000025.1, read on the forward strand.
CGAAGATCATCATTGTCTTTTGAAATTATTATCAAAGAATCGGTCGTAGAGGACAAAAAAACCGCTAACGCGTGAAAGTAATTATGGGTCTGGCAGAATCGTATTACAGGTGTGATCGTATCAATATACATCGCGAGTTAAAATTGAATGGTTTGTCGTTCCTCGTCGGGCTGCTCGTCTCGAACGATTGCCGGTTTGGCCGGATGGAGTAATTTGTATATCTGATTGAATATTCTTGAAATCAGCCTCTTATTTTCGGTGATGACTTCAGCTTGTCCGTACATCGTTTCTGCGAAAATGAACTCTTGTCCTGACGAACTGGTAAGCCCGTTGGGCAAATCTATATATATCAAATAATTCTTGTCTATCGAACTGAGCGAAATATTACTGACGACTCCTTCCAATTGGCCGAACTCCTGATAAGGATACAAATCCATTTTGATATTTACTTTTTGACCTTTTTTAACGCTGCCGCCTCCGGCCGATGGAAGCAATGCTACTCCGAAATACTTATTGTCATTAAAAATCACATCGAATACGGGTTCCCCCGCAGAAACGAACGAGGCGTCAGAAATTAAATTGACGAACTCCACTGTCCCTGCTTCCGGTGTCTTGAAGACATAGGCATTTTCCCAGTTCTTAATTTCCGTCAGCAAATTATGATACGCCTCCAAAAGAGTCAGTTTCGATTCATCCAGCAATTGCTCGTATTCTTGTATGGTGCTTTCTTTGTGTATTTGGGTGTCGAGAAGGGATTGGGATTTTGCGAATATCTCTGATCGTACCGATGCAATTTGCCGCTCCGAATTGAGATAATCCAGATAGGTTTGATTGTATTCGGCTTCCAAAATCGCTCCCTTGCGAAATAGAACGGAATCCGTCCGAAACTGTTTCTGGCGTATTTCGTGTTGCTTCAGATTATTACTTAGAACATACTCCAATTGACGTAAATTGACAGAATCATTATGCAATTTTCGGTCGTAAAGTTCGATTTCATAGTCGTATTTGCTGTCATGGATCAGATTGTCGTAGTATTGTCTCTGCTGGCGGAATTGAAAATAGGCGGCTTCGATATTGCCTAAATATAAGGTGCTATCCCAAAGCGGAATGGACGGGAAAGTATCGGCAAGGACATCTATTCCATAGAGATTGTCCTTTATTAATTTAACATGCTCCGTATCGGCCGAATTCTCCAAAACAGCTATATATTCTTCGGCTTTACAATCACATGGCAGATTCTTTTTCAATAGTCTGATCTTGCCTTGTGTTTGTGCCTTTAAGACAATCGGAGGTTGAGTTGACGTAACCCGAACCTCAGCCGTTACGCGATCTGGGACTTTGATGATAATACTGAATACTATCAGCAAAGCGATAAATAAGGATAGACTGCCGACGATCACCGAACTGTAATTATCCGGAATTCGGTCGACGATCTCTTTGAATTCTGGGGAATATTTCTCTCGCGGTTCCATCAAGCTGCCTCCGTTAATTGATTCTGAAAAAGGCTCGGATATTCCTTTCCCTTTTCTATCAGTTGCCTGTGCGTTCCGACTTCAACAATTTTTCCTTGCTTCAGAACGACAATAAGATCCGCATCGACAACAGTTGCCAATCTGTGAGCGGCAATTACAATAGTTTGGCTTTTGAAGCGATCGCGAATGGAAGATATTATGCTGCTCTCATTACGCGAATCAAGAGTGCTGGTCAGTTCGTCCAAAAACAAAAAGTCGGGTTCGCTATAAATCGCCCGGGCAAATAAAATACGTTGTTTTTGGCCCTCGCTTACGCCTCGTCCGTTTTCTCCGATCATGGTATCGTAACCTTTGGACATTTTTTCGATCTCTCTACGAATATTTGCGACGGATACCGCGCGAAGCAGTTTGTCCCGATCGTATTCCCGACCGAAGACTATATTATTGCTAATAGAATCTTTGAGAAGAGCGCTTTCTTGAGTGATAACGCCGCAGTGTTCTCTCCATGTCGCGATAGAAAACGACGATAACTTCATATTACCTAAACAGATTTCGCCGTTTATCGGCTGATACAATTGTGATAGCAGTTTTATGAGCGTAGATTTTCCAGAGCCGCTTTCCCCTACGATGGCAACGGTCTGTCCTTGAGGAATCGTGAGCGAAATGTTTTGTAGAACATAATCGTCGTTAACCGAATATTTGAAAAAAACATTCCGGAGAACCAACGGTTGATGGAAATCGAGTACTTTATCGTTTTCGTTGCGATGTATGTTTTCGATCGGAATTTTGTGGATGTCCGTAACACGCATATAGCTGATATAACAAAGTTGCGACGACACTATGAAATTTACGATGTTATCCATCGGCATTTTAAGTTGGCCAAGGATGTACTGAACGGCGATAAGCATACCGATGGTCATCTCTCCTTCGATGACGGCCAATGCTGCGACATAAATCAATAAAGCATCTTTTACGGTCATCATGAGTGTACTGCCCATGTTTTGGATCTGGTCGACATGCATCAATTTGATTCTGGTTTTATACAATCCAACTTGGACTTTCTCCCATTGCCATCTTTTATATTGTCCGTAATTGTAATTTTTGATGTCGGAAATTTTCGACAGAAGTTCGATCCAATGGCTGTGATTCGATGCAAGATAGCTGAAATATCTGATATCCATTTTCTTGCGGATGGACCAAAAAAACAAAACCCAAATAACATAGAGCATACTGGCCGCAAGGTAAATCCAAAAGAGAGTCGAATCGTATATGAATAAGATCGACCCGAAAACCAGCAAGGACATAACGCCCAGCAGTGCATTGAAACCGGCCCCCATTATCATGCTTTCTATTCGATCGAAATCATATGTTCTTTGAAGTAAATCGCCCATAATCCGGGATTCGAAAAATGACAAGGGTAGTTTGAACAGGCGGACGAGGTAATCTGAAACCATACTGACCTTCGTCCTCGCGGAAAAATGGACATTGATCGCTTGTTTTATCCATTCTCCGATTGCCAAACTCAGCCCCAACGTAATGCTGGAAACAAGCATTAAAGTGATAAAACTAAAATCTTGTGCAGGAATGCCGATATCGATGACGGACTGTGTAATGATCGGAAACAGAGCATTGATGAGAGTCAATATGCACAATACGATCAGAATCTGCCAGATGCTTTTTCGATAAGGCTTTATATAGTTCCAGATGAATTCTAATGCGGAAATATAATTATTTTTGATCGCCTTGTTTTCCTTTTCATCTTTCTGAAAACATGCGGTTGGCTCAGCGACGAAGCAAACACCTCGTTTCCCTTTATAAGGGCCCGGAATATGATCGAGCCACCCTTTGGCAAATTCTTTATAGGAGTATTTGATCAGTCCGATAGCCGGGTCGGAAACGAAAATATATTTCTTAGTGATTTTATATACGATGACGAAATGATGACCGCGCCAATGTACTACGCATGGTAATGGGACTTCGTTGCGGAACCGACCATATGAGACATTGAACGCCAAGCATTTCAGATCGAGTTGTTCCGCCGCCTTTATGAAATCATATCCTGTAATACCTTCTTTCCTCGTGCCTGTGATTTGGCGCAAGTGATTTATATCGACGAACTTGCCGTAATACTTGCACAATAATTGCAAGCAGGCCGGACCGCAATCCCGCTTCTCCAATTGAATCGTATGAGGGAAAACTTTCTTAAATATCATATTCTTGTATGTAGCGGGAGAAATTATAGACGATACCGAATTTCTCCGTCGGTGTTAGTTGGAAAATAGACATCAAATGATCCAATACGTTCATCCATAAGATTGTATGCTTATTGGGAGAGTCGAAAATATCGGGAATTGCCGAGGCTCCAGCATCAATTTCATGGACAAGTTTATATAGTCGAGATATACGGTTCCGGATACGACCGATCTCGACGATCTCTCCATTGATGATCCCCTGTATTGTTTCCCTGTACGTAGAAAGATTTTTTTCATAGACTTCCGAATATAATTTCAACGCACCCTTCCGATAATCATCGATTTGCAACATATTATACAAACCGTTCGGATCTGCTGCATCGAGAATCAATTTATGGAAAAGTTCGGTTGCGACTTCCTTGCATTGAGGCGTTCCGATAACTTTTGCCGATTCGTATAGCAGCAGGGTTGATAAGATTTTAGCTGCGTGGTTTTTCTGATCGGGATTATTTTCTATAAGATTCGAAAAGCAATGCCAAATATCGCGGAAATGAGGAATAAAACTATAAAAATTATCGCGGCCTCCAAATATGATTCCTTCGTGGAAAAAAGTCTTATACGGGAACGTCATCCGGATTGATTGCTTCATATGATCGCCGGCATGTAGGGAGCTGTAATCGTTTAATCGATCGATTATTTCGGACATATTTTTTTCGGGAGTGAATAGGAAAAGAAACACGCCCTCCTCCATTGCCTGATTCTTCCCGATATAAAATACGTAAGAATAACACCCTTGGCAAATATTCTCTATCGAGTGAATACATTCCAATATTCGAGAATCCAGAACGTGAGAGGGGAAGAATACCGTCAGATTGTCCGAGTGGGGAAAAGTATATACCCATCCGGTCGTGTACTTGGTTTGGCGGCCGCCGAATTTTAGGAGGATAGAGTCTATATCTCGGATAAATGTCGTGGCATCGTGTGTGGCGACGAATGTTCGATAAGATTCTATAAATTCCGTATCCGATTCGTCCGATATTATGTTCCTTGCATTATGCTTGCCGTCAACAGTATAACTATGAGTCAACAGCTTCGAAGTGTTCAGTAAGATCTCGGATGCGATATATAACTTCTCGATTTCCGGAATATCCGCATTCAACCCCTCAAGCGCATTTGAAATTCTATGGATTAAAGCCAAGTCTTCGCATTTGTTTCGATGTTCTTGGCAGCTTCGCATGTATCGTTGCATCCGAGTCAGTATTTTGTTAGGAGTGTCTTTGATGATGCGTCCCTCTTTGAACATGGACGCATATATTCCTTTCCCATTGAAGGCGTCTTTGATTAGAGCGTATGGTGTCTTATAATAGGGAAAAAATATAAATTGAAAATTGCGGCCCGTCTCACACATCGATTCGCAATATATATAATTTATCTTTTTTGAAAAGATTACGATGTCCACATCCGAGTTGGAAATATTTCTACCGACGGCATAGCTGCCTGCCAATATTACGCCGTCAGCGCATTTTAGCAAATCGAGTATTCGCGGGGTAATATGGGCCGGCAGTATGCGAGAAATCTCGTTACCGCTCATTTCTCAACTTTTTCGAACAAGTACGCTCCTTGACAATGGTTGGTTTTCGATACGGTCGTCGTAAATGAAATACCGGACGCGGGTTGCGAGGGTGGGGAGTCGAAGCAAGATCATCGTGGCGGAACGCGACCGCTGAGCAGCCGTAGAAGCCGAAAGGCGTATGGACTGCGGGGCCCTCCTCCCGTGCAGAACCGATTCTTCTCATTTGAAAGCCGGGAATCGGCGATACGTCGTTGACAATGAGAATGAGTCGGTTTTTCATGCTATGCTGCTGGGATGATCGCAAATTTATCGCTCCGACAAAAAGCGTTCGAGATAGTTCAGAATCGACCGGTCGTCCATGAGCCCGCTGCCACTCGTAAGAATATCGGATTGGAATGTATCGGCAAGATACGTGTATGCCGACATGGTTTCGGCCCGCCGCATCCTCAGCCCCCGCACGAGGCGGACGTAGTCATCCGCGCAGAAATTCCGTTCGAGAACCGGGTTCATCCGGCACCCGGCCAGATAGATCTCAAGGCCTGCCTGCCGGTTCTGATCGAGAACCTCGACGAAAGAGAGCGGCGCCGCCGCGGCAAGCTGCTCTTTGATTTCTCCGGCCAACTTTTCCCGCACGCGCTCGATCGGCAGAATGGTCTGGAGCTGATCCAGAAACCGTTCGATGGCGGCATCCGTATCTTCAGGATGGGAATAGAGCCAAAAATCGGGGTCGCGCTTCAGCCGGTCGACCGCATCATCCACGCGATGAAAATCATGCAGTCCGTTCTGACGGTAATTGTCGAGCAGCGCCTTTTCCGAAAAATCCAGATAGGCTTCGACGAATCGATCCATGCTGCCGAATCTGTAATCGACGAGTTCTCGGATTCCGTCGAATTCGCGCCCCTCTCTGTCCATGTAGGAGACTTTGCCGTCGACATACCGCCCGAGTACATCGTAGCTGAACACGGAGGATCTGTCGGGAAAGAACGAGAAAAAAAAGCAGGAGTCGGCCGTTCGGACCATGGGCTCGAAACGGCTGAAGAGCGGTCCGGTTGTCATCGCTTGATCCGCCGCCGTGATGTCTCTTACGAATTTCGAGGGCGATTTGGCGATGACCGGGGAGGAGACGACATGGCGGAAACAAGCCAGAATCTCCTTGTTGCCGTACTCTACATATCCGATCTCTGAACCCCTGCCGACGGCTCCCTGCTGCGCAATCGTGAAGTCGTAGGGGCGGTAATCGACCAGTGGAACTCTGATGCAATCCAATCGGGCGGGCTGTTCCTGTCCGTATCCGCTAAAACAGAAGAACAGCAAGGGGAATAGCACTTTGAATATTCGGTTGTCCATATGTTTAATTATTGTAAGTCGGTTATTTAATTCCGAATACGAGGATGTAGAATCTTCCGGCGGGATCAGTGAACCACCCGTAATGATCGTCGGTGGCATCGAAATATTCGAAATATCCGTTTTCCGGATTGTAATCAGTTACGACTACGGCATGAGAGCCTTTGTCCATGAAACCTAATGCCGCATTCCCGGAATCGAACAATCCTTCCCATTGGGACGCAGGAGGATTTATTTCCGCGGTTCCTCCTGTAATCTCAGTCATGACCTCCTTCATTTGTGCTCCGGAGATTTGAGTTCCCTCTCCACCTTCGCCTTTCGTTGCACCAACCTTCTCAAGGAGGTTGTTCGCTTGGGTTAAAGCATCCGAAGCGGAGCTCCCCGTAAGAATCTGAATTATTGCAGCGATTGCTCCCGGTACGCAATCTCCATTCGGGACTTGGACCGTGGGGGTGTTGTTATGCTCATCATCGGAAACTTCTCTGTCCGGATTATCCGTACGGTCATAGTTAGAGTCCAGCTCCTGATCGTCGCGCAAGTCATCCTCGAAAGAGTCTCGATCTTCACGAGGATCATATCCCGGCCATATCCGGATCCATATCTACATCGGTATTTCGGTCGCCTTCGACCACTACCTCGGGAATTTCCCCGCCGTCAATATCGTAATATCCGCCGACGATTTTGCGGGCGTCCAACAAATCGATTGCGGGGGTTACCAGCTCCAATTCTTGTAAAGATTTTTTCATATCATACAACCTGTTGAATCATTTAATTTTCAAAGCATGCAGCGATTCAAGTCCTGATTATCACGAATCGGCAATCGTTCATTCGCTCGGTCAGGCGTCGAATTATTCGATAAAACGAATTTTCGTCGTTCTGACAGGCCGATGATTCGATGGGTGTGCTCCGTACGGATGAAAACGATTCCGTTTTCACAAGACTTCGGGCGTTTCCGCTCACCGGGCCTTTCGATGGAAATATCGTCGATACGACAGCCGACTTTACATTTTTTCAGTGTAGGAATCATTTTACGGATTCTGTTTCCGATTTGCATTCGACGGCGTAACCGTTATTAAAGTTGCGCCGGGTCCGGAATGGACCGGCCGTGGGCATCGAAGTCAAAATCGTCGATCAATAAATCGTACCTCCTCCGGACCGTCGTCCGATCGATTCTGAGCGGCAATAGGGAATCGGCTCGTTCCGTGGAGCGTAAAACACCGCGCCCTTGGCGCCTGTCAATTCTATGATAATCTTCTGCGGACCATTGTCGCTGCATCGAACGAGACGGTCGGTTATCGTTTCGCAGACTGATCTTTCGGAAATAAAACCCTATCCGCCAAATATTCGATCTCCAAGTCGTATGGCGGGATCCAGCCTTTGATGCGTCCCCGATAGATCTCATCATTATATTTCCGAACCAAATAGTTATAGGCCGCGACCGTTTTATTCTGTTGGATCAGGTGCTTTCGGGAAAAGGTCGTATAATCATCGTCCGACAGCGCGCTTTTCAAAAGAGACGACACATCTGTCAGCATCAGGAAGATCCGCCCCGCATCCCTGTTTTCGATATACGTTCGGAAGTTCGTGTTGAAAGATTCCGACTCCGGGCCCGATTCGGGCTGTTCGGCGAAAAATAGGTGCAGCGCATCTTGGAGCCGTGCCTCGGTCGCTTCGTCGATTCGCACCAATGAGGCGAGATCGTTCAGAAAATTGTCGATAGCGGAATCGACATCGTGGTCTGCAAAATAGAGAAAGTCGTAATTATTCTTCAATACGGATACGGCTTGTTCTTCGCTGTCGATCGAGTAGAGCATATTGCGGGTACCTCTGTGAGTAAGGGCATCTTCCACCTCTCGCACATAGGCGTCGAAAAACGCATCCAGCGATTCGCCGCCGCACGCCGCAGTCAACAACTCTTCCAGCGAAGCATACTGGCGCCCTTTCTGATCGACGAACCAAAGTTTTTTCCCGTTTTTGATACCGAGATATGCGTTGTCGTATTTTCGGCTCGGAAGCGGGGCGAAGAAAAAGCAACTGTCGTTCGACATGATTGCATCCTTGAAATCGGAGATATTCAAGATGCGTCCTTCTCTCAATTCCCGTTCTTGATACGCGCCCGAATAATAGCCTGAGCCGATGCGGTTGTCGAAAATAGAATGATTGTCTTCCCCGACGACGTAGTAATCCTGTTCGGGCCCGCATCGGAACGCATCCATAAGACGCCCGTAAAAGTCGAACGGAGTATAGACCACAACGGGAACCTTCTTTCCGTTCGGAGTGCGATCTGCCTGTGCAAATGAAAAGCCGGGTATCAGCAAGATGATCGCAAAGATGGTGATAGCCTTATTTTTCATAATTACTGAATTACTGATTATCTAAACAGAATAATAGAACACTGCTTTGAAGTAATAGACCCCTCTGTGCCTAAAACAGGATCGTAATAGTGAAAACTATTCGAATCCATGTCATAATCCTCAAGATATATCATGTGCCCGTTCTCCCCCGTATTGACATATCCTAAACCAGCTCCATCACTATTAAAATGCTCATAAACTTCTTGAGACGTCATGACTCCGGATATGTAGGTTACCTCGAACCCGGCAGCAGAAAGCAAATCCACAAATTCGGACGTAGAAAGTGTCGGTATTCCCATTTCACCGGACGATGGGTCGGAATTTATGCCGCATTTATCGAAAGCATTATCTGCTGCTTTAACTGCATCAGTGTCGGAACATCCTGTTTTTGCTTGAATGGCAGTTGCAACAGCCCCTAAAACGCACCAGCCGTTCGGCACTTGAACCGTTAATTCGATTTCTTGATCTCTATTTTCATCAAAGCTTTCGCGATCGCCCTCGGTATCATGTCGGGAGTCCAGCTCCTGATCGTCGCGCAAGTCATCCTCGAAAGAGTCTCGATCTTCACGAGGATCATATCCCGAATCCATATCTACATCGGTATCTCGGTCGCCTACAACCACTACCTCGGGAATTTCCCCGCCGTCAATATCGTAATATCCGCCGACGATTTTGCGGGCGTCCAACAAATCGATTGCGGGGGTTACCAACTCCAATTCTTGTAAAGATTTTTTCATAATATACTAATAATATATTTAATTAGTTGGAGGTTAGTTTATAATTCCAGCATATTAAAACTTTTCGTAAAATTATAATAAAATACAATCCCTTTTGCAGCCCGTGAGATCTGTTCACTGATTTCTATTCCATATAAATTATTGGCTGCAAAGTCGTGCCAATAAGAGTACCAATGCTTATATTGTCGTGTGTCTGTTTTATATTTAGGATAAAGTTGAGTTGCTTTGGTCCTAACTTTATTCAATGCGTACAGCAAGAAACCTCCGCTTCCGCATGACGTATCAAGAACTTTTGAATCGTACTGAATAGGTAAGACATCCACAACAAATTGTACAATTTCACGGGGCGTGAAATATTGGCCATATGTTCCTCTAAAAAAAGAACCCATAAATGTCTCAAAAGCTCGCCCTTTACTATCGAGGTCAGTTTCACTCAGATTGATACTTTCAAGATACCCAACAACAGTGCGTATCTTTTCCGGGGTTAATCTGATATTATCACGGAATACCTCTTTATCTTTTGACCTACCTTCCTCATACAATGCTATTATGCGTTTATAAAGATTGTCATTCTCAATGAGGCGTCTTTTGTTTTCATTTTTCTCCTCATCTTTGGACACGGTGATAATTTGAAAATCGTATGGTTCACCCATCTTTCTGGGCTTGCGTTCATCCCATATCTTGCAAAATATGAGTTTGTCCAGTTCATCAAAGGCTTCAGAAGGATTTAACTGTCCTCCAGCCCAAAGTGCTTCATGAGCTTGTTTGAATCTTCGTGTGAGTTCTGCCTGGTCAATTACGGAAAGATCAAAAAACGCTGTTCGCCAGCTATTTGTGGTAAAAAATAAGCATCATAAACATATTTATAGGATGCCACTGTCTTTACTCCAAATTGAGGAATATCTGGCATTTGATTCCGACTATTTTGAGTCTTATCTACTTCAAAATAGTCTGATTTGATTCCTGATGTAACCCAAACATATTTAATATCACAAGGTAAGGCAAATGCATAGCTATAAGCTTGTTCTATTGCTTGCTGATATTCTGCTTCGCTTACTTCCTCCCGTTTACACTCAACCAATATATGTGGTCTTATGCACGCATCATCTTCATATACGATTATGTCTGCTTCTTTAACCTCTCGTCCCATTGTAACTTGGACAAATTGTTTTATGCGTCGGGCGGGATAATTATAGTCAAGGATTAACCGCAAAACGGTCTCTGCCTGTACCTTGTCTTCTGGTTTATTATATGCATATTCTTTATTATTCTGAAATAAATATGTAATGCGAGACATATCTTCATTTAAAGATATGTAACCCTTTTCCAAACCAATTTTGATATAATCTTTCATTTATTTACTATGGCAATTAAAACTGATACTTAATGTTTCGTGGTAACTATTAGTTCTCTAATATCCACATCTAATGTTTCCGCAATTTTCATTAGCATCTCTAATGATGGCTGCATTTTGTTGGAACACCATTTTGAAACAGTTGATGTATCTTTATCCAACTGTTCTGCCAACCATTTTCCTGTCTTTTTCTGCTCTGCTAAAACAACTTTTAGCCGATTCAAATTTTTCATTATCTATCCATATTATTGGCTTATTGTACAAATATATTGTTTTTATCTGACATTTAGTCATGGCTGATATTTTTAATTTTAAAAAATACAAATAAAAAGATTAAATGCAATTATGCTGATGGACTAAAAATTGAGATAGGATTCTGTTGTAAAGGATTCCTTGACAACTGTCGCAGACGGTAAAAACTATTGGGTTAAATATTATAATTTCGATGTCGTTATCTCGGTCGGCTATCAGGTACAAAGCCATCGCGGTACATAGCTCTGCTAATAGTAAACAAGGTGCTGAAAGAATATCTGCTGAAATGTTGTAAGGCATTACGAAGAACCTTATTTCGCCACAGGGCGAATACTTGCGTCAAAGTACCGAATTTTCAAAAATGTCCATGTCTGTAACGTCAGTCAAATTGTTTCCCAGGAATATTCTTTTTCTCGTTCATGACAGTTACTTTCTTGTGTCTCCGGATCAACTCCAGCAATCACTTTCCTTCGGGCGTAATGTTTCCGGGATATAATCAAAATCCGTATCAAGGTTATCCCGTCATCTTTTTCATATGAATCTCATACCGGAAACGGTATGCTTGTTCGTAGCTTTTCTCCTCTGCTTGCGGCCCCGATGGTTTTTATAGCCGCCTCTGCCGGACAGCCTTAACCGCCTCACGATCCGTTTCTATACCTATCAGCCCTTATTTTATTTTTTTAGGCAAAATTTTTGCCGTACAGTTTCCATAATTGACAACTTTGAATTATCTTTGTGAAAACGAGAGATTATGAATACAAGAATCGATAATATTGGAGCTTTGATCCGCAGCGAACGGACCCGCCGCGGCATGACGCAGGAGGAGTTGGGCAAAAAGGTCGGCGTGGGCAAGGCTCAAATCTCCAAGATCGAGAGTGGGCGAGGACTGACGATCCGGACAGTCACGAAGGTATTGGACGCACTTGGCCTGTCGGCGTCGGTACGCTTGCTGGCTATGGTTCCCGTAGATCGGCGTGTAATCGGTTACATTGTGGCCAACATAGGCGAATTTGCATGCACGCATGGCATGACGGTGCGTGAAGCCAGCAATTATCTGAACCGCTACAAGGGGCTGGACTTCCTCGCTGAGCACTACGAGGCTGAGCACCTGCTTTCGTTCAGCGACAGCGTACGGGATTTGACCCGTGTGTGTTACAATAACGGAGGAGGTGTAAAATGAAACTCTACCACGGATCGAACACTGCTATCGCTCGGATAGATTTGGCCCGGTGTAAGCCCTACAAGGATTTCGGACAGGGATTCTATCTGACCGAAATAGAAGAACAGGCCGTGCAGATGGCCTGTCGCACGGCGGCTATCTACGGTGGCGAACCGGTCGTTACCGTTTTCGGGTTCGACGAGGCAGTGGTGATGGCCGACGGAGTACTATCCGTCAAACGCTTTGTTGAGCCCGACGAGGAGTGGGCGTTGTTCGTGATGGCCAACCGCAGCCGCGATGGCGCGCATCCCGTCCACGATTACGACATCGTGATAGGCCCGGTAGCCGACGATACTATCGCCACGCTCTTTCGCAATTTCGACGACGGGATCATCGACCTGCCGATGCTGGTTGCAGGATTGCGCTACAAGAAGGTTTCTTCGCAATATCTTTTCCACTCGGCACGCGCCGTTCGATACCTCGAAATATTATGAACGATAAGAAAATACGCTACCTCACGGAGGGCATTGTCAAGGACATCGTCTCCTATCTGATGGAGGACGAGAGGCTGTCCATGACCGAGGCTATCGCCCTGTTCTACAATTCGGAAACTTTCGCCAGGCTCTCCGATCCCAAGACAGGGCTTTATGTCGAAAGTTCAGCCTACGTGTACGAAATATTGAAGGCTGAGATGAAAATGGGTAGGATACAATAATTTGGTAACTTACGTTTAGTCAACCAATCCATAAACTCTTGGATAAACGATTCTAATCCTATTGGTAACGCAATAATTATCAGTCTGATGATATGCCTACCAAACGACGTATTATGTATCGAATGACACAACAATGTCAAAAGTGGAACAAACAGCAGATACTGAACCATTACAAAGATATCGTCCGTCTGCTGAATGAGCGGCACGATCTGCTTGCGATACGATAGGGCGACAAACATTTCAAGTACTGTATAGCATCCACTCAACTGAGTTGCAGGAGGTCATGAAACTGTTGAGTTGTTCCAATTCGACGCTCTGCTTGCAGAAAGCTATAAAATTTGAGTCAAGTTCCATCCTTTTACACGCTTCTTTCTAATTAATTCCTCTTGTTTTTAATTATATAGCTAATTATAACATTTGGCAGACTATCATTTGTCTGCCAAATATGTTTGTAATAATTATGGGATTATATCCCGTTTTTTATTGGTGTTTACTTTTTCTATTTCATCCCATTCTGCCAGAGAGATAATTTCATGGTATTGTTTCAATGATAAAACATTCTCCTCACTATCCATACATTCGTACTCCCATGGAAGTTGATAAACGTCCCTTCTTCATGATGGCCCATGTAATCGTGGAATGTGTACGGAATCAATTTCACATGATCCTCCTCCTTGAGTATTCGCAAAAGTTTGTCAGCGTCGTGTATTTCCAAAGGAGCGCCAGATTTGTATAGTGCAGTGGCGACTTCTACCGCAACATCCACATACGCCGAGTAGCTGTTGGAAACAATGATTCTCCATCCGGGGCTGTCAAAATCCGATGCGAGTATATTCAACCGCGACAATCCCAGTTCCCCATAATGGTCCGAAGCGAATTTGTTGAAATCCGTCTCACTGTCGAGAGCGTATTTATCCTGCAAATCACAAAATTTAACCATGTTGTAATATGCGACATCCTGTAATTCCAATGGCACTCCATTCGGAAGGGAACGCTTCTTTCGTGTAGTGTCAAACCTTTCAAAATACCGGTCATAGGCTTCATGAGCGATCCGATAATATTTGCAATACGAACGTATCGTCATTGTATCTAACGGCCGCCCGAAATTCTTGCAGACGGAATCCTCCAGTGCTTTTATTGCCGTCGTCTCGTCTTTGACCTCAATTTTAAATCTCGGTTCGATTCTGTTGAACTCCTTTCTCGCAATTCTTCCGTTTCGCTGCTGGTAAGGAAGATGATTCGCCACATAAGCATTGAACCCCTCCGGATCTTGTATGATAGCATCGATTAGCTTATGAAAATATAAGGCCAACTTTACAAAGAAATCCCTTTGCCATTCGGGATAGAAACAATCATCTATTCTGTCTCCATATCGAGAATAATTCGCAATAGTAAAATACGAGTGTTTCCTATCCGTGAATTGTATGGTACGCTTTTCTTTGTATCTGGCGGAGCTGACATGATACCATACCGTTTCTCTGGGATTTGACAATTCCCAATCCCGGAGGTATTCTTCCTTGTTCTCATATTCTCCGTCTGCAGTCGACGCTTCGCAATCTCCCCATTCTGCCGGAGTAGGGCGGGGTAATTCGATATAAAATCCTCTGTATTCATCGTCGCCCATTTCTTCCAGTCGGGCAAATTGCTCCTGAAGTTTAACTAACACCTCCAATGTATCGTTATCAACCACGATTTCTGTGTCGCGTCCGCTTCCGAGCTGTTCGAATATCGCAGCATTCAAACCGCATTCTTTCGCCAAGTCTATGAAAAGATGCTTGGTAAAGATTATCTTCTTATGCGGTTCTATCTTATGTCGTTCCATATCTCATTCGTTTTCAATCGTTAAAAATTTGCCCGGATCAAATCCGTTGATTATATGCTCGTTCTCAAATACATATCCCATCTGGTTGCAAATCACTTTTGTATTCCCGATTTCTGTGTCGATATTGGTATGCGAATGTCCGTAAATCCAAGCATCGATCCGGCTGTTACCGATCAGGTCTCCGTATTCACCGGCAAAGGCACTGTTCAATACGGAACCTTTATGCTGAGGAGCAATAACCTGCAAAGTAGGCAGGTGGTGAGTCTCGACCACTATGTGTTTTGCCGTACTTTCGGCAAGACTTTTTTTGATATGACCTAAACAGAAGTCATGCATCCGATTATATGCTTCCGTTTGGAGCAGTTTCCCTTTATACATGGTCTGACGGAAATCGTTAAGTCCTTTCCAAACGAAATATTCGTCTGCCGGCTCGATATGCGACCAAAATGTGCTCATTATGAAATCGGTGTCGTCTATTCTCAATACCTGATTTTGATAATAACCGATATTCTCTTTGAACATCCATCGCCATTGTAACCCCCGCTCCATTACATCACAATAATTGTAATACTCGTGGTTCCCGGGAACAATAAGAACCTGCCTATAGTTTTTAGAAGCCCATTTCCAGAAATTCCCCAAAGGAGTCACTCTGTCCTTCAGATAGAAAATGTCTCCTGCCAATACGAGTATATCGCCCGTCACAGGGAATCCGTTATGTTTTATGTGCCTGCTGTTCTCCCTGAACTCAAAATGCAGATCGCTCATATATTGTATTCTCATATTACTTATTTTTATTTGCTTGTTCAACCTGTTTTTGGATTATCCTCTTTACCTGCTCAAATGAGACCGGAGTAAGGTCATTATTATCCACTCCCACATCATATTGCGTCGGAAAGAGCATATCCAGCCGTGAAGCGTCTTTTCCCGTATTATTCTTGCTTGTATGCACGTGTCCGAACAATTGCCACGTGTTCCCGTAAGCACCTCCATAGCAGAGGAACGGACAGTAGTTCAGGTAGATTTTCTGTTTGTCGACCTCTATGTGCATTTGCAGGCTTGTCAATTCAAACCTGCTGGCGTACCCTTGCCTGATGTTTTTCAATGATAGATTGCCGAGAACAAGATAGATTTTTCCGTTCAGTCTGTCGAGAATCTTGGTCCATTCATGGGAGCCTCCCGGACAAAAAACTCATAGGTGAAATACAATATCGTCTTGGCGAATCGCTCGGTTCCGGTTTTCGATCAGCGTTTCATTCATATCTTCTACATTCTTGAATGGCCTCTTGCAAAAGCCAATGATATTCGAATGATAAAAGTGCGTGTCCGATGTAAATACACCTTGCTTCCGTCGAATTTCCAATTCATTTAGCTCTCTTTTGTGCATATTGCAGTGCGGTTAATTATAATTGGTTGTTATCGTGTTTATTGGACGGAAATGACGGGAAAGGAATTGCACGGAGCAAACAGTTGCCAATGGGCATACAACAGAATAGTTGGAAAGTTCGGTAAGGACTCTCCAACTATTCTGTTGTTTATTCTAAGATCAAGATACGAGCATCTATCGCATCTTATCTCCTATATGTGTTCGTTGGAAAAGTATTTATGATATTCTCTGGCGTTTCAATGCTCCAAACATGAAGAACATACGACTGGACTTCGAAGCATTTGTTGCCTCGAATTGTCGTTTGGGATAATATGTTCATTCTATTTTGCTGCATTGTAAATTTTCAAAAGAGGTGCAAATGTACAGAATAATTTCGCAATACTCCAAATATTTTTCAGTGAATTCTTTAAATCACCTCTAAAAATCAATGTGAGACATAAGAGGATGTTCAATATGCTATTTATTCGAATGCTTCGCAATAATGGTGGGGAATATTTATCAGATATATTATATGAAATCTCACTGGTGATGATTTCTGCTGTTATGTTCAAATATGTTAACTGTTTGATTGTTAGAAGTAATTATGGCTGGAAAACAATTTCAGTTCTATGCGAATATTATCTGTAACTTGGATAAGTTTTACATGGTACTGATAAAATTTGCCTATTTACCACCGTTAAATTGCACGAGGGACAGAATTTTGTCCTTTGTATCCGTTCAGAGAGCAAACGGGGGAGAAAATCATAACAAATGATACGATACTTTATTATTCCTGTATGTTTAATATGTTGATTATCAATGTTATTGAAGTTAGATTGTTTCTCCTTTCATTTTCTATTTCTTGCTGTATAATATAATGGTAATCAATTAATTATGTGTGATTATTTGCCGATGCAGAACTTGGAAAAGATGGTTCCGAGGATTTCGTCGTTGGTGATTTCGCCCGTGATGGTGCCCAAATGGTAGAGTACGCTGCGGAGCTCCTCGCCGAGCAGATCCGTGGGCAGTGAGCCGTCAATGCCGGCAAGCGCCCGTCCGAGAGCCGTGTGGGCCGATGTCAGGGCTTCGTAGTGGCGGGCCGACGAGACCACGGGATCGCCGTGGTAGAGGGCATCGGTGTCGACTGCCGCGCGGAGCGCTTGCCGCAGGCGGTCGATGCCCATCCCTTCGCGGGCGGAAATGGCGATCGTGCCGGCGGGAAGGGCGGTGCGGGGGGCCTTGTCGATTTTATTGACGACGTCGATGATCCGACGGTTCGGAGTCGTACGGATGGGGGAGGTGCGGTCGGATGGTGCGGCGGGAAAGTCTGTTCCCGAAAAGTCTGGGCGCCCGCCGGCGGGTGCTGCGGGGCTGTCGCCGGTCCGATTCGCGGAGGAGCGGTTTGCGGTCGCGTGTGCAGCCAGCATATCTGCAATATCCGGAGGGGCCGCCGCATGCCTTGCGTCTGTCGTGTCCGGGGTCTCCGCCGCATCGACTATGGATGCCGCGTCGGCTGCAAGCGCCGAGTTTGTCGTGCCCGTCATGCTTGATGTGCCCGCTGTGCGGTCCGCTGCGTGCGGTGCGTCGGATGCAGCCATTCGCCGGCCGGCGTCCTGCATTCCCTCCCGAAGTGGACCGGTCGTCTGACCGGCGGCCGGTTCCTGCGGGAATGCGCTGTGAAGCGGGGAGGGCGTATCGGACGGGGACGCGGCGCCGGCCATCGACTCCGCATCGGTCATGCGGATGACGATCCGCGCCCGCGCGACGGCGGCGCGGGTCCGTTCGATCCCCATGCGTTCGAGCCGGTCGTCGGTCGCGCGGATGCCCGCCGTGTCGATGAAGCGGAACAGTACGCCGTCGATGTCCATCGTCTCCTCGATGGCGTCGCGCGTGGTGCCCGCGATCTCCGAGACCATGGCGCGTTCCTCGCCCAGCAAGCGGTTCAGCAGGGTCGATTTCCCGACATTGGGGGCTCCGACGATCGCCACGGCCACGCCCCGTTTGAGGGCATTGCCCAGCGAGAAGGAGTTGCGCAGGGCCTCTATTTCGGCGTCGATCCGGCGCATCGTCTCCCGCAGTTCGGTCCGGTCGGCGAACTCCACGTCCTCCTCGGAGAAGTCCAGCTCCAGTTCGAGCAGCGACATCAGCTCCACGAGCCGGCCGCGCAACGCACGGAGCGCCGAGGAGTAGCCGCCCCGCATCTGGGCCGAGGCCAGCGCATGGGCGGTGCGGGAGGAGGAGGCGATCAGATCGGCCACCGCTTCGGCCTGCGCGAGATCCATCTTTCCGGCGAGGAACGCCCGTGTGGTGAATTCGCCCGGCCGGGCCATGCGGGCGCCCGCGGCGAGGAGCAGCCGCAGGATTTCGGCGACGATGTAGGCGGAGCCGTGGCAGGAGAGTTCGACCGAATCCTCGCCCGTATAGGAGTGCGGTGCGCGGAAAACCGTTGCGAGCACGTCGTCGATCGTGCGTTCCGTTGCGTCGGGGCCTGCCGGAGTGTCGGTGCCGGCCGAATCGTCTGCGGGGCGGCCGTGCGGGGGCGCGGGGCGGCCCGAAGCCTCTGCAAACCCGCTGCCGGAGGCTTCGCCGGGACTGTCGGCGTCGATCGCCGCCGACGGTGCGCTCCATGCGGGGGCCGGCAGCGTTTCGGCGCTGTCCGCTTCGTGGGCGGCGTCTGCGCATGCCGCCGGAAGGGGTGTCGGGCGCAGGGCGTGCGACCGGGACTGTGCCGGGGGACAGGGTGTCGACGGCGAATCTTGGCGGAGGAGGCGTCGGTCGGTGCGGTCCGTCCGCAGCGATTCGGCCGGCGGTCCGTACGCCGGGGCCGGGGGCTCCACGATGCGTCCGTAGTGGACCGTGTGAGAGGCCGCGTCCCGCAATGCGGTCCGTCCGCGGAAGATGCGGTCGCAGACGGTCAGCGCCTCTGCGCCGCTCACGCGCAGGACGGCGATCGCGCCGCCGGAGGCGGTGGCGGGCGCGACGATGGTATCGTGTTCGGGGGCGGGCATTCTAACGACCTTCGATGCGGATTTTCTGGCCGAGGCGGAGCTTGTTGGCGTTCTTGATGCCGTTCCAGCGCATCAGCTGGGCCGTGGTTACACGGTATTTGCGGGCGATGGCGCCCAGTGTGTCGCCTTTCTTGACGGTGTAGATCGTGCCGGAGCGTTGCTGGCGTTTCTTTTCGAGGTTCGCCGGATTCATGTACTCCTTCAGGTAGGCCGAATCTTTGGCGAAGATCGAGTCCTGCTGCTGGATGTAGCGGCAGACGTAGCGCTGCGGAAGCACGAGGGAGTAGGTCTTGGTCGTCGCCGGCACGATGTCGAGCTTATACTGCGGGTTGAGCTGGCGCAGGGTCTCCATCGGAATGTCGATGGTCGACGAGACCTGTCCCAGATGCAGCAGCCGGTCGACGCGGATCGTGTCCGTGGCCAGCGGCAGCGGGGGCTCGGTGAATTCGATGCCGTGGAGCTTGTGGTAGGCGTAGGCGTAGGAGGCGCCGATGAAGGCCGGTACGTAGCCGCGCGTCTCGCGGGGCAGGAAGTCGTAGATGTCCCAGAACGTGCGGCTGCCGTCGCCGGCACGGGCGAGGGCCTTGTTCACGTTGCCCGGTCCGCAGTTGTAGGCGGCGATGGCCAGCGTCCAGTCCTTGTAGAGGGTGTAGAGGTCTTTCAGATAGCGGCAGGCGGCGCGCGTCGAGAGGACGGGATCGCACCGCTCGTCGACGAGCGAGTTGACCTCCAGTCCGTAGACCTTGCCCGTTGCGGGCATGAACTGCCACAGACCCGCTGCGCCCATGGGGGATACGGCCGTCGGCGAGAGGGCCGATTCGATGATCGGCAGCGCGCGCAGCTCGACCGGAAGACCCGCCTTGATGAGCTCCTCTTCGATCAGCGGGAAGTAGTACTGCGACATGCCGAGGATGCGGCTGATCGTGCCGGAGCGGACGTTGGTGTAGCGGTCGATGTAGCCTTTGACGATGTAGTTGTAGGGGAGCTGCACGGGCGATACGAGGTCGCGCAGCCGCCGGACGTAGACCGAGTCGGGCGTCCGGTCGCCGGCGGCGGCCGCCGCCGGGTCGAAACCGACGTAGGTGCTGAAGAACTCCTCGTAGGCGCCGAGGGTCTGCCGCTCGCGCCAGACGGCCAGCAGCGAGTCGATCTGCACGGGGGAGGTCTCTTATACACATCGCCGAGCCCACGAGACTCCTGAGCATCTCGTATG
>NZ_FCNT01000073.1 GCF_900021155.1 Alistipes sp. CHKCI003
ACCCTCGCAAACACGACATACACGATGTGATTCTGATGGAAGAACTCCTGCATGCCTATCAATATCAGGTGATGGGGCGGGATATATATGCCCGACAGATGAATTGCGAAATCGAAGCCAAATTGGGGTGGTATATGTACAGACTGAGGATCGGACAGACGGATAAATTAAGCCGACAACTTGGCTACAACATGGATAATTCGTTTTACATCATGGCGACCGCCGTACGCTCCGGAATAATTGATTCTGAAATAGGTTCGGAACTATTTATGAGCGGTTACATTACGGCCTATTCCGATCTAAATTACATAAAGAGTTATAGAGGAAACACATTTTCGGATGATATAAATATCGAATATTTGTTGCATTTAATGAGAGACTGTTAAAATTCAAAATCATGAAAAAGATAATTATTTTCACTATATTGTCCATGATAGGTGTCGGCGGGATCGCTCAGAACTATTATAAGGACGGAACTCAAGTCTGTTCAAACGGAATCACGTACGATGTAAAATTAAACCCCATAACCATGCACTTGAACAACAAAGCCAACGCCTTAATTTACGGTACATGGACTTTTCTGAATGGTACGAAAATCGAATCGGACGAAGACGAGGATTATTTGAATACGAATATCGAATTTGATGAAAACTCTTTCAAGGAAGCACTCAGAAAGACTTTTACGAAGGCGGAATTCGACAAACTACACGCAGTCGACGAAATAAAGTTCACCATTTATTGTGTAATCGACAATAATCTGAAAATTAGTGAATTAGTATTCAACATGTCCATCTATGAAGATCCGATTTTCCTGCAGATTCCTCCGGCCAAATATGCGCTGCTGGAAAAGAACATCAAGAAGTACGTGAAGATCGAAGCTAACGAATATGCCAAAAAATTCAAATACATGCACGCCACCAAATTCGTCGATTTCTCGAAAATTCAGATCGACTACGGCACCACCTCTCCGGGCGTGTACGTCAAGCCCGTATCGTAGCGGAAGCGAAAATAGAAAAATCAGCAAACACCGAAGGGCGGGACGACGCGCACGGCATCTTTTTCTCCGGGAGATTGCCGGTACGATTGAAACGAATTCAGTGCGAATAATGAAAAAAACAGCAATTTTCCTGAGCGTTTCGTTGCTTGCGGTTCAAGCGAGCGCACAAGAATATTACCATGACGGAGTGGAGGTCTGTTCGAACGGCATCACTTATGATGTTAAATTGAATTTCTTAGCATTAATTTTGACGAACAAGGCCAATTCCTTAATATATGGCACTTGGACTTATCCGGATGGTTCGATCATCAAATCGGACCATGACGAAAATTTACTTAATACCGAATTGGAATTCGAAGAGAATTCTTTTAAGGAAGCGCTCAAAAAGACCTTCACAAAAGCGGAATTCGATAAATTGCACGCTGTCAATGGAATCAAATTCAACATTTACTGTGTAATCGACAATGATCTGATTATTCGTGAATTGGATTTTTATATGTCCATCTATGAAGATCCGATTTTTCTGCAGATTCCGCCGGCGAAATATGCGTTGTTGGAAAAAAATATCAAGAAGTACGTGAAGATCGAAGCTAACGAATATGCCGAGAAATTCAAATACATGCACGCCACCAAATTCGTCGATTTCTCGAAAATTCAGATCGACTACGACTCCGAAACTCCCGGACTATACACGAAGCCCGCATCGCAAAAGGGCCCATAACGGAAAAGGGCTCTCCAACAAATCTTAGACACCCCTTTTTTTATTCGTATGCTATTCGGGAACTTTTCCGAATACGCAATTCTCAGAGCGTTAAAGAAACTTGTCAGACAGCCCTCCGGATTCCGCAACACGGTCCGCTGCCGTCAGGCGTACTTGAAGGTCGACTCGTCCGAGACGGTCAGCTTTTTGCGGCCTTTCGCACGGCGCGAAGCCAGCACTTTGCGTCCGTTGGCGGTAGCCATTCTCTGACGGAATCCGTGCTTGTTGATTCTCTTCCGGCGCGAAGGCTGGAAAGTTCTTTTCATTGCCATAGCTATCTCGTTTTTGTTGTTTTTGCGCGCTTTGCGGATTGCAAAGGTATAGCAATTTTCGGTATTTACAAAAAAAACGGTGAATTTTGTTCGACCGGTTCTCGCCCCGGCATAGCCTGCACGTGCGTCCGCCTATGTATTTCGGCTTAATGAAAAAGCGCCTTTTTGCCGCAGACCGCCCCCCCCTCCGATCCTCTGGCGGGGCTCCCGCGTCAGGCGCCGCCTGACGGAAACGCGCCGCCGTCCATCGTCGTCTGCGCCCCTTCAGGACTGTCCGGCTCTTGCGAGCCCTGTTCCTCGCTCTATTCCGGTTTGAAAAGATCCACTTCGCCCCGCTCCACTTTGCGGTGCATGTCGGCGAGTTCGGCCACTACGGGCGAGATCAGTTCGAGCGTATCCGCAACGGCCTGTTTGTCGCCCTGTCCCTTGATGCGGTAGAGCATCGCGGCATAGAGCGCGCGGAACAGGAGTTCCGTGTCGCTCATACCCGGATTGCCCAGAATCTCGCGCAGTCGCGGCAGCTGCGGTTCGAGCCGCGCCCACGTGAGGCGGTAGTGCTCGCCTGCGGGCAGTTTGAGCAGTTGCAGATGCAGGTCGTGCAGGTCGGCGATCAGGTGGAGCGTGTGTTCGAGATGTCCTTTTTCCTCCTTGCCCTCCTCGCGGAGCAGGTTGACGAGGTCCATGTACCACAGCAGATGGACGTGTTTCTGCTCCTCGGGAATATCCTTGCGGGGTGCGACGAGCTGCGAGAAAACGGCTTCGGGGCTGAACTGAAGAGCCCGCAGGAGGTCTTCGAGCTGCCACAGGTAGAGGATGTATTCGGCGATGTTTTCGCGCCGTTTGGCTTTTGCGATGTCCATGTCTTTTATTTGATCCAGTTGATCGCTCCGTTGTGCCGCAGGAAGTATTGCTGCGATTTGAGCAGGTTGCGCGACTGGAGCACCATGCTCTTCGTTTCGTTGAGAATCGTCAGATACAACATGCTTGCCTTCGTGTTCGAGCGGGCGTTGTTGATGCGGGTCAGCTCCGATTTGATGGCATCGGCGATCGACTCGAAGAGCTGGTCGCGCAACGAGAGCACCATCTCGATGTCCGAGAAATCGCCCGTGCGCAGCATGTTGTTGATGTGGCGGTAGATGGCCTCCACCTCGTCGTTGATGTGCATGAGGTCCTCGGTCTGCTCCTTCGAGAGGCCCTCGTGATTGTTGTCGATGTGCTCGAAGGCCGGTCGCGTGATGTGCATCAGCGCCTTGGTCATTTCGTTGAGGTAGTCGACCACCTGCACGTAGTAATGCGCCGCATCGACGTCGCCGCTTTGTAGCTTCTTGAGCGTCGGCATGAGCGAATATTTACGCTCGCGCGATTGGTAGAAGAGTTCGTTCGACTCGCGGACCATGTCGCGCAGCACCTTGCGGTTCTCCTTGAAGACGGCGATCAACGTGCGGTCGTAGATGCGGGTGGTGCACTCCATCGTGCGGCACACTTCGTCGGTCAGTTCCGAAATGATGGCTTCGGTGGTCTGGGGCTTGCGGGCGGCCGCATCGGTCTTGCTTTCCTTTTTCTTGGACAGATTGCTGTGGACGAGCATATAGCCGCACAGAAGCGTGATGACGACGAATGCGACCGTGCCGCCGTAGATCAGCGCGAGACCTACGACGAAGGCGATCAGGAATCCGCCGAGTGCCGTTACGAACCAGCCGGCCACGACGGTCATCACGCCCGAAATGCGGTAGACGGCGCTTTCGCGGCCCCATGCACGGTCGGCGAGCGACGTGCCCATCGCCACCATGAAACAGACGTAGGTGGTCGAAAGAGGCAGTTTGAGCGAGGTGGCCATCGAGATCAACAGTGCCGAAGTCGTCAGGTTGACCGTGGCGCGGATCATGTCGTAGGGGGCTCCGCTGTGCTCCACGTCCTCGAATTCGAAACGGCGGGCGACGGCTTCGCGGAACTTTTCGGGGAAGAGGCGTTCGATCCCCGCATTGATGCCGAGGGCCGCACGGACGATCGTCCGCGAGAAGACCGACGAGCCGTACTGCTGCGTCCCCTCGTCGTCCTGTGCCGAGAGCGAGATCTCGGTCTCCGTAACGTGCATGGCCTTTTTCGAGGTCCAGAGCGTGAGGATCATCACGCCGCCCGCAAGCAGCAGAATGCCGAAGTTCGCAGGTACGTTTTCGTTGAGCGCTTCCATGAGCATCGAAGGATCGGCCGCATGACGGGCGATGGAATAGGCGTCGAAACCCGCCACGGGAACGCCGATGAAGTTCACCAGATCGTTGCCGGCAAAAGCGAGCGCGAGGGCGAACGTGCCCGAGAGGATCGTGATGCGCAGGATGTTCGCCTTCAACCGCTGGAGGATGAAAAGAACGAGGCTGCATGCCGCCCAGCAGAGAAAAATCGAGAGCAGCAGGTGACGGTCGACGAATTCGGTGAAAGGGTCGCCCTCCAAAAGATTCTTCAGGCCCTTGAATACGGCGAAATAGACGATCGCCGTGAGCGAGGCGCCGCACCACAGGGAGCCGAAACGCCGGAAGAGCGCCATGTAGCGGAACGTGAAGATGACCCGCGAGAGGTACATCACGATGGTGCCGCAGGTGAAGGCGATGACCACCGAGAGCAGAATGGCCGAGACGATGCCCATCGCGCGCGATGTATTGATGAATTGGCCTAGATCGCCTGCGCCGATCGCGGGATCGTTCGAAATCTTATAGATCGAAACGGCGATGGCCGACCCGAGCAGACAGAAAATGAGCGAAACGGTGGTCGAGGTCGGGAGACCCCACGAGTTGTAGAGGTCCAGCAGGATGATGTTGGCGAACATGACGCCGAGGTAGAGCATCATGACTTCGTGGAACGTGAAGAGCCCGGGGTTGAACATGCCGCTGCGGGCCACCTCCATCATGCCGCTCGACGTAACCACGCCGACGATGATACCCGCCGAAGCGACCAGCAGAATCGTGCGCATGG
Source organism: Alistipes sp. CHKCI003 (assembly GCF_900021155.1). GTDB lineage: Bacteria > Bacteroidota > Bacteroidia > Bacteroidales > Rikenellaceae > Alistipes > Alistipes excrementavium. The sequence goes on from NZ_FCNT01000073.1 coordinate 4,997, forward strand.
TTGCGGCCTTGGAACCGATTGCGGAGTTGAGGAAGTTGACGGCGTCGTTGGTAACGCCCACGAAAAGACCTGAGACTGCGAGGATACCGAGAATAACAACGATAACGGTGTATATTTCGCTCATAGGGTGTCGGATTTGGGAACAAAATTACACCATTTTTTCGGTCGTCGCCGGATTTTCACGGATTGTTAACAATAATTTAATACTGTGCGGGGGGGCGGAACATAAAAGCGGCGGCAGGGTGGGAGCATGCCGGGTGACGCCTCGGATAAACGGGATGCGCTCCCTTTCATGTAAAACAAATCTGCCGCCGCAAATCGCAACGATTGCAGCGGCAGACAGCGGCGTCACTTCTGAATATTTCGGGGCCGGCGGTTATTCGAAAAGGGCGACACTGCGATATAATCTCAAGGTTCTGGAATAACCCGTATCGAAAGCAACACAGTGCGCCCTTAGGGCACAGAGTGCATCTCTTTCGATTTTTCAAATTTTCCAGATTTAGAGATTAAAGATGCAATCGCAACTCACATTGCGTATATATAAAGAACTTTTGCGGTATTCAAACCGCAGACAAAGGTATGAATAAGTCCCGAATTAGCAACCGACGCCGCGTATATGCGCTTCAAATAAGCTCGAACGTGTTATGATTCCGCCTTTGAGGAATGTTCTCGCCCGCGGTGCGGCCGGAGCCGGACTTGACGTCGGCCGCCCGGACGGGTTTGCGCCGGCGCATGCGTCTGCGGCACTGCCTGCGGAAGCGCCCGACCGTTGTTCCTGCAAGCGTTCGCGCTCAGCCCCCCCCCGCCGGGAGGCGGCGGTCTGCATGAAAGGAGAGGAGGCTGTCCCGACAAGTCTTAGACAGCCCCCTCCCTCCCATCATTCGTGCTGCCATTCGGGAGTTTTCCCGAACAGGCAATGCTCTCAAAGGGTTAAAAATACTTGTCGGACAGCCCCTCTCCGAACGTGTCGCAGCGCGCTCACTCTTCGTCGGTGTCGGTATAGGCTTTGAGCAGTTTCTCCTGCACGTCGGCGGGCACCTGTTCGTAGGAGGCGAACTTCATCGAGTAGGTGCCCGACCCCGAGGTGAGCGAAGAGAGCGTGGTCGAGTAGCGGTAGAGCTCGGCCAGCGGCACGCGGGCGTTCAGCCGGTCGAATCCCTTGTCCGATTCCATGCCTTCGATCATGGCGCGGCGGTTTTGCAGGTCGCTCATCACGGCGCCCATGCAGTCGCTCGGCACGAGCACCTCGACCGAATAGATCGGCTCCATGATCTTGGGCCCCGCATTGCGGAAAGCCTCCTTGAAGGCGTTGCGGGCGGCCAGCTTGAACGAAATTTCGTTCGAGTCCACGGGGTGCATCTTGCCGTCGTAGACCACCACGCGGATGTCGCGGGCATAGGAGCCCGTGAGGGGGCCTTCGTCCATCTTCTCCATGATTCCCTTGAGGATGGCGGGCATGAAGCGTGCGTCGATGGCGCCGCCGACGATGGCGCTGTAGAATTGCAGCTTGCCGCCCCACGGAAGATCGTACTCCTCTTTGGTCTTGACGTTCACGACCAGTTCTCCCCTGCCCGGCACCTTGTAGTTCTTGGGTTCGGGCATCCCTTCCGCATAGGGTTCGACGATCATGTGCACCTCGCCGAACTGTCCGGCGCCGCCCGACTGTTTCTTGTGGCGGTAGTCGGCCTGAGCGACGCGGGTGATGGTCTCGCGGTAGGGAATGCGCGGCGCCGTGTAGTCGAAGGCGATCTTGTTTTCGCTGAGGATGCGCGAGCGCAGGATGTTCAGGTGGTGTTCGCCCTGTCCTTGGACGATGGTCTGTTTGAGCTCTTTCGAATAGTCCACCAGAATCGTGGGGTCTTCGTATTTGGCGTCGTTGAGGAGCTTGCCGAGCTTCTCCTCGTCGTTCTGCTCCTTGGCCTTTACGGCGGCGCGGTAGCGGGGTTCGGGGAAGACGATCGGGTCGATCCGCACGGGGGAGGAAGGGGCGCAGAGCGTGTCGTTCGTGCGCGTACCCTTGAGTTTCACCGTGCAGCCGATGTCGCCGGCCGAGAGTTCCGTTACCTTGATGCGGTTCTTGCCCGCCACGGCGAAGAGCTGCGAGATCTTCTCCTTGTTGCCCGTGCGGGGATTCAGAAGCTCGGCGCCTTCGGCGAGCCTGCCGCGGATCACGCGGAAGTAGCTGATCTCGCCGATATGCTGTTCGAGCTGGCTCTTGAAGACGAACGCCACGGCCGGCTGCTCGGCGTCGGCATCGATCTGCTCGCCCTCGACCGAGAGGAATTTGGGCGCTTTGAGCGGCCCGGGTGCGACGTTGATGACGAACTCCATCAGACGCTTGGTGCCGATGTCGCGCTTGGCGCTCGTGCAGAAGATCGGCATCAGCTCGCGTTTCGAGAGTCCGATCTTGAGCCCTGCACGGATGTCGTCCTGCGTGAGGGTCCCCTTGTCGAAATAGAGTTCCATGAGGGCCTCGTCGTGCTCGGCGGCCATCTCGACCAGCTCCTTGTTGAGCGCCTGTGCGCGTTCGAGCTCCTCGGCCGGGATGTCGAGCTCCTCGCGGTGGCCGTCGTGGTCCTTGAAGCGGTACATCTTCATCAGCAGCACGTCGATGAAAGCGTCGAATCCCGCCCCCTGATCGACCGGATACTGCACGAGGACGGGCTTCACGCGCGAAGCGGCCTTGATCGACTCGTAGGCCGCCTCGAACGAAGCCTTGTCGGCGTCGAGCTGGTTGATGACGCCGATGACGGGTTTATTCAGTGCGCGGGCGTAGCGGGCCTGAATCTCGCTGCCGACTTCCCAGCCGTTCTGGGCGTTGAAGAGGAAGATCCCGACGTCGCCCACCTTGAAGGCCGAGAAGAGGCTGCCGCAGAAGTCGTCCGATCCCGGGCAGTCGATGATATTGAGCTTGCGGTCCATGAACTCCGTGAAGAGGATGGTCGAGTAGATCGAACGTTTGTATTCGTGTTCGATGTCCGTATTGTCCGAAAGCGTGTTGCCGGTTTCGACACTGCCTCTGCGGTCGATGACTTTGCCCTCGAAGGCCATCGCTTCGGCAAGGGTTGTTTTTCCCGTGCCCGGAGCGCCGATCAGTACGATGTTCTTGATCTCTTTGGCTGAATAGTTTTTCATATAGCTCGAAGTTTTAGGTTTTGCGGCGGCGTTCATTCGGTAAAAGAAATTTGCCGACTGATAAATATACGAAAAAATCGGGAAAACAAACGCCGGACGCGAAAAAACCGTTCATCCGCAAAAAAATCCGGCTCGGGTTCCCGCACGCGCCCCGGCCGCCGCGCACCTTCCCCGGCCGCCGCCGGAGCGGCAGCGAAGAGCGCTCCGCGAAGCGGAAACGACGGACTGCCGCCATCGGCGGCGACGCCGGACCGCTCCGGACGCGGAGTGCGCGGGGATATAAAAAATCACCTCATATTATAATGAGGCGATCGTTCCGCTTCGCAAACGGGTCTCCGGCCGTCATTGCGCCGCGTATTCCGCCAGTACGGGTGCGATCGTCCGCTCCAGCAGGGCGTAGCCCTCCGCATTGAGATGTACGCCGTCCGTCGTATACTCCGCCCGCATCGACCCGTCGGAAGCCGCCAGCGGCGTGTGGCAGTCCACCCATTCGATGCCGCGGGTCCCGGCATATTCGCGCAGGCGGGCGTTCACCGCTGCGATTCGCGCCGGCACGTCCTCGATCTCCGGCCGCCACGGATAGCTTCCCGCGGGCAGGATCGTGCAGAGGATGGGCTCGATGCCGTTCGCGCGAGCCAGTTCGGCCATCGAAACGATATGATCGGCGATGCGTTCGAGGGGTGCGTAGCCGTCGTTGCGGGCGATGTCGTTCGTCCCGCCGAGAATCACTACGGCCCGGGGATGCAGGTCGATCGCATCGGCGCGGAACCGGCAGAGCATCTGTCCCGTTACCTGTCCGCCGATGCCGCGGCAGGCATAGCCGTTGGCGGCGAAAAACTCCGGGTCGGCGTCATCCCACTGGTCGGTGATCGAGTCGCCCATGAAGACGACGGAGGGTGCCTTCTGCAAGGCGGCATTGGCGGCGGCATAGCGGCCGAATCCGGCCCAGTCGGGCCCGTCCTGCGAGGCGAGTGCGAGCGGTGCGAACAACGCTGCGGCGAGGATGAGGAGTCGTTTCATAGCGATTTATACAAAATGCTGATTCGTTGCCGATTGCGGGCCGGCGATCCCGGTATCGTGTATCTCTCCGGCATCCCGCCCGCTGCGGTTCGCCGGGGCGGGCGAATATTCGGCGCACTGCATTCGGCAGCCCCGATGCACCGATCCGTCCTGCCGATCCGCTACTCCGTCTCGCGGGTCCGCTCCGCCTGCCGTCCGCCCGCAAGGCTGCCGCCGCGGCCGCAGGGAGGCGGGGAACCCGGAGTTCCGGACTGCGGTCCGGCGCCGGGCATAATCACGGGAACCGGCGGCAGCGGCGGGGCGGACAGGTCTCTCCCGCCCGCATTTCGACGGCGGAACGGCCGCCGGCCGAGGCGGCGATCGCGGCGTCCCGGATCAGGTATCTTCTACTTTTGTTCGTGGTTTTCGAAGATTTCGTTCAAGGTTTCGGTCAGCCGTTCGGCAGCATGCGCCAGCGCCTCGGGCGAAGGCGCTTCGCCGGCATAATGCGACGCAACGCGGATCTCGCAACACCGCACGCCCAACGCCTCGCACACGGCCGTCAGCGCCGCCCCTTCGCGGCTCACGACCTGCGGATGCGCTCCGCGTGCGGATGCGGAACGAAAGGAGGACGGCACCCCGCCGGAGCTGCAAACGACGGCTCCGGGGCCGGCTGCCGATGTGTCGCCGCGTGGGCTGCTGCCGGCTGTCGGAAGATCGTCTGCGGCATAAAATCCGCAGCAGGTCGGAGGATCGTATTCCTCGGCCGCTTCGGCGTGTGGTCCCGAGGCGAACGGATCGCCCGCAGCGGCTTCGGCGGCGGACACCGGAGTGTCGTCGGAAAGGTCGTCGCCGGTCGTCGGGAAACCGGCCGCTGCCTCAGCGTCCGTCTCCGCCGTCTCTTTCGCCCGAATATCGCAGCCCGCGCACTGCACCGCCGTCTGCGCGCTGCATCCGGTCGCTTCGGGCAGGTCGGTTGCGGGATCGGTCCGGTAGATCCGTCGTTCTGCGGCGGCGAGCTCCGCTTCGAACCGGCTCGTAACCTCCACCGCTTCGCCGAGAGGCAGCATGCGGTCGCAGGCCGCAGCCGTTCCCGCCAGCACGACGAGGTGCGGTTTCCGGGCCTTCACGGCCCGCACGACCGCGGCGGCGGTTTGGACCGGGCCGCGGCCGGAGATGAAGACCGGCACGTGCGGTTCGGAGAGCAGGAAGCCTTTGGCCTCCTCGACGGTCGGAAAAAGGACGACGATTCGCATAGGCTGTTTTCAGACGACTCTATTTTTAATATTCATTGCGATACCCTCCCGTTTCGTGTCGCCACTTTCCGATCCGCAGGCAGCCGAGGGGATGCGACCGGACCGGTGCGGGCCCTGCCCCCCTCCGCACCGGGCGACCGTCTGTCCGCACATGTTTCGGATAAGCCCGAAGCATGCGCATTCGCCGCGACGACACGAATCGGGATCGTCTCGTATGAATCTGTGCCGCACTGTAATTCCGCAGGTCGTCATGCGCCGTTTGCGAATCCTCCCCGTTCCGATCTCTTTCCGGAGGCGGAACTGCGTACCGATGCGCCGCCTGAACGGTGCCCGCGCCCGCAGTACGAGGCGATATACGATCGGAGGCCCCTGCAAATTCCGGACGTCGGTCATCGCTTCGGGACACCGTTTCTCGCAGCCCGCCGGACGAGCCCTTGCCGGTTCCGGCCGGCAGGCGCATTTACCTTCCGACGACGGCCTCCAGCTCCCCGACCGTTACGGGAATCTTCCGGTCGCCCAGCATGCGGCAGCCGCTCTCCGTTACGAGCAGGTCGTCCTCGATGCGGATGCCGCCGAAATCGCGGTAGGCGTCGAGCGCTTCGTAGTCGACGATGCCCTTGTACTTGCCCTCGGCGCGGCACTTGTCGATCAGCGCGGGGATGAAGTAGAGCCCCGGTTCGTCGGTCATCACCGTGCCGGGTTCGATCCGCCATGCCGCACGGTAGATGCACGTACCCGATTGGGCGGCGCGGTCGGCGATCGGCGAGAAGTCGAAGCTGCGTTCGCCCATCGCCTCGCAGTCGTGGACGTCCATGCCCATGCCGTGTCCGAGCCCGTGGGGCATGAGCATCGTCATGGCGCCCGATGCCACGGCATCGGAGGCCGTGCCGCGGAGCAGCCCGAGCCCGATGAGCCCTTCGGCCAGTACGGTGCATGCCGCATTGTGGATCTCGGTGTACATCATGTGGGGTTTGACGATCTCCGCTACGCGGTCGTGGGCCGCCAGCACGATGTTGTAGACGTCCTTCTGCTTCTGCGTGAACCGTCCGCTCACGGGGTAGGTGCGCGTGTGGTCCGAGCAGTAGCCTTCGAGGCTCTCGCCGCCGGCGTCGCACAGCAGCAGACGTCCCTCCTCCAGCACTCCGTCGGCGTTGAGGTTGTGGAGCGTTTCGCCGTGCTGCGAGACGATCGAAGGGAACGACACGCCTTGTCCGCGGGATTTGGCCACCCCTTCGATGGCGCCCGCGATTTCGCGCTCGACGACGCCCGGGCGGCACATCCGCATGGCGGTGGTGTGCATTTCGTAGCCGATACGGAACGCCCGTTCGAGAGCTTCGACCTCTTCGGCGCTCTTCTTTTCGCGCATCTCGGCCACGGCCATCATCAGCTCCACCGACTTGTAGTCGTGGAGCATCGCGGGAGCGATCCCCAGCAGCGCCGAGAGCCGGAGCTTCGTCTCGCCGCGGTAGGGCGGCAGGTAGTGGACGCGGCGGCCGAGCGCGATGGCGCGGGCGATGCGTTCCGCGAGGCCGGCCAGCGGATGCGTTTCCGCGACCCCGGCTTTGGCGGCCTCTTCGCGGAGCGTGGGCTGGGGGCCGGTCCAGATGATGTCCTCTATCGTCAGGTCGTCGCCGTAGAGGGCCTCTTCGCCCGAGTCGGCGTCGATCACCCCCGCGAGCGACGGCGTATTCAGTCCGAAGTAGTAGCGGAAAGTCGAATCCTGCCGGAAGTAGTAGGCGTTGTTGGGATAGTTGTTGGGCGAAGCCTCGTTGCCCGGGATCAGGATCAGCCCCGATCCGATCTTGTTGCGCAGGGCCTCGCGGCGCACTGCATAGGTTTTGGATGGAAACATGGTATGTTCGTTTTATAAGGATTATCGGAGTTGTGTCCCCTCAAAGATACGAATAAGTCGGGCGCAAAAGCAAATTTATTTGCATTTTGCCGAGCGGGAATATCTGAGCCGAAGCCGAAGATACGAAAAAAGGAGACCCGGGCGCCCGGGTCTCCGCACACGATTATGAACTTTTTATTTCGAAATAACGCTCTTTTTCCTGCTGTTTTCGGGCCGGAGCGGCATCCCGCTGCGACCGGACCGGGCCGCTGCCGTCGGAGCCCCGGGCCGTTCGTCCGGCCCGGTTCCGGGCGTATTGCCGACGACGAGGCAAAGGTAATATAAAATTATTTGAAAAACAAATAAAATTTATTGTTTTACGATAATTTTTTATGGTTATCCGAAAATACCATCACAAATTCGGTGTCTTGCGAGGTCGTGCGGCGGCGCACACGGATGTATCGCCCTCGCGGCGGCGGCCCGACAACTCGAACGGCCTCTCCGAGAATCGCCCGCACGGAAAACTTCCGAACAGCAGGACGAACGGAAACAGGCTGTCTGCGACGTGTCAGGCGGGTCTCTGCGATCGCCCGCCCGCTGCCCGAAAAGTGCCGTATTCCGTATCGCAAGGGGGGCGGGTACCGGACGGGAGGGGCGGACGGGCGCCCCTTCCGATGCCTCCGCAGAGGCCGCCGAAAGGGGCTCCCCGCCAAGAGGAGAGCGGCGCAGACCCGGATATTCGCGGCTGCGCATCCGCATTCACGCCGAAGGCGGGCATCGTTCGGAGCACTGCACGCAGCCGCACAGGGCCCGCGCGCACGCGGTGCCGGAGGGCAGCGTCCGGGGCATCGGGCCTCGCGGAGCGGAAAGCAGCTTGAGGACGCCTATCGTTTCCTGCGTGCAAGTCCTTCGGGCAGCGGGAGCGAGAGGCGCGAACCGCTCACGACGGCTCCGAGCAACGCGAAGCAGGCGGCGATCACGAGGGCCATGTGGGTGCTGCTCTCGGGCGTGAGGTGGAAGAGCAGCGCCACGAGGGCGGCGCCCGTAGTCTGACCGACGAGGCGGGCCGTGGCGAGCATGCCGCTGGCCGAGCCGCTGCGTTCGGGCGGTGCCGAAGCGATCAGGATGCTGTTGTTGGGCGACTGGAAGAGCCCGAAACCGGCGCCGCAGAGGGCCAGCCGCCAGACGATGCCGGCGCGCGAGGGCGCTTCGGGCAGGAAGGCCAGCAGAAAGAGCCCGCCGGCCATCAGCAGCAGACCGGCGCCTCCCAGCGCACCGGCATGGATGCGCTCGACCAATATGCCTGCCAGAGGCGCCACGACCATGATGACGGCGGGCCATGCCGTCATTAGCAGTCCCGTCTGCACGTCGTCGTAGTCGAAGACCCCCTGCAAATAGAACGGAAGCGACACCATGGCGAGCATCTGCGCGAGGAACGAACAGACCGACGTAAGGACCGAGACCGAGAAAATCGGGATGCGCAGCAGGTCGAACGGCAGGATGGGATAGGTCTCGTGCAGCTGGCTGCGGATGAAGAAGAAGCCCACGACGATGAGTGCGGCGACACCGACCGAGATCAGCCGCGGATCGAGACCGTGGGAGAAGCCTTCGACCGAGGCCATCAGGAGGCCGAAGGTGAGGGCGTTCATCAGGCCGTCGCGCCAGCGGAAACGGCGGTCGTGCACCTTGACGGGATTCTCGGGCAGATAGCGCCGGCTGAGCCACAGAGCGACGAACCCGACGGGGATATTCACCGCGAAGAGCCACGGCCAGTGGGCTACGGAGAGGATGCCGGCCGCGAGCGTCGGCCCCGCGACCGACGAGACGGCGACCACCGTGGCGTTGACGCCCATGCCTCGTCCGAGCTGGCGGCGGGGGTAGATCGTGCGGATCAGGGTGGTGTTGACCGAGGTGACGGCCGCGGCGCCGAAGCCTTGCAGGACGCGGGCCAGAACGAGCGTGGAGAACGAACCCGCGAGCGCGCAGGCCACCGACGAGACGGTGAAGAGCATCAGTCCGCCGATGTAGATTCGGCGGTAGCCGATTCGGTCGCCCAGCGCCGAGAAGGTGAGCAGCGAGACCATGATGGCGAGCTGGTAGGCGTTGACGATCCAGATCGAATCGGCCGACGAGATCCCCAGTTCGCCGGAGATGGTCGGCAGCGCGATGTTGGCGATGGCCCCGTCGAGCACCGAGAGACCGACGCCGAACGCGACGGCGGCGATGGCCCCCAGACGGCGCGGCATGGGCAGGCCGTCCCATGCGGATGTGTTGTGCGTAACTTCTTCTTTCATAGCATTTCAGAACGGGCGGCGGCCGAGCGGCTGTTTTCCGTCCGTCATACGTCGGTTTCGGCGCGCCGGTCGCTCCGGGACGGACCTGTTTCGGAGCTTATTCGGACCGTCGGGAGGATCTGTTTTGCCGTGCGGCCGCTCGCAGCCTCCGTCTCGGGGCGGGAGGTCCCTCCCCTCCCGGGCGAACCGGCAATGCGTACGAACGCAACCGTCTCCGCTTGCGGAACGCGATTGCTGAGAGACGGACCAGCCGGCGCCGGCGGCCGGGAGTTTTCCGGACGGTGCGGGCGTCGGTCTTTCGCACCCCGCATCGCACTTTCCCGGCCCGCAGCTTGCGGAGGTACGCCTCCGCACGGGCTCGTGAAAGGATACGTTTCACCGCGCGGACAGCTGCAGCGGAGACGGATTCGGAAAGGTCCGCAGCCGGCAGAACGGAGACGGCCCGCAGCGGATGCCCGAAGATTCCGTATCATGATGTCTCGCAACGATCGCCGGTTTTGCTGCCGACTGCGGTCGTTTACCATTCCGACCCCTGCCGGCCGGGGGCTTGCTTCTGCATGAGCCCCCCCCCGGTCGCCCGTTGCCGGATACGCTCCCTTCGTTCGGCCCCGCTCCTTGGGAAACCGGCGGGGACGGCTCCGGAACATGCGGACGGCGACAGGGCTCCGAATGCTGCTGGCGGACGAAATCAATGCGGCGTATTTTCAGGTGCGGTTCACCCGCACCCCGCCTGTTTCGGCATACCCCGCGCGATTCATCGCCGGCAGCCCGCACGGCCCGTGTTTCGTGCGGAACATCGTCCGTCTCGTGCGGCGGCGAACCGTCGGCATCGCCGGCGATGCCCTCCCCTCTCCAAAAAAACGGGCCGTCGGAGCGACCGCAGCACGGCAGATGCAGCCTACGCCCCTGCTGTTTCGGAACAGCCGCGCATGAGGCCGCGACCTGCATTCCTCCGGGCAGCATGTCCTCCGGTCCGCCGCGGGCGGATGCGTCCGCGGCCGAAATGCCGGATCGCCGGCCCGCATCCCGGCGTTCGGCGCCGCCGTCTTATTCCGCCTTTTCCATCTTGTAGAGTTTGTCGCCGCGCCGGATCAGGCCGGGCGTGCGGACGGCGCACAGCTCGCCCTGCACGGCCCGGGCGGCCGGATGTCCGTCCTCGCCCGCGTGCAGCGCTTCGACCCGCTGCTCGGCGACGCCCGTAGTGGGCCCCGTGAAGAAAACCTCGTCGCCCACGGCCAGCGGAGCCGCCTCGACGAGCACCTCCGCCACCGAGAGTTTCTTGTAGAAGTTGACGACCTTGCCGACATAGACCTTGCGCCGTGTGGCCGACGAGCCGTAGCGGGCGCTGTGTTCGACGGTAGGGCGTCCGGCATAGTAGCCCTCCCAGAATCCGCGGTTGAAGACCGTCGCCAGCTCCTGCTTGAGAGCGGCGGCGTATGCGGGCGTATAGGTGCCGGCTTCGAGGGCCCGCAGCGCCTTGTCGTAGCATGCGACCGTCCGCTTCACGTATTCCGCGCCGCGCGCACGTCCTTCGATCTTCAGCACGCTCACCCCCGCATCGAGGAAGCGGTCGAGGAAATCGACCGTACAGAGGTCCTTGGGCGAGAGCACGTACTGTCCGTCGATGTCGAGCGCCGCGCCCGTCTCCTTGTCCGCGACGGTGTACCTGCGGCGGCAGAGCTGGCGGCACGAACCGCGGTTGGCCGAGCAGCCCGTCTCATGGAGCGAGAGGTAGCACTTGCCCGAGATGGACATGCAGAGCGCTCCGTGGGCGAACATCTCGATCTTCACCCGTTCGCCCTTCGGGCCGCGGATGTCCTCTTCGTCGATCGCGCGGCGGATGCGGGCGATCTGATCGAGCGACAGCTCGCGCGCAAGCACCGCCACATCGGCCCACTGCGCGTAGAATTTCAGAGCCTCGACGTTCGAAATGTTGCATTGGGTCGATATGTGGACCTCCACTCCCGCGCGGCGGGCGCAGAGGATCGCCGCCATGTCCGAGGCGATCACCGCGTCGATCCCCTCGGCGCGTGCGCGGCGGACGGTGTCGCGGAGCGTATCCATCTCGTCGTCGTAGACGATCGTGTTGACCGTCAGATAGGTCTTCACGCCGCGGGCGCGGGCCGTGCGGACGATCGCGGCGAGGTCGTCCGGCGTGAAGTTGGCGGCCGAGCGGGCCCGCATGTTGAGCGCTCCGATGCCGAAATAGACGGCGTCGGCGCCCGCGTCGATCGCGGCCGCGAGGGCTTCGTAGCTCCCCACGGGAGCCATGATCTCTATGTCGCTGCGTTTCATATCGCGTCGGTTCATTCCGTGTGCTCCGCCTCTCCGGCCCGATCGCGGCGGTTACCGCCGCCCGACCGGAGAGGCGCCGCGGGAGACTTATTTCGTCCGGCCCATCAGTCCCGCGGCGTATTCGCGCATCCGCTCCGTGCGTCGGCGCTCGACGTCCAGCGTATCCAGAAGTCCCAGCGCCCGTTCGAACTTGAGGGATATTTGCTGTTCGACGAGGCGCGGGATGTCGTATTTGTCGTACACGGCCTTCACGGCCGCGATCTTCTGTGCATCGCTCAGCGCCGGGTCCTTGTAGGCCGAGCGCAGGATGTCGCGGTCCTCCTCCGTCGCGCGGCTCATGGCCGTGATCGTCAGGTAGCTCTTCTTGCCTTCGAGGATATCGCCTCCGATGGGCTTGCCCAGCCGTTCGTCTCCGTAGCTGTCCAGCAGATCGTCCTGCAGCTGGAACGCCAGCCCCAGCTCCACGGCGAACCGCCGGAGCGTGCGGCAGTCGGCGCCGCCCGCGCCGCCGAGGATCGCACCGATCGTAACGGCGCCGCCCAGAAGCACCGAGGTCTTCAGTTCGATCATGCGCATGTACTCCACCACCGTAACCTTTTGCCGCTCCTCGAAGTCCATGTCGTACTGCTGCCCTTCGCACACGCCGATGGCCATGTCGTTGAAAGTCGAGAGTATGCGGGGAAGCACGGGCGCCGGGACCTCCGCGAGCAGCCGGTAGGCGCAGATGAGCATCGCGTCGCCCGAGAGGATCGCCACGTTGCGGCCCCACTTGGCATGCACGGAGGGTTTGCCGCGGCGCAGCGCGGCATTGTCCATGATGTCGTCGTGCAGCAGCGTGAAGTTGTGGAACACCTCGACGGCCGCAGCCGCGGGCATGGCCGGCGCCGTGTCGTCGGTGAAGATGCCGCAGGCGAGCATCAGCAGCATGGGCCGCAGGCGTTTGCCGCCGCCTGCGAGCGAGTAGCCGATCGGCGCATAGAGCCGCTCGGGTTCGGAGGGCAGTTCCCGCTGGGCCAGATAGTTCTCGATCGACGAGAGCAGACGTTCGTTGTCTAACATACGGTCAAGTGTCTTATTTATGCGGTTTAACGGTCCCAAAATTACGGAAAAACTTTGTAGGATGCGAATTTATCCCTAACTTTACCGAAAGATTTTTAACCAAACCAAGAATCCTGTCTATGAAAAAACTCGCAATCGGTGTAGATATCGGAGGTATCAACACGGCTTTCGGCGTGGTCGACGAGAACGGCGATCTATATGCCGAATCGGTCATTTCAACCAAGAAATACCCGAATTTCGAGGATTATACCGACTATGTGAAGGACCTGTGCGTGGCGATGCATGCCATGGCCGACAGCCTCTCGTTCGAATACGAGCTGGTGGGCATCGGCATCGGCGCTCCGAACGCCAACTACCATAAGGGGACGATCGAAGCTCCGGTCAACCTGTGGCGCTTCTCGCCCAAGGAGAGCAACCCCGACGACAGCCGTCGGATCTTTCCGCTGGCGAAGGACATCGGCGAATGCTTCCCGGGCGTGAAGATCCTGATGACCAACGACGCCAATGCCGCCACGATCGGAGAGATGGTCTTCGGCAACGCCAAGGGCATGAAGGACTTCATCATGATTACGCTCGGGACGGGTCTCGGCTCGGGTTTCGTCGCCAACGGCGAAATGATCTACGGCAACGACGGCTTCGCAGGCGAACTGGGCCATGTGATCGTCGAGCGGGGCGGCCGCCAGTGCGGCTGCGGCCGCTACGGCTGTCTGGAGACCTATGTCTCGGCGACGGGCATCAAGCGCACCGTATTCGAGCTCATGTCCAAGATGAACATCCCGAGCAAGATGCGCGAGACGGCTTTCGAGGATTTCGATGCGTCGATGATCTCCGCGGCCGCCAAGCAGGGCGATCCCATCGCCGCGGAGGCATTCCGCTATACGGGCGAGATGCTCGGCCGTGCGCTCGCGGACGTGGTTACGATCACCTCTCCCGAAGCGGTTTTTCTCTTCGGCGGACTCGCAAAAGCGGGAAAACTGCTTTTCGATCCTACGCAATGGTACATGGAGGAGAACATGATGGCCGTATTCAAGAATAAAGTGAAGCTGCTCCCCAGCGGCATTCAGGGCAAGAACGCCGCGATTCTCGGCTCCTCGGCGCTCATCTGGCAGAATTTGGGAAAATAGCGCGGCGCATGCGCTCCGGTCCCGAGCGTGCGGATGCCGCGGGGTGAGCGGCGAAAGAGGCTGTCCGACAAGTCGCGGACAGCCTCTTTTCATTCATTCCGTTTTCAGGGAGCGCAATTTACGGGCAGATGTTTCGGGGGGGGCCGGGGCGTACACGGCCTTCTTTCATCCGCCTCGTTCACGAAGCGGATTGTCGGATGGGCACTCCGGATGAGGCTGACGTGCGGAGATCGCTTTTCATGCTCCCCATGTTCAGGGTGTGCGTATTTTCGGGCAGGTTTTCCGGGGGGGGCGAGGAGCGGTCTTTTGCTATGGGTTCCGTCCCGTTTTGCAGCAACGGCCGCTCCGCAGCGCCAGCGGCAACCGTCGCATCGGGCGAGGCGCGTACTCCGCCGCATGGGGGCAAGAACGACAGACACAAAAGAAGGGGCTGTCTAACACGTTGTAGACGCCCCTTTTTCATTCGCACCGCTTTTCGGGAACTTTTCCGAATACGCAATTTTCGGAGGGTCAAAAAAACTTGTTAGACAGCCCCCCCTTTATTCGTACTGTTCCGGAAGTCTTCCCGAACGGGCGGTTCACGAAAGGTCGAAAAAATCGTCAGACAAGACCCTCTCTGCATTGGACCGGATGCGAAGCGCGAGTCGACGGAACGTTTTTCCTGCCGAACGCCCCCCCCCCGAAGCAGCGTCCGCCGCACGCCGCCCGTCAGCGGAGCACGATCTCGGACGAACCGATCAGGAACCCGTCGCAGAAGAGCTGCACCTCATAGGTGCCGGCCGTGAATCCCGTGTTGTTGTAGAAGATGCCTACGGGCAGATCTTGGTTCTGATAGTCGACGTCGCGCGAAGCCGAGTAGGTCAGCCGCTCGCCCTCGTAGGAGAAGGTCGCCTGATCGCTCGTGGCGAGCACATAGCCGTCGGGCGAGGTGATGCGGACGTAGATGGTCCGGTTGCCCGGGGTCGCCAGTTCGTTGGCCGTCAGCACGAAGTCGGTCCTCAGACGCGCGGCGTTCTTCACGCGCGTAACCTCCTTGCTCTTTTCGTTGAGCGGCACGAGACGGATGTCGCGGGCTTTGATGACCGAACCCGCACGCACCTTGTTGTCCAGCTCGGCGGCCTTCTCTTCGGCCATTTCGGCACGCATCTGGGCCGAAGAGATCTCCTTGCGGTAGGAGATGTTCTCGGTGATGAGTTTCTTGTTGAGCGTATTGAGCGAGTCGATCTGGCGGACATAGCCTTCGGCGATCGAACGCAGCAGTTTCACCTGACTCTGATATTCGCGGATTTTCGAGAGATTCCAGTTCCGCTCCTTCTTCAGGCGGTCCATGAGCGAATCGGCCCGCTGGCGTTCGAGGTGGAGGCTGGCGGTGATCGTGTCGTTGCTGATGCGCAGGTTGTCGTACTCGTCCATCACGCGGCCCAGATCGCTCTGGATCGAGTCGCGGTCGGCGCGCAACAGCTCGTTGTCGATCTTCTGCTGGCGGTGGATGCTGTAATAGAGTGCCGAAAGCGCCACGAGGATCACCGAGAGGATGATGATGACGATGCGATAGCCCCGCATCGCCTTGTCGGGATCGGGCCGCCGGCCGTAATCGTCCTCCCCGTACTCTTCGGGAGCGTATCCTTTGCTGTTCTCTTCCATGGCGTGAGCTTGTTTTTCTGCAAATATAGGAAAATTTATTTAATCAGGCTCGTTACGGGATATTTCAGCCCTTTGTAGCCCGAAATGTACGCCTGCACGCTTCCCACGCGCACGGGCGACTCCAGATAGAGCGGGATTTTGTTTTCGTCGTCCGAAATCCAGATCGTGAACTCGGTGCCGTCGGTGAACGAGAAGTTCTCCGAGGTGCCGAGCTGACAGGCGAAACGCAGGGTACGGTATTTTCCCATATTGCGTATTTTCTTCGTCTCGCGGCCTTCGAAGCGGTATTTGATGTCGCGCACGGTGTCTTGCAGGACCATCTGCAACGTCCTCACTTCGCCCGGAGTGAAGCTGTCGGGGTCGGCGCTGCGCATCCGGAAAAAGAGCGAGATGGCGTCGAGGCTCTCGTCGTCGAGAGGTATGCGCTTGGCCTGCGGCGGGTTCTTGCGGCTCTGCCAGCGGGTCGCGGCCACGTAGTTGTCCCAATCGTAGTCGTAGTGGCTCCAGAAGGTGTAGCTTCCCTCTTTCAGATCGCCTTCGAAACGCACGGGGCGCAGCGTGGCGGTGTCCGCACGCACGATGTAGCGGTCGTCCAGATCGAAAAACCAGCGGTAGGTGGGCAGCGTGCGGCCGTGGGCATCGACCGTGTAGACCGGCCGGCCGTTGTAGTCCTCCTGCGAGGTGGAGACCACCACGGCGCCCACCTCCGTATTGGGGAAGAGCTTGGCCTTGTAGCTCACGCGGTATTCGAGCACTTCGCCCGGGTGGTAGAACTGGGCGGCCGCCGCATAGGCCGCGAGGAGCGGTATCAGGGTAGATAAAAGTCGTTTCATATTCCGGTCGTTCTGTATTTCTAACGTGTCGTGTGCATCCGATATTACGAAATCATCGAAAAATCGATCTCGTCGCGGCGCGAATAGCGGCGGCGGAGTTCGCGCAGTCCCGCGTGTTCCGGTGCGGCGAGGGCGGGGTCCGCTCCGAGCAGAGCGGCGGCGGCTTCGCGCGTCAGGGTGAGGATTTGCACGTCGAGCGTAGGGTTTGCGATCTTCAAATCGAATGCCATGCCGCTCTGCTGCGTCCCGTTGATGTCGCCCGCGCCCCGCAGCTTGAGGTCGAGCTCGGCGAGGCGGAAGCCGTCGTTGGTCTCGCACATCGCTTCGAGCCGCGCGCGCGACTCCTTCGAGAGTTTCTCGCCCGACATGAGGATGCAGTAGGACTGCTCGCCTCCGCGGCCCACGCGGCCCCGCAGCTGGTGGAGCTGCGAGAGGCCGAAGCGCTCGGCCGATTCGATCACCATCACCGTGGCGTTCGGGACGTCCACCCCCACCTCGATCACCGAAGTCGCCACGAGAATCTGCGCCTCGCCGCTTTTGAACTGCCTCATCGACTCCTCCTTGTCGGCGGGTTTCATCCGGCCGTGGCAGACCGCCGTAACGTACTGCGGCAGCGGAAAGTCGCGCGAGATGGCCTCGTAGCCGTCGGTGAGGTCCTTGTAGTCCGTCGCCTCCGACTCCTCGATCAGAGGGTAGACGACGTAGACCTGCCGGCCCTTGGCGATCTGCTGCCGCATGAAGCCGAACAGCCTCAGACGCGCCGCGTCGGTGTAATGCACCGTCCGGATCGGCCGGCGTCCCGGGGGCAGCTCGTCGATCACCGAGACGTCCAGATCGCCGTAGAGCGTCATCGCCAGCGTGCGGGGAATGGGCGTGGCCGTCATCACGAGGATGTGGGGCGGCTGCTCGTTCTTGGTCCAGAGCCTCGCCCGCTGCTCCACGCCGAAGCGGTGCTGTTCGTCGATCACCACGAAACCGAGGTTCGAGAACCGCACGCAGTCTTCGATCAGCGCGTGGGTGCCGATCAGAATATCCACCGAGCCGTCGGCGATGCCCGCGAGCGCCGCCCTGCGTTCGCGGGCGTTCGAGGCGCCCGTGAGCACGGCGACCCGCACCGGCATGCCTTCGAGCATCCGGCCGATCGTGGCGAAGTGCTGGCGCGCGAGGATTTCGGTCGGCGCCATCATGCAGGCCTGATAGCCGTTGTCCACGGCCAGCAGCATCGACATCAGCGCCACGAGGGTCTTGCCGCTGCCCACGTCGCCCTGCAACAGGCGGTTCATCTGGAAGCCCGTTACGGTATCCTGCCGGATCTCTTTGATGACCCGTTTCTGCGCTCCGGTGAGGGGGAAAGGGAGCTTTTCGTTGTAGAACGTGTTGAACACGCCTCCGACCTTCGGGAAGAGGAAGCCGTTGTTTTTGGCCAGACGCGCCGCACGGCGCGTCTGGATGTTGAGCTGAATGCCCAGCAGTTCGTCGAATTTCAGGCGGTACTGCGCCTGCCGCAGCAGCTCGGGCGACTGCGGGAAGTGGATGTTGTAGAGGGCGTCGCGCAGCGTGAGCAGCCCGTACTGCGCCCGCAAGGCGTCGGGCAGCGGCTCCGCGATGCGGCCGGCGGCCAGCGCCCACGTATTGCAGACGATCTGGTACAAGCCCTTGGCGCCGAGTACGCTCGACAGCCGTTCGGTCGAAGAGTAGATGCCCTGCATGCCGCTTTCGGCCTTGCGGCTGAGGGCCTGTTCCATGGTCTCGATCTCCGGATGTACGAACGAGAGTTCGTTGCGGTAGAACGACGGGCGGCCGAAGACGAGGTATTCGCGCCCCACTTCGATCCGTTTCTCGATCCACTTGATCCCTTGGAACCAGACCAGCTCGGCCGACCCCGTGGGGTCGGAGACGAAGACCGAGAGGCGCCGTTTGCGCCCCTCGCCGGCATAGGCCCTCCCCGTAACGCGGGCGCGCAGCTGCACGAGCGTCGGCGCCGTGTCGTCGATCTCCGAGATGCGGTAGATCTTCGTGCGGTCGACGTACCGGAAGGGATAGTGGCCGAGCATGTCGCCCAACGTGCGGATGCCGAGCTCCTTTTCGAGGAGCCGGGCCCGCATTTCGCCTACGCCGCTCACGAACTTGATGTCGCTGTCCAGATAACGGTCCATGCCGCAAAGATAATGATTTCGCGCGATCCGCATGCGGGTTTACGGAGGAAACCGCCGAATAATTCACCCGTTTCTACCGGCCGTCGGCCTCCCTTCCGGCGACTGAGACAGACCGGGAGCCGACACCGCCCGCCCGAGAGGTGCGTCCGGTGTCGGCGCTCATCCTCCCGGCGCAGCGTCCGACGCCCGGATCGCCCCCTCCCGCACACACCCGACCGGCCGCGGTGTCTTCCCCGTCCCAAGCAACGGCTGAGGGCTCGGAAGAACGTCCGTAACGGAGTGCGCAGCTCGCGGAGGCACCCGCTCGCTTCCCGAACGGCGGTGCCGGCGGAATTTCACGACGTCTGGTCGTCCGGCTCTTTTTCGAGCTCGGCATCGACCGTCAGCGAGTATTCGCCCCGATACCAGCCGCCGTCGCCTTTGCCGGTCTGTACGGCTTTTTGCCAATCGATTCCGACGGCCCGGCGCACGAAGCGTCCGCCGTTCGCCTCCCCGTCCGTATCGGAGAAGCGGAGCGAGTCCGCGGACCAGTGATCCCGCCCCGTGAGCAGATACGCCCCCTCGGCGTCCGTGCGGATGCCGTCGTGGCCGGGGGAGCGTTCGACGAGGATGTTCGGAACGGGGTTGCCCGCCGTGTCGGTTACGCGGCCGCCGATCCTGTACGTCGAATAGGGGCATCCGTATGCATCGGGGCTTTCTTTGTCGCAGCCGGGAAGCCCCAGCAGCGAGAGCAGCAGCAGAACGATTCGGTTTTTCATAGGTCGGATTATTTTACGATTCGCGCGTAATGGCAGAGTTTGAGGTGTTCGTTCTCGTCGTAGAGATGCATCCCGTTGCCGCGGCAATAGCGGAACACGGCGCAGTCGGCGCACTGCTCCTTGCGGGTCCACGAGCGGTCCCGGAACTTCTCGAAGCGGTGCTGCCAGACGTCCCAGAAGTCGTCGCGGTAGATGTTGCCCTGATCGAAGTTGGCGCGGATCGAAGTGCAGCCCGAGATGGCCCCGTCGATGCGGATCGAAGCGGTCGAGACGCCGGCGGCGCAGTGATAGGGCGTGTCGCGCACCTCGCCTTCGTAGCCGCCGAGAAACCCTTCGCAGCCGTAGGAGGCACGGATGCGGCCCTCGCGGCGGGTGTCGCGGATGAAGTCGAGCAGGGCGGTGAATTCGTCGGCCGAGAGTTGCAGTTCGGGGTCGGAGGCCGCCCGCCCCGAGGGGAAGACGGTGAACAACCGCCACTGTCGGACGCCGAGCGAATGGAGATACTCCTTGAATTCGGCCAGACGCGGCAGCGAGCGGCGCGTTACGCACGTAACCACGTCCCATGCGAGCGACCCGTCGCGGGCGATCAGACGCACGGCTTCCGAGGCCCGTTCGAAACTCTCGGGGTGGCCGCGGATGTAGCGGTGGTCGTCGGCGAACCCGTCGAGCGAGACGGTGATCGCATGGAGCCCCGAGCGCAGCAGCGCATCGAAGCGCCGGGCGTCGAGCGCCATGCCGTTCGTAACCATGCCCCACGGATATTCGCGCCGGTAGAGCTCGCGTCCGATCCGTTCGAGGTCGCGGCGCACGAGCACCTCGCCGCCCGAGAGGATGACGAGCACCTCGTGCGTGTCGACATGGGGCGTGATCTGCGTATCGAGCACACGGAAGAAGTCCGCGGCGGGCATATCCGCCGCAGCGGCCTCCGAGCGGCAGTCGCTTCCGCAGTGCCGGCAGGCGAGGTTGCAGCGCAGCGTGCATTCCCAGAAGAGCGTACGCAGTTCGTGGCGGGCGATGCGGTCGTCCTCGAAACGTCTGTACAGCTCCAGTCCGATTCGCCGGCGGAGTCCGATTTTGCGCGTCATGATTATTCCTTTTTTTCCAGTACGACGGGTGCGGCCTCTTTCGCATACTCGGATACCCATCCGTTCTGTGCGGTCCGGTCGGCGGAGGTGATTTCGACGTCGACATCGCGAGGTGCGAATTCGCCGCCGTTCGCAGGTCCGTCCGTATCCTCCGCGCGGTAGACTACGTGGAAGGGAATCCGGTCGAAACAGTCGTCGCGGATGGCGTAGGCTCCCGTTTCGTCGGTATAAACCGCTTCGGGTTCATAAAACGGTTCGTGAACGTACTCCACGTCGGGGATGAACCATTCGGTGGGGACCTGACGGATCCGATATTCGACGGGCGTGATGCGGATGCCTTCGAGGGGATTGCCCGCAGGATCCGTAACCGTGCCTTTGATCGTGAAACGGGCCGTGGGGACTCCGTATGCGACCGGTATCTCCTTTTCGCCGCAGGCGCCGAAGCCCGTCAGGCCGAGCAGGAAAATCAGGATTTTCGGTTTCATGGCTAGGCTGTTTTCGTTTGTTTTCAAAGTTAAACGGAATTTTCGGGATTTCCAAGTATTTTCGTTTTTTTGGCTTCTTCGCGGGGGCTCCCGCCGGCAAAACGCAAATTTATTTGCTTTTGCCCCCGACTTATTCGTACCTTTGCGGGGGAAAACGGACTTATCCCGTTTCGCAGTCGTTGCGACGAACGCGCATTTTTCTTGGGGGGGGGCGGCCCGCAAAATGGCGGCCCGCCGCCAACCGCCGCGAAAGGCCGCTCGGCGCGCAAAGGCCCGCTCGCATCCTCCGCCGGCTGCGGACGGGGAAACGACGACACGAAACGGGAACGGCCCCGTCAAGGAAAACACAACGGATCTATCTGTTCATGGATTTGACGCAATACAGACGCCGTGCGACCACGGAGGTGCGGATCGGCGGCGTCGTGATCGGCGGCGGCCGGCCCGTGGCCGTGCAGTCGATGACCAACACCGACACCAACGACACGGAGGCCAGCGCGGCGCAGGTCGTGCGCATCGCCCGCGCGGGCGGCCGCATCGTGCGCCTCACGGCGCAGGGACCGCGCGAAGCGGAGAACCTGCGACACATCGCCCGCCGCGTGCGCGAGCTGGGGTGCGACGCGGCGCTCGTGGCCGACATCCACTTCCTGCCGGAGGCGGCGGCCGTGGCGGCGCAGTACGCGGACAAGGTGCGCATCAACCCGGGCAACTACCGCAACGACCGCGGACAGTTCGCGGCGCTCGTGGAGCTGTGCCGCGCCCGCGGCGCGGCGATCCGCATCGGCGTGAACCACGGGTCGCTCTCGAAGCGCGTCTTCGACCGGTGGGGCGACACCCCGCAGGGAATGGTGGTCTCGGCGATGGAGTATTTGCGCGAATGCCGCCGGCTCGGCTTCGATCAGGTCGTGGTCTCGATGAAATCGAGCAACACGCGCGTGATGGTCGCCGCCTACCGCCTGCTCGCGGAGACGATGGAGGCCGAGGGGATGCACTACCCGATCCATCTTGGGGTGACGGAGGCCGGCAACGGACTCGAAGGACGGGTGAAGAGCGCCGTGGGCATCGGGGCGCTGCTGGCCGACGGCATCGGCGACACGATCCGCGTCTCGCTCACCGAAGCTCCCGAAAACGAAATACCCGTGGCGCAACTGCTCGCCGACCACTTCCGCAGCCGCGAAGGCCGCTTCGAAGTGCGCCGTCCGGAGCGTTACTCCCCGACCGAATACCGCCGTCGCAGCACCGTGCAGACCCCGCTCGTCCACCGCGAATTTCCGGCCGGATTCCGCGAGCTGGAAGCCCTGTCGGCCAACCCCACGGCCGAGCTGCGCGCCGCGATCCTCGACCTCGACGACCGCGAGCCGGTGGCCGTGTGCCGCCGCTACGAGGACGCCTCGGCCGAGACGGTCGCCGTGAAGGCGGCGGCCGATCTGGGACTGCTCTTTCTCGATGGACTGGCCGACGGCATCCGCATCGTGGCGCCCCGCCTTGCGGAGGCCGAGATCGAGCGGATCGAGCTGGCGATCCTGCAAGCGGCCCGGGCGCGGATGTCGCGGACCGAGTACATCGCCTGCCCGGGTTGCGGCCGCACGCTCTACGATCTGGAGCGGACGCTGGAGCGGATCGAGGCCCGCACGTCCCATCTGCGGAACCTCCGCATCGGCGTGATGGGCTGCATCGTCAACGGTCCGGGCGAGATGGCCGATGCCGACTACGGATACGTGGGGGCTGCCTCCGGGCGCATTACCCTGTACAAAGGCCGCGAGATCGTCGAGCGCAACATTCCGCAGGAGGAGGCGCTCGACCGCC
>NZ_FCNT01000041.1 GCF_900021155.1 Alistipes sp. CHKCI003
GGTTATGCAGCGGGTCCGGAGGCGCATGCGGCGGAATCGGTGCCGATGCGTCCGTTTTTCGGCCGAGTGTGAGGACCGGCGATGCGTGGACATTCGTTGATCTGCTTTTTTCGGGGAGCGGATGCTCGATCCGAGCGCCGGAGAGCGAGACGGTCCGATTGTTCGCCGCTCGCCTGCGTCGGGCGCTGGGGAGGTCGGGTTGCCGGACCGACGGCACGGATAACCGTGCGAGGGGCGTTCGGTTCGCTCCGGTCGCAAGTTGGAAGCAGGTGGCTGACGGGCGATCGGAGGGCGGGATATTGCGGTAATGTTTGTTGGCTGCGTGTTTTTTCGCGTAGCTTCCCTTTGTCCGGGCCTGTCCGAACTTGTCCGGAGGACCGATACGAGCCTGTGATGTCGTGCGGTCGGTGGCTGCGTATGCGTGAGGGGGGGGGAGTTTCCGACATGGTCGGACGACATGCGCTCCGTCTCCGTACCGGAGGCGGATATGTGCGGCGATCGGAATGCGGGGATGGTCCTGATTGCGCGCGGCGAATCGCTCGTCCGGCCGGAGCGGCACGCTATCCGAAGAGCGAGACGGTCCAGTCCCGCAGCGGCGGCCATGTATCGGCGACTACATGGACGAACATTCCGACGCAGACCACCAGTTTGATGCCTGTGCCCACGGCGAAGGCGACGAACGAACCCAGACCGCTGCGGAACGCACGGCCGGAGTTCGTGCGGTCGTGGATCAGTTCGCCGGCCACGGCTCCGAAGAACGGGCACAGGATGAGGCTTGCGACCGAGAAGAAAAAGAACATCCCCACCACGAGGCCGATCGTAGCGCCGATCTCGCCGGCGCGCGATCCGCCCATGAGCCGCGTCATGTAGGCCGGCAGGAAGTAGTCGGCCACGGAGACGACGATCGTGGCGGCGAGCCACAGCACGACGGCCGTTCCGGACATCGAGGAGTAGGAGCATCCGTAGGCGCAGAGCAGGCCTGCGAAACTCAGTGCCGGTCCGGGCAGCAGAGGCGCCACGCACCCGACGATGCCGAGCAGCGAAAGCAGAAAGGCGGCTATGGAGAGGAATATGTCCATGATTCGATCCGATTGGAAGGGCAAAGATACCGTGCATGCGGCATCATTCCAAATCCAGCACGCTTTTTTCCTCGGGATTCGCGTTGCTTCCCGTTTCTTTGCATTCCGTCCTGTTCCGTCCTGTCCGGTTCTGTTTCGCTCTGTTTTGTCTTGTCCTGTCTCTGTTTCTGTTTCTGTTCTTGTTCCTGTTCCTGTTCCGTCCTGTTCTATTTCTGTCCCGTTCTGTTCCGGTAACTCTGCTGCTTCTGTCCGATTGGGGCCGAATCGACGATTCTCTCCGCAATCCGGGCGATTGCGGAGGGAGGACGCCGGCGGGGGCGGTTGTGGAGGAGGGTGCATCATGTTTCGGGCGACCGTTTTCGACCGCACGTTTCGGGCTGTCTGCCCGGGCGTTGCGAGCGTGTGGCGGATGCGTGCGTGTGCGGGCGTCTTTTCCCGGTCGTGGATGGTGCGTTGTGCGGCGATCGGCCCGTTCCGGAACTTGCGGCCGCGGCGTGTGTGTGGGCGATGTGTGTGCCGGAATATCGGAAAAATTTTCGTAAGTTTGTTCCCATGATGCGTTTGATCCGAATAACTTGCGGTCCGACCGGCGACCGTGTCGCCAGCCGGACCGCGGAAAACCGTGCGATCGCCGGCCGTCTCGCAGGGACGGTGTATGCGATGGCTCGCCGTGCGGTGAAACGGGCGCTCGTGCTGTCGGTCGGTCTGGCCGGAGCCTGTATCAGCGAGGAGGAGCCCGGAGCGGCTTCGCGCGTACAGGCGGGGGATGCGGCCCCCGACTTCACGGTCGAGCTGTTCGACGGCGGAACAGTGCGCCTTTCGGATTTGCGCGGCAATGTCGTGTTGTTGACCTTCTTTTCGTCGTGGTGTCCCGAGTGCCGGGCGGAGCTGGCAGTCATGCCGGTCGAGGTGCTGGAGCGTTTCGCCGATCGTGCGTTCGTGTCGCTCGCCGTCTCGCGCGGCGAGAGCAGGGAGGAATTGGCGGCTTTCCGCGAGGAGTCGGGCCTCCGATTCCCTATGGGACTCGATCCCGACGGTGCGATCTTCGGGCTGTATGCCGAGCAGACCGTGCCGCGCAATTACCTGTTGGATGCCGACGGATGTGTCGTGGCGCTTTCGTCCGGTTACGATGCGGACGGATTCGAAACGATGTTGCGCAGGGCCGAAAGGATGCTTTCGAACGGCTTCCAATAGAGAACCGTGCCGTGAGAGCGCCGTTGTCCCGGATCGCCGGAGGGGAACCGCTTTTCCGGCTCGGCATGGCTCGAACGGCATTCGGTTCTGCGGCCGGCATGCCGGAAACGCTTCCCCTGATTTTTAGGGGTGTTTTCGTGAGGCGATGTCCGGGTCGCTCCCGAGTGCGCCCGGGATGCCGAAGACGCGCGCCGATGCTCTTACCGGATCAGCCGGTTGGTCGCCGTGTCGGGAAAGACGATCCACGGCTTGAACTGCTTGGCGTCTTCGAAATCCAGCAGCGCGTAGGAGGCGATGATCACTACGTCGCCCACCTGTACCTTGCGGGCTGCGGCTCCGTTGAGGCAGATGCATCCGCTGCCGCGTTCGCCCCGGATGATGTAGGTCTCGAAACGCTCGCCGTTGTTGATGTCGAGGATCTGGACCTTCTCGCCTTCGATCATGTTCGCAGCCTCCATGAGCGCCTCGTCGATGGTGATGCTGCCCACGTAGTTCAGGTTCGCCTGCGTAACGGTTACGCGGTGGATCTTGGACTTGATTACTTCGATCTGAAATTTCATTATCGGATACGTATGTTGTCGATTAAGCGCACGGAGCCGGCCTGTACGGCGATGCAGCCCTGAATGCGGGGCGATTCGTCCCACGTGCGCACCTCCTGCATCGTCCGGGCGTCCACCGTCTGAAAATAGATCACTTTCAGGTGCGGATCGCGTTCCACTTCGGCCGTAACCCATGCTTTCAGTTCGGCGGGCGACATCGAGTGCGACTTTTCGACGCCGGCCCGGAGCGAAGCGTAGATGTGAGGTGCGGCGGCGCGGTGCTCCGCATCGAGCAGCGTGTTGCGCGACGAGAGGGCCAGACCGTCGTCGCCGCGGACGATGGGGCACTCCACGATCTCGACCGGCAGTCCGAGCTGAGCGACCATCGCCCTGATGACGGCGATCTGCTGGAAGTCCTTCTCGCCGAAGTAGGCGCGCGCGGGGCGCACGATGTCGAACAGACGGCTGACGACCTGCGCCACGCCGTTGAAATGGCCCGGCCGCGTAGCGCCTTCCATCACTTTGTCGATCTGTCCGAAGTCGAACACGCGCGTATCGGGTTCGGGGTAGATCTCCTCGACCGATGGCATCAGCACGAAGTCCGCACCGGCCTCTTCGAGCAGACGGGCATCGGCTTCCGGCGTACGGGGATAGCGCCCGAGGTCGTTTTTATCGTTGAACTGCGTGGGGTTGACGAAGACGCTCACCGCCACCGTGTCGTTCTCTCGGCGGGCGCGTTCCACGAGCGAGCGGTGTCCCGCATGCAGGGCGCCCATCGTCGGAACGAATCCGAGGGCCGACTGCTCCCGCCCGTCGAGCGCAGCGCGAAGTTCCTTTACCGTATGGAATATTTTCATTGCGAAATGCTGCTTTCCGTTCAGCGCGGCAAAGTTAGAAATTAGAAAAGATATAACGAAGGAAAATCGGATAAAAAGCGCCGCGGGTAGGAAAAACGGTTCGGAACCGCTTGTCGTGCGGTGGGGCGGGTGAGGCGTTCGAACGGGCGGAGGCGGTAATGCGGGGAGGTGCGGTGCGGGTTGCGTATGACGTGCTAAGTTGTACGATTGCAGGCTTTTGATAGGGTTTTGCGTCTGTCCGAGACGATATTGTTCGGATTTTTCCTGCGAAAAATTTGCGGGGGGGGGAATTTCTTATTTTCGCATCGTTGCAACACGAACTGTCGGGAACACCCGCCCCTCCCCGGCGGCGGGCGGCTTCCGTACCCGTTTTGTGGAACGGCTCCTCCGAAGCCCGGGAGACTCGAACCGATAATGACGATGAAAAAACTTTTGCTTCTGACCGCGGCCGTGGCCGCCATGCACTTTACCGCAGGAGCGCAGCCGCTCGAATGGGGCGTTCACGCCGGCCTGAATCTGGCTTGTGAACGTGCGAGCGCCACGGGCGGAGCGGTTGCGGCGAACTCGCAACCGCAGTTTCAGGCGGGCTTCACGCTTTCGACGCGCGTGGCGCGTGCCGTGCCGCTCTATTTTCGGACCGGACTGGATTTTACGGGGCGCGGCGGCGAGAGCGACGGCGCGACGGACAACCTCTATTATCTGCAGCTGCCTCTTGCGTTGAGCGCCGGATCGACTGCGGCCGCATGGTTTCGATTCGCCCCGAGGTCGGCTTCTACTATGCGCTGGGGCTGTTCGCCAATGCGAAGGCGGAGGGTGTCGTGCTGGAGTACGAAGGCCGCAGGTTCGACTATTTCAATACCAAAGTCGAGGGGCGGAAAGCCTTGAAACGCTCGGATCTGGGATTGCGCTTCGGGGTCGATGCAGTGCTGAAACGGCATTACGGCATCGGCATCGGTTACGATCAGGGATTGCTGAATATCAATAAGAATCTCTATGAGAGCGATGTCAAACTCCGGAACGGCGTCTTCTACATCCGTCTGAGTTACGACCTCTGATCTCGGGATGCCGGTCCGAGGACGGTTCGCCGCGGCAAACCCGCGGCGAACCGTGTATTCGGCGCGGCTCTCCGTACCCGGTATGCGCTCTGCCCGCTCGCACAGCGTCCGCATGCCGGGTTAGAGCGGATTATGCCCGATGTTACGCAGCAAATTTACGCCGACGTCCGTTCCGTGTCGTGCCCCTCGCTGTCCCGCGCCGTCCTGTGCTGCATGCTGGAGAGCTGTCTCGTGCCGGCCTTCCGGCGTCGGTTCCGCGTATTCGCTCCGCGACCGTCCGCAATCCGGAGGACGGCCGCCGGCATGACGGGTGCGCCGAAACGTCGGCGTCTTTGCGGCGAACGTTTTTTTCATTATATTTGTTCCCGGATAAACGCGCGCTCGGACAGAGGCCGTCTCGGCATGACCCCGTACGGTTTGCTCCCGAAACCGGGCTGCACTGTCCTTGCACACCGAAATGAACCCGAACGATATGGAAAAAATCGTTACAATCGCATCTATGGCACTTTTTACCGCTGCTTCGAGCTCCTGCGCCGACGAGCCGCAGACGGCTCCGTGGATCGTCGACCGCTTCGACGACATCAAGGTGATCCGTTACGAGGTCCCGGGCTTCGCCGAGCTTCCGCTCGACGAGAAGGAGCTCGTCTACTATCTGGCCGAGGCCGCGAAGTGCGGCCGCGACATCCTCTACGACCAGAATTGCAAGTACAATCTGCCCGTGCGCCGCACGCTCGAAACGGTCTACGAGAACTATGCGGGCGACCGCGAATGCGCCGAGTGGAAAGCGCTCGAAAAGTACCTGAAAAAGGTCTGGTTCGCCAACGGCATCCATCATCACTATTCGAACGACAAGTTCGTGCCCGAATTCACCGAGGGCTATCTGCTCGACGTCATCGAGACCATTCCCGAGGAGCGGTTCGGCGAGTTGAATACGCTGCGCCGCGAAGTCTGCACGGCCATCTTCGATCCGGAGGTCTGCCCCAAGCGGCTCGATCAGACCGCCGGCGTGGATATGATCGCCGCATCGGGCAGCAACTACTACGAGGGGGTTACGCAGGCCGAAGCCGAGAAGTTCTATGCCGACATGGCCGATCCCCGCGATCCCGAGCCGGTCTCCTACGGGCTCAACTCGAAGCTGGTGAAACAGGCCGACGGGACGATCGCCGAGCGCGTCTGGCGCGTAGGCGGGATGTACTCGCCTGCCATCGAACGCATCGTCTACTGGCTCGAAAAGGCTGCGGAAGTGGCGAAAGAGCCGCAGAAAACGACTATCGCGCATCTCATTACCTATTATAAAACGGGCGATCTGCGCGAGTTCGACCGCTACAACATCCATTGGGTGAAGGATACGCTTTCGAACGTCGATTTCGTCAACGGCTTCATCGAAGACTACGGCGATCCGCTGGGCCGCAAAGCGTCGTGGGAGGCCAACGTGAACTTCATGGACCGTGAAGCATGCCGCCGCACGGAGATCATTTCGGAGAATGCGCAGTGGTTCGAGGACCACTCGCCCGTGGCGCCGGAGTACAGGAAAAAACAGGTGAAGGGCGTGTCGGCCAAGGTCATCACCGTGGCGATGCTGGGCGGCGACTGCTATCCCTCGACGCCGATCGGCATCAACCTGCCCAATGCCGACTGGATCCGCAAAGAGTACGGATCGAAGTCGGTTACGATCGACAACATCACCTATGCCTACAAACAGGCGGCGCTGGGCAACGGCTTCCTCGAAGAGTTCATGCTGCGGCCCGAGGACCGTGCACGCATCGAGCAGTACGGCAAACTGGGCGACGATCTGCATACCGATCTGCACGAGTGTCTGGGCCACGGTTCGGGACAGTTGGCGCCCGGCGTGAAGGGCGGTGAACTGAAGAGCTACGGCTCGACGCTCGAAGAGGCTCGCGCCGACCTCTTCGCGCTCTACTATCTGGGCGATCCGAAACTCGTCGAACTGGGAGTCGTACCGTCGATGGATGTGGCCAAGGCGCAGTACGCCAACTACATCATGAACGGTCTGATGACGCAGCTCGCGCGTATCGAACCGGGCAAGAACGTCGAGGAGGCGCACATGCGCAACCGCAAACTCATCGCCGAGTGGTGCTTCGAGCGCGGCAAAGACGACCGTGTGATCGAGTGGGTCGAGGAGGCCGGCAAGACCTATGTGGTGGTCAACGATTTCGACCGGCTCCGCACGCTCTTCGGACGGATGCTCCGCGAGGTGCAGCGCATCAAGTCGGAGGGCGACTACGAAGCGGGTGCGGCGCTCGTCGAGCAGTACGGCGTGCAGGTCGATCCGGAGCTCCACCGCGAGGTCCGCGAACGCTACGATGCGCTCGGCATCGAACCTTACGGCGGGTTCGTGAATCCCGAGTTCGAACTCGTGGAGCAGGACGGCCGGGTGGCGGATGTGAAGATCGTCTATCCCTGCGATTACACGCAGCAGATGCTCGGCTATTCGCGCGACTATTCGTTCCTGCCGAATGTGAACTGACCGGGCGGCCGGACCGCGTTTCGCGGAAACGTGGCCGATCGCCGGATTCGAGCTTGGAATTTCGGGACCGCTCGGCGGGCCTTCGAAAATAAGAAGCACCCCTGACGGAGTCCGTTTCGTCGGGGGTGAGATTTTTGATGCCGGACCGGCTCCGCGTTCATTCTTTCGGTACGTCGGTCGCTTCCGTGTCGAACCCTTTGACGCCGTGCGGGGCGAGCTGGGCGACCAATCGGTCGGCGTCGGCGCATGAAACATAGAGCCGCTCCTCGTAAATATCGGTGATTTCCACGAAGTTGCGCCATTCGGACGCATAGATGCGCACCCGGTCGAAATCCTTGAGGTCAAGGTAGTGGCCGTAATAGCCGAAGAATCCGCAGCCGCCGAACAGGGGAAGCATCCACTTCATCTCACGAGGCGGAACGCGGCGCACGGAGGCGATTTCGCTGAGGCGGAGCTCGGTGATGTCGAGCAGACAGCGAACCTCGATCCTGTCGTCCGTTACCACGATCTTGCGGGGGATCGAGAGCGACATGAGGGCGACGACAGCCGCCACGAACGATGTGAACCATGCCGAGAGATAACCTCCTTCGTAGAGGTGGTAGAGCAGTCCGCCCAGCAGTGCGAAGAAAACGATGTAGATAGCCGTCCAATAGAGGGTTCGTCGTCCGAACCGGTATTTGTAAATCGTCTCCATGATTCGTGTCTTATCGGATCGCTCCGGCGCCGCCGCCGAAAAAATCGTCGTCGGGGGCGGAGCC
The DNA here is from genome assembly GCF_900021155.1 of Alistipes sp. CHKCI003. Taxonomy (GTDB): domain Bacteria; phylum Bacteroidota; class Bacteroidia; order Bacteroidales; family Rikenellaceae; genus Alistipes; species Alistipes excrementavium. The sequence goes on from NZ_FCNT01000041.1 coordinate 7,971, forward strand.
GGATGTTTCGGCCCCTGTCGCCGTCGGGAGGTCGGCTGACGTTTCGGCCGGATGCGGGGCGCTCGTCCTGTACTGCGACGTTCTGCTCGTATGTGCGACCGGATGTGCTGCGCCGCTGTTCGATAGCTGCTCCGATGCCGTCTTATCGGCCGGATGCACCGTCGGTGTTGCCGTTTGCTCCGGTTCCGCCGGTTTGGCCGCCCGGCCTGCCGGAACGGTTGTCTTTTCCGGCCCTCTGTTTCCGGATGCCGGTTTGCGGGCTGCCGCACCGGCATATCCGGCGGACGTGTTTTGTTGCATGGCGGTATCCGCTGTGCTTGTATCCTGCGCGACGGTACTCCCTGCAGGCGTGTCCCGCAGAAAGCCGGTCTGCACGGCAGACGCCGTCCGGTCGTCGGAACGTATCGGTTCGCCGTTCGCTGCGGCTTCGCCGGGCATCACGTCCGTTTCGTTCGGCTTCTCGTCCGCATTGGCCGGTTGTCCGCCCGTTTCGTCCCGCTCGTCGTCCGCCGCGAGGAGCGCTTCGGCCAGTACGAGGTCTTCGGGAGCGGTGATCTTGAAATTGCGGCGTTCGCCCTCGCAGAGGAAGACCGGATGGCCGGCGTGTTCCACGACCGAGGCGTCGTCCGTAAAGGCCGGCGAAAATTCCGTTTCGTAGGCTCTGCGCAATAAGGCCGCTTCGAAAACCTGCGGCGTTTGCACGGCACGCAGCCGGCTGCGGTCTGTCGGCCGGGATGCTGTTCCGTCCGTCTCGCGGAACGAATCGGCGGAGACGAAAG
>NZ_FCNT01000054.1 GCF_900021155.1 Alistipes sp. CHKCI003
GTGCGGGGGGGGGAGGGAACCGGATCGTATTTCCGGGCGGATGCCCGGTTTGCGGCGACGGGGCTATCGGATTCGGCTCGGGTATGACGACGTCGGTCGAAGCTCTTTCTTCCATTTCCCGCCTCGGCGGTGTCCGGACCTGTGTTTGCCTCTCACTCGGCTGAAATGGTGCGCTTGCGGGCTGTCGTTTCCCCCGCTTCGGCGGAGCGCGGATTTCGTTCGGTTCTGCGGCGCGGTTTGACGAAATGGTCCGACGAGGTGCGGACGTTCGATCCGCTCCTGTCGCGGAGGTTGGCAGGTTGCTCGGGTACGGCCCTATTCCGGTCGATAAAATCGGGGCGCCGCCGCGGGCTCTTTTCGGGGAGGCGGGGGGGGGAGGATGCAGCCGATTCCGGTCGATACGCGGAGGCCGGATTTACCGTGGAGCGCGTAGACCCGGAGGTGCGGAGGCCCGGAACCGCAGGCGGCGGGGCGGCTTGATACCGGGACGGTGCGGCGCGAAATATACGATCGGTCGTTGTGCGCGGCGGGGCCGGCCGGGAGAAAGGCCGGAGCCGGATGTCGTCGGCAGCTCCTTGCCGTTGTTCACGGTTGCCAGACTCGGAACGGTTGCTTATTCGAACGGCGGGGAACCGCTGCCGCCGACGGAACCCTTGCGATACCGTAGGGGGCTTTTTTTGCCGGTGCGCTCCGGTAGCAATGCCCCGCGGAAATCCCGGGCTATCGCGAGCCACTTAGTCGCCGTCCTCCATCTGGTCCCAGAAATCCATGTCCATCTTCTTTATTTCCAGTAGTTTTTCCGTCTGCATGCCCAGCCCGTAATCGTAGATGTATTGAGCCATCTGCGCACCGTCTATCAGAATGATGGTCGGATTTCCGTTCAGATTGCGCACATAATCGGCCGCTCCGCGCGAATAGCCCGAGGTCGTGATGAATACGCCTTTTTTCGAGGGTGTGGCCGCGACGGCTCCGACGAATCGCTGCACCTCTTCGCGTCCGACGTTGTGTTGCGGTGCATAACGTTTGGCTTGAATGGAGATGCGGTTGAACCCCAGCACGTCTTCGCGGATCATTCCGTCGATGCCCCCGTCGTTCGTCTGTCGGGTTACGGTTCCCGAGTCCTTCACTTCGCCGCCGTAACCCTTGGCTTGCAGCAGTTTGACGACCAGCTTTTCGAACTCGGCCGGTTTTTTGCCGAGGATGGTGGTCAGAATTTCGGCGTACACCGAGCGTTTGATCTTCTCGTAGGAGTTTTCCAGAAGCTCCTGCGGGGTCTGTGCGGGCGGGACGGTGGTTTCCTCGTCGGCGGACTTCTTTTTGCCTGCGGTCGTCGCGGGGCGGTCGACCGAACGCGCCTGCACGATGTCCGAAATGTATTGATTGATCTGTTCGGCAGTGGAGCTTTTCAACATTTCCCGGCCTTTCTGCGTGATGCGGTAGACGCCCCTTTGGGGTTTCTCGACCAGCCCCGCGATGAACAGATAGCTCAAGGCCCACGAGATTCGGTCCGAAAAGATATTTCCGTTGCCGGAGGGGTATTCGGCGTTTATTTCCTCGTCCGTGAGTTCGAAATGCCGGGCCAGCGGCGCCCTGAAATCTCGGGTGCGCAGCGGCGCGCTGTCTTGGAGCAGGAGGAGTGCCTGAATGCGGATCGTGTCGAAGCGAGGTATCATGACGATGCGTGTTTCGGGTTATTCGACGTAGAGCACCAGTCCCTTGAGGTATTCGCCCTCGGGATGGTAGATGTCGATCGGATGATCGGCCGGCTGGGTGAGCTGATGCAGAATGCGCACTTTGCGGCCCGCGATGGCCGCGGCCGAGAAGACCGTCGTGCGGAAGAGCTCCTTCGAGACGGCCTGCGAGCAGGAGAACGTGAAGAGGATGCCGCCGCTCTTGATCTGCGACAGTGCGCGGGCGTTGAGGCGCTTGTAGCCCTGCACGGCGTTGCCCAGCACTTTGTGGTGCTTGGCGAAGGCCGGCGGATCGAGGATGATGAGGTCGTAGCGGTCGCCTATGTCCTTCAGGTATTCCACGGCATCGGCCGCGAGCGCCGTGTGGGGCGCTGCGTCGCCGAAGTTGAGCCGCACGTTCTCCCCGGCCAGCCGCACGGCGCGTTCCGACGAATCGACCGAACAGACTTCGCGGGCGCCGCCCGCAAGTGCGTAGACCGAGAATCCGCCCGTGTAGCAAAAGGTGTTGAGCACGGTGCGGCCCGCGGCATAGCGGCGCACCAGCTCGCGGTTTTCGCGCTGGTCGAGGAAGAAGCCCGTTTTCTGACCCTCTTCCCAGTTGACGAGGAATTGCAGGCCGTGTTCGCGTACGGTGTGGGTTTTGTGCTCCGAGGCACCCCTCAGATAGCCGTCGACGGCCCCCAGCCGGGCGTTGAACGGCACGGTCTGCGAACTCTTGTCGTAGACCGCTTCGAGCCGGTCGCCCAGTACCGCGTGCAGGGCGGCGGCGACGTCGAGACGGGCGCGGTACATGCCCGCCGAGTGGCACTGCACCACGGCCGTGCGGCCGTAGAGGTCGATGACGAGCCCCGGCAGCGAGTCGCCCTCGCCGTGCACGAGCCGGAAGCAGGTGGTGTCGCCGTCGTCCGAGAGGCCGAGCGTGCGCCGCACGTCCCATGCGGCGGCGATGCGGCGCTCCCACCAAGCCGCCTCTATGGGCTCGTCGCGGAAGGTCAGCACACGCACGGCGATCGAGCCGATCTGATAGTGCCCGCGGGCGATGAAGTCGCCCGAGTGGGTGTAGACGTCGACCACGGCACCTTCGCGGATCTCCGATTCGTCCTCGGCGGCGATGTAGTCGACGGCCCCCGAGAAGATCCACGGATGGCGGCGCAGGAGCGACTCTTCCTTACCTTTGCGCAGATGTATTTGCGGTGTCATGGCGTGTGCGTTTGGATTTGGCGGTGTGTTGCAGGACGTCGTAGATGCGGGTGCAGACCCAAGCGTCCGTAGCGGCGTATCTCTGTTGTTTTTCCGTGAGCGTCGCGGCTTCCCAGTTGCTCAGGCGCTGCGCTTTCGAAACCCGCTGGCCCAGCACGATGGCCGAGAGTTTCTTGAGGCTCTTCTCCTCGATGCCCCACTCGGGCGCCAAGGTTTGCAGGTCGACGAAGCCGCCGTCGCGGAAAGGTTTGATCTGACGCAGGGAGCGCAGGTCGCCGCCCACGTCGGCGCCGATTTTGAGTATGTCTTTCGATTCGAGCAGCCGCACGATGGCTTTGTCGAAGCGTATTTTGTTGAGCCTGAACAGGTAGCATACCTCCGGCGTGGAGAGTTGCAGGAGCGATACGCGGAACATCACGCCCGGACGGAACGAGGGGCGCGTCTCGGTGTCGAAGCCCAGCAGCGGTTGTCGCATGAGGTAGCTGCACGCGGCGGCGACGTCGCGTTCCTCTTCGACGACGCGGATCTCGCCCCCGAACTCGATGGCGGGCAGGGCGGCCGTCTCGTCGTTGCCGATCTTTGCGGCGAATTTGTTTTTTCTGTGGTTCATGCGAGGGACAAAGATACGAAGAACTCGCGTAAAAACGAAAGAATCGGATAGATTAAGATAAGTGACTGACACTAAAGAAAGTCAAGCGGTCTATCTCTCTGTCTGTCCGACTCATCAAAAAGTAGGATTATGAGAGGTTAAGAAGGGCGATTGCTACTTATCCGTTGCCTTTTTTCGGCCCGGAAAAATTCGCAGAAAAACACCCTGTCGAACCGTTTGCTACCGCAAAGAACGCTTGTATTTTCGGTATTCGCACTGTAAAGATAACCGTTTTTTTCGATTATCGGGAAAATACAGCCGCGTTTATTCGATCCGGGGTTCTGTTTCGCTGTTCTGCTATATTTTTCATGGCTTCAAATAGCTCTATATCAGCTAATTTTGCAATTAGATAAATAGAGTTATGGAACAAATGGATGTAAGGGTCGCGTTCTACCTTAAAAAGAGCGAAACGAATGCCGATGGTTGTTGTCCTGTCATGGCACGGTTGACCGTCGGCAACCATTCCGAGGCGGCTTTCAGTGCCAAGATGTCGGTTCCCGTATCGTCGTGGGCATCGGGCCGCGCCACGGGAAAGAGCGCCGCTACGCGGGAGATCAACCGGAAATTGGACGAACTGCGTGCCTCGGCACTGGCCATCTACAAGGAACAGTCTGCGATACGGGAGGTCGTGACCGCCGAAGAGGTACGGGATCTGTTGCTGGGCAAGGCTTCCGGACAAACAACCCTGCTTGGTTATTTTCAAACGTTTATCGAACATTTCGAGAAGCGCGTGGGTGTAAACCGCGAGAAAGACACGCTCAGATCCTATCGCTATGCCCGTAATTGCGTCTCCGCTTTCCTGCAAACACAGTATAAACTCTCGGATATTCCCTTTACCGCCCTCGACCGGTCGTTCATCGACAGGTACGACCTTTACCTGCGGACGGAACGCCGCATCGCGCCGGGAACTATCGTCTTGCTGACCACAAGGCTGAACACGATCGTCGGCGAAGCGGTGGCGGAGGGTATCATCACGGCCGACCCGTTCGCCGGGTACGAACCGAAGCGCCCCGAAAGGGTGCAGAAATACCTCACTGCCGACGAATTGCACCGGCTGATGACCACGCCGCTCCATCACCCGACGCTCTACCAAACCCGCGACCTGTTCCTATTCTCGTGTTATACGGGCATTCCTTACGGGGATATGTGCCGCCTGAGCGAAGACGATCTGGAAATTGCCGAGGACGGCGAGGTGTGGATCAAAACCACGCGCAAGAAGACGAAGATCGACTACGAACTGCCGCTGCTCGATATTCCCCTCCGTATTCTCGACAAATACAGGGGTATCGCGCCGGAAGGGAAATTACTTCCTATGTACGGCAACACTACACTCAACCGGGCTCTGAAACGTATCGCCTCGATCTGCGGTATCGAAAAGCGGCTCGTTTTCCACTGCGGACGGCATACCTACGCCACCGAAATCACGCTTTCGCAGGGCGTTCCGCTGGAAACGGTCAGTAAGATGCTGGGCCACACACGTATCGACACGACACAGATTTATGCCAAAGTAACCGATGACAAAATCGGCGCGGATACGCAAAACCTCGACAAGAAGCTCGCCGAGCGGTTTTCGATAGCTCTGTAATCACCTTTTTCAAATCCGAATCATCATGGAAACGAACAATAAGGAGATAAAACGCCGCAGTACGTTTGCCGTACTGTTCTATATCAATCGAACTAAAGTCCGCAAGGACGGCACCTGCCAGCTCTTGTGCAAAGTCAGCATCGACGCCGAATCGGCTCATATAGGTATCAAAACCGCCATCGAACCGTCGCTGTGGAATCCGGAAACAGGACGCGCGGACGGCCGGAGTGCCAATGCCCGCAAGGTAAACCGGGCCATCGACCTGCTGACCGAACAGATCGAGGCCCACTATCGGAGGATTCGCAACGACCTCGGCTTCGTCACGGCGGAACTGGTGAAGAACGCCGTAAAAGGCGTCGGACAGAAGCCGCTCACGCTGCTGGCCCTGTTCCGGGAACACAATGCAGAGTTTTACAAACGGGTCGGCGTAGATCGGACGAAAGAGACCTATGCCAGCTACGAGAACTCCTACAACCACTTGGCTGCGTTCGTACAACAGAAATGCGGGCAGGAAGACGTCACGCTCCGAAGTCTCGACAAAACGTTCTACGACGACTTCGACCTCTTTCTGCGAACGGAGTGCGATATGATGCAAAAAACGGTGCACGAACACCTGTACCGTCTGAAGAAAATGACCAAACGGGCTGTCAGCCAGGGTACGCTCCGCCGCGATCCTTACGGCAGGCTGCACCCGGAGCTGCCCGAACGCAAGAGCCGCCACCTCAAACTCGAAGACCTCAAAAAGCTGATGGAAACGCCCATCGACAAACCCAATCTTCAGCGGGTTCGGGACTGGTTCCTCTTCTCCACCTTCACGGGTCTGTCCTACTCCGACCTGAAACGGCTCTCGGATAAGGACATCACGCAGGCCGCTGACGGAACGTGGTGGCTTCATATACGGCGCAAAAAAACAGATACGCCCTCGGCAGTCCGGTTGCTGGAGGTTCCGTTGCGGATCATCGAGAAATACCGGTCTGAACGTCGGAGCGACAAGATTTTCAACCTTTACAGCCGGAAGCATCTTATCATACTTACGCGAAAACTGGGACAAGCATATGGTTTCGATATGACTTTCCATAAGGCCCGGCATAATTTCGGGACGCATATTACCCTCTCGATGGGCGTGCCTATCGAAACCGTGAGCCGTATGATGGGACACAAGAGCATCACCACGACTCAGATTTACGCCAAAGTGACCGATAAAAAGGTGGGTGAAGATATGAAAGGACTTAAAACGAGAACGAAAGGCCGGAAAATAGTCTTATGCGAAGAGAATGTGAGCGTTATGAAAAAGAAACGGGCTCGGTCCGACAAAGGAAAAGCGGCGTTCGCTTGACGGAAAGCAAAAATATTCGTATAATTAAGAAACTAATATCCAAACAATATGGCAACGACAGGAGAAAGAGCGACAGGAACGATAACGATCGAGTACAATACCGTAACCGTAACCCCCGGTGCCGACGGCGATGTGTGGCTGACCCCGTCCGAGATTGCCCGGATGTTCGAGGTGTTCGTCCCGACGATTACGAGCAATATACGGGCGATTTACAAACACGGTGCACTGCGTATGTCGGAAACCTCGAATCTTCCGACGGCACATGCTGAACTGTATAATCTGGAAATGATCTCGGCGTTGGCCTTTCGGGTGGACACGCCCCAGAGCGCAGCGTTCCGGCGGTGGCTGATCCGCCGCCCCCATTCCCGGATGGTCGTGCTGAAGGTCTCGCAGGAGGAACGGACGGTAGTGAACTGACCTCGGAAAGAAAAAAATCCGTCTAACCACCTTGATTCTAATGTTTTCGCCCCTGTCGGAATTCATCCTGACAGGGGCGATTTTCAATCTCGGGAATTTGTCAGACAGACCGTCTCCTCGTTCCGGTGTTACAGCAACGCCTTATCATCCGTTCCGTTATACGAATCCCGGAGTAACTTTTCGATCTCCGATTCCCTGTACAGCACTTTCCCGCATATCATGTAATAAGGGAGTTTCCCCGAGCTGCGGTATTCCTGCAACGTCCGGCGGTGGACTTTCAGCCGCTCCGAAATTTCCTTGTCCGTCAGGTACGACTCGCCGCCCAGAATCAGGCGATGGTTCGTACCGAATTTTTCCAGGCCCTTTTCGATACGCTTTATCAGGTCGAATACTTCGGTCTCGCTACTGTCCGAGCCCTGCACAATATTATTTCTCATAGCTTGTTCCTCCGTTTACTTTTTCGATTGTTTCAACAATGCCTCTACGTCTTGCGGCTTATAGTAGATTTTATGTCCGACTTGCGTGTAGGGAATGAGCCGTTTTTCACGATATGCCTGAAGCGTCCTTTTGGCGATGCACAGCATCTCGCAGACCTCCTCATTGTCGAGCCAACGTCCCAGGCGTTTTTGCTGTTTTGCATTCAGGGCCTCGATCCTTCCGGCCAGCGTTTCGAGTTTGGCCACCATAGAGTCATAGACCCGTTTTTCGATCATTATCATCTCCATAATTACAATGTTTAGCTTTCCCGGAACCCAAAAATACTTTATGGAATACACGTCCGAGCCTTTTGCCGACGCAGATGTAAGGGTTGACGTCGCTATATGCCACGGTTGGCGTCGCCGCTTTGAATTTGTAAAAGCGAGGAAAATATGCGAAATTTGAATGGCTGAAACAGTTATATTTGATTATGCTTCTGACTTCGATGACATATAGGGAGATGTACGACCATCTCGCCGCTGACAAATACAAAGTAGACATCAAGCAAGAATACCTACGGCCCAAAGCGATTAAAGCATTTCGTAAAACAAGCCGTTTTCCTGCGTGGGAACTTTATGAATATAAGATTCCGGCAACCAACAATCAGTATATCATTTATTTTTATGCAGAAACCAGGACCCGTGCAGAATATCCCGAAGTCGGCTCTTTCTGTATTGTTTATGCAGACAAACATCGGTTTGTCGTTCAATGGGGTGCAAGCGGGTATAAGCACACCCCGGATAGCAAAATGGTAGGCGTCAGGCAAATCAGTGCCTATACATCCCATTTTTTTCAACGATACAGGGAGCGTTTCTTAAAAGACGAATCGCTGAGTGCTAATGATGTAGCTGCAAGATATTTTTCCCGGAATACTACCGTCATGCCCCTCCAGCAAAATGAGGGCATCAACCGCAACCATGAAAAATACGGAGAATATGGAAAGTATGCCTTTCGTATCAGGGACGGGATCTGTTTTACCTACATGAAAGCAGAGGGTATGATAAGTGAGGACGGTGACAGGCATAAGGATAAAGTAGATACCGTATATGTGTGCTACACTACGTTTATGAACGAATCCGGTATGACTGAAAGCCAGCGTAATGCTATCTTTCAAGAACATTGTATGCAATGGCGGCAATTATACGATACATTCCTGAGTGAAGCTAAAAACGGGACTATCACCCTGCGAATTGAACCTTAACTGCTTTTATTTAGGAATACTAACAATTCAGTGCCAAATCTTAGCTTGTTAATTTGATGATGCAAACCGTTGAAAACTTTAACAATGACAACATAAACAGCGCTCTATGATTACCAATTTCAGCTTCGGAGTACCCGGCGAGATAGCAGATGCCGATTACCCGATGCCGCTCGGGAACTATTTCGACATCGAAAAGGATATGACGCAGGTCGGCGGCGAGTTCTTGTTGGTGAGAGACGAGGACAGCAACTTTTATTTTCTCTGCACCGACGACTGCGACATCGAACTATTATGCCGTGCTTATGATTGGTATATCGTATCGTCCGGCCGTTTCAACGACCGTTTGCGGATCGGCATGGGGCTGGCCGGAGAGGATGCTTACGGCAGCGAGATGTTCCGGATCGAGGACGAGCAGACCCTTCGGCTGTGGCACGACATTCTGAAATTCACCTTTAAGGGCGATTTCATCCGCAGCTATTATCCCATGACCAACCGGTTCCGGGGTAAACGCGTGGACGGGGCGTTATGTTTCTATATCCACGACTATTATCCCGTGTCGCATAAATTAAACTCATGAGCGAACAGAAAAAAGTCACTAACCTCGTATTTCGCTTCAAAGAGGGTGCCAGTGCGTTGCTGGCCGCCAAACTCTTCTCTTTGGCTATATCACGCATGAGATATTTCGACAATCTGGAAGAGCCTATCCTGATACCTCTTCCGGCTTCCACGAAAGAGAGGCACCGGCAGCGTTTCGAGTCCTTTTGCGGGGAACTTTCCCGCCGGCTGATAATAGACGACGGTTTTCCTACCGTCCGGATCGAGTACGACAGGGAACAACAAAAAGGTACGCAACAAAGGGATATGTCCGGCATAGTCTTCGACCCGGATTATATCGAGGGGCGCGACGTTTTGCTAATCGACGATATTCTGACTACCGGCATGAGTTTTACGCTCATAAAACGTGAACTTGAAAAATCGGGTGCCAATTCCGTAACCGGCATATTCCTAGTTAAAACCGTCGGCACGAAATGAGTTTGTTCGTTCGAGAGCAATTCTGACCAAGCCATTAAGATGTAAAACGGAAAACGGGTAAATTAACATAGAGTTTGTATGATTCGTGAGCTAACCTATAATAACAGAATACTGTCTGAGCAAGAACGGGTAGAGTTCTGTGAAAAATCGGATGAATATATAAACATGTTTTCCGAGTGCATTGAGGAAATATGCCAACTCGCAACCAAGATTCAGGAGTCTGAAAATTCCGATTATGATAAAATTACCAATACGCTAATCCTTACCAGTACTTTTACAGGTTACTCCTTTTGTGATTGCATCGTATTGACAAAATTATTTGTCAGGGCGACGAATCCGTATGAAAAAAGCTTTCTTCGGGGCAAACTGAAAGTCCAACTTAATGAAAGTTTCAAAAAGCTATATGGGTTTAGCAAGAAGGGATATAAAGATTCCCATTGCGCGCAGTTGGAAACCATCATAACGATGTTTCCCGGATTCAAAAGCGAGTTTGATGAATTATTGTCGGACTTGGAGCAGATTTCAAAAAATTCTTGGTGGAAAGACGAAAGAGATGCCGAAGTGCACATCAATGCAACTAAACTTTATAAACTGCGTCACGAAGAGATAAATGAGAGTAAAATCGCCATGGAAACTGTACAATTAACGGATTTATTCAATCGCTTTAATCATCTTATCAGCGAAGTACACCGAACGCTTCTCAATCATATGGTTGTGAGATATGTAAAAGAAAATGGCATTAGGAATGCTATATAATATTATGCGTTTTTTGTTGTTCATCATCCGGTTTGAGCAAAAAAGTAATACTAAATATAATGTTTGAAAGGCAGTACACCTGTTTTGATATCTTTCCCCGCAGTGAGGATTTCCCCGATGGAATCAGCGAATTTCAATGTGACGGGAATACCGTCACCATATATACAAGCATTGTAATTTAACTTCGTCAAACCCAATATATCCTTACAAACCACTTCAATATCTGCTTCTCCTCTGGTTACGGCTATGTCAATTGGATTCGGCGTCTCTAAACCAATCTGAGTTTTGAATCTGGGGATAAATCCTTTTGTCCAAAGGAACGCTTTTCTATCATCATACTGTAACATCATTCCTCTGGGAACGCAATACGAATATTGCCGATATAACTTAAATGTACTATTTTCCTTTATTCTTACTCCGATAATTTTTGACTTGCCCGCAACTGCGTCTTCAAATCCAGCCCACTCCGGATCATCGAAAAATGTTTTTGCATGGATAAAAATTTCATTGGGATAACATTCAAAGCGATTATAGTATGCTTCTAAAGATTGAGACACGACCTCAAAAGCATCTTGCTGTGAAAGATGAAATTCGCCGGTAGTAGGATTCCACCAAGGACCAACATTTCCCCTGAAAACCATCCCATCGCCTGAATCAAGAAACATCTGAGCTGCACAACAAGCATTTTTGTTCTTTGTATCGCTTTCTGTTTTCTTATATACTAATCCCAAATAACAAACTCCATCTCTAATCTCTCCAAGTTTCCACGGAAGACCTCCTAATTTATAATAGAGGGTATTAGATATGTTCCATGCTTTAGCTGTATCAAATTTTTTTTCTTCCTCAATTTGCTTATCGGTTAACAGATTCTCATAGGCTATTTTACTTTCCCGAATTATCTGAGTGACGATTTTTGCAGATAATATTTTGGCTTTTAGCTGATTGTGAAAATTGACTTCAAACTCATACGCTTCTCGAAGGGTATCTTTTTCCTCTTGGAAAAACATATCCAATTGGGTCGAATTCCGTTCATTTTTCTTAAGCCCAATGTTAATATTATCTTCCGATTTCGGAATTTTCGAATTTGGTCTGCCGAATTTATAAATATCCTCTGGTATTACGACAAACCAAACATCCACAGGCATCTCTTCATGCTCGGTATACCGTATTAACGGCTGGACATATAGATTCACTAAATTATGAACTCGTTGATGAGAATCCGTGTATTTTAGGTATTCATCAATGTCCTTTTGCTTAATATCAAGTTGAATAATGTTATCAAAATTGATCGATATGCCGAAGGTAGATTCTAATCCCGGGAAATTTGGTCGGGCAATGGATAAATCCCCATTAACAATAGGACCATGTATCCTTTTCAGATAATCAATCATTTTTCTCCTTAAGTTAGCCGAACCGATGATACCGATATTTCTAACACCTTTAATCCTTTTATGATCAAAGGGACCAAAAAGCATTAAACCATCCCGGGGGTCAATTGCTGTTTGGCCACTACCGAATGTCAATGATGGCTCACTGATGTATTTGAGAGTAGGTTCAATCATTTGTTTCCTCTGCCGTTAAATCTTCGTAATAATCTTCTATTTTATCAATGCTCATTTCGGTGTCTGGATCTATGTATCCTATTTCACTTATAAGCATTTCCGGCCATTCTTTCAGCTTGACTTGCTTTCCCGGCGTCGTTACCTGAATGCTTATTTCTCCCTCTTTATTTTTTAGACGCTGAATAAATGCGAGCAATAAATCTCTCCATTCTTTATTAAAAAGGTACTTTCCTTTTTTCCTTCTGAAAGAGTGCTGCTTTTTTTCATCATCTATCAATTGAGCGCCGTCCGATGTAAACAGAATATGTGATTTAAGAGAAAACCCAATAAACGGGAATAGTGTCGGTTGAATAGAGACTCCATAATGCCAAAATCCCACTCCTCGCATTTCTCCTAATAGAGCTTTTGCCTTTTTCCTTGTACTTTCAGGATAGATAAATTTTACTTTCGTAATTTTATCATATTTCGGGAGAAAATAAGCTAATCTCTTATTCGACATTTCATGCTTCCATAAGCCAGCACGTCTGAATAGATTGGCAATTACACAATACATCAGCCTCTTGAAATGATTCTCGACATCTCTATGTTGAGGAAACTTCTCAGACATGAACCCATCTAAAATATCTGTTAGAGAAAATGCAAACGTGTGTTCTGGCCTAACTTCAATCATTTCATTATCTCTTTGAACGGAAAAATTCAAATTTCCATCAAACGAAGAAATACAATTGGATAATAAACTAATCGGAATTTCTTTATTCAGGTCTCTGATGGCTTTAGCTTGAGCGGTATTGGCAAATTGATACATATAGAACCTATTCGGCATTTCAGCTATCGACCACCATGAAGTATAATATCGCTCTTCGTGGGGTATAATTGAGCAGTTAGAAATATACTCATTTTCATACCATTCTGAAAATGAAGACTTCTGATTGCCGAAATTAGAAGGGACATTGTCTTTCTCCAGTTTTTTTAGCAGTTGCTTTAATCCATCAGCCCAATTATTATTAAATGGAATATGGTTAATATTAGGTTGTCCTATTACTAAATGATAGCTGGAATTGTCGATATGTAATGGTATGATAAAATCCTGCAATCCATCTTGTGCAGCAATACTCTTTGCGTATTCCAACTCATTTTCAATTCCTTGCCGAAGTATACCTTCTGTCGTTACAATATTTTTTGAATAAACGAACAAAACTTTTATCGAACGATCCAGGGCTTTTTGAATGGTCGCCCAAAAACGCTCTCCACCCAGTAACCCTTCTTTATCTATCCAAACCTTATATCCTAACATCTCCAATCGGGAAGCAATCCAGATGGAAAAATCGTTATCTGCCGGGGTTGCATGACTTATAAATATCGTATCTCTCATAACCTATCTTTCTCCTGTTTCTTTACTGCCTTGCTTTGATAATTCTTTATAATAATTCCGTCATATATACGGGCAAGCAAAAAATATCCTTGTCTTTCTTTAGATCTTTGGTATAGAGAAGATACCTGTGAAGGATTCTCGCCGAAAACTTTTGCTGGAATTTATCGAGGGATTTGTGTGAGTTATATCCGGAAGATTTAACTTCGATAGGGCATATCTTGTCTTTACGCGAAAGCAGGAAATCTATTTCATAACTGCGGACAGTTTTATTCTCTTCTTCGTCTTTCACTGTCTCCTCCTTAAATGTATAGTAGAAAAGTTCATTGCCTGCACTCTTCAACATTTGGGCGATTGCATTCTCGTATACATACCCCAAATCTGTACTGAGTTTATCGGAAAGGAGCTTCCGGTATATCACATTTTCCGTATAGTCGCGATCCATAAAAGCGAGCGTAACGAACAATCCCGTATCAGCAAGAAACATCTTGAAATAGTCGTAATCAGCATGAAGAGAGAATCCTACACTGGGATCATTCGCATGATAGGCAAAGTTTACCGTCATGGAATCTGCCATATCCATCAACAACTCACTGAGCCGGGCGGCTGTCGCATTCTCAATCACGCTTCCTACCTTATAACGTGTCGTATTGCGGGAGAGTTCTGCCGGAATTGAGGTAAACAAACGCGAAGCACGTCCTGTCGGATCGATTTTACGGAAATCATCGATATACAGTTCGAGGATATTTCGTTTTACCGCATCTATGGCTGAAAAATCATTCGATTCAAGATATGCATTTACAGCCTGCGGCATACCGCCGATGAGCATGTACAGACGGAAATTGCGCATAAGATCACGATTGACGGCATCACCCAAAGACTTAAAATTTTGATACGAGTATCTGAGCAACTCATAAGTCTGGAGTTTATCGATAGCCCATAGGAACTCTTCGTAGTCCAGCGGATACATTGCGATACGTGTTTCTTCGCTCGGTATCACGATTCCTTTCACATTTTTTTTGATGGAAAGGAGTGCCCCCGTTTCAATATAGTCATATCGGTGATCCTTTACAAGATGCTTGATTGCTTGTCGTGCCGGAGGACATAGTTGTACTTCATCGAAAACGATAACCGATTTCCGTTTATGCAATGACACATTGAATAGCGACTGAATCCGTAAAAAGAAGTAATTCAGATCCGAAATATGTGAAAACAACTCTTTGACCGCATCGTCTGCTATCGAAAAATCGATGATGATATAGGATGCATACTCTTTACGAGCAAATTCCTCGGCAATGGTCGATTTTCCGATTCGACGCGCACCTTTTATCAAAAGTGCCGTATGTCCATCGCTTTCTTGCTTCCATCGGAGCATTCTTTCGTAGATCTTACGCTTGAATATTTTTTCGAGCATGACTGAAATTTTTCATTTACTGCAAAGATAAATGTTTTGACGAAAATAAGGAAATGTTTTCGTTCTATTTTGCCGGAAAACATAAAATGTTTCAGCAATAATTTGTCGAAAAATGAAAAATTCCATCCAAAAGAGAAATAAAAATGGTTTTTACCATCCCATTGCCGCTACTGCGGCTATTTCTTTATATGTATGACTTGCTTGTGGCCGAGCGTCGGACGGAACTCGGGGCACGAACAAACGGCGGCGGGAAGAACCTCATCGCGCGGTGTCCGTTCTGCAGTAAGGATGGGAAGTTCGGAGTCTATATCGGCAAAAAGACGTCCGCAAGAAACCTTTTATGGCGCACTGCTTCTCGTGCGGTCGTTCGACGACCACCTTGGAGAGGCTGCTCGAAAGCCTTAGCCGGATAGACCTTATTCTGTACTTTACTTATTGTTTATCGAGAAGCGATTACATCATGAATATATACTTATAAAAAATAAGAGGTCTATTTAATCAAATTCAATTGTCGCGCTATATCCTGTGTAAATTTAGCCATTGGTCGCTTATGGATATCTTCAACAGTATCGTAATTGCCGATGATTAGCCGATTGATTATAGATTCATCTTTGAAAAGATCCTTGAACTGTTTTGCTAAATGTTGCTTATAGCTTTCAGTATAAATCTCTTTTTTCTGAATTAGTTCTGCCACAATATCTTTCTGCGTATTATAAATTCCCGTGATGCTAAAGTTTTTGTCATGGTCTTTAGACAACGCCTGGTATCCATCCGTTGAAAGAAAACCAACTTTCAGGCATTCTTCATCATAAGATTTCATGTATTTGACGATCGAATCTTTGGTTACGTAAAAGAGAAACGGATTCAGGTCATCCTTAGAATCCTCGGTATAAAGATCGAATTTTACAGAATTATCGTTCTTTACAGAATTACAGTTTCTGCATGACGGGCACAGATTGAAAAACGAAATTGCAAGAAATGGATATTTGGACTTGGGACGGATATGATCCAGTTGAAATTTTGCTTGTGTTCCTCCTGCTGTTTTCTCCAAAACAACAGCAAGTTGCGCATTGCAATAGACGCAGGTTTTAATTGATAATCCCAAATATCCGCTATTATGTATATAATCGGATTTGCGCAAATCATCATACCTTAGCGCCTTAATAATAAGGTCGTAAAACTTCGCCGACTCACCTTCTATAGTAAACATTTTACCGAGATCCGCTTCTGGTAAAATACGATCGAACTTCCGTTTTGTACGTGCTACCTCAGAAGGTTTTAGGCAGTTCAAATCTTCATATTCGTCGATTATTTTCTGAACATACTCTCGATAGCTGGCGTCTTCTTCCGGTAAAGCGGCATATAGTTCCTGAAGTAATACAGGTGGGCGCTTAAAATCTTTTCGCCGTCGGGCAAAAGGATCTTTTGCATAATCTTTTGCTATGTGATATAATTTATCGTCGATGTAGATTCGTTTCATAGATCCAGTAAACTTAATTGTCTCTCAATTTCTTTCATCTGACGCTCAAGTTCATTGCGTCGTGTAACCCGGTCTTGGTATCGGATATCGTATAATTCTTGTAATGCTTCACGGATCAAATCTTCTCCAATTGTATTGATAATATATTGAACGTCAGCGGTAGACCATTGCTTCTTGCTATTGTTATCCCCTTGCAATAAGGTGAGAAGCTCTTCTATTTTATTATTTGCAAATTCACCGACTAATCCATTTTCCAAAAAGAAACTGGTGCGTAACAAATCATGGATATTGGCACCGAAAGTCTTGAAATCGCATACTTCATTATCATTCTTACCATCTTTAAGAAACAAGACATTATCCTGGGGGATATCCGAAAGAATAAATGGGGAATGTGTTACAACTATGATATTAAAATGCTTGATTCTGTTAAATTGACTTTTTTTCAAATAGTTGATTAGTTTGTCGATGAATTGTCTTTGGTATTCGGGGTGAAAATACAATTCGACCTCTTCCAAAACGATATTGACATAGTTATAATGGACACTCTCCACGTCATCGACAACTGAGTCCAGATTACGGACATGATAGAGAATCGTGCTCATGTAAAATAGGAATTGCCGTTCCCCGGAACTCATTTTATCGAAATAGATTACTGCTCCGTCGCTTTTGGACAACTCGATCCGAATATCGAAAAACGACGGAGGCATGGAAACTTGCTCCTTGTGTATAGTATTCAATCCTTCCAATATCTGCAAGTTTTTGGGCTCGTACCTAATATAATCTTCAGTGAGGTTCTGAAAATCCCGCCCGTCAGTTGCGTTTACATTATGCGTGACATAATCTATATATTTGAGAGTCTGTCTTATCTTAAATGTCACATGAGAAAAATCGTTTAAAAGCTTACGAACGAGATCTTTGATCCGAGATTCCTCCTCTTGGGAGCAATATTCCGAAAGATCCTTAACAGCAACATATTTCTGCCCGGTATAATTGGGATATGTCGCTACGATATGATATGTTTTTGCAACCAGATATTTGTATGCCCCATTCAGAGATGGTATTCCGGACCGGATATTTTCACCGAGATAGGCTTTGAGAGTAATATTGAAGTAATCACGCCCCTTCTTTTTAACGGAAACTCGCTTGACCAACTTCGTATCATATGTCTTCTTGTTCCGAACAAGGTTGTATGTATACTTTTCTTCAACACGGGATTGATTATAACTAAACGATAAAGAACGATACTGATAATCGTCGATAAAATCACCGAACTGTTTCGTGTTGAAATAATAGAACAGATAAGCCAGACGGCTGTTGGTCAACAAAGTCTCTTTTCGAATATCCAGACGGCCTTCCCGACGAAAAGGATTGAGTACGACAGGAGTAAGATACCCATCGTTTTTATGGAACAGTGAGTTGATCCAAATCTTATCCTTTCCAACACTTTCCTCCCCATAATCATCCACATTGTAGGAGTGGAATGAATAATTATTGACAATGGTAAAGAAAAATTGGCGTAACTGCTGTAAAGCCTTCTCCAACGGTGTTGTCTTCTCAATCTTATTTGGATGAACTCGTTTCCCGAAGGTGCCAATTATCCCCCAAAGAATACCTGCTTTCGATGTTTCGATAAAATTCAGTTTGCCATCAATCTCAAAATAAAGAGCCGCGTTTACGTCTGAAACGGGGTATAACTGGCAGTCTTTATGTGCCTTGGCAGTAATATTGACGGCAAAATTATTTATTACGCGCAGCATAATCTCTACGATGGTGCTCTTACCGCAGCCATTTTTACCGACAATGGCGCTAATGCTGATCTTGGGATCGAAAAAATCATCGGGAAGTTTATAATCCGGGTTGCGAATCGGATACTTTGTGTCGGGATCTAAATGGTATTTCTGAGTAAAGAAATACCAATCTTCTTGAAGAACCTTTCGGATATGCTTGGAACAATCCGGTAAAAGTTGAAGTGCAACAATAGAAAACGATTCCATAACGGGGAGTTTTATCTTATAAAGATAATAAATTCTTGACAAGAATCATAAATTTGAAACAAAGATTTGGCAGACCTTATGTGGAAATCTTCCAGTCCTAACCGACTTGAATTTAATAATATATCACCACATTGAAGGTTAAAATTCAAATAACTTTTTCATATCGAGACTTTTTTGTGTCTGGTGTGCGGGCGAAGGGCTGATTCGTTACGCCCTTCGCCACAGTTATTTTCTGCACTTTTCATAACCTTTCTCCTCATTTATAAGCCGCCTTCACGAACCCGGTGCGGATGGTATCCGGTTTCAGAAGCGAAGGTATTTACGGGCTGCACGCCCCTGCAAGATCAAGCCGCCGGGGCGGTTTTGCGAAAAATCTTCCTCTTTCCCTTCGGGCGAGCGTATTTCCCGCAAAAATCTTGACATGGGCTAAGCCCTTCTTTTTCATGCTCCTGAAACCAGATACCATCCACACCGGCTCCGCTACGGCATAAAAAAAAAAGTCGAAAGGTTATGAAAAGCACAGAAAATAAGAACAGGAAACCGAAAACCTCCAACCTTCCACTCTGCATGGGTGCGGGTTTGCGGGCAGGGCTGAAAATCGGGGCTGTCGCGCTGGGTTTTTATCTCTTCGGGAGCGGCTTTGTTTGGGTCGTTTTGGCCTTTCTGTTCTGCTATGACCTCCTGCGGGGTATCCTTTCCTGTCTTTTATCTCTCGTCGTTCTAATCGGCTTTTTCTCCTTTCTCTTTTCCCAAATCTTCTAAATCATTGAAAGTCATGGCAAAATATTATTCATTATTCGGCGGTACGACCACCGACACCGAAATTCAAGTCGCAAAGGAAAACCAAATCGTCATTTCTGAAGGCCCCGGCGCAATGCGCGACCGACTTGTAATTTACAAGGTCGAACACGATGCCAACGGATATATGTATCATTTGGTAAACCTCGAAACGAAAGCGATCCGGCGTACCGACATCCTCCGGCCATACTCGCGGAAATTCGGTATCGGCATGTACTACACCGACGCGCCCGCGGAATTTATGGACGCTTTCGAGGTTGCCGCCCTTGTTGCCGAAGCGGAGCAAAAAGCAAAGGACGAAGCCGACGCGAAAGCCCGTGCAAAGGCCGAACACGACCGGATCGCGGCAATCGGTGCGGAACGACTGCGCCGGATTATGCCCGATAACGTGCAGGGGGTCATCGTGGCCGAACTCAACGAAACGGAATACACAGACCCCTCCTACGAGTGCCGGGAAACCCGGAGCGTCCGCACCGTAATACTCGGCTTCTCGACCACCTCCCGCAACGGCTTCGGGGAACTGCGGAAAGCCGCCGCCAACCTGCCCGAAACGGCGTATTTGGCCGAATATAACAAAGATTATGAACTCCGTTACTCCGGTTTCACGCTCGGCAAGAGCCCCTCTTATGGTTGGAGCATCCACAAAATGACCCACTACACCCGCGAGGGATTTATCGACGCTCTGGCCTATATCGCCGGAGATGAGAATAATATCCGGCTCAGTAGCCCCAAGCCGGAGCGCACACCGGAACAAGAACAAGGGCAAACCACTGTTCAAGGCGATTTTATCCTCGTGAACTACTCCGAGAAAGCGATAGCCCTGTTCGGAGATACGAAGCCCATAAAGGACGCATTATCCGACCTCGGCGGACGGTTCAACGGGCGACTGACCTACCGCGGAGAGAAATGCGCCGGGTGGATCTTTCCCAAAGCGAAAGAAATGCAGGTGCGCGAGTTAATCGGCATGGCCGAATAATCCCGAAGTCCAATCCGGGGGCGGTAGCCCCGTCCCCACATAAACCAACGAATCATAAAAATCCGAAAATATGAAAACCATTTATCTGCAAAGACAAGGCTCGACCGACACGTTTAACACCCTCAATGCAATCAACACGGATTTAGGGTATTACATCGAGGTCAAAGCGTGGAGCGACAACCGCTACAACATTATCATCGTATCGACCCGTAAGCAGGACGACGATACCAAAAACAAACGGATAGAAATAACCGCCGTTTATCCCTCATTGTCCGACGCCTTCAGACGGGTGGAAAAAGAACTGCGGGAGGAATTATCCGAAGATGCGACCATTTCCGACACGATAGAAAAATACTGCCATAACAGTCCCTCCTACAAAGGATTGGCAGACAAATATTTGGCGGTCTGTTTCTATGAGAAATCCACTGAAACGATACGCCTGTACCCCGAAAATTACTGCCTCGTCTCTTTCCGGCACAAGGGTACGAAAGACTACCTCCGAATGGACGGCGCAACGGCGGAATACCTGCCCATATTGGAAGAACAGGCCAAGCAATACGAAAAGGAGCAGAGTTGGACGTGCCACAAGGATAAATCCGAGGAGTTCAGACGCGAACGGTTCGCGTGGCTCATCGGGGAAGCACTCAAGAAAAAGGATTGCCACCGCAAATTCTATCTAACCGACACGCTTATCAAGTAATCCGCAAAGACAGTAATCCAATCCGGGGGGGCGGTGGCCCCGATCCCCTGCAAAAAAACAACAGATATGACACTCAACGAATATATCACCCAAAGCGAACCGCAGGCTAATGCAAAAGTCATACTCCAAGAGGGCGAATATATCCAGCGTGATGCAATCAAAGTAGCCCCCTTTTCGGTTCATACGGCCGTCGATATTCCGGCTATTGCCAAACACTACGGCATTAAAGACAATTATATCCGAATCGGAACCGCCCGGCAGTTGTTTACACGACATCCCCAAACGGGCGAACTGCGCGGAAGCATGTTTTTCCTGCCCGACGATGCCCCGGAGCCGCCCGAACTCACCCAATTTCTCCGGTTCTTAAAGGCAAACGAAGTTTTTCTCAAACAATGGTGCGAAGCGCATCCCGTCCGGGGCGATTTACAGGAATGTAATGCCCGGTTTAGAACAGCATACGCCGAATATCTCAACAGCATAAGGAACACTTATGCCCTCACGGACGAAGACATTGATTTTTGGCTCTTTTGAACATTCACCCGGGGACGGTAACCCCGTCCCCCATAAAAACAAACCATCATGGCACAAGAGAATAAAGCGACCGATTATTTCAAACAGACGATCCAAAGCTATTTACAGCGCCGGGCGCAGGAGGACGAATTGTTCGCACTCCGGTACGCCAACCCCAAGAAAAACATCGACGACTGTATAACATTCATCCTCAATTATGTGAAGCAAAGCGGGTGCAACGGCTTCGCGGACGATGAAATCTACTCGCTCGCCATGCACTACTACGACGAGGACGACATCGACATCGGCAAGCCCCTTACCAACTGCAAAGTCGTGGTAAATCATACGATTGTACTGACCGAGGAAGAAAAGGCCGAAGCCCATGCAAAAGCCATGCAGCGGGCCACCGATGAAGCCTACCGGAAAATTACGCAGGGTAAGAACAAGACCAAGAAACCCGAAACAGCCACCCAATCATCACTATTTTAATTCGATACACCATGAAACCGAGAAATAAATTCCAGCAGAAAGCAGTCGAAGCAAGCAAGAAACTGCCACCGCTGACCCCGGCACAGGAACGCTGGGCCTACACCAAAGTTATCGAATCGGTAGGTCGGCGCACGAGAAAAGGTGTCGTTACCTGCCTCGACTGTGGCGAGGTGTTCCACAACGACACCAAACGGAAATATTGCACCTGCCCCGCCTGCCGCACACGACTGCGGATAGAGGACACCCGCAAGCAGAAATTCCAGCAAAGGGAATACGCCACCTATATAACCGCCTGCGACGGGATGCAGGTTATCCGGGTGTTTATGGTAAACTACTATGCCAAAGTCGGACGACCGCTGAACCGCTTTTGCCACGAAGTCATGCAACGTTGGATAGCCCCCGACGGCAAATACTGCACCCTCGCCCGGCGCCGGGTATGGGGAACGATGTATTACGACCAATGGATTTATTTTTCTGATTTGGAACTACATGGAGAATCGTGGGTATATAATCAGATCGGTACGAATGACATTTACCCCCGTATGAAACTTATCCCCGAACTGAAACGAACGGGATATAAGGGCGGATTGTACGGTCAGACCCCTACGACCTTACTTTGTGTCCTGCTCTCGGATAACCGGGCGGAATCCCTGCTCAAAATGGGACAGGACAGCCTATTACAACTGTATTTGGAAGATAGAGGTCGCAGATTCGACAAGTATTGGCCGAGTATCCGTATCGCCGTCCGCAACGACTATAAAATCACGGATGCAACGACATGGTGCGACTATATAGACGCTTTGCGGACATTAGGTAAAGACCTGCACAGCCCCAAATACGTATGTCCCGCCGATCTTAAACGGGAACATGACCGCTGTATAGCCAAAATCGCCCGCAGGGAAGCCGAACGGGAAATAGCCGAAAACCTCTCCGCATATCTTCAGAAAGAGTGCGCCTACCATAGAGCCAAATCCAAATTCTTCAGCCTTATGTTCACTGACGGGCAAATCGCTGTCCGGGTGTTGGAGAGTGTGAAAGAAATCATCATGGAGGGTAAGGCCATGCACCATTGCGTCGGCACGAACGGATACTATAAAAAAGCCGATTCGCTCATCCTTTCGGCCACCATAGACGGCAAACGCATCGAAACCGTAGAGGTGTCCCTCTCCCAACTCAAAGTTATTCAAAGCCGGGGCGTATGTAACAAACAAACGGAGTACCACGACAAAATCGTGCGGCTCGTAAACGACAATATGCCCCTTATCCAAAAGCGCATTGCCGCCTAATTCATCCACCCGAACTATCAAGATTATGCAACCGAGAAATAGTTTTGAACAGCAAATAGAAGAGGCAGGGCGCACACTCCGTCCCATCTCCGCCCGGCAGATACGGTGGGCGTTCGACCGATGCTTCGTCCGCTACGGACGCAGGACGACAAAAGGCGTGATAACTTGCACCGAGTGCGGACACGCATGGACGGACAAGACGGCGCGGACGCATTGTATCTGCCCCGCGTGCCATACCCGGCTGACCATAGACGACAACCACCTGCGCCGGATTTACGACACGGCGGACTACGCCCTGTTTATGACCGTCCGGGGCGGGATGCAGGTATTACGCTTCGTACATCTGACCTACTATGTCCGTATCGGAGAAAGGGCGAAATACGTTCATTCCGAAGTCGTGCAGCGGTGGATCGCCCCGGACGGGCGATGCGCCACCCGTGCAAGACTCATAACGAACCGGCCTTTCTACAAAACGTGGAATTATACCACCTCGTTGGAACTGCGCCCCCATAAGCCGCTGTATAATATCCATCCCCGTTGTGTTCATCCCCAGCCGCAACTCCTGCCCGAACTGCGAAGAAGCGGTTACAACGGACAGTTTTACCACATATCCCCGCCGGAGATGTTCTGCGCCCTGCTGCGCGACAGCCGCGCCGAAACCCTGCTCAAAGCCGGACAGGTTACACTCTTGAAACACTTTGCCGAGAATCCCTGCACATTGGACGACTACTGGCCGAGTATCCGTATCGTTACCCGCAGCGGGTACGCAATTACCGATGCGGGAATGTGGTGCGACTATATAGACTTATTGCGTTTTTTTAATAAGGATTTACGAAACGCCAAATATGTGTGCCCCGCAGACCTCAAAGCGGAGCACGACCAATATGTAAGGCGGAAAATGGAATACTTACGCAAGCAGAAAGAGCAGGAACGCATACGGGAAGCGATGCGCCATGAGCAGGAATACCGGAACGCAAAAGGACATTTTTTCGGCCTCGACCTCACGGACGGCAAAATCCACGTCCGGGTCTTGGAGAGCATCGAGCAGTTCCGGCAGGAAGGCGAAGCCATGCACCATTGCGTCTTTACCAACGAATATTACCGCCGGGACGATTCGCTGATCCTCTCGGCCTCGATAGACGGCCAACGGCTCGAAACGGTCGAGGTTTCGCTATCCCGATTGGAGGTGGCGCAGAGCCGGGGCGTATGCAACAAGGACAGTCCGTACCACAAGCAGATTATAAAACTCGTTCAGCACAATATGCACCTTATAGAAAATCGACTGACAGCATAATCCTAAATCTTTCAATAATTAGAATCGGGGCGGCGAAAGCCGCCCATAACACCCAAACCATGAAAACAGACACGAATAACCAGAACCCGACCTACGAAATCCGGCAGAACGGAAAAGCCGTACTCCGGTCGGATTGCGAGTTTTCGCTTCCGATGATTTTCAACAACCTTACGGGGCGAAATTTTGCAAAGAAATCGGAATATCACGATTATATCCGATTTATCGCTATCAAAGAAATGGGCTTTACCTACGGGGAAATAGAACTTGTCAAAAACGGAGAGGTCGTGGCCAAAGGATATATCACGAAGAAATAAAATCGGGGCGGCAAAAGCCGCCGTTCAAACCTTTTATCAACCAAAAACAGACAAAACTATGGGAACATGGGGATCAGGAATCTACGAAAACGATTCTACGCGGGATTATATAGACGGGATCATCGACAACATATCGAACGCCGTCCGGGACATTGTAAAGTGGGATTATACGCTGTTGCACGCAGGGATGCCCCAAAGCGACCTGTTCATGTGCTACATCGACCTGTTGAACGCCATTTGCAGCCGACACGACCTGCACACATCATTACCGGATGCAGAGGTGGTTCGGAAATGGAAAGCCAAATACATGGAGGTTTGGGAGTTTACCGTCGGCGAGTGCGATCCGGCAGAGGATTACCGGAGAGAAAGGGCTGTCTTATTGAACGAGAGTTTCGATAACCTGATCGCCCTTGCAAGTAAGAAAAATAAATCGACAAAACTATGAAAAATCAAAAACACGACGAAAAAACGGTAAGAGCGTATGCCGTCCTTGCCCAACTCGAAACCCAATACCGGGTAAGAATTTGCGAGCACGACCACACGGCGATAGTCGTATCGGGCATTACCGAAAAACAACTCTCCGCCCTATGCCGGAGGTTGCATTGTTCTGGAATGTATAACAACACGGGACGGTTCGGGATCATCACCAATTTCGGAGAATATAAATAACAATCGGGGCGGCGACAGCCGCCCCATAACACCGACCACTATGAAAATCATCTACAAAGAGGGAACCCGCAAGACCCTCGCAGAATCTACCGGAGAAGTCCGTAGCGCAGTCGCCACAGCATTGGAACTCGTCGAGGGCAAGCACGGATTCAGAACGCCTTTCGAGATATGGCGCAACTGTGAATTAGTCATAACCATCGGATATAATATCTACACAACATCCGTCGAGATACGTCCCCCGGCTATGGCTTATATCAAACGCCGGAGTAATTGGCACAACCGATACGCTTACTATGCGGCCGGAGCATTTCGGGGAAATAACGACAACGCGGAAGTAGAACTTATTTAATGGAGAACAACACTGAAAACGACAGAGGTAAACAAGGAATTGATAGGCAGAAGGTGCGAGTGCATCAGCTTCGGCACAATGGTTACGGGAGCAATCGAGGACATAACCGTTACGAAATATACGGCGGAGGTAAAAGTGCGTTACGACGAGCCCCAGCGCTGGGGTAACGAAATTTTGCACAGCGGTTGGGCGCATGGGGACAAGGACGACGAATCCGGCTCTTTGAAGTACCTGCACCTGCTCCCCGAACCTGTCCGACCGGACTATGAAACACTTATCGTAACTTTTGCCGAGCCTATCCGCACGCTGGAGCGCCGTATCTTCGACGATCCGCAGGCGTGGGGCGTATCGACCCTGAAGGAGTGGATCGACGGCTACGAAAGCACCCGCTTTACGCAAATCAGCGACCGCACGGCGGTCGTAACCTCCGAATACAACATGATGAGCGTGCGCGAATGGCTCGCCCGGCATACCGAAATCGAAACCTGCAAAACGGCGTAACGATGGCACGGGAGAGAATCGACGACTGGATGCAGATGGCCAAAGACCTCGCCCGTGCCGAACGGGAACTGCAAATAGAACATTGGGTATATATCACGTTCGAGTACCGCGAGGACGACCGTTCGCGGGTCGTCCTGCATAAAATAGACATGCCCCGCAGGATGCTCGACCGCTGGCGGTGGCTCGTCGAGTGGCGCAGGGCAAAATACGTCTGCCAATACCCTCGTAAGGGCGTGCAGGTTTATTATTGTTACTACGACAAGCGGACGGGACTGCAAACCGGGTTCGGCTCCCTGCTCTCGTGCGTGGCAGCGGCGAAAGCGCAGATTACGAAAATCGGGCGTAAAATGGAGGAATACGTTAGTTACATGAGCGGTAACGATCTGTTTTTCGACCCGACGACAGACGAAAAATTGCGCTGCGCCAAAAAGAAATTGGCGCAGAAAAGGGCCAAGTTTGCCGAACTGTGCGCCCTGCTCCAAAGCGAGGTCGCCAAACACCGGGCCAATCCCGGTATCTACAAACTGTTCATCGGTTTTCGCAAGCTGGGTGAATTTACGGACATCCCGCAAGCCCGCAAATTCGCCGAAGAAAGCGGCGAAACAGGGACTTTCAACCTTATCGGCGACTGTTTTCGGGATAGTTGGTACCAGTCGAAACGTATCGGAGAAGCCGGAAATTAAATCTTGAAATTCGGCGCAAACGAAAAATCGACGGTTTGAAACCGTCGATTTTTCGTTTGCGGAACGCCGCCCCGGCAGGAGTATCGGCATATCGGTCAGTAATTCTTATTGAGCCATATCCCGAAAAACTTGTCGTAAATGCGGTAAACGCCCTGCTCGTGCGTAACGAAATCCTTTTCGAGCAATCCTTTGAGCGCCGCCTGCACCGAACTCGGAGAAGGCAGACTGTATTTCTGAACGAACTCCCCGGAGGTAACGGCACGGGCAGCGCCTTCCTTGCTTATGGCGATAAGCAGCTCTTTCTGTCTTTCGGGCAGGCGGAACAATATCTCCTGATAGGTGTATTTGTAAGAATCGAGAATATTGCCCAACGCTTCGGGGAGCATCTCCGCCCTGCATTCTCCTCTTTCCGGTGTGATACCGTACAGCATGTTGAGCATCTTCTGCACATACCATGTCACCCCGTCGAAACGGTCGTAAATGTCGGCGACGACACCTTGCCCGATTTTTCGGCCGCTATTTTCAAAATGCCTGCGGGCGAAGTTTTCGTACTCCGACAACCCGATACACTCCAGATACATCATCGACACGCTTTGGTAAAAGGGGCGCGAGGCGTTGGCGAACATATTGCCCATGACGTGCCGCTGGCTGCCCGCGAAGATAAAACGGGCGTTGCGACAATGTTGTATGTGGGTGCGCAGCAACGCTTCCACATTCTTTTCCGTGTAATAGGCCACCTGCTGAAATTCGTCGATGGCGACGATTATCGGACGGGAGGCTTTCTCCAGATAGCGGAATATCTCGTCGAGCGTCGCTTCCGTAGAGCGGATGTCGCCCAGTTGCAGGTTGAAGCTGGGATTACCCGCCGGGTCGAACGTAATGCCGCCTTGCAGGGATTTGACGCTGTTCCAGAAACTTTCGATGGCTTTTTTGCCGAAAGGCTTCAGACCATCGACGATGACCCGGCTCAAGGAAAATACCAGGTCGCGCAACGATTTGGTCGCATAAATATCGACGAAAAACGTATAATAGTTATCTTTGATCTCCGGACTGTTAAAACAGTGCTGTATAAGCCCTGTCTTACCCATACGGCGCGTGGAGATCAGCGCCAGATTATTGCCGTTGATCACCTCCCGAATAAGGTTTTCGCTCTCTTGTTCGCGGTCGCAGAAATACTCGGCGGATTCGTAGCCGCTGGTTATAAAGGGATTTTTCAGTGGTTTCATACAATCGTTTATTATTACGCAAAGATAATTATTATTAAATAATAATCAAATCTAAATCTACCTTCACCATGTTGCATATCTGCCGAACCGCATGATAATCTACGGTTTCAGCCCGGTTTTCTTTTTAGAATGTGCGGCCAGCTTTTTCGCCACGTCGGGCAACTGCCTTGCCGGCTTTTCAACGGATGTTACGACGGTTTCGGTCTGTTCTTTCGGGGCCGGAACCGGCGGTCGGCGAAGGTTGGGATAGTCATGCCGCAGAATATGGTCGGCCCGTTGCCGGATCAGAGCCATAGCCTGTTGTTTTTCCGTCTCTGTCGTGGCTTTGGTAAAGCGTTCGGCCAAGTTGTCGAACCAGTCCCGATAGGAGAAGAAATTGGGGAACTTATCCCGTATCATAGGGTCTGTGCACTCTGGCGAAGCAAGGTGCAACAGGCAGGCAATGTTATAGGTATGTTCGGACAAAAAAATATCCGATCCTTTATCCATCCTGGCGAAGCGAACGAAATTTTCTCTTGTCGCCGACATATCGTAACGTTCGCGTTCGGTATGGATACCGATTTCCGTCATATCCGTATAACAGTCGGCCGAAAGCACTCCGAACGGCTCCGGCTCGCTGCTGTATAGCCTGTCGAGATCAATAACGGGGTTGATCCTTGCCCGTTGCACTTCATCGGGTATTACGTCTATCGTTCTGAAAAACGTGATGTCAAGCCGGGGATCGAAAAATTTGTCTGCAAGGAAATCCTTATACCTCTTTTGCAATTTCCGTCCTTCCGGCGTATTATCGAACAGCAGTACGCCCCGGTCGGTCTCGATGCCCGTATAGGTATTGATTCCGAGAAGCTGCTCTCGATCGGAATACCGGGATACGGCCCGCCGATAGTCCGAATTTTTTTTCAATTCCTGCTCGGAATTTTCCGGCAGCAACGGATCGAGGCCGTTCTGATAGCAGTATATGGCCGGATAGAGCCGGCAGGTGTTCAGCGGTTTCAAGCCCTGCTCCTTGATGGCATCCGACAGTTTGCGCGGAAACATCGGGATATTCTCGTAAGGTTTCCATACCCGGTCGGGGTCGGCAAAGCGGTAATGTACGAAAAAACTGTTCGGGTAAGGCGTCAGCCAATCTTTGAGTATTATTTCCGTGCAATGATTGATAAAATGACCGAAGTTTTTATAATATCTCCCGTTTGCCGATACAGCCTGTGTTTTTCCTTCCGGTGAAAGCATCATATAAACGTCGCCCGGCTCCCGACGGTCGCCGGAGTTCATCGTTCTGTTTTCTTCTGTCGTTTTCATCGCTATTGGTTTCAATTGTAGTTTTAGAATTTCGGTTTCATGGAGGATTTGCGCTGCAGTTTTATGGGCTGCACCCGCTTCTGTTGGGGCGTAACGTTCCGCAGGGTCAGCGATTCTTTCTTACGGTCGTAGCGAACTTCGCAATTCTCGAAGATTTTGGTATCCGTTTCCACGTTCCGTAAACGGATCGTTTCGCCCCCGTAGAGCCGTTTGCTGTCGTCATAGGAAATCGGTTGGCGGAGTAGCTCGTCCATCTTTCGGGCGAATATATAAACATTGTCTTCGCACCTGATCCGATCCGGAGTGTAAATATCCAGTTCGGAATCGCTCTTAAAGGCATACAGGCACATATCCGCCGTGCGTATGTCGTGGGGAACCCATTGAATCGCCTGCGGATGATTTTTGACGGCGGCTTCGCCAACCTGCTGCGTGATGACCTCTTTCGGTACGAAGCGCAAGATATGCCCGTTTTTACGTGCGGCTTCCAACGCTACTTCTTCCGAAATGGCTTTGGGACGCATTACGGTCATCAAAAAGTCGATTGTTTTAGGATTATCCTGCTCCCGAACCATTTGCAGAGCTATCGACGGCTCTGTCAACGCACCGGCGATGCTGTAATCGGTCTTATCCTTTCCGTAAGTATTGTCGAAAGCCTCTTTGCACATCTCATAAGTCCGGTCATCTTCGGGTATTCCCCGCAGGTTCAACGGATTCTTCCTGACCAAATCCGTATAGAACTCCGGGCTTTTCATCGTTTCCGGGATAAACTCTATGGCATACGGACTGCGACGTATGGCTTCCATGCACAACTCCGGTGTTTTAAGGGCTTCCGGAACCATTTTGAGATAGCTTCCGTCGTACCGTACCGCCGTTTCGCACAGCTCCTTATCCTTGAATTTTTCGGGAATATTGTAGAACAGTTCGGGTTCTTTGGTGAAGATCATCTCCGCCAGCTTCGGGGTCATATAGTCCGGATTCATACTGTCCAGAAAATATTTGGTTCGAGAGTATCCCTCGCAACGCTCCAACAACTGCTCGTGGATCTCTTTGTAGGGAATGTACCGAAGTACCCGCAGGTCATAGCTCGAATACAATGCCTCATGGCACATCTCCCGTGTCAGCAGTTCCGGCTTGAAATACTGAATGGCGGCAGGGTCGTTCACCATCGCTTTCCGGTACAGGTCGGGGGTATGTAATGCCTCCGGCACATAAGGAAGTGCATGGATGCTGGACGATACGGCCGCCTCGCACATACGCTTCGTGCGCAAATGTTCCGGTACGTCGTGCAGCATGATCCCGTCGCTCTGTACCGCCGCCGTGCATACCATCCTTGTTTTCCACCTCCCCGGCAGGGCCGTCAGACACGACGGGTCGGTACGAACCCCGTACAGGGCAATGTGTTCATCCATCACCTCCGGTTCGATGTCTGCCAACAAACCTACCATATCGGCGCCTTCCTGCCGGTATTTTTTTATGCCTTCCAGACACACGTCGGCATAGAAAATGAATTGAAGGACGCTCCGGTTTTCGCGGAGTTTGGCCAGCGGGGCGTTAAGGGCCAGCCGGCACATCTGCGGGGTTTTTATCGCTTGGGGCACGAACTCCAACACCCAACCATCTTTCGCTACTGCATCCATGCACATCTTCCGGGTCTTGATCCGGTCGGGCACATAAGGCAGGGCCCATACATTGTTTTGCACCGCCGCTTCGCACAGGGCCTCTGTTCGGCGCTCCTGCGGCACGAACAGCAGCGCCGGCCCGTAACGTTCTACGGCGGCCTTGCACATCGAGGGCGTTTTCAGTTCCTCCGGCACATAGTCGAGCGCAAAATCCCAGCTTTGCACGGCCGTATAACACAGCTTTTCGGTGCGCATATCGCGGGGAACGTATCGGATATTCTCTCCGTCGATCTCGACGGCGCGGCGGCATACCGCCTCGGTACGCCGCTCCAAAGGAAGGGTCATCAACATATTATGTTTCCGGCCGCCTCGTTCGATCAGGGCAATATCCCGTTTTTCCTGTTCTGTCATAAGGTTTTCAAATTAAAAATGCCCGACTTTGGCCGGGCAATGATGTTCGTTTGAGACTATTGCTCTTCGCCGCCCGTATCGCTGTCGTTCTGGAACGTGAAGCTCTTTTGCACCACCTGTCCCATATTGTCCTCGATATAGACGTCGATGGTCTGCTGGTCGTCGCTGCGGGAGGTGTAATAAAGACGGAACGAGAAGCGTTCCAGCGGATAGCGGTCGTTGGGCAGGAACACCGTCCCGTCGTCCATCCGCAGTTCTCCCTTGCCGTCGGGTTGGAAATAGCGGATCGTGTAGCGGGCGTCGGCATACTCCCCCTCACGAACCAGCGTACAGCGTATCTCGGCGGTTTCGCCTACGCCGATACGCTTGGGTACGGGCATCGTTTCCAACGAGAAACTGTACGCCTGCTGAATGTCCAGATCTTTGTCGCAGGATGCGAGCAGTCCGAGTGCGGCCATCACCGCAAAAAATAACTTTTTCATCACTTTTCGGTTTATTTGCATTTGTAATCCGCGAAGTCCATCGCGTTGAACAATCGTTTGTTGTTGCACCAGTAGGCCAGCCGCCACGCCTCCCGCGAGGGTTTGGCGTCGCCCGAAAAATCCCGGTACGGCTGTGCGAAGGGCACGCAGCCCAACGCCTTCAGCTCCCGAATACGTTCCAGCGCATCGCCGATGTCGTCGCGCACCAGCACGTAGAAGAACAGTTTGCGGGGCGACAAGCCACATTTGACGAGCAGTTTTACGACGTTATGTACATCCTCCTGCACGGCACAGCTGTCGTAGGCCATCCGCAGGAAGCGCAGCCACCTGACCCGTGCGAGCAGCTCTGCGAGTTCCGGGTTGCGGGCGATACGCCGCACGTCGAGCCCCTGATTGAAGTCCACCCGCACGCCCAAGCGGACGATCTTTTCGATCTGCGCGAGGCCCCATGCGGAGGCCAGCACGTTGTTGTCGAGCAGCACGGCCCGTTTGCGTCCTGCAAGGAACTCTTCGATGTCGGCATGGGGCCGGATAGCGCCCTCTTTGTGCGGCACCACGCACCACGGGCAGCGGTTCGGGCATCCGCGCGTGAGAAAGCCGTAGGCTTCGCCCACGCCGTAGAGCGAGTAATCCGGACATGTATGTTCGACCGCCTCCGGCAGTGTCGTCGTATAATCGCGGTAGCCCGTTCCGCCGCGTATCACCTCGCAGCGGTATTCATCCCGGCAATCGGGCGTATGGGTAAAGACCTTCGATAAATACACTTTGTCGTAACGCCCCGCCATGGGATCGGCAAATTCCACCGTATCGCCCTGGAGCTTATGCCACGCCGAAAGTTTCATCAGCGCGAGGTTCGGGAAGTTGTGCCCGTCCACATCCACCAATCCGATTCGCATGGCCTCCTTACTGTTTTGAGGGTTCGGATTCCCGTTCCAGCCGAGAACGGGCTATGGCGACGTATTCCGGATTCGGCTCGATGCCGATGTAGTGGCGTCCCAGCCTGCGGGCGACGAGGGCCGTCGTTCCGCTTCCCAGAAACGGATCGAGAACTACGCCGCCCGGCGAACACCCCGCCTCGATGGGTGTCTCGATCAATTTCTGCGGATAGGGGGCGTAGTGCTTCTCGTGGCTGATTTCGGTCGTAATCCGCCAAACCGTCCGTTTGTTCCTGCCTTGAAGGTCATTTCTGGATTTCGAACCTGTCGGTTGTTCCGGCTGTCTGGATATTCTGTTCGTCTCATTCCCGGCATAAGGTTCGAACTGTTGCCGGAAGTCGTATTTCGGGGATTTGGCGAAGAAAAACACCTTCTCGAAATCCACCGTAAAACGGTCTTTGACAGGGGTAGGCACAGCCGAGGGCTTGTACCATATTATCTCGTTGCGCAGTATCCACCCCCGCAGGATCATCATCTCGGCGAACAGCCCCGGAATATTGCACAGCGATTTGTGCGGAACCCGGTGCATCGACAGATCGACGCGCAGTGTTTTCAGACAATGGGCGTTTTTACCCGGCGGCCAATCGTCTGGGCGGTTGTATTTATTGAGTTTGCTGTACGAATCGCCGAGGTTCACCCAAAGCGTTCCCGTGTTTTTCAATACGCGGCGGCACTCGTCGAAGATGCCCACGAGATGCTCCAAGAACATCTCGCGGGAGGGTTCTTGCCCCAACTGCCCCAGCCATCCGCCGCAACTGCGGCAGATGGCGTAATCGTCGAAATCGTGTTCACAATCCTGCTGCCCGCCGAACAGTATCGGAGAGAGTCCGTAATCCCTGAGCTGCCAGTACGGGGGCGAGGTTACGATACAGTCGATGGAGTTGTCGGGCAGCCGGCCGAGGCCGGAGGCCGCATCCGTATTAAAAATTACATCCGTTCGCATTGCATTCGCTCTTTAATGTCCAGTTCCCGTATTGCTGTCCGGCACTTCGTCCCAAGGGTTGTCCTCCGGAATCTCGATGTCCGTCTGTGGGCGTTTCAGGGTTTCCGTTGTTTCTTCCTCATACAGTTTGGCGCACGAGGTAAAGGCCATAGCCGCTGTCAGCAGCATCGTGGCCGCGATCGCTCTTTTTCTCATCGTCAGTCATCGGTTAAAAGGTTGGATATTTCCGGGTCAAGCCTGCCCCGGTATTCGAATGTCTCTTTCAGCTCGCACGCCCGCTCGAACCATTTGCGCCCTTCCTCCCTGCGGCCCAGCCGCGAGCAGGCGATGGCTTTCAGGTAGCACGCCTCGGCCGATTCGGGCAGCGCGGAGAGCACTTCGTAAGCGCGGTCGTCATGGCCGAGCGAGAGCAGCGCGATAGCCGTATTTCGGTCATGGTAAGGAGCCAATATCGTGAGGGCTTCGTCGTAGCGCCTTTCGTCGAGCAGCTTCACGCCCCGCGCGTAGAGCGTATCGAGTACGGTCGTATGGATCGTATCCTTCACCATGCCCACGCGCCGCAGGTCGTATTTGAAATCGACCGAGCGCAGCAGCGGATAGAGCCGCTCCCGGATATATTTATACTCCTGCGGATACCTGCCTCGCAGGGTCGCTTCGCGCCGGTCGGGATTCTTCTCCGCACCGAGCAGCGCAAGGATCGCCTCGCGGTGCGGCAGACTGTCCGAGGCGGCGATCAAGCGCCCCAGCTCCGTCCAGTTCTCGCCTACGGAGCGCACGGCGATCAGCGTATCGACCTGCCGCCCGAAACGCTCGCCCAGACGCCGTTTGAGCGACAGGGCACGCTCGCGCGCCAGACGCTCGTTGAGCGCGAGCGCTCCTTCCGGTGATGCCGAAGCGGTCAGCACGATGCTGTCCACATAAAACTCCCGCTGGTTTATCAGTCCGTCCATCAGGGATTCGATGCGGGCGAGCTGGACGGCGTTGGTTTCCAGCGTGTCGATAATGTCCGATTTGCCGACTTTGAAGGCAAGGTAGTTGCGGTCTTTGACCACGGCATACTTCTCGATCACTTTGATCAGGTAGCGCTTCGTGGTGTCCGCGAAGGTCAGCATCGAGGATATGTTGTATTCCAGCGTATCGAGCGGCGGCATATCGTAACGGCTGCCGTCCAGCCCTACGACCGCTCCCTCAAGTGTGACGTGCATCGTCTTGCCTTCGCCTTTGGTCGGTACTTCCTGCGTGTAGTAATAGCTGATCTTCTCACGGCCTTCGACGATGGAATCCAGCCGCACGCCCTCCGGATAGGGGTGCTTGACGAAGCGCTCGAAAGCACGCTGTTCGGCAGCCGCATCGGGCTTGAAGATCCGCACGTATTGGTCGAACTGCCAATAGTTGCGATCCTGCACGCGGCTGAACAGCCCGCCCCGGATACTGATCTGCTGAAGTGGCACGAGACTGTCCGTCTTATGGAGCATGGGTGTTACGGCCACGCTCCGGCAGTTGCCCTGCAACTGGCGCGGCAGCTCGATCACGAAGTCGATGCGGACCTTGCCCATACGCTCGGCGACGGTGCGCGATTTGGCCACCACGACCACCTCGTCGAGTTCGAACGACATGACGCGCTCGCCGTTTTCGAGCGTAGTCGTAGGCAGGAAATAGATGGGTCTCAGGCTGTCGCGGTGCTTGTATTCGACATATTGCGGTGCGGACTCCTTTTTCGGCTCCTGCTTTTGTTCTTTGGGCGCATAGTTCGCCCGTGCGCCCAAGCCCCGGCGCTGAAGCCTGCCCGTAACGGTACAACCGCCCAGCAGCAGGCACACGACGAGGCTGTGCAATAACATCTTCTTCATTGTTTTATAACTTTTTTCTTATCATAAGCCGAGAAGACGGGCCCGACTACCTCCATGTAATCGACGCTTGTGCTTGTTGACTTTGCCCGTAGATGTCCGTAATCGTAAAGACGAATTCCGTTCGCTCGGCATAGGAAGAGTTGGCGGTAAAAATATGTTGTCCGGCTTCGAGGGTTACAGGGCTGTCGGGGCGTAACATGGAACCGCCATACGAAACCCTGCAATTCGTCGAGGTCGTCGTATAACTTACGGTATAGTCGCCCGCGTATTCGGTCGAACGGATGATCAGCGTCATCGGACTGTCCGAATAGAGAGCCGCCGAGGACATAGTTTGTACCATTGCGGAGAATTTCGGATAACGGGACGTTACCGTGCATTGCCGCTGTACGCTATGGCCGCTGCCGTCGCTTACCCGCACCGTAACCGTCAGGTCGCCGGTGACACGGGTGTCGAGCAAGAAACTGTGGGTTCCATTGCCTAACATGGCTTCGTTGCCGCCGAGCCCTGTCCCTGCGGGAAATACGAAAACGGCCTGCGGATCGGAACAAGTGAAGGTAGAGATTGCGGCGTCATCGCTTCCACTGATTTCCAACGTAAAAGTGGCGGGATTGCCGACGACGATTGCCGAAGGCGGTGTCAGCGTAACATCGAGAGAGGGTTTTTCGACCGCCTCTGTCGTCAGCGTACGGCGAATTTCATAGTCATAGGCATCCCGCAGGACGAATGTCAGTACGGCTTCGCCTGCAACTGTCGGGCAGTATCCGATCCGTGCTGTTTTAATTCCGGCTCCGCCGGGTAATGCGACGGGAATTCCGGTCGTCATGGCTGCACCGTCGAATGTTATCGTACCTTCGCCCTTCTCCTGTTCGACGGTCAGCGTGTAGCGACCGTCGGGATCGGTGCTCTCGACCCTCATCTCGGTAAAAATATCGTCGCCCACGCAGCACGTCCGAGGTAGTTCCGTGAAGGTCGCTCCGAGCGTCGAAAGACGCATATCCGTCGCATTGGCCCCCGAAATCATCACATCGAGGTTATAATGACAGTTACGCAGGATGTCGAAAGAGGTCGTGACGTTGCTGCCGGGATAGATGTAATAATCGACCTTACGGCCTGATGCCTCGCCTTCAAGATGGATACAGGTGGCGTATTGCGGGGCGTTTTCGCGGCTGCGCTGCCGCGGGTCGGTGATACCCGGCACTTCGCCCTGAGCGTTTTCGGGAAGGTAAAGAACAACGGAGTAGCTGCGTCCGGAAAGGACGCTCTTCGGAAAGGATGTCACTTCGCTGTCCGTTGTGGGTTTGCTTCCAGCGAAGAACGGCACGCAGGACGGTACGCCCGTTACCTGACAGGATCGGAGTTCGAAATCCGTAAAGGCGCCGGCCGTCGTGATGTTCAGAGTCAGTTTTGCCACACATCGCCGGAGGAGTATCGTTACATCGGTAGCCCCCGATACGGTGAAAGACTGCCGGCCGCTCATCGCAAACCTTTCATCGGTATCTCCCGATACATCGAGAACGTACATCGCTTCCTGCAATCGCAGGAGCGTCATCGGCCCCATATCTTCCCTCGTATTGGCGATGGCATACGCTTCGTAACGGCCGTGGGCTATCGTTATCGTCCGCGAAGCGTTCCCCGCGGTCAGATAGTGATGTTCCAGCGAACCCGTCTGCACGTTATGCAGGTAAAGGTTCACGTCTGCAATGGCATTTTCATCCTCCGAACTTCGTGTCGAAAATCCGTTGTCCGCAGCCGTAAAAGATATTTCCACCTGCGAAGCGACAGCTTCGGGGGACTGCGGCCCATCGGGCGGATAGCTGCCGCTATCCTTCGTGCAGGATGCGAACAGAAGCGGCAATAATCCTAAAAACAAGAGCTTTTTCATATCTCGGTATTCTAAAACATATAAGAGAAAGAGGCTTCCAGCTTCGCCGGAGCCAGTGCGATACGGCGGTAATGCCGCAGAAAGACATCTTCGCCGGGCGGCGGCGCGGGATTCCAGCGCGTATCGTTCATGTAATACAGGCCGATGCCGCCTTCGAGCGAGAAATTCCACCGCCTATGCAGCATCCACGAGTAGCCCGCGCTGGCACCTACGCCGACAGTCCAGCCGTTGTAGCGTTTGTTCCGGTTCCCGACGCGATACTGTGCGAGGGCGGAGTGCACGCCCCAAAAGAAGCCGACGTGCGGCTCGAAGCGCCAGCGGCGCACACCCACGACGGCTCCCAGCACTTTGGTTCGCAGACTTTCGGTCGAGATCGGGTTCCAGTATGCCGACGCTTCGACAGACCATTTTTCCGATACGGCCACATCTACGCCGGCATGGACGGTTCCCGTTGCCAGTCCCAGCGCATTGACGCGCACGGCCGTATATTGAGCCGAAGCCGCGTTCGCCGCGAGGACGAACAGCAGCAGTACAAATAATCTTTTCATTGCGTTTTTATTTTGTTGGAATGAGTAACCGCCGCATCCGGCAAAAGGTATCGGCGGAGCGTTGAGAGAGGTTAATAGGTCTGAAATTCGGGAACGACATTGCAGTTTTCCCATGCGGTAAAGGAATACTCCGGCTTCCGCGACAGCTCCTTGCGGGGATAGTGGCCGATGAAGTTGCTCCACCAGACGGCGACCGTTTTCCCTCCGATCCCCTTGAACGTGCAGCGGCTTCCTATCGGAACTACGAACGCCTGTTTTTCCTGATCGATCCGGTACGCGCCGTCGCAACTTATCTCGACCAGATCGACATGGGTATAGATATAGACGGCTTCCTGCACGAAGTCCACGTAGAGCGTATCCCGAAAAATTTTCATGGGATGGCGGTAAGGGTTTTCCGCTGAGACGAACTGCGTGAGGCCGCGATCCGCATACCAACCTCCGACTTTCGATCCGTCCACCGGTTTGAGAGGCACGAGCGGCCCGTCGTCCAACGACAATATCATCATGCGATTGTCTTCGGACGTATAGGAGGAACTCCATTTTACGACCGTCATATTCTCTTTGTCGACGCTTCCCCGACCGCGGTGGGTAGTCCCACGCTTCCAGTAGGTATATATCGTCAGGAGATTATAAAAGTCGTGCGTAAACGTTTTCGTATAGCTGTACCCGTCCGTGTTGCTTACAGCCACCTCATAGACGAGGCAATGATTGTCGGCGGTATAGCAATCGCCGGGGAAGTAGTCCACGGAGAAATTGTAAACGCCCGAAGGGTCGTCGAGCGGGAAGGTGACGGACGAGGTGAGCGGCTGCCCGTTGAAGAAGAAGGCCCCGTTCTTTCCTGCGACGAAGCGAACCGTCGCCGAAAGGTCGCCGGCCTTTTGCGGATCGTCCACGGTGATCGTAAGCTGCCGGCCGGGGTCGTACAGACAATAGCCCTCGAACCGATAGCCCTCGTAAGGGAAGTTGTCCGAAATCCCGACCTCGAACGCATCTACACGGGTATCGACCGCGTTTTCGTCCTTGATGACGATATTGAGCGTATATACCGTATTGCGGCGCACGTCGAAGTTGGTCGTATTGTTCTCTCCCAGATATACGTCGTACGTCAGCAGTTTGCCTTCACGCTGCGCTTTGATCCGCAGGAAAGTCGCTCCTTCGGGTGCGTTGCCGGCACATTTCTGCTCCTGAGAGGTTATTCCCGGCACTTCGCCCCGACAGTTCTCCGCCAAGAAGAACGTGCGCGATGCCTTGCGGTTCTCATACGATGCGATCGCCGAAAGCTCGGAAGAGGTGAGCTCACGGGCCTGCTGATCCTCCGCAAACAGCGTGGTGACACTTGCCATATCCACCACCTGCACGGATTGGAGCTTCAGGTCGTAGTCCACCCCGTAGAAGGAGATGTTGCAGACGATTTTGGCCACGTTGCGCCGGACGGTGACCGTAGCCTCCGGCGTCCCTTTCCCGACCGTACATTCCGCATATCCGGACATGGGCAGCGACGTGTAACTTCGGGGTACGCGGAACTCATAGTCCGACAACGCCTCCCGGCTCATCGGGCCCATGTCTTCGTGCAGATTGGCTACGGCATACACATCGTACCGGCCGGCGGGAATGGAACGCTCCAATACGCCGCCCTGCACGTAAAAGTGCTGCGACGGGCGTATGCCCTGCGGATCGAAGAGGAAAACGTTCATGTCCTTGACGGCCCGTTCGTCCGCGGCCCGGGTAACCGCCTGCGTTTCTTCCGGACACACCCGCAGCGTAAAGCGGGTCACAGACTCCGCAGCCGGAACAATGTCTTCTTTGGAACAACCGACCGCCAAAGCGAGCAGCGGCATAATTAAAATCAGTAGGTTTCTCATAATGAAAAATGGAAAAAGGGGAAAGACAGGGACAATTGCACCCTGTCCCTTCCCTTCTGATGCTACATACCGATATTAACATCCTGATTGAACGGCCCTTCCCAGTCTGCGGGGGTGATCGTCACGGCCACGTCGGCTCCCGTCAGGCCGCTGATGTTCACCGTTACGCGGCGGTAGGTATTGCGGTTGATAGCCTTACCCGAATCCCCGGCAAGTTCGATCTCGTAACTTACGGGCATCTGATCGTCCGTCGTTCCGAAATCCCCGTCATGATCGTAAATGCCTTCGAGGGTCAGCAGTACGCTCTCGGCAGCCATGTTGTCCTCATTGCCGTAGATATAGAACAAATTGGCATATTTCCCGCTCTGCTCTTTCGCTGCCTGCGTATGGCTGAAAGTCTGTGCTGCGAACAGAGGCATGGTTCCCCCGGAATGTTCGCGGTTCTGGGTTCCTCCGGAATGCGACGTGCCGACGTCGAAATAGGAGACCGAGGATGCCGCACGGGAAACGGTCGCCGAAGCGATCCGCACGCGACCCGGATAAGTCGCGGCGAACTTACTGTCGGTCGTGGCCTGTACGGCTACTTTCGACACGAGCCTTTCGAGCGCGATCTGCACGGTGGTCGTCTGCCCGGCCGCAGCGATGGCCTTCGTGGCCGAGCCGGTCATAGTGAACCCTGCGGAGCGTTTGGCCTTCGTCGTCACCTCGTCGAACGTACCGTTATAGTCCGCGATCTCGCTCTCGGCCTGGCTTCGCAGGTCGTCCAGTGTGCCGATCCCGGAAAGGGCGCTGCCGTTGGCGATGGCATAGAAACTGTACGTTTGCCCCGGTGCGGCGTCCGGTACGGGAATGGTCGCCGTCTGTCCCGAAATCTCCGCAGCGGTGAAGTTGCGTTGCAGTACGGCGTCCCCGTTGCCGTCGAATACGAACAGCGTGAGCGTGCCTATCTTCTTCTCCCAGCTCTCGGCCGCGGCCGTCTGGTCGAAGAAGGCGCGGGTTTCGGGCGTCTTGTCCGTCAGGGTGATTTTCACTACGCTGCCCGTCGCCGAGTCTGCGATCTCGTCGGTGTGCTTGTTGCAGGAGGCCAGCATGGCCAGGGCAGCCGTGGCTGCCAAAATCATCTTTTTCATAGATTTAATTGATTTTATGCCGTTTCGTGCGGCGGTTAATAAAAAGTGGTGGATGAATGTCAGTCGATGATGAATTTTACGCCTATTCCGAACTGCGTGTGGAAATGTCCTGTCGTCGTGCCCCAAAGCACACGCTCGCGGCCCGATATGCAGAGCACGATGCGGTCGGAGATATAGGCTTCGGCCTCCAGCGTCACCGCGCCTCCGTAGAGGAATCCCTCGCGGCTTCGGATCGTGGACCCGTCGTACAGCATTTTATCTCCCCAGTTCACCGTCTCGTACCCCAACAGGGCCGATCCGCCGATGTAGAGGAAGAAGGTCTTGGAGCCGTCCGCGAGAAACTTATAGTAGTAGCCCCCTTCGCCCGTGAACTGCGCCACGGGGATACTCCCTGCTTTGTAGGGGTAATTGCGGCAGAGGTACTCCGCCCCGAAGACCCATTTGTTCGCACGGCCCGCATAACGGCTCATGGCCGCTCCGAAATAGTATCCCGTGGTGCTGCGCCCGGAGGCGGAGTACCAGCCGTCCGCCATGCCCGCGCGTACCTCCAGCCCCCGCATTCCGGGCAGGGTACGCTGGGCATGGGCCTCCGGAGCCAAAGCCAGACCGAGGGCCAGCGATAGCAGCAATGCCAACCGTTTCATGCTATTTGACCTTTAATTCGTTGATGACCTCGGCACGCACCAGATCGGCGTTTTCGACCGTAAAGGTCTGGTGGCGTCCGCCTTCTTTCTCGTAGAGTTCCACCACGAGGTGCTTGTCGTCGGGAATGGTGAACTTCGGAAGCGTGAAGACCATGCGCTCGCTGCTCTTGCCCCGAATCACCTGCACGTTGTTGTGGGCACGCAGGGGCCGGATGACCTGCTCCTGAATGGCCGTGCGCTTGGCGACCTTCTTATCCGCGATCTTGAAGGTGAGGTGATCGACCTCGAAAGGCACGTTCGAGGAGTTCTTCAGTTGCAGGTGGAAATAGAGCAGCCCGTTGTGCGAATAGATGCCTTTCAGTAGGTACTGGATACCGAAACGCTTGCAGCCGATATGCTTTACCTCGCGGCGGTCGTTCTTGTAGATCGACTTCATAATGAGCTTCACCAGCAGCGGCGATTCGCTCCCCAGCTCCTCCATGTAGATCTCCAGCGCGTTGTTGGGACGGTTCACCGCCTCGCCGTCGTGCAGGAAGTCGGTCATCTCGACCGACAGCTTCACCGGTTCGTCGGCATACTTGACGTTGAAGGTGTAATAGGCGCCGTCTTCCGTTATCACCGAGAGGTTGCTCTCGCGTGAGAAGTCGCGCAGGGCCGCCTTGACACGCAAAACGTTCTCCGTGCCGTCGGCTTTGGCGGCCAAAAGGTCTGCCGACCCCAGATCGACGTAGCGGATGGCCGCGGGGAAAATAACGTGCGTGGTCTTGTTGAAGGTCACCTCCAGCGCGTAAGGCGGGATCATGCGGTCGAAGGTCAGCGGACGGGTCAGTCCGCCGAAGTAGTCGCCCGTCGAGGGTGTCGCGGCAGCCGGTATGTCCGGCGCTGCGGTTTCGGCTATCTCCTGCGCCGAGGCGCCCGTTACGCATCCTAAAAGTGCGAACGATAAAAGGATTTTTTTAACTGCGCCCGGCTTGTTTTCCTTCGCTGCCGGCGAGCAAAGGTTTTGCGAGCGGACTGTACTCTCGATTTTCTTTCGGTTCATAACTCGTCTTTCTTTAATGTGTTCGGTTTATGGATATTCAGTGGCTTGCGTGTTATTCCAGCGGGGGCAGCAGCAAGACACGGTACCCTGCTTTGAGCGTCACCTTGACCTGCCGCATCTTCTGCCCGACGTACTGCGCCGTGCCTTGTATGACGCTGCGCCCCAGATCGGAGAGCAGTTGCGTTCCCGCATCGTCCGTAATGGTGATGCTGCTTCCCAATCCTGAACCCGCATTGGCGGCGATCTCCTTCACGGCGCTGATCTCGTCGGATGAGGGGACGCTGATGCCCTCGCCTCCGTCCATGTCATAAACCAGCAACTCGACCGGTATCACGCTGCCCCGGTATTGCACGGCATTGACCGTGATCATCATGCGTTCCCCGTCGATGCGGGCCGTGCCCGTAAGTACGGTGTTCGCGGGGATCAGCACGCCGCCGGCTCTCATCGGTTCGGTAAGGCGCAGGGGCACCTCCTTGCCGTCCGTCACGGTCGTCGTGCGATAAATGCAGGCTCCGATGCTGTTTTTCTGTACGGGGTTCTCGTTACCCGCCGCAGTATTGAATCCCCAGTTGCGGGGCTTCGTGAACTCCGCGACGAATACCGAGTCGGGCATCGGGGCCGCGAGGTACGAAACGACCTCTCGGCGCACTTGGGCGACGGGTTGCACGGTGCTCCTGCCGCTGCGGGATGCACCGCCCGTCGGGGTGGTCTGGACGGCTTCCGCCGCACCGCCCGCATTTTGCCCTCCGTTCATGTATTTCGAGGCCAGTTGGTAGGACTTTTCGATCAGTGCCAGTTGTTGCTCCTCGGCGCTCTGCCGGGCCTGTTCGTCCTCCAACTGCGCTTCGAGCCGGTCGATGCGTTCCTGCAACTCCTTCTCTCTGT
Organism: Alistipes sp. CHKCI003; assembly: GCF_900021155.1. Lineage (GTDB taxonomy): Bacteria > Bacteroidota > Bacteroidia > Bacteroidales > Rikenellaceae > Alistipes > Alistipes excrementavium. The sequence goes on from NZ_FCNT01000054.1 coordinate 43,491, forward strand.
CGCTTTCGGCCTCGTTCTGCGTCTCTTCATAGAAGCTGCCTATCTGACGGTTCAGGTCGTGGTACGCACCCACCGATGAGTGCAGGGTTCCGCTCTCGAAGCGCGAGGGTGCCTCGTAATATTCTACGGGTTTGGGGGCCATGCGCAGCTCCCTTTCCTCGCGTGCGGCCCGTTCCTCCTCGCTCTCGGGTTCCTCGCCCAGCGAGAAGGCGAAATCTTCCAGCGAGCGCATCTTGGCCTCCTGTTTGGCCTTCATCTCCTGCTGCACATAGGCGTCGCGTTTGTCGGCGACAATGCCGCTCTGCTCCGGCGTGGGCAGACTGGTATTGAGCCCCGCCTGTTCGGTGGCTTCCTCACCGCCCGAAGGGGCGAAAATGAGCCACATGATCGCGGCGAAGACCAGCAGCATCAGCGGGAAGACGATCATCTTGCGCCGCTGCTGTATTTGCTGCTCGGTAAGCTCCTTCGCGGGCTTCTCCGGCGCAGGCTGTTCGTTACTGCCGTGTTTCTCGTTCTCTTTCATAATCGGTCGTGTTTAATCGTTCGGAGCTGTCCGCCCCGGACTGTGTTCGTTCTGTTTCAGCGGGAAAGGCTGCTTCCTGCTGCAGCTTTGCATCTGAATTTCCGAAGGATTCCGGCTTGTGCCTTTGCTCCGGCTGCGGTGCAAGCCGTCGCAGGTGTTCGATCCGTATCCTCTCCCCGTCGTTGCGCCCCAGAGAGTAGATCGCCGAAACGGTGCTATACAGCGACAGTGCGGCGAAAAGCACGAAGAGCGTGACGATCGCATAGACTCGCATGTCGGGGCTGAGGGCCCCGCACAGGTGCCGCAGCCGATCCTCGATCCGCTCTCCGGCGCGTTTTATCCATTTCCGTATCATAATTTATCGTGCTATGACCCGCAGATCGCGGTTTTCGACGATCTCGAAGCGCTCCATCGTGAAGCCCTGCGGGTTGTTGTCCGAGCGCACCGAGTTGATGAGGTTGCAGCGCGTGATGAGCGAGCGTTCGGTGACGTTGCTCTCGCGTATGATCATCTGCCGGGCGTAGGTCGTCACGCGGTACGGATAGGTGTCGAAGTCGCAGACCACCGAATCGACCTGCACCTGCTGATTGATGTTGCCCGCCACCACGCGGTTGTAGTAACCCTTCTCCTGAAGATCCTGCGAGTAGTGGTAGGCGCTCTTGTCGCATAGGAACAGGGCGCGGTTGATGTTGCTCTCGATGGCCGCCCGGTCGGGCGCCAGCGTGAAGAAGAGCTCGTGGAAGCGGCGGACGTGCTCCCGCGCCTCGACGGGCCGGTTCTGGCTGAGGTCTTGCGAGAGGGCCAGCATCAGCGACTTGCCCTGATCGAGCACATAGATCTTCTCGCGTTGGCGCTGGGCGAACTGGTAGCTCTTCACGACGCTGAACACGGCCACCACGGCGCACAGTCCGAGGAAGACGAGCGTGAAGAGCCGTATCTGCCGGAAGCTCGTTTCGATGTTTTTCAACGATTTGAATTCCATTTTTTTGTCGTTTTATCGGGTTTGTCTCTTCTATTGAGCCGCACAGGAAAAGGTGCGGCTGACATGCAGCTTAACCGCTACAAAAGCGATCGGCTGCATTCCATCAATGGCCGCCGGACGACCCTCCGCCATCCTTCGTGGCGAGGTTATCGCCTTGGGGGCCGCTGTCGTCGCTCTCGCCGTATTTCGATTTGCCGCCGCGCCCAAAGGCTTTGCCGATCAAAGCTCCGGTCACGCCGCCCGCGACACCGGCAGCGAACGACGAAGCGCGGTTGACGCCGCCCAGCCCCGAACCGCCGCCCGCCTGCACGATCCACTCGGCTACGGTCGGCACTGTGAAATAGCCGATGATCCCGATAATCAGGAAGATGATATAGACGCCGTTCGAACCGTCCGGGATGTAGCTTGGGTCTTGCAGCGCCGCAATGTCGGCCTGAAGCATCAACACCTGTATCTTGGCCAGCACGGCCGAGAAGAGATCGGCTACGGGCAGCCACAGATAGACGCAGATGTATTTGGAGAGCCAGTGCGTGAGCGTTCCCTGAAAACCGTCGTAAACGGAAAGAGCGAACGACAGCGGGCCGAGAATGGAGAGCACGACCAGAAAGAACGTCCGCAGCGTGTCCACCGTGAGTCCTGCGGCGTTGAACAGCAGCTCGAAGAAGTCGCGCACCAGCTCTCGGAACCACATCTTGATTCCGTGCCACGTCCGCTCCCACCACATACTGATTATTTCGCCCAGATCCGTAATGCCCAGTTCGGCGAGCTGTTGGTCGTACACCTCGTCGTCCACCAGCCACGCCTTGCCTTCGCGCACGCGGGCCTCGTATTCGAGATCGTCCCGCTGCTTCTGGTAGGCGGCGATGTCCGTCGTCTGCCCTTCGAGGATGGCGTGCGTGCCCTGCACCACGGGCGAAAGCACGGCGTTCACCGTCCCCAGCACGACGGTCGGAAACATAATGATACACAGCCCGATGGCGAAGGGGCGCAGCAGCGGAAATACGTCGATAGGCTCGGCCGAGGCCAGCGCCTTCCATACCCGATAGGCCACGTAAAAAAGCGCTCCCAGACCGGCCACGCCTTTGGCGATGCCGACCATATCCCCGCACAGGGGCAGCATCTCCTGATAGAGATTGCGCAGCACTTGGTGCAGGTTGTCGAAATTTGTTGCGAGCGGTGTCATGGCTACCAATATCTTTCGGAGGGTTTGCCGTAGAGCGCCTGCACGCGGGCGGCATCGCCTTTGGACTGGCTGCGCAGGAACGAAACGGAGATCGCCTTGTCGGTATAATAGCGCGTGAGGTTACGGTAGCGCAGCATCCGGGTATAGATCTGATCCACTACGTCCATGCGCTCCTTGTCCGAGAGCGAGAGGCCGTTGCCGGAGGTCACGATGTTCTTCAGCTCCGTGACCAGCGCCCCGCCTTCCTCCAGCAGCCGGGCGTAACCGGCCGAGATTGCCGCCAGCTCGCCGGGGGTGAAGTTGCGGTCTGTGACCATACGGTTGAATCCCGACATGTAAATATCCGTGATCTCGCTGACCATCTCGATCGTGAGCTTCACCTTGCGGGCGTCCTTGATGATGTTGTGCACCGATTTCAGGGCGTCGTAATACGCCTTGCTTTGGTTATAAATCTTTACGCTCTCTTGCAGAGACTTAATCATGTTGGATGCCGTCGTGGAACTCTGCACGGCACTCTTGATGTTCTGTACGAGGTTGGACGGGTCGATGACCGTCCACTGCGCCGCGGCCCGCTGGGTGAAGCAGGCCAGAACGAGGCACATGAGCCATATCCATCGTTTCATTTTCTTTCGTTGTTTTATGGGTTTTACATTCGCGGGATTTTATTCCTCCGCGCGGTAGTAGTCGCCGTAGCCCGCGAGGGTCAGTACGTCGCGTTCGTGGTCGTAGGAAAGACCGATGCGGCCCCACAGGTCGAAGTAACAGAGGCCCCACATCTGCCGCAGCGGACGCCGCAGCACGGTCTTCGCATCGTAGGCGAAGGCCACGTGGTAGCCGCCGGCCCGGCGTGCTTCGTTGTGGTATATCCGTACCTCCGGCGACCCTTCGCGGCTGCACCAGCGGCCCGCGATCTCCGACATCCTGAAGTAGAGGTGCGAGGCCGGTATGGGGTATTCGTTATTTCTCCTGCACATGGCCGCCTCCCTATCTTTCGTTTTCCCGCTGGCGGGTGTAATCCTCTCCCGGCGATACCATCAGCGTATCGGTCTGCGTGTCGAGCGCCAAAATCGTAATCCGGTCGTCGGAGCCGTAATAGAGAATATCCCCGTCGAGCCAGACCAGCACATAACGCTCGCCGGTCGGACGGCCGTTGCGTTTAAGGTATCTGAGGACGAAGTGCTCCCCCGCGCGGACGATCTCGATGCCGCAGCGGTTCGGCGTGGACATCCACCTGCCGCACAGGCGGCCCATCTCCCGTTCCCTGCGCCGGAGTTCCTCTTCGCGCCAGCCGGACGTTACGATGGGTTCCCCGAAAGGAGCCGGTGCGGGGTCGGATGCCTCGTGTCCGTAGGCGGAAAGTCCGCAGGCCGGAGGGTCGCAGAGTTCGCGTATCTCGCCGATACCCGCGTGGTGACGGGCCAGACGGCGGAGTTGTTCGCAACTTATGATTTTCGACATGATGTTTTCGGTGTTTGCGGGGCGTCGGCCCCGGTTGATGACTATTTTTCGGCGAGCTGTTTGATCGCCAGCTCTATATCGCCGCCCAGAGATTCGGCCCGGCGCTGCACCTCGATCTTCTCGCTCTCCTCGGTCGTGTAGGCGAGATATTCCTGTTTACTGACCTCGGTGGCATAGACGGCGCTCTGCACGCCGCCCAGCCCGATCCAGACCTCCTTGTACTTGCGGCCCGGATGATTCGACATATTGATCGAAAGTATCTGCGCCTTCTCCTTGTCCGTAAGACCCAACAGGGTTTGGATGGCGTCGAAGCGGTTCATGAATTTGCGCTGGTCGAGCAGGATTTTGCAATCGCTGTTGTTGATGATCGCCTCCTTCACGATGGGCGACGAGATGATGTCCTGCACCTCCTGCGTGACCGTCACCACCTCGCCGAAGTGCTTGCGGACGGTCTTGTACAAATATTGGACGTATGAAGCCATATTGTTGGATGCCAGCGCCTTCCATGCCTCCTCGATAATCAGCATCTTGCGGATGCCTTTGAGTCGCCGCATCTTGTTGATGAAGACCTCCATCAGAACGATCGTCACGATCGGGAACAGCTCCTTGTTGTCCTTGATGGCGTCGATCTCGAAGACGATGAAACGTTTGGAGAGCAGGTCGATCTCGCTGGGCGAGTTCAGCAGGAAGTCGTAGCGCCCGCCCCGGTAGTAGGGCCGCAGCGTGGTCAGCAGGTTGCGGATGTCGAACTCCTCGCGCCGCACCTCGATCTCGCGGCTTTCGAGCTCTTCGCGGAACTCCCCCTTGAGGTACTGGTAGAAGGTGTCGAACGAGGGGCGTATCGAACGGTCGGCCCTGATGCGGCCGATGTAGCCGGCCACGGCGTTGCCGATCTCCGTCAGCTCGGTTTTCGACACTTTCTCGTCGGCGCTTTTCCATAGTGTCAGCAGCAGCGTGGCGATGCTGTCCAGCTTTTCCGTCTCGAACACGTAGTCGTCCGTGTAGAAAGGGTTGAAGCTGATCGGATGTTCCTCGGTGTAGGTGAAGTAAATCCCGTCGCCGCCCTTGGTCTTGTTGTGTATCAGCTCGCACAAACCTTGGTACGAATTGCCCGTATCCACGAGTACGATATGCGTTCCCTGTTCGTAGTATTGGCGCACGAGGTGGTTCATAAAGAACGATTTGCCCGACCCCGAAGGCCCCAGTACGAATTTGTTGCGGTTGGTGATCCAGCCCCGGCGCATCGGCTCGTCCGAGATGTCCAGATGCAGCGGCTTGCCGCTTATGCGGTCGCACATCTTGATCCCGAAGGGGCTACTCGACGAGCGGTAGTTCGTCTCGCCCGTAAAGAAGCACAGGGCCGGCTCGATAAAGGTGTAGAACGACTCCTCGGCGGGGAAATCCCCTGCGTTACCCGGCATGGCCGCCCAGTAGAGCGTCGCGGCGTCCACCGTGTTGTGGCGGGGGCGGCACTCCATCTTGGCGAGCTGGCTGCCCGCGTCGTTGCGGATGCGGCGCAGCTCCTCCGCGTCGTCGCTCCACGCCATGACGTCGAAGTGCGCCCGGATCGAGGTCAGCCCGAACGAGTGCGCCTCGTTCAAATATCGGTCGATCCACTCCTTGTTGATCTGGTTCGAGCGCGAGTAGCGTGCGAGCGAGTGCATGTTGCGGGCGCTCTTCTCGAAGCGGCGCAGGTTCTCGGCGCTGTCGTCCAGAAAGAGCCACTGGTTGTAGATGTGGTCGCAGGAGAGCAGCAGGCCCACCGGTGCCGCGAACGAGAGCAGGCAGTCCGAACGGTCTGTCGAGAGACGCTCGTAGCGGCTCTCCGTACTCACGCGCCCCGGCAGGTCGTCCGTGTCGGAGAGCGTGTGCAGGCAGACGTGCTTGTTGCCCACGCGGAACCCTTCGGCTTTCAGTTCCATATCCTGCAACACGGTCGTATCGTCGAGCGAGAGGGAGAAGTATTTCTCGATCAGCCCCGGACTGTCGGGTGTGCCGGTGATCTCCTCGTCCGTCAGGCGTGTGAGGGTCACCAGTCCCGAATCGTTGATAATGCGCTCGAACTGATCCACCGATTCGAGGAACGCGCGGGCCGTGTCCGGATTTACCTCTTTGGGAATGATGTTGCCCCGGCAGAGGGTCGAGAAGTCGGACTGCATGCGGGCCCGCTCCTTGGTCGTCTTGGTCAGGTAGAGGAAACATGCGTGGTTCAGAAAAGGGCGCTCGTTGAAGTGGCGCTCGTAGCTGCGCGAAAGGAAGCTCGCCTGCTCGCCGCCGATTTGGCTGCTCCTTCTTCCTTCTTGCCGGACGGAGCCGGATGCGCCTGCTTCTGCTTCGTTCGTCACCTCCGGACAGTATCGCTCGCGGATGAACCAATCCTGCTTCAGCACTACGCTGTATTCGGGCAGCACCTTCACGGCCTTGCACCAGGCCGCGTGCATCGCCTCGTACTCGGCACCCGTCACGGTAAAGAGTTCGGGCAGCTCGACGCGGAAGGCTGCCGTGATGTCGGCGTCCTTGCTGATAATACAGCCGCCATCGACCGCCAGCAGCGGGAACTTACTCTCTATGGTGGAGGCTTTCATTACGTTACGCATGACGCACCTCCTTCCTGCGGTTTAGGAAGCGGCATGCGCCTTTACGGTTTATCAGGTAGCGGGGACGGCGGCGTGCGGCGGCGAGTTTCATCAGTCCGTGCTCGCCGTACTTGGCGTTCATACGGAAGGTGTAGAACACCAGCGCCGAGGCGGCCCCCGCGCCGAAGCCGATGCACGCCCACTGATCGGCGCCCGCCGTGTAGAAGATGACCAGCAGCACGAATACGGCCAGCAGTCCTCCTGCGAAGAGGAAGAGGTACTGCGCCTTGAGCCCTTTGAACTCCACGCTGCGCCCGATGCCCTTATTGATCGTGTACTTCATGGCGGATACGCTTACAGGAAGAATGAACGCAGCACCGTGGCGCTTACGATCAGGAAGATGCACGCCCCGAACCAGCTCGCGGCGGTCTTGCTGGTGTCCGGGTCGCCCGACGAAAATTTGTTATAGACCTTGATTCCACCGATCAGTCCGACTACGGCTCCGATGGCGTAGATGAGCTTCGTGCCCGGGTCGAAATAGGAGGTGACCATGTTGGTCGCGTCGTTGATGCCGGCAAGGCCGTTGCCTTGGGCCAGAGCCGAGGAAACGGCAGACACGACGAGGGCTGCCGACAGCAGAACTTTCTTGTTTCTCATAGACTTCGGATAGCTTTTTTGTTTTGTGGCGCAGGGGGCGGATAAGCCCCTGCGCCGGGGTTCGACATGGATGTTTCAGTGGCTCGGAGGACAGGGCGTACCTATCCGTAATCTCTCTCTTTCATATTGTCTTGGTGTCGGTTCATGCGAAATCGCGGACATCGAACCCTTCGGGAACCGGCGCCTGCGGGGATGGGCCTCCCGCATCCTCCGCGGCGATCCTCCGTTGGAATGCCGTGAGGTAGGCGTCGATCAGACGACTCACTTTGTCGTTCCCGTCGGGAGCGGCCGAAACGATGGCCTCGAACATATCGGTCTGTTTCAGCCCCAGCAGGGTTCGTCCTGTCTCCTGCTGCTGCTCGTCTGTAAGGGGATTGTCGTGTGCTACGGTGCGGTAGGCTTCGCTGATCTGCTCGAAACGTACACCCTTGGCTAACGAACGGCCCGCAGGGGGCTGCGTATCGTCGTGTTCGTCCTCGTCCATCTCCCTCTCTATCTCCGCTTCGAAGTCCGGGAAAGGTTCTTCTTCGTAGAGCGGGGCCTCGTAGGGTTCCGGATCGTTGTTCTCGCCTGCGGGCGGGACGCCGAACACTTCGTCCAATTTCTCCGGCGGGATCTGCCGGGGGTGTTCATGCACACTTGCTCCGGCAAATATACCGGCTTTTTCGGCCTCTTTTACGTTTCCCGAACCTGTGGCAGCGGTTGGCGTCGCTTGGCTTCGATGTGGCATCGTAAAGCGGCTTTTGCCGATGATCGCGGGCCGCGCCTCCGCTTTCGGGGGCGACGCCTGCTTCGTGCCCGCTGTCCGCTGCCCGCGCAGGAACCAGCGGGCGACCCATAGCGCGTAGCCTGCGGCGAAGAGCGCGAGGGCGACCAGCACGGCGGTTCTCAGCGCGTCCATTGCTTTCGGCCTCGTGAGGGTTTGCGACTGCGGCAGTAGCGGTCGATGCTCTCTGCGTAGTCTTCGAAGTGGGCATGCAGCACGTTGTCCACATAGGCTATCATCGACACCGCTCCGCTCCGGGAGGTGATCTGCCGCAGTCGTTCGTAATGCTCCGGACGGATGCGTACCGTCTTGCCGGAACGGAAAGCGCCGTCCCATCGGTTCAGGACATAACGTCTCCGGTAGCCGTCGTCCTGCGCCGTATCGGGGCGGGGCTGCGGCTGCGGAGCAGTTCCCGCCCGGTGCGAACGCCGGCGGTGAATCGCCGCACGGCGGATAAAGAGGGCCGCGGCTGCGGCCGCTGCGGCCAGCAGGATGCAGGCCGTCGTCGTGTAGTGTGTCATAACTGAAAAGGTTTTAATGATCGGTTTGCAGTATATCGTCTATTCCGCTGCGGTACAGCTCGGCGATCTCGTCCTTGTGCTGGCGCAGATGCTCGGCCAGTACGTTGTCGATATATCCCCCTACGCTGATCTCCTTGCCCGCGAGCGCCAGCAGGTGTACCAGCTTGATGACGGAGCGGTGTATCTCCTGACTGATGTAAACGGGCTGCCGCGTCTTGAGTTCCCGGCGTTTGAGATATACCTCGTCGTAGCTTCCCTTGCGGCGGCGGGACTTGCCCTTCGCGGTGCCGTCGGCCGGTACGGCGGCCTCGTCCGCCACAGGCTCCTCTCCGTCCCTGCGGAATGCCGCCGGACGCTCTCCGGCCTCCTGCAACACGGCATTTGCGGGATCGGCCAGCAGGTCGGCATCCTTGAAGGACTGGATGATGAGCGATTCGTCCAGCGGCCCGGCTTTCATGCGCTTAGCCATTGTCGCGGAGGTTGAGCAGGGTCAGTACCTCGTCCGTCAGCGCCTCGATGTTGCTTCCTCTGAGCAGCGAACGGTCGGCCGGGAACAGCGTCGAGCGGAACAGCGGGCGGTGGCCTGCGGACAACTCGCGCCGGAAACGCTTGCTGTCGGGAATGAAGGTCTTCAGCACATGCAGGCCCAGCTCGGCGATCACCTGCTCGTACACTTCGTACAGCTCCGACTTCTCGCGCCCGTCCACCATGTTCCACACCAGATAGGTTCCCTTGATGTTCGAAACCCCCGTTTTGCGGATCACGTCGTTCACGACCGTCATGTAGCGCAGCGTGCTCTCCAGCACCACGCGGTCGGCACTGATCGGGGCGATGATGTAATCCATGTTGGAGAGGGCGCGGATCACCGACGGATTGTTGACCGTGCCGGGCAGGTCGAAGAATACGAGGTCGAACGCGGCCTGCCCCGTGATGCGCTCGGCATCGTCTATGGCCCGTTCCGTGCTGCTCTCCACGACCGGATAGGCTTTCTTGCCGAGGCGCGTGAACTGTTCGTAGGCCAGCGCCTTGTAATGGTTGTCTTCCAAAGCCAGCTTCAGGTCGCGCTGCCGCATCCCTGCGATGGAGTGCTGCGGGTAGTCGCAGTCCACGACCGCCACGTCGTAGCCCTTCACGTAGTGCAGGTACGAGGCGAACAGCACCGTGAGCGTGGTTTTGCCCGCTCCGCCCTTCTGGGTGGAAAAGGCCAGATAAACAGGTTCTTTTTCCATAAGCATTGAAATATTAAAGTGTTTGACCGTGTATGTAAACCCTTGCGGGTTCGTTCCTTTATGGCTGCGACGCCCCGTTTCTGTACGGGAACGGCGCTTTGCGGAAATGCGGCCGTATGCCACCATACCTTCATGCCTCCATGTCTGCATGTCTGCATTCCTGCATCTCCGTACGGCAATGCCTGCATCGGTATCGTCCGTCCATACGTCCGTGCATGAACCGCTATGGATTGTCCGTATATCTTTCGATATGGATATATGGATCGGCCATAGGTGTCGTGTGTCTGCACATACGCGCCGATACGCTTTCCGTACGTCGGTAATGAATCGTCGCAGCGTATCATTGCCGATTGTCCGCAACGGCAAAGAAACACCCTCCGGCACCCGGAGCGTGCGGCCGCGAACATTCGTGGCACCGTTTGGCGCAGGTTTGGCATAGGTCTGCGCTGCCTGCTGGCATACAACGGATTGCATAGGCCGGTATCTTTGTCCCGTGAACCGATTCCGGTCTTTACGGTTACGCCTCTTCGTGCTGGCCGGCGACTGTGGCGGGACTGCCTCCGCAAAGGGCAGTCCCTTGTGTCCGGAGAACATTTCATGTTCGGGACACAGCAAGCTGTGTTTTCCGTTACCCGAAACGATTTCGGTAACGGAAAACAGCTTGCCCGCAAGGGGGAGAAAGCTCCTCCGAAGTCGTCGCTTTTTACGGGGCGCCGCCGTGCGCCGGAACGGAATTTTTACCGCACCGGGGGCCTTGCGGCCTTCGGTAAAAATCGAAAGGCATGGAAAAAACCGAAGCCCCCGTCCGGGGCAGGGGCGGCAGGCCGCCCAAAACGGACACGGCGAAAAATTGCGTGATGGTGCGCTTCACGGACGGGGAATATGCCCGGTTCCTCGCGTTGTTCGAGCAGTCGGGCACGCTCTCGAAGGCCGCTTTCGTCAAAGCACGGGTCTTCGGCGACGAATTTCGGGTCATACGATCCGACCGGGGAACGATGGAATTCGCCGCGCGGCTGACCGCTTTCAACGCCCAATTCAGAAAAATAGGCGTGAATTACAACCAGATCGTAAAGGAATTGCACGCGCATTTTTCGCCTAAAAAGGCGCTCGCTCTGCTCTATAAATTGGAGAGCGAAACGCGCGAACTGGTCGCTGTGGGAGCGAAAATAGCGGCTCTGGCCGACGAATTTCGACAGCGATGGTAGCCAATATCACCACCGGAAAGGACATCTACGGGGCGCTCGCCTACAATCAGTGTAAGGTCGATCGGGGCAAAGGGGCGGTGCTTGCGACGAGTAATATCCGCGAACCTGCCGACGGACGCTTCGGCGTCGCGGCCCTCGCCGACGAGCTGCTCCGCTGGATGCCCTCGCACGTTCGCACCGAGAAACCGGTCGTCCATATCTCGCTCAACCCCGACCCCGAAGACCGGCTTTCGGACGATGAACTGACCGACATCGCCGCCGAATATATGGAGGGTATGGGCTGGGGTGGCCAGCCCTACGTCGTCTATAAACATACCGACATCGACCGCCCCCACATCCATATCGTCACGGTACAGGTGGACAGTACGGGGCGCAAAATAAACGACAGCCGGCGCAACGAGCGGAGCGTGGCCGAAACGGAGAGGATCGAGCGTAAATACGGCCTGCATCGCGCCAAAGGGCGGAAGCGGGGCGAACTGTGGCGGCTCGCGCCCGTGGAACCTGAAAAAGGCGACCTGAAGCGGCAGATCGCCTCGGTGGTGAAGCCCGCCCTCTCGATGTACCGCTTTCAGACCCTCGGCGAACTGCGGGCTCTGCTCGCGCTGTATCGTATCGGCGTGGAGGAGGTCGGGGGTACGCGGGGCGGACGGTCGTACCGGGGAGTGCTCTATACGGTGCTGGACGAGAATGGTGAGAGGACGCAGGCTGCGCCGCTGAAAGCCTCCCGACTGGGTGACGACGCCTCGCTGGCGAAGATCGAACGTGTCATGGCCTCTTCCGGGGAACAGATCGCAGGAAAGGAACTGCTCGCTCTGACACGGCACCGCGTCGGGGAAGCCCTGCTGGATGCGACGGACGAAACGGAGCTGCGCGAACGGCTTCGGGAGCGGCATATTGACCTCTACCTGCGGCGCAACGACACGGGACGGATCACGGGCGTCACCTTCATCGACCACGAAACCCGCTGCGTACTCAACGGCTCGCGGCTGGGCAAGGAGTTCTCGGCCAATGCGCTGCATGAACGGTTCGCCACCGGCCGGAACGCGGAACCCGAACGGCTGCGGCAGTCGCGGCGCAGGCCGCAAATTCGGAAGACACATCCCTCGCGCCGGAAATAGCCTCGCATCGAAAAGGGGCCGCCGGAAGTCCAGCGACCCCTCAGGAGGTTTTTGTTTCCGGATGAGCGCGGCTCATCCGGCGTGGGGGTTTTCAGTCGCTACGGACGCTGGTCTTCACGGCGCCGGGCGAACATAGCGAAATTGTCGCGGATGAACTCCTGCACGTCCGATTCCTTGTAGAAAGCCTTCTGGTTCAGCATCCGGTACTTTAGGCCGCACTTCGAGCGGTAGCGTTGCAGCGTGCGCTTGCTTACGTGCAACATCCGGCACAGGTCATAGTTGTCGAAGAGTTTCTCGCCATTCTCCAGCGTCGGATACTCCTGCGCTTTGGGCGGCTTCTGGCGTTGTTCTATTGCTTCGAGCCGCTCCATGATGCGGCGCATCCATATATCGAAATATTCTTTTTCCAGTAACATGATCTCTGATTTTTTTGATTCGTAATGATTCGTAGTGCTTCCGTTACTGGTGCATGGCACAGATCGCCGCGCGGCAGGTATCGCGGGTGTTCTTCGTTCCGGCGGGTAAAAACGCAGGAGGGCTTCGATGCGTTTACGCATCGAAGCCCTCCTGCTGGGGAAATTGAAGCATGCCACTCCCGGCCTGCCGTGTGGCGGTGGCATATCAACGGCCTCGCCCGCATATCCGCCCGCCTCGTCGGACGAACGGAGGTCGCATGCGGCGATGAATTGCAACGGCAATTATTCGGACGGCCGGTACGGAAAACTCCGCAATGGCTGTCCGCACTCCGAAATCCGCTCCTTCCGGCAACCCTCCGCGCTCCGGAAGCGCCGCCACCCTGCGAACCGAAAAAGCCTCCGGAACATACGCTCGAAGGCTTTCTATGGTATGGACATACAGGAACGATCCCCGCTGCCATTGGCTGCGGAGCCGTCGTCCGCAAGGGATCGGTACGGAATCTGTGTACGCTGCCTGCCTTTTATATCTGTTTTTGGCAACTATATCCCGCCTTACACCGCCGTACCTCCGAAACCCGACTGCCGAAGCGGGTCTTGTCCGAAGCCTCCGTCAAGGCGGTTTTTTTTGGGGGGGGGCTCCGATCTATAAACGCGGCTCTGCCGCGAACGCTCCGGCAGCCGGTCGTGTGCAGCGACTCGGAAAACCGACGGAGTGTAAAGCAAGGTATGGCTGCCTTGTTTTTCTCAGGCCCGAAAGCCGGCTTCAGATTCGTACCCGCCTGCGCCGCTTCTGTGCTTCCCCGTGCCGTCCAGCCCGAAGCGGCGGGCGATCTGCGAGACGTTGTATTTGATGTAATCCATGCTGCTGCACGCCTCGACCGCCTCCTTGTATTCGGCACGGGTGGCAGGCTGCTGCCCTCGAAGCTGGCCGAGCCGGATAGTTCCGGCCTCCTCCTTGTCGCATGAAATATCGTATCGCGCCAGCATCAGGTGCCGGTGGTATTTGCAGATATGTCCCTTCAGCCCGGAAAGACTCACGCTGCACGTCCGGCTGATTTCACAGCAGGAGAGGCGGGTCGAGCGATAGAGCTCGACGACCTCGCGGTATCGCTCCGTCGTCTTCGGTTGGGGATTCGGGATGCTGGAGCCTCCGGTCGATATGATCGGTTCATTTTTCATCCTGTAAATAGTCTGGAGTTCTTGGGTAGAGCCGCGTATTATCCTCGTTGTTTCCATCGGATAAGTACTTTTTCTGCAGCGATTTTCAGAACTACTTGATCGGTAGCCTGTATGCCTTGAAATAGTTCAGATGTTCGTAGTAGGAGACGATTGCGGGGAGCATCTTCGTCTGCCGCCGGGTAGGGGTGCGGCCTGCTCTGTCGGCAGCATCTCCGGTAAGCATACCCGCACGTCGGATGCCCGTTCCGGAACGGCACGAGTGCGGAATCGGCCGCTATCGCATTGCGGCAGGGCAGACCGTTTCTGTCGATACAGCGGTAGGGGACGCTGGCATCGAAACCCGCATCCGTGCATATATCTCTCGCGCTGCGCTCCGTCGTATAGTATATGCCGACCCGACTTCGTTCCGGAAAATTTTGCCCTGACTGTTATCCGGATCGGTCGTAACCGCAATTCCCTGCGTATAGGGTCAGTAGGTCAGTCCGAATGCCCAGAGGGGTATCGTGTTGCGGTGCCCGTACTCGATGTCATCCTTCACGAGGTAGGCGTTCCCGATGTCGCGGATCTGCTTCTGCGTCTTGTTGCGGCCGCCCACCTCGAACGTGAGCCCGCCGATCCGGAAGTCGGCCACCGAAGAAGAAGTTATGGTCTGCGCCGGAGCCAACAACGAAAGGAATACCGTTTCGCGGACGTTGCCCACGTCGGGCGTCGTGTCCGAGAGGGCGTAGGCGAGGTTGGTGTTGTTCAGGTATATCTTGTCCACCTTGCCCAGCGCGCTGATCCCATGCGTGTCGTCGCGCAAAATATTGATAAGTTGCGCCTTTTCCAGATAAACCATCAGATCGGCCACCATGTTGCGGTTGATGTTCAGGTCGCGGGCCAGCTTCGAGTAATTGGGCTTGAAAGGAACGCTCTGCGCGACGATATAAAGCAGCTTTTTGAGCTTCTGAGCCGTGGAGGTCGTCATCTCGGCAAACGCGGGAATGTCGTTATCTACTACCTGATTGATGACGCTTAGCAACCGGAGGTAGTAACCGCTCTCCTGAAAATAGGGATAGTAGCCCTCCTTCAGGTACTCCTTGAACAGCGCCACGGGACGGTGTTCCGCATAGGGGAAGTCGATCTTGTTCTGTACGACCTGTTCGAGCGTATGGGCGGGAATACGGATGCCCTTGCCGATAGCCAGGTATTCCCGGAACGAGAGCCCCGGCAGGCGGTATTCCAGCTTGCGGCGGCTCAGGTCGGCCCCGCCCTTCTCCAGATCGAGGATGGACGAACCCGTATAGCCCACGCGCAGCGTCGCATAGGTGTCGTAGATGTTCTTGATCTCGGTGGACCAGTTCTTATATTTGTGTATCTCGTCGATATAGAGCGCCTTGCCACCCTCCCGATAGAACTGTCCGGCCAGCTCCACGAGCGTATGCGTCGAGAAATAGAGGTCGTCGGCCGACACGTAAAGCGTGGCCGCCGCATCTTCGTGCAGCTTGATGTGCTGCAATACGAGGGTCGATTTGCCGACGCCCCGCGCTCCGAGGATAGCCACAAGGCGGCTCTCCCACAAAATCTTGTCGTGAATGTCGCGCACATATTCGGTCGGCGTGTTCTGAAGCCGCGTCCGGAAGGTTCTTATCAAAGTATCCATACTTACTTGCTTTGTCCGTTTTGCACAAAGATAACAAAATTGCACGATGTATAATGCAATTCCTATGCAAAAAAGATGGGTTTATACGGCAGCCTCGCTTCCGCATCCGACGGGACTGACTTTCCATGAAAAAGGGTTGCACTTTCGGAGCGATTCCAGTGGCAGCAGCTTGCACGGCACGGGGCGTCGCGCAGACGTCGGAGTTCCTTCGCTGCGATCTTCACGGCTTCGGCCTTGATACGGTCGTAGTTCACCCTGAACGTATTCTCCATACGGACAAGACATTGCGGGACGCTACCTGATACGCCCCGTCTTCATCTGCTGAGACAGCCCATGTTTCGAACCCGATTGTTTTATGAAATCATCCCCGTCAAAAGTATTTTTGGCGGGGATGAATTGCATTTTGGGAAATTAGAATCTGTGAGTATGACCCACCGTCCCCGGGCTTATCCTATTATTAAAATTGTTGGGAGGAGGATCATAATTGAATGAATAATTTCCTTCCGGCGGTTTGTTGACGATGGTGCTTTGCTGTTGATCGATATTACCGCCTGAAATCTCCCCGCTTTCCCTTCTTGAAATTCGATCAAAAAGGTTCTGCTGATCTTGTAGCGATAAATTGAATTTCTTTTTCATAGCAGTTTAAGTTTTAGTTTATTTGCGTACTGTCTGAACTATTAAGGCTCTTTAAATTTTTAGTTATAAAAAATTATAGCTTTAATATACGGGAGCCCACCCCGTATATCAATTTACGACAAAATACATTTCCTGAAAGTTGATCGTCAATTGTTTGAATTCAGCGGGAGGCAGTACACCCAATGTTCCGTCGAAGGGTATTCCCATCAACTGGGAATGGGGCATATCTTCGATTACATACAGGTTAGTCATCACACCCGTTTTATCCCCGATCGTCAGTTCCATCTGCGGCAGTATGGCGTATTCGAGTACCGGATTATATCCGGTCGCGGTTTTTCCGCGTTTGCGTCCGTGTGCCTGCAACGGCGGAAGCCGGTTGCGATGCGCCTCATGGAATTCCGGTTCGACGGACGATTTCGAGGCTCCCGTATCCCAAACCATCGTTGCGGGGATTCCGTCCAGTTCGACCCGAATGTAAGGCACTTTGTTGAGCATCAGGTTCCGGGGAGCGTCGGGCGAAGAGACCGTCCGGGATCTCAAATGCAATTTCCGAAGTTCGTAGTCCAGTTCGATTTCGGAGAAGAGTTGCAATATGTCGTTTCCGAGAATAAGACCGCAATCCGTAACGCCCGTATCTCCGAGCGGCAGAACCACGCACGGAACATGGACGAACACGGCTGTTCCCAATCGCAGGGTGTCGAGCAATGCGAGAGGACACCGCGTTTCGTTGAATCGGATCGAATCCGCCGACATGGGCAATTCCAACTGAGATGCCAACTGTTTATCGATGATCGTCATCTGACCTCCGGAGTCGAGCATCGCTCCGATTCGTTGCATGCCGCGGACGGCCGTGAATTTGATTTGTTCGTCTTCGACGCCGAACGGTATGTCGTAATTCGCGTCGGCATCCGATATACCCATTCGAGGCCACTGGGATTTCAGCCCGAAAAGGACGGCATTGGTCTCGAAAGCAGTCCGCGTCCCCTCGTCCATATAGTCCCGGCCTTGCGCAAGCAGGCTCGTACAAATATCGTGGGCAGCTTTGAAGTGTCCGAGTTTCGCCAGATTGTCGGACATCATCCAGAACAATGAGAAAAAGTTGCCGCCCATTTGGGCGTTGTACTCATCGTACATGTGCTGGATTTTCTCGACGGCGCCCGCCGGATTGTTGAAATTATGGTCGAGCAGCGCCCCCGAGAACAGCCGCATGTAATCGCTCAGGCTGTCGGCACTCTGTTCATAACGGGCTCTCGTTTCGAACCAGTCGCTTCGGGAGATAGCCTCTCCGATTGCATTGTCATACGGGTTTTCTTGGGCGGCCCCGATTTGCGCCAGAAGGACTGCGAACAGCAGACCGATGATTTTACGAATAACCATGGCTTTATCATTTTGAAGTGGATATATCGACGACAGAAACAATTTCCGAATAATCGCTGCTATGGAAAATCAGCCTTTCCGCAAACAACCCATCTATAATGGGAATGAGACTCTTTTCCTCGATATGGCATTCTTTGGCCAATTCAGCGAGTGAAATGACTTCCTCATTGGCTTTTTGCAATACGTTCCACTCCGTCGAATGCGTATCGAATTCCAACTCATTTATCAGTGTTCCATTGCAGTATTCTTTATATATAGCCTTATCATCGTAGGAAACGAAAAGATAGGAATAATGCTGGCTTTTATAATAATGTTCGATTTCTATAAATTTATCCCACAATAAATTCTGAGATAATTTCAGATGTTCAAGAAGGATGATCTTGGTCTCGGCCTGCAAGTAATTTCGTGGCAGAAGCATAGACATCGGATTTTCAGCCCATCGGTATGGCAATTCGTCCTTTATCTTGTTATAATATGGACTGGACTTGATTACAGCTAATTGAGATATGTTATGCTTGAAAAAGTTTTCGGCATAAAAGAACCTTAAAAAATGCAGATTGTCAATGCTCTCGATTATATCGTCTTCCGTTTCTTCTATCAAGCCCCGTAAAACGTTCGCTCCGTTTACATGAATTCTGTACTTATAAGCGAACTTGATGAATAAGAGATTACTGGAAAATGTATTTTTCTTGTCGATCTTTCGTAAAAGATTGTCTGAAGGAGATTCATATCCGATTTGCACATGATTGAATCCAGCCAAAGCCATCTTCTTTACAATCCGTGCATTGACTCCGTGCGATATGATTTCACCTAAATCGATGGATAATCGAGGATACTGCTCTCTGATTTCCATCAGTCCGTCAAGGAAAGCGTCGAAGCGAGCAAAGTCATTGTCGATAAGATCATTATCCAAAAACTGAATTCTGTAGATTCCGTACTTCTTAACCGAATCGGCGATTTCATCCAATGTGACGGCTATATCTTTTTTCCGGAATTTATAACCCATGTTTAAGTAGCAGAAATGACATTTCTTCCAATGGCAGCTTCTACTGTTTTCAAAAGATAACAATGCATATTGCTTGGGAACACCATAGCAGTCCATCTTATCGAAAAAATCGGAATAATCCGGCCGGAGGGCTTTAGACGATAAATCGGCGAACTCCATATTAGGTATTCGGGATGTCAGAATTTCGCCATTTACCCTGTACGCTATGTTGCCTATCGAGGATAATTCATCCGTTTTATCCTCGGAAATTTTCTCAGTCAAATGAAGCAGCGGAATCTCGCCTTCGCCCCACATAGCGATATCGAATTGTGCGAAATTTTGCAAATAGGCAATCGCCGCTTCTTTGGTGCCGATGCCTCCGACAACGATTACTGCAGATGGATTTTTCTCTTTGATTTTTTCTGCGATAATACTCGAACAAACCCATTGATACAAATTTACCTCCAGCCCGAAATACAGAATTTTGTCGAAATCGTATTTATCTATGATTTCATTCAACAGATCTTCGAACTTTTGAGCATATTGATGCATATGTTCATCCCAAAAATTAGGAGACATATTGATATACTGAGGTTTGATAGCCTTCAGCAAAACTTTCAGTCGATTATATGCACAAGTGTCTTTATGTTTGATCGCCAAATAATTGTAGTACAGCAACAGATGTTCGGCTCCTTCATCTGCCAAAGTACCGTCACTCCACATAAATTCGTTCTGGAGCTTCCGCAAATAAAGGTTCCAATATTCGATGCAGACATTGTATCCGAAATTTTGGAGATAGGCTTTTAACACCGACATAGCCGGCGAAGGCATATAAACATTTGCGGGAGGCGCCCATCCTAAAATGACTTGCTTTTTAGTTTTCTGTCCTTCATTCTCCATGGCAGCAGTTCGTGTAATAGGTTAAAGTCTTTATTTTGAACAGATATTCGTACTTGGCCTGCAAGAGTTGCGAACGGGCCTTGACCTGTGCGGAGACCGCGGCGTTGTAGTCCGTTACGGTCGCGGCGCCGAGGTCGTACTTGCGTGCGATCTGCCGGGCGGCCTCCTCGGCCGAGGCGA
>NZ_FCNT01000083.1 GCF_900021155.1 Alistipes sp. CHKCI003
ACCCCCCCGTCCGCACGGTCCTCACGGGCCGCCTCGTCCGCACGGTCCGCGACATCCGCACCGTTTTACAGGTCGCCCGCACCGCCCGCGCCGGGCGGCCCCTCCCGTCCGCACCGGCACGGCGGACGCACGGAATATCCACCTCCGATTCATTTCGACGATGACCCGCCGGCCGCTGCTCTTCGTGCTTCTTTCGCTGCTGCTCGCGGCGCTCTTCGCCGCCGATCTGGCCGTAGGCTCGGTAGCGGTCTCGTTCGGGGATATTTGGGGCGCGCTCACCGGCGGTGCGTGCGACCCGGTATCCCGCGAGATCATCCTCAAGATCCGGCTGCTGAAAGCCTCGACGGCCCTTCTCGCCGGCATGGCGCTGGCGGCCAGCGGCCTGCAGATGCAGACCCTCTTCCGCAACCCGCTCGCAGGCCCCTACGTACTGGGCATCAGCTCGGGCGCCGGACTGGGCGTGGCGCTCTTTCTTTTGGGCGCCCCCCTGCTCGGTGTCGCGAACCACACGCTGCTCCAGTCGCTCGGCATCGCAGGGGCCGCATGGCTCGGTTCGGCCCTCGTGCTGTTCGTCATCGTGGCCGTCAGCCGCCGCATCAAGGACATCATGGTTCTCCTGATCCTCGGCATGATGTTCGGCTCGGGCATCGGCTCGGTGGTCGAGATCCTGCAATACCTCAGCGAGGAGTCGGCGCTCAAATCGTTCGTCATCTGGACCATGGGTTCGCTCGGAGACGTAACGGCCGCCCAGATGGCGCTCATCGCGCCCGTCGTCGGAGCGGGTCTGACGCTCTCCGTCGCGGCGATCAAACCCCTCAACCTGCTGCTTCTGGGCGAAAACTATGCCCGCACGATGGGTCTCGACATCGTTCGTTCGCGTCGGCTCGTCTTCCTCTCGACCGTGCTGCTCGCCGGCACCGTAACCGCCTTCTGTGGTCCGATCGGCTTCATCGGGCTGGCCGTGCCCCACCTCGCGCGCATGCTCTTCGCCAGCGCCGACCACCGCATCCTGATGCCGGCGTCGATGCTCACGGGCGCCGTGCTGCTCCTCGTCTGCGACCTCGTCGCCAAGAGCCTCGCCTTCCCGATCAACACCATCACGGCCCTCTTGGGCATCCCGGTGGTGATATTCGTCGTACTCCGCAACCGCAATCTTTTCTGATGGGCATCACACTCCGCCGCCTCACGCTGAGCTACGGCTCGCGCATCCTGCTCGACCGCGTTTCGGCCGACCTCCCCGACAGTGCGCTCACGGCGCTTCTCGGCCGCAACGGCACCGGCAAAAGCACGCTTCTGCGCGCCATCGCCGGTCTGGGTCCCTCGGCCTCGGGCTCCATTCGCCTGTGCGGGCGGGAGCTGCACGGGCTCACGCAGCGGCAACGGGCCCGGACCGTCGGTTTCGTCGCCACGGACAAGGTCCGCATCGCCAACCTCACCTGCGAGGAGGTCGTCGCACTGGGCCGTGCGCCCTACACCGACTGGATCGGCCGCCTGAGCGGCGGCGACCGCGAAATCGTGCGGCATGCGCTGCGGCTGACGGGCATGGAGTCGTTCGCCGCGAAGACGATGGACACGCTCTCCGACGGCGAATGCCAACGCATCATGATCGCCCGCGCGCTCGCCCAAGACACGCCCGTGATCCTGCTCGACGAACCCACGGCGTTTCTCGACCTACCGAACCGCTACGAGCTCTGCACCCTGCTGCGGCGTCTGGCCCGCGAGCAGCACAAGTGCATCCTCTTCTCGACGCACGAGCTCGACATCGCCCTCTCGCTCTGCGACGGCGTGGCGCTGATCGACCCGCCCGCGCTGCACCACCTGCCGACCTCCGAGATGATCCTCAGCGGCCATATCGAGCGTCTTTTCGCGGGCGGCGGCATCCGCTTTGATCCCGCGTCGCGGAGCGTCCGGCCCCTAAAAGAATAGAAGAAACGATTTTTTTCATCCATTTTTTTGTTCGGGCCGCTTTTTTGTTTACCTTTGCACCGCTAAAGTAACCCCGCCGAGGAGGGGAAATAGCGGTAAAGGCCCGTTCGTCTATCGGTTAGGACGCAAGATTTTCATTCTTGAAAGAGGAGTTCGACTCTCCTACGGGCTACTCGAACGGCGTTTCCGCCGACGCGGAAATGACGGACGGGCGAACGATGCGAGGAGCGGGCTCACGCCTATCCGCAAACAGCCGAGGCTGTACGAAGAATAAGGAGCCGGAGAGGGGGAGGGCCGGAATCCATCGGATTCCGCCACGCCCGGGACCGGCAAAAATGCGACGGAGCGGAGGAAGTCCTCCGACCCGCGAAAAAAGAAACGGAAAAAGTAAAAATATAAAGTTCAAAAGTTATGGCAAACCATAAGTCGTCGAAAAAACGCATCCGCCAGACAGCAACCAAGCGTGCGCACAACCGCCTTTACCACAAGACGGCCCGCAACGCCGTGAAGGCCCTGCGCAATACCACCGAGAAGAGCGCCGCCGAGGCTCTGCTTCCGAAGGTAACCGCTATGCTGGACAAGCTCGCAAAGCACAACATCGTCCACAAGAACAAGGCGGCCAACCTGAAGAGCGCCTTGCAGCTCCATGTGAACGCTCTGTAATAGAACCGGTTTACCGATCCGAGAGATCCCGGCTTCCCCGATCGGGGAAGCCGGATATTTTTTGCGCCCCTCCCGCGATTCTCCGGTGTTTCTCTTGTCCCCCATCGGTTGCATCGGTACAGGCGGCGGGGACGAACACCGGAACAGACGCCGGAACAGATGACCGGAACAGATGACCGGATAAGTAGTCGGACAAGTGCCCGAGACAAGTGGCCGGGACAAACACCAGAACAAATGCCGGAACAGACGCCGGGACAAATGGTCGGGACAAACACCAGAACAGACACCGGCACAAATACCGAAACAAATGCCGGAACAAACACCAGCACAAATGCCAGAACAGACACCGGCACAAATACCGGAACAAATGACCGGACAAGTGGCCGGAACAGACACCGGCACATGCAGCAGACCGCCAGCATCGCCCGACACGATGTCGGCGGCGCGGGCAGAAGGGCCGCTCGCTGCCGGGGTGCGGACGGTCTGTCGCGCACCCGAGGCGTGTGCAGGCCACCGAAGCCGTCATGCTGCCAAACGTCTGCGACAGGTAAGAAAAGTGGCACCGAGCCCTGTTCCCGAAGCGCCGCGCAAAGACCACCGTGAAGACCGCCTCCCGACCGTGCGTTGCGGCACCGCCCCTTCCCCGGGAGCACCGCAACGCGAGAACGGAAGCCGAAGACGAATCTCCGCGCTCCGCCCGGAGCGTACATATGATCCCGCCGCCGAGACTGCACGACAAACCTACATGACAAAAGTGCATGATAAGACTGTCCTGTGAGACTGCACGACAAGACCGCACGATGAAAGATACGATCCTCGAAACCGACCGGCTGCTCCTCCGCGAACTCCGCGACAGCGATTTCGCAGCCTTGCGGCGCATGCTGCAAGACCCCGCCGTGATGTATGCCTACGAAGGCCCCCTCTCCGACCGCGAAGCGACCGAGTGGTTCGAACGTCAGAAAATGCGCTATGCGCAAGACGGATTCGGGCTCTGGGCCGCGATCCGCAAGTCGGACGACACGTTCGTCGGCCAGTGCGGCATCACGATGCAGCCCTACCGCGAACGGCGCGTGCCGGAGATCGGCTACCTGCTGTGCCGCAACTGCTGGCACGCGGGCTATGCGACCGAAGCCGCCGCGGCCTGCAAGCGCCTCGCGTTCGGACCGCTCGGCATGGAGCGCATCTATTCGTTCGTCCGCGACAGCAACGTCGCCTCGCAGCGGGTGGCGCTGCGCAACGGAATGCGGCGGACGGACACCGTCGTAAAACGCTTTCGCGGAGTCGACATGCCCCACTTCGTCTTCTGCGCGGAGCGCGCCGGCCGCGAACGGCAGCCGGAGGCCGTCCGCCTGCCGTCGCCGCATCCGCCCGGCGCCGTTCCGCCCGACAAATAGAAATTCAAGCCGCTTTTTTTGGCCGTCCGGACGAAAAGCCGTATATTTGTGCGCCCGTGCGATGTCCGCATCGGGCAACGAATTTATTATTAACCATTTAACGAGCGATTGAATCGCACATTCATTTCCGCTATGGAAGAAAACAACAAAGCAGTCGCCAACGAGAGCTTCGACTGGAACGCATTCGAGAACGATCTGGGCGTGTACGACCAACCCAAGGAGGAGATTGCCGCCGCCTACGACAAGACGTTGTCGAACGTAGCCGTCGGCGAGGTGGTCGAGGGCACCGTCATGCACATCAACAAACGCGAAGTGGTCGTGAACATCGGCTACAAGAGCGAGGGCATCATCCCCGTGTCGGAGTTCCGCTACAATCCCGATCTGAAGGTCGGCGACAAGGTCGAGGTCTACGTCGAGTCGGCCGAGGACAAGAGCGGCCAGCTCGCGCTGTCGCACAAGAAGGCCCGCCAGCTCAAGTCGTGGGACCGCGTCAACGAGGCGCTCGAAAAGGACGAGATCATCAAGGGATACATCAAGTGCCGCACGAAGGGCGGCATGATCGTCGACGTCTTCGGCATCGAGGCGTTCCTGCCCGGCTCGCAGATCGACGTGAAACCCATCCGCGACTACGACGTATACGTCGACAAGACCATGGAGTTCAAGGTGGTGAAGATCAATCAGGAGTTCCGCAACGTGGTCGTGTCGCACAAGGCGCTCATCGAGGCCGAGCTCGAAGCCCAGAAGCAGGTCATCATGTCCAAGCTGGAGAAGGGCCAGATCCTCGAAGGCACCGTCAAGAACATCACCTCGTACGGCGTATTCGTCGATCTGGGCGGCGTCGACGGTCTGATCCACATCACGGACCTGTCGTGGGGCCGCGTAAGCCACCCCGAGGAGGTCGTGCAGCTCGACCAGAAGATCCGCGTCGTGATCCTCGACTTCGACGATGCCAAGAAGCGCATCGCTCTGGGTCTCAAGCAGCTCGAACCCCATCCGTGGGAGGCGCTCGACGCTTCGCTCAAGGTGGGCGACCATGTGAAGGGCCGCGTCGTCGTGATGGCCGACTACGGTGCGTTCGTCGAGATCGCCCCCGGCGTGGAGGGTCTGATCCACGTATCGGAGATGTCGTGGAGCCAGCACCTGCGCTCGGCTCAGGACTTCCTGAAAGTGGGCGACGAAGTCGAGGCCGTCATCCTGACGCTCGACCGCGAGGAGCGCAAGATGTCGCTGGGCATCAAGCAGCTCACGCCCGATCCGTGGGAGAACATCGAGACCAAATACCCCGTCGGCACGCGCTGCACGGCCAAGGTGCGCAACTTCACGAACTTCGGCGTATTCGTCGAAATCGAGGAGGGCATCGACGGTCTGATCCATATCTCGGACCTCAGCTGGACCAAGAAGGTGAAGCATCCGGGCGAGTTCACGCAGGTAGGCGCCGACATCGAGGTGGTGGTGCTCGAAATCGACAAGGACAACCGCCGTCTGAGCCTCGGCCACAAGCAGCTCGAAGAGAATCCTTGGAACGCCATCGAGGGGCAGTTCGCTCCGGACAGCGTACACGAAGGCACCATTACGGAGCTCACGGAGAAGGGTGCCGTGGTATCGCTGGGCGAAAACATCGAAGGATACGCCCCGGCGCGTCACCTCGTCAAGGAGGACGGCACGACCGCCAAGGCCGGCGAGAAGCTGCCCTTCAAAGTGCTCGAATTCTCGAAAGCCACCAAGCGCATCACGCTCTCGCACACCCGTCTGTTCGAGGAGGCCAAGAAGGCCGAATACGCAGCCGAGAAGGCCGAGAAACGCGCAGCGGCCGACGCTACGAAGTCTACCGTGAAGAAGATCAACGCTTCGGTCGAAAAGACCACGCTGGGCGACATCGCCGGTCTGGCCGCCCTGAAAGCCGCCATGGAGAAGGAGGAGAAGTAATTCCGCTCTTCCTGCGAAACGATCCGCAAAGAGGCTGTCCGAAACTTGTCGGACAGCCTCTTTCTGCATTCGCACCGCCTTCGCCCCCGGAGAGGCTAATTCTCAAAGCGTTGAAACCTCATCAGCCCCCTCCTCTTCCTCATTCGTACCGGTTCCCGGGGGAGAACTCCGACAGGAAACTCTCCGAACAGGAAACCCTCCGAAAGGAACGGAAAAACGGGACGGCCTCTCCTGTTTATCCGTCCGTATATTCTAAAATGTTCGTCGACAAACGTTCGGGTTCCGAAAGAATCGGCCCTCCTCTTCGCCGGCAAGGCTCCCGGCACCCGAACCGGAGTGCACCTCACGGAATCCCCGTAACCGGAATGCAGATGCGAAAGCGTAACGCGGAAACAGATGCAGAATGCAGAATCGGAACGCGGAATCGGAATGCGGAATCGAAACGCGGAATCGGAACGCGGAATCGGAACGCGGAATCGGAACGCGGAATCGGAACACGGAATCGAAACGCAGAATCGGAACGCGGAATCGGAACGCGGAATCGGAACGCGGAATCGGAACGCGGAAACAGATGCAGAATCAAATGCGGAATCAGAACGCAGAATCGAAACGCGGAATCGAAACGCGGAATCGAAACGCGGAATCGGATGCCGCCATTTCGTACGAAAGCCCGTGGGTAAATGCCGACGGGCCCCCTCCCCCGAGAGGCAAGGGCCTGCCACATCAAAGCAGCCCGCCGGATACCCCGCCCCGACAACCGTCCGACCGCCCGGTACGCGGCATGTCATCCGCAGCGGACGTGCGGAGAAACGCGCGAAGCGGAACAGGACCGCCGCTCCCCGCCCGGACCATCCGCGCGGCTGCGCACAGCCGCACTCAGTGGACCCTGCTCGCCGGCGGATCCTCATGCGTGAGGTAGGAACGCAGCACGAGCCCCACGCCCACGAAGATCACGAGGGCGAAACAGACCGTGTCGACATGCAACCGGTCGAGCCCCATCCAGACGGAAATGATGATTGCCAGCACGGGCTGGAGATAGGTGTAGATACTCGTTACGACGGGCTGCACGAACTTGAGGGCGAAATTGAGCAGCAGATTCGGCACGTAGGTCGGGGCGATCAACACGAAAAATACCGAGAAGAGCACCTTGCCGCTCGATGCGATGAGCGCGTAATCCGTATGAACGATGTCCCGGATGCCGAAAGGGAGCATCACGACGGCCGCCGTGCAATAGACCCACCGGAGCATCGTCGTGATGTCGTACTTGGCCACCAGCTTCTTGAACCAGACCATATAGAGCGAAGTAACGCACGCACAGAGGAAAATCATGATATTGCCCCAAAGATGCGAGTGGACATGCGCCGACGATGCGCCTGTGAGCACCACGGCCACGGCGCCGGCCATGCCCAGTACGAGCCCCGCGACCTTGAGCCGCGTGAATCGGTCGATGCCGAGCACGACGGAGAGCAGCAGGACGAGCAGCGGGACGATGGTGTCGATGATCGAACCGTCGATCGGCGAGGTCATCGACAGACCGTACATGATGAAGACCTTGCGGGCCACGCCGATCAGCAGTCCGGCGCCGATCAGCTTCGGGATGTCGCGTCTCTCGACCTTTTGGGCCTTCTGCCAGAGGAGAGGGACGAGCGAAAGGAGAGCCGTAACGACCAGCGAAGCCGCGATCATGGCGATCGGCTCGATATAGCGGGGAAGCACGAGGTTATAGAACGGATAGTCCATCGCCCAAATGACGTTGCAGACAAGCAGGGCGATATGCGGAACGAATCGGGATCGGACGGCACTCATGTATTCGACTTTCCGAGCGGAAAAACAAAAACAGTGCCCGAAGAAGTCCGGGGATGCGGGTGAAGGAATCGGAAATTACGTTTCGCCAAACCGAGTGCTGAGACGAAATCGGGTTCGGACACTCCCGGAGCCGGAAAGAGACGAAAGAAATTCAAACGTTTCGCCAACCCGAGCGCCGAGACGAAATCGGGTTCGGACACTCCCGGAGCCGGAAAGGGACGAAAAGGATTCAACCGTTTCGCCAAGCCGAGCGCCGAGACGAAATCGTTTTCGGACACTCCCGGAGCCGGAAAGGGACGAAAGGGATCAAAGGAATCTCTGCGGACACAGCTCACGATTCTGCCGTCTCCGCTCGCTTCTGCGTCCGTCCCGCTTTCGCTCCCGCCGGGGCGCATCGACCCGCAGCCGACCGCTGCGAGGGAGGGGCGGGCCGGCGACCGACAGGGCCTTCTCGCAACCTCCTCAGTCTAAGGACAAAGCGCATCGAAAAAACAGCAAGGAGCTGTCTACCGAGTCTGATTTCAACGATTTCACGGGAGTGTCTGACAAGTTTTTTTAACCCTCCGAAAATTGCGCATTCGGAAAAGTTCCCGAATAGCCGTACGAATAAAAAAAGGGATGTCTAAAACGTGTTAGACAGCCCCATGATTTCCGATTTTCGGGACTTGTTAGACAGTCCCCTTGTGTTAGACAGCCCCCTTGCCGTTCATCGCAACTCCGGATTACTCCGCGGCGACTACGCTGAATTTGATCGTAGCCTTCACGTCGCGATGCAACTTGGCGACGGCCTCGTACTCGCCCACGGTCTTGATGCCCTCGACGACGATCGCCTTGCGGTCGAGCTCCACGCCCTTGGCGGCCAGCGCCTCCGCCAGATCGGCGGCCGTAACCGTACCGAAGAGCTTGCCCTCCTCGGCCTTCGCCGTCAGCACGACGGGCAGGTTGGCGATCTTCTCGGCCAACGCCTGCGCGTCGGCGAGGATCTTGGCGTCCTTGTGGGCGCGCTGCTTGAGGTTCTCGGCCAGCACCTTCTTGGCCGAAGCGGTCGCAGCCTTGGCATAACCCTGAGGAATGAGGTAGTTGTTCGCATAACCGGGCTTCACGTTCACGATGTCGTTCGCATAGCCCAAGTTCTCCATATCTTTAATCAGTATGATTTCCATGGTATCTCCTCCTCTATATTATTTCATACAATCGGTTACGAACGGCAGAATCGCAAGGTGGCGGGCACGCTTCACGGCCTGTGCGACCTTCTTCTGGAACTTCTGCGAAGTACCCGTCAGGCGGCGGGGCAGGATCTTGCCCTGCTCGTTGAGGAACTTTTTGAGGAACTCGCCGTCCTTGTAATCCACATACTTGATGCCGAGCTTCTTGAAACGGCAGTATTTCTTCTTCTTGACGTCTACCGAGACGGGATTGAGGTACCGGATCTCCGACTGCGCTGCATTGTTTTCCTGTGCCATGACTTACTCCTCCTGTTTGTTAGAAAGTTTCGCACGACGTTTCTCCGAGTACTCCACGGCGAACTTGTCCTGCTTGAAAGTTAAGAAACGGATGATGCGCTCGTCGCGGCGGTACTGCGTTTCGAGCGCGTCGACGAGCGAACCCTCGCCCGTGAACTCCATGAGGAAATAGAATCCGGTGGTCTTCTTCTGAATGGGATAGGCGAGCTTCTTCAGGCCCCACGCCTCCCTGTTCACGATCTGACCGCCGTTCTCGGTGATGACACCTTGGAATTTGTCAGCGACCTCCTGCACCTGTGCATCCGACAGGACGGGCGTAACAATGAAAACGGTTTCGTAATTGTTCATGACTTTAATCGGTTAATTATTCCCCGAGGGGAGCGCAAATATACGGATTTTTTCGCAATCCGCAATCCGTGCGACGTTTTTTTCTAATTCGCGGCCTCTTTTTCCGGAAAGCCCTGCGCCCGGAGGCGGATCTCCGAGCCGTCGGGCGTTACGAGAAACGCTCCGGATGCCTCGTCGGTGATGTGGCCGATCACATCGACCAGCCCCAGACGCATCACCCGCTCCCGCACCGCGAGCGGCACGGTGAAGAGCAGCTCGTAGTCCTCGCCGCCGTTGAGCGCCGCGATCACCGGATCGGTGTGCATCTCCTCGGCCAGCGCCGAGGTCTGGCGGGCGATCGGGATGCGGTCCAGATAGATGCGCGCACCGCACTTCGAAGCCTTGCAGATCTGGAGCAGGTCGCCGGACAGACCGTCCGACAGGTCGATCATCGACGTGGGCACGATTCCCTCCTCCGCGAGCGCCTCGACGACATCCGTCCGCGGACGCGGCTTGAGGTACTTCTCCAGCAGGTATTCGTATCCGGCGAACTGCGGCTCGGGGTTCTCCGCATCGCCCAGCACGCGCTTCTCGCGTTCGAGCAGCCGCAGTCCCATGTAGGCGGCGCCGAGGTTGCCCGTGATGCAGATCAGGTCGTGCTTGCGCGCGCCCGAACGATAGACCACCCGGTCGCGCGCGGCCGCCCCGACGGCCGTGATGCCGAGCACGAGGCCCGTCATCGAAGCCTTCGTATCGCCGCCCACGAGGTCGAGCCGCTGCTCGCGGCATGCGAAGGCGATCCCCTCGTAGAGGTCGTCGAGCGCCTCGACCGGGAGCTTCGACGAAAGACCGAGCGAGACGACGATCTGCTCGGGGGTGCCGTTCATGGCGAGGATGTCGCTCACGCCGGCCGTTACGGCCTTGTATCCCAAGTGCTTGAGCGGGAAATAGGTTAGATCGAAATCGACCCCTTCGTAGAGCGTGTCCGTCGAGCAGAGCACCACCTCGCCCTCGGCCGGTGCGATCACGGCCGCGTCGTCGCCCACGCCGGCCACGGTCGACGGGTTGCCCTTGCCGAAAGCGCGTGTCAGCCGGTCGATCAGACCGAACTCGCCCAGCTCGGCGATCTCCGTGCGTTTCTTATTCTCCATGAGTTTCGGATTTTTCACAAAATTAGGCGAAATCCCTTGTTTCCGCAAAAAATAACGTAAATTTGTATCACGAATCATAAAAACGATCTGAAACATGGTTAACATCGTCTTATTCGGCGCACCGGGCTGCGGCAAAGGCACGCAGGCCCAACGACTGAAAGAGCACTACGGCATCCATCATGTCTCCACCGGCGAAGTGATCCGAGGTGAAATCGCCCGCGGCACGGAGCTGGGCAAACGCATGGAGTCCTACATCAGGGAGGGCAAGCTGGCCCCCGACGAAATCGTCATCGACATGATCGCCAACTACGTGGCCGAACACAAGGAGGCGAAAGGCTGCATCTTCGACGGTTTTCCGCGCACGACGAGGCAGGCCGAGGAGTTCGACCGGATTCTGGCCGGGCACGGGCTGAAGGTGGATCTGATGGTCGACATCCACGTGCCGGAGGAGGAGCTGGTGAAACGCATCCTGCTCCGCGGCAAGGATTCGGGCCGCGCGGACGATGCTTCGGAGGAGGTGATCCGCGGCCGTATCGAAGTCTACCGCCGGCAGACGCAGGTCGTCGCCGACTTCTACGCCAAACAGGACAAGTATGCCGACGTCGACGGAGTGGGTTCGATGGACGAGGTCTTCGACCGCATCCGCGCGGTGATCGACCGGAAATTATAGAGCCTGCACCGCCCTCATCCTGCTGCTCGCGGCTGGATGCGGACGCGGGATGCAGGCGGGCACGGGATGCGGGCACGGGCGGCGGACGGGCACTCGCATTGCGCACGAAATGCCGGCGCCGGCTTCGCTGCCGGCAGGAGAGGTTGTCTGACGAGTTCGGACAGCCTCTTTTCGTTCGCACCGCCGTTCCGTTCGGCATACGCGATTCCCGAAGGAGGAAATCCTGTCGGGCAGTCCTTTCTCATCAGAACAGAGGAGCGGAACGGTCGGAGCTGGGGAGCGGCGGAAACGGGGGCCGGACAGAAAGATGCCGGGACAGGGGCGTCGCGGACAAAAAAAGGCCGGCCGGAACCGTGAGCAGGGTTTCGGCTGGCCTGTAAGAAAACTAATTTTCGACGGTGGGTCGAGACAAGGTGTCGATTCTGGCGCCGCAGGTTCTTAAGCTGCGACTCCGAGAACGCGGGGTTCACCATGCAGCGCACTTACGTTCATGCGCCGCACCCTGCGAGAGCGGGAATCGGCAGTGCTTGCCGCGGCCGCAGTCCGGGAAAAAACCGAACCGAGCGTTGCGGAGCTCGGCCGCAAGTCGAAAGAGAGCCGCGGGACGGGAAAGAACCGCAAACTGGAAGAGGGCCGGGAGAAGGCCATGGGCCGAGAGAGAACCGCGGGACGGAAGGCAGAAAACGAGGATACGAACTTTATCCGATAATAAAAGAGTTGTTTTCGCGGGGCCGGGAGCGTCCGCGCTTGTACGATGACCGCCGGAGGAGGGGGGGGTAAGACCGGAGGCAGGATGAAGCGACCGTGTCGCCAAACCGGGAACAGCGTCGAACGCGGTGCGAACTACGCCCCGGCAACCTTATGTGATCGTGTCGGCGGTATTGCTGTTCCCGGCAGCGGAACGGCATGTTTCTCGGGCGGGTGCACGCCGCCGCATCGGGATTGCGAACGGCCGAACACGGCGAAAGCAATGTCGGAGACACGACAGAAAAAATCAGAAAAATATACTTTATCGGTCGTCTTTCGAGGCTCTCGGGGCAACCGAAGGGGACACAGACTGCGGAGCATGCCGCCGCCCGAACAAAAATGCCCCGCAGCCGGAACAACACCGAGCGAGAACGAGCCGAAACAGAAACAGTCCGCAGCCGAAACGACACCGAGCGGGAACGAGCCGAAACAAAAACAGTCCGCAGCCGGAACGACACCGAGCGGGAACGAGCCGAAACAGAAACAGCCCGCGGCCGGAACAACACCGAGCGGGAACGAGCCGAAACAGAAACGGCCCGCGGCCGGAACGGCACCGAGCGGGAACGGGACGAACAGAAACAGTCCGCGCGCCACAGAGGGCGGCGGACCGTCGTTCGGCCGGCATGCGCAGGGGATTTACCGCTCCGCAACCCGCTGCCGCGGGGTGTTGTCGGGCACCACGGGCGAATCGTCCTCCAGCTCTTCGAGCAGCATGTCCGTAACGAGCAGACCCGTCTCGACGCCGTCCGTGTAGTGGAGATCGTCGTACTTATTATAAATGTAGTTGCTGACCGCCACCGAATAGGTCCGGCCCTCCGTGAGTTCCGGGAAACGGACATCCACGGCGTCGCGGCCGTCCGTAACGATCGTATAGGGCGTCGTCGAATAGAGGTCGATGCGATGCGCCTCCTTCGTATTCACCGGGTCGTTGTACTTCGAAAGGATCATCCGGCGCATCTGCTCGGGCGTCATCCGCAGCGTGCAGATCTCCGTCCCGAAGGGTTCGAGGTCGAAGAGGGTCGACAGCGCCACCTCGCCCGCGGGGATGCTGTCCAGACGCACGCCCCCGATGTGGTAGAAAGCCACGTCCGTATCGGTCTCGTCGGCCATGAGATCCGTCAGCCAGTTCGCTATTCCGGTCTGCACGGCGGTCTGCGCGAAGGCGCCCACGGGTTTGCGCAGGTCGGGATTCGCATAGTAGCGCTCCACCATGCCGGCGTACTCGGGATCGGGCCGGTATGCGTCCAGCGGAACCAGCCGGAAATCGACGCCCGCGACCTCGTGTCCGCGCAGGCGGACGGTCGTTACGCCGATGTTGCGCAGGTTCTTGCCCGTCTGCGTGAGCAGCGTGCCGTTCACCTCCTCGTCGATCTCCTCGTGGCTGTGGCCGCCGATCACCACGTCGTAGGCGGTCTCGGCGGCAAGCAGTTCGCGGTCGTGCGTCGACCCCATGTGCGAGAGGAGCACCAGCACGTCGCAACGGTCGGCGATCGAGGCGAAGCGGCGGGCCATCCGCTGCGGATCGGGGAAGGAGAGCCCGCGGAAGACGGCCTCCTGTCCGGCCGGATGGCCGTCGCCCTCGTAGTTGGTAACCACGCCGACGAAGCCGACCTTCACCCCGTGTTTCTTCACGACGACGCAGGGCTCAGGCTGCGGCACGGCCGTCGTATCGCTGAGGAGGTTGGCGCAGACGACCGGGAACTCCGCGAAGCGGAGCATGTCGCCCAGCACCCCCTGTCCGGGGTCGAACTCGTGGTTACCCACCGTCGCCGCGTCGTACCCGAGACGGTTCATCAGTTCGAGGATCGGACGACGGCCCTCGGCCATGTCGACGTAGGCGTTGCCCGTCCAGCGGTCGCCCGCGTCGACCAGAAAGACGATCCGGGCCGTGTCGCGGCAGGCCTCCACGGCCGCGGCCAGCTGCGGGAAGCGTTCGATCCGGGCATGGATGTCGTTCGTCGAGAGCAGGACGACGGTACGCTCGCGGGGAGCGCAGGCCGCGAGAAGCGCGAAGGCGCAGAACAGTCCGAAACGTATTGTCTTTTTCATAGATCCGCTTAAAATCTTTTACCGAATGTCAAAGTTACGAAGAAAATCGTTATCTTTACACACCATTATCCGGAAAATCTTATGTCCGACACCATTGAAGTCGTATGCGACAACATCGGCGGCACGATCGAGGTCGCCATGGGCACCACGCTGCGCGAAGTCGAACAGCGGCTCGGCATCGCGGGGCCCCGGCCTTTTCTGGCAGCCTATGTGAACAACCGCATCAAGGAGCTCGACTACAAAATATATACCCCCGTTACGCTGCGCTTCGTGGACATCACCTCGTTCGAGGGCATCCGCGTCTATCAGCGCACGTCGTGGTTCATCCTCCAGAAGGCGGCGCGCGAGCTCTTTCCCGGGCATACGCTCCACATCCGGCACTCGATGGGTACGAGCGGTTTCTACTGCGAACTGGAGGGGATCGACGAATTCACGCGCGCCGACGCCGACGCGCTCCGGGAACGCATGCAGCGGATCGTCGAACGCGACCTGCCCATTGAACGCACGAAGGCGCTCACCTCGGAGGTGCGCGCCATCTACGAGGCGCAGGGCCTCGACGACAAGGTGGCGCTCATCGACACCCGTCCGCGCCTGTACAGCAAGCTCTACACCCTCGACGGGCTGGCCGGCTACTTCTACGGTTCGCTGGCCCCCTCGACGGGCTATGTCCGTCTGTTCGGCATCGAGCCCTACTACAACGGATTCTACCTCGCCCTGCCCCAGCGAACGGACCCCGACCGGCTGAACATGCGCATCCATCAGGAAAAGATGTTCGGCATCTTCCAAGAGTACCAGTCGTGGGTGCGGATCATGGGCGTGCCGACCGTGGGCGCCATCAACGCCAAGGTGCTCGCCGGCGACGGCGGAGGACTCGTAAAAATAGCCGAGGCGTTCCACGAACGCAAATTCGCATGGGTGGCCGACTCGATCCTCGAAGCCAACCTCTCGCGCGGAGTGCGCACGGTGCTGATCTCGGGCCCCTCGTCGAGCGGCAAGACCACCTCGGCCATGCGGCTCGGGATTCAGTTGGGCGTGCTGGGGCTCAAGCCCGTGCTCATCTCGCTCGACGACTACTTCGTCGACCGCGAAAAGACCCCGAAGGACGAAAACGGCGAATACGACTACGAAGCGCTCGAAGCCATCGACCTCGGGCTGTTCAACGACCATCTGCACCGCCTCATGCAGGGCCGGAGCGTCGACATCCCGCGCTACGACTTCATAACGGGCAAACGCCAGTGGCACCGCAACCCGCTGACGCTCGACGAACGCTCGATCCTCATCGTCGAAGGCATCCACGGACTGAACCCCGCGCTGACGCCGAGCATCCCCGACCGGCTCAAGTTCAAGATCTACATCTCGTGCTTCACCTCCGTGGCGATGGACAACGTCTCGCGCATCGCCACCACGGACAACCGGCTGCTGCGCCGCCTCACGCGCGACTACACGCAGCGGGGCGCCGACGCGCTCCAGACCCTCTCGCGCTGGGCGAGCGTGCGGCGCGGCGAGGAGAAGCACATATTCCCCTTTCAGGAGAACGCCGACGTGATGCTCAACTCGTCGCTCTTCTACGAAATCTCGGTCCTGCGCAACTTCGCCGAACCCATCCTGCGCGAAGTGCCCGACACGGTCCCCGAATACGACGAGGCGCGCCGCATGCTCGCCTTCCTCGACAACTTCATCCCGATCGGACCCGAGGAAATTCCGCCCACGTCGGTGCTCCGCGAGTTCATCGGCGGCAGCAGCTTCCGCTACTGAAACAATGACTAACCAAATAACAAACCACAGAAACGCAATGTTCGACAAATTCACTACGCGCCACATCGGCGTGAGCCGCGAAAGCGACCTGAAAGCCATGCTGGAGACCATCGGCGTCGGATCGGTCGAGGAACTGATCGCACAGGTGATCCCGCAGTCCATCCGTCTGAAGAAACCCATCGCGCTGCCCGCGGAGGGCATGAGCGAATACGAGTACGCGGCGCACATCCGTTCGCTGGCCGAGCGCAACCGCTGCCTGCGGTCGTTCATCGGCATGGGATACTACCCCAATGCCGTGCCGGCCGCCGTCGTGCGCAACGTCTTCGAGAACCCCGCATGGTACACCTCCTATACGCCCTATCAGGCCGAAATCTCGCAGGGCCGCCTCGAAGCGCTCCTGAACTTCCAGACGGCCGTGATCTCGCTCACGGGCATGCAGATCGGCAACTGCTCGCTGCTGGACGAAGGGACCGCCGCGGCCGAGGCGATGCTCATGATGTTCGCCCTGCGCTCGCGCGAGGCGGTCAGGGAGGGGCGCTGCCAGCTCTTCGTCGACCGCAACCTCTTCCCGCAGACGCTCGACGTGCTGCTCACGCGCAGCGAACCCTTCGGGATCGAACTGATCGTCGACGACTACGACCAGTACGAATTCACGGGCAAGGAGTTCGGCGCCGTCGTGCAGTATCCCGCCGCCGACGGCCATGTGCGCGACTACGCCGCCTTCGCCGCGGCCGCTCACGCCAAGGGGGCGCTCGTTACGGCCGTGGCGGACCTGCTGTCGCTCGCGCTGCTGAAGGCGCCGGGCGAATGGGGCGCCGACATCGCCGTGGGTTCGAGCCAGCGCCTCGGCACGCCGATGGGCTTCGGAGGACCCAGCGCCGGCTACATGACCACGCGCGAAGCCTACAAACGCAACATGCCGGGCCGCATCATCGGCGTCTCGGTGGACCGTCTGGGCCGCAAAGCGCTGCGCATGTCGCTCCAGATGCGCGAACAGCACATCAAACGCGAGAAGGCCACGTCGAACATCTGCACCGCCTCGGCGCTGATGGCCTCGATGACGGGCTTCTACTGCGTCTACAACGGCCCCGAGGGACTCAGGCGGGCGGCCGAAACCGCCCACGGAGCGGCCGCGGCCGTGGCCCGCGGGCTCGAAGCGCTCGACTACAAACTGGCGCACCGCAGCTTCTTCGACACGCTCGAAGTCGAGGCCGAGGCGGCCGTGATCCAGTCGCTCGCGCTCGAAAGCGGCATCAACTTCCACTACCCCTCGGAGGGCCGCGTGCGCATGTCGTTCGACGAAGTTACCACGCCGGCCGAGGTCGACGAGGTGATCCGCATCTTCGCCGAGGCCAAGGGCCGCAAGCCCAAGGCCGCGAAAGGCCCGGCCGAAGAGGCGATCCCCGCCGAGCTGCGCCGCACGAGCGCCTATCTGACGGAGCCGGTGTTCAACACCTACCGCTGCGAGAGCGACCTGATGCGCTACATCAAGCGCCTCGAACTGCGCGACATCTCGCTCGCCAACTCGATGATCTCGCTCGGCTCGTGCACGATGAAACTCAACGCCGCCTCGGAGATGCTGCCCCTCTCGCTGGCCGGATTCCAGAACATGCACCCCTTCGCTCCGGCCGATCAGGCCGAGGGCTACCTGCAGCTGATCGCCGAACTGGAGAAGGATCTGGCGGCCATCACGGGCTTCGCCGCCTGCTCGCTCCAGCCCAACTCGGGCGCCGCGGGCGAGTACACGGGGCTGATGGTGATCCGCGCCTACCACCAGAGCCGCGGGCAGGGCTACCGCAACATCGTGCTGATCCCCGCCTCGGCGCACGGCACGAACCCCGCCTCGGCGGCGATGGCCGGCATGAAGATCGTAACGGTAGCGTGCGACGACAAGGGCAACATCGACGTCGGAGACCTCAAGGCCAAAGCGCAGGAGCACAGCTCGGAGCTGGCCGGCATGATGATTACGTACCCCTCGACGCACGGCGTCTTCGAGAGCCGCATCCGCGAGATCGTCGACGCGGTGCACGACGCGGGCGGACAGGTCTACATGGACGGCGCCAACATGAACGCACAGGTGGGGCTCACGAACCCGGGATACATCGGCGCCGACGTCTGCCACCTCAACCTGCACAAGACCTTCGCCATGCCGCACGGCGGCGGCGGGCCGGGCGTGGGTCCGATCTGCGTGGCGGAGCACCTCCGCGCGTTCCTGCCGTCGCACCCGATCGTCCCGACGGGCGGCGAAGAGGGCATCACGGCCGTGGCATCGGCTCCGTGGGGCTCGGCGATGCTGCTGCCGATCACCTACGGCTACATCAAGATGCTGGGCGCCGACGGGCTGCGCCGCTGCACCGAAATGGCCATCGTCAACGCCAACTACATGTCGGCGGCGCTCCGCGGCGAGTACCGCACCTACTACTCGGGCGAGACGGGCCGCGTGGGCCACGAGATGATCCTCGACCTGACGAACTTCAAGCACGACTACAACATCGACTGCGGCGACATCGCCCGCCGGCTGATGGACTACGGATTCCACGCCCCGACGCTCTCGTTCCCCGTGCACGAGACGCTGATGGTCGAACCCACCGAGTCGGAGCCGAAGGCCGAAATGGACCGCTTCATCGCAGCTCTGGTGCAGATCAAACGCGAGTGCGAGGCCGCCGCCGGGCAGACGGACAACGTGGTGGCGAACGCCCCGCACACGGCCCCGGAGCTCTGCGGCGAGTGGACCCATCCCTACTCGCGCGAGGAGGCCGCCTTCCCGCTCGAATGGATCCGCGAGGCGAAGTTCTTCCCCTACGTGTCGAAGATCGACAACGGCTACGGCGACCGCAACCTCTGCTGCCGCAACACGGACTGAAAAGTTCGCGGACACAGGCCGAAACCACAATCGGGGGGGGGACTGTCCGACAAGTTTTTTTAACCCCTGAGAATTGCGTATTCGGAAAAAGTTCACGAATAGCAGTACGGATAAAACGGGGCTGTCTAAAATTCGTTAGACAGCCCCGTTTCTATTTTTACCGCTCTTCGGGATTTTACCCGGACAGGCAATTCCCAAGCGGGGGGGGGAGAGTTGCAGGACGGCTTCTTCCCTACCGGTCCGGCGCATGTCTTCGGCGCGCCCTTTTCTGCGTTGCGAACTCCCGGACGGGCGGCCGGGCGGCTGTCGATTTGCGCCTCCGTGCGACCGTGTCCCGCATGGCGGGATGCGTCTTTTGCTTCGTACGAAGGTGCTTCAGGGACGGCCGAAGTCGGAAAAGGGCGCCCCGCCGTCCGAACGCTCGAAACGGGCGACTTTCGGGCGGGGCGTGTGCCCCGCCCGCGTTTTTCGTCGCTGTCAGTCCGGCGGATTCGGGGATGCCTTTCCCGGCGTTCGTCCGCTCTTCGGGGAACTTCGAGCAGGGAAATAAGGTGCGAAATCGAAGAAACATGCGGTTCGCCGCCGCCGAAGGGTACGAAGGGATCGTTCCGTCGTGCGACCGGCATCGCTCGGGCGATGGCGCAGGATGCCGGCACGGGGCAAGCAGTAGCAGAGCGGGGGGGGGAGAAAAGCGAGCGAGGGAGAAGGGAAAACGCGGACAAGCCCGCTGTTTTCGGCAGCCGCCCCGAAATACGGGGCAGATTATTCCCTCCGATTTGCGAAAACCCGCGGGAAAAATCCTACCTTTGCAAAACTTAATTTCTTAACACAGCAAATTCGCATGAAAGTAGAACAGAACAAAATGGTCGGCGTGGACTACAAGCTCACCGTAGACGGCCAAATCGCAGACCGGTCGCGCCCGGGAGAGCCCCTCGAATTCATCTTCGGGACAGGCATGCTGCTGCCCAAATTCGAAGAGGCTATCCTCGGCAAGGAGGTCGGCGAGAAGGTCTCGTTCACGCTCGATCCCAAGGACGGCTACGGAGAACGGATCGCCGAGGCCGAGGTGGATCTGCCGAAAGAGATATTCATGGTGGACGGCAAACTGACCGAAGAGATCCTCTTCGTCGGTTCGCAGGTGCCCATGAGCGACAATCAGGGCAACCGCATGATGGGCATCGTCAAGGAGGTCGGCGACCAGACCGTCAAGATGGACTTCAACCACCCGATGGCCGGCAAGACGCTCAACTTCGACGTCGAGGTGGTGTCGGTGCGCGACGTAACGCCCGAAGATTTGCAGGGCGGATGCGGATGCGGCGACTGCAGCGGCGGTTGCGAAGGCGGATGCGGCGGCCACGACGAGGGCCACTGCAACTGCCACTGATCATCCGGAGACGGCAAGGGGCTGTCCAACGGGTTTCGGACAGCCTCTCTGCTTCATTCGCACCGCCATCCGGGACTTTCCAGAACAACCATTCCCCCAAGGACGGTAAGGGAGACGGTTTGTCGGAGAACCTCCTTTCCCAATCCGGCAGTGCGTTCCGGCCGTTTTCGCGGCCGCACGACGGGTTTGCACACCGGACAGCACGCCAAGAATGCATGCCGGAACCACATGCCGGGGCAATACGCCGAGACCGCACGACGGGTTTGCACACCGGAACAGCACGCCAAGAATGCATGCCGGAACCACATGCCGGGGCAATACGCCGAGACTGCACGACGGGTTTGCACACCGGACAGCATGCCAAGAATGCATGCCGGAACCACATGCCGGGGCAATACGCCGGGACCGCACGACGGGTTTGCACACCGGACAGCACGCCAAGAATGCATGCCGGAACCACATGTCGGGGCAATACGCCGAGACTGCACGACGGGTTTGCACACCGGACAGCATGCCAAGAATGCATGCCGGAACCACATGCCGGGGCAATACGCCGAGACCGCACGAAGGGTTTGCACACCGGACAGCATGCCAAGAATGCATACCGGAACCACATGCCGGGGCAATACGCCGAGACCGCACGACGGGATTGCACACCGGAACAGCACGCCAAGAATGCATGCCGGAACCACATGTCGGGG
The DNA here is from genome assembly GCF_900021155.1 of Alistipes sp. CHKCI003. Lineage (GTDB taxonomy): Bacteria > Bacteroidota > Bacteroidia > Bacteroidales > Rikenellaceae > Alistipes > Alistipes excrementavium. The sequence continues at coordinate 20,826 of NZ_FCNT01000083.1, forward strand.
CAATACGCCGAGACCGCACGACGGGTTTGCACACCGGGACAGCACGCCAAGAATGCATACCGGAACCACATGTCGGGGCAATACGCCGAGACCGCACGAAGGGTTTGCACACCGGACAGCATGCCAAGAATGCATACCGGAACTACATGTCGGGGCAATACGCCGAGACCGCACGACGGGTTTGCACACCGGACAGCATGCCAAGAATGCATGCCGGAACTACATGCCGGGGCAATACGCCGGGACCGCACGACGCGGTCGGCGAGGAAAGTGCGAGAGAGGGCTTCGCTCCCGGCACCGAAACCGCAAAAACACCTCTGAGCCTTGATTTCAGTCCGTCAATATCTCTTCTCGGTCGGCAACTCCCGCGGCCTGACGCGCACGCTGGGCCGGATCGACGTATGCCGCGACGCCGACGGCCGGATGTGCTACCGCGCGGGAAACAGCGCCGTGGTGTTCAAAATCCGCCGCGGCGGTGCATGTTACGCCCTGCGCTGCTACACGCGCAAAACGCGCAACCTCGAAGCCGTCTACGGACCCAAGCTGCTGCGCGGCGAACTCTTCGTCTACCGCGACGACCGGCAGGGCGAATGGACCGACGTGGTGGTCGACCGCTGGGTCGAGGGCCAAACGCTCCACGAGCGGATCGCAGCGGCCGACCGCGCGGAGTTCGCACGTCTGGCCGAAGCGTTCGACCGGCTCGCCGCCGCCATGACGGCCGACGACTGCGCCCACGGCGACCTGAAACCCGAGAACATCGTCGTCCGGCCCGACGGCACGCTCCGCCTCATCGACTTCGACGCCTCGTTCCTGCCCGCGTTCGCCGGCACGGAGAGTCCCGAGCTGGGCACGGCAGCGTTCCAGCATCCGGCCCGCACGACGGCGGATTTCGACGCCCGGCTCGACGACTTCCCCGCCGCGCTGATCTCCACGGCCCTCCACGCACTCGCCTGCGATCCCACGCTGCGCGAACGCTACGACACGCAGGACACGCTCCTGATCGACCCGCACCGTCTGCCGGCCGACGAGGCGCTGCGCGAAATACTCGCACTCTTCGAACGACAGGGCATGGCCCTCTCCTACCGCATCGCCCGCCTTCTGCTCTCGCCCGGCTACCGGCTGCCCGGACTGCCCGAGCTGTTCGCCCGTGCCGTCCGAACCGGTGCGGCATACGGCACGGCACACGCGGCTGCGGCACGGCCGCAGAATCGGTCGCAGAAGGCTCCGTGCACGGCACACGGTGAGCGGAACAGCCGGTCCGGCGGGGACGGGGCCGTCGGTGTCGGCGAAGTGCTGAACACCTCAGACATCCCCTTCCGGACGGAGACCGACGAAGACACCCTATGCGCCGCACACGGTAAGCGGAACAGCCGGTCCGGCGGGGACGGAGCCGTCGGTGTCGGCGGGGCGCCGGACGCCCTATGCGACACGGAAGCCCCGTCCGAGCGGTCGACCGCGCCCCTCGTCCCGCCGGACACAGCCGGAACGGAGGGCTTCCGGTGCGCTCCGTCCGAAACCGCGCCACCCGCCGAAGCGCCCGAGCTCTTCGTCGAACACGGTCTCTGGGGATACCGCGATCTCCGAACGGGCGAAGCGACGATTCCGCCCCTATACGACTGCGGATTCGACTTCACCGAGGGGCTGGCCGCCGTACGACTGGGGCGCACATGGCATTTCATCGACACCGACGGACACACGGTGATTCGCTGTCCGGGGTGCGAAGCCGTCAAACCGTTCCGAGACGGAAAGGCCCGTATCCTCCGCGGCGGACGCATCTCGGAAATCGACCGCGACGGGCACGAAACACCGCCTGCGGATTCCGTCGCAGAGGACATCTGCTGATGCGCGCCGCAACGGGTCCGGCCGCAAACCGCTCGTCGGACCGTTCGACACGCGGGCGGAACGGACGGGCTGTGCGGATGCGGAACGGACGAACCCGGGACCCGAGCATCCGACGCAACAACTTAGGCCGCAAACCGCCCGTCGGACCGTTCGACACGCGGGCGGAACGGACGGGCTGTGCGGATGCGGACCGGACGAACCCGAGACCCGAGCATCCGACGCAACAACTTAGGCCGCAAACCGCCCGTCGGACCGTTCGACACGCGGGCGGAACGGACGGGCTGTGCGGATGCGGACCGGACGAACCCGGGACCCGAGCATCCGACGCAACAACTTAGGCCGCAAACCGCCCGTCGGACCGCTCGACACGCGGGCGGAACGGACGGGCTGTGCGGATGCGGAACGGACGAACCCGAGACCCGAGCATCCGACGCAACAACTTAGGCCGCAAACCGCCCGCCGGACCATTCGACACGCGGGCGGAACGGACGGGCTGTGCGGATGCGGGCCGGACGAACCCGGGATCCGAGCATCCGACGCAACAGCAGCCGGATCGCTTATCCGCGCGCAACAGAACGACGGACGGAAATCCGACGATGACGGGTCGCACGGACGCATTCGCTCCAGTGCGCGGTGCGCATCAAGCGGAAAGACTGCCGCGCACGCAGCACACGCAACCGGCACCGATCCGAAGCGCACCCGGGCCGGAACGGTTGCGCAGAGCCGCCGAAAAACGGGCGTCCGCCCACTCCGGAGGAGAGGCTCCCGCGCCGTGCAGACACGGCCGGCGCACACAAAAATCGCCCCGCCGCCTGTTTTTTGCCGACAAATCGTTATATTTGCATCTGTAAAAAATTGCAATCCGGACGCCTTCCGGCAAAACAGATGGCACGATTGAGAAACTTAACCCCTGCGGAAATCGCTGAGGCCGAAACTCTCGGCTCGTCGGCCGACGACTGGACGCAGGTCATGGTCTCGGAGGATTTCCGGCCCGGGCAACTGCGCGCGAGCCGCTTGGAAGGGCGTGTGGAGATCGCTTCGGGCGCCCGCATCGTCTCGTCGCGCGTGCGCAACTACCGCATCGGCGAAGATTCGCTCGTCGAACAGGTTACGGCGCTCGAATGCCGGCACGAGAGCGCGTTCGGCAACGGAACGCCCGTGGCGGCGATGAACGAGTGCGGGGGGCGCACCGTCCGCATCTGCGACCTCATGTCGGCGCAGGCGGCCTATGCGTCGGCCGTCTACCGCCACCGCCCGCAGACAGTGGCGGCGCTGGAGCGCATGACCGAATCCGTGGTCCGCGCCCGCCGTTCGGCGATGGGCAGCGTGGGACGCGGCTGCCGGATCGTCGGCGCCCGCTTCGTCCGCGAAATGCGCATCGGCGACGGCGCGACAATCGACGGGGCCTCGCGCCTCGAAGAGGGCACGCTCGCCGAGGGCGCCGCCGTCGGCGCGGACGTCAAGGCGTCGCACTTCATCGCGGCCGAAGGCGCGCGCCTCGACAACGGCGCGATCGTCGAACGATGCTTCGTCGGCGAAAACTGCATCCTCTCCAACGGATTCACGGCCGTCGATTCGCTCTTTTTCGCCAACTCGCACTGCGAGAACGGCGAAGCCGCCTCCGTGTTCGCCGGCCCCTTCACCGTATCGCACCACAAGTCGTCGCTGCTGATCGCCGGCATGTTCTCCTTCTTCAACGCCGGCAGCGGCGCCAACCAGAGCAACCACCTCTTCAAGAGCGGCGCGGTGCACCAGTCGGTCCATCTGCGCGGCTGCAAGTTCGGCAGCGGAGCCTACATCATGTCGCCCGCGATCGAAGGGCCGTTCACCATCGTGCTCGGGCACCACTCCTCGCACCACGACACGTCGGAATTCCCCTATTCGTACCTCGTCGAAAAGGAGGAGCGCTCGATGCTCATGCCGGGCGCGAACCTCACGAGCTGCGGCGCCGTGCGCGACATCGAGAAGTGGGCGCAGCGCGACCGCCGGCGCGTGAGGCGCGACGTGGTCGATTTCGCGGAGTACAACCCCTACGTCTGCTCCGGCTTCGTCGCGGCCGTCAACACGCTCCACGCACTCGCCGAGGCCGATCCCGACGCAGGGTCGTACAACCACAGAAAAGTCGTCATCAAAGCCAATATGCTCCGGCGCGGAATCGGACTCTACAACAAAGCCGTCGTCGCCTCGATGGGCGCGATGCTCGCGCGGGGCGCCTCGGCGCCCGACGCCGACGGCAGCGGACGATGGCTCGACATCGCCGGACAATACATCACCAAACGCGCCGTCGACGAAATACTCGACGCGGTAGACGCCGGCTCGATCCGGACCTTCGCGGAGCTCGACGACCGCTTCCGCGCCTTCGACGCCCGCTACGACGACTATGCGCACAGCTACGCCGAAAACCTGCTGGCGAGCCTTCTGGGCCACCGCCCGTCGGCGCAGGAGATCGCCGAGGCGGTCGAAGCCGGTGCCAACGCCCACGCCGCCATGCGCCGCACGACGGACGCCGACCGGCAGCGCGACTGCTCGCCCGACATGGCCGTCGGATACGGGCTCGACAGCGACAGCGAAACTGAAATCATGGCGGACTACTCCGCCGTAAGAGGCCTCGAATAAAACCTATGTACACACAGAGCATCACACGCAACCGCCGCACGGCTTTCGTGCTCGCCATCGACTTTTCGGGTTCGATGAACGAACGGATCCGGTTCGACCGCCGCACGACGACCAAGGCCGAAGCCGTCGCCACGGTCGCCAACCGGCTGCTTTTCGAACTGACCGAACGCGCCCGCCGCAGCGACGGCATCCGCGACTACTACGACATCGCCCTCGTCGGCTATGCCGGCGGCGGCACGCTGCCCCTGCTGGGCGAAAGGGGATTCCACTCCATCGCAGAGGTCGCCGCACGGGGTGCCGAGCCGCCCGCCGCAAAGGCGGAATACCGCCTGCCGGACGGCAGCGCCGCCCTGCTCGACGAGGTGGCCGTACCCCGCTGGGTCGAACCGCACGCCGAGGGCGAGACCCCGATGTACGAAGCGCTGCTCGAAGTACGCGATCTGGTGGCGGAGTGGACCTCGCGCCCCGAGAACGCCGCCAGCTTCCCGCCCGTGGTCTTCAACATCACCGACGGCGAAGCCTCCGACTGCGACGATGCGGAGCTGCGCGAAGTTTGCAGCCGGATACGCTCGCTCCGCACCGACGACGGAAACGTGCTGCTCATCAACATCCACATCGCCTCCGGCACGGAGGAAAAGGCGCTTCTCTTCCCCACGGCCGACGAGGCCGCCTACGGCAACCGGTACGCCTCGCTGCTCTACGACTGTTCGAGCCAGATGCCGGCGGCGTTCGACGCGGCGATCCGCGAACTGCGCGGCGGCACGCCGCCCTATCGCGGCATGAGCTACAACGCCTCGGTGCAGGAGCTCGTGGCCGTGCTCAACATCGGTTCGATCAGCGTAAAAACGGAATAAAGGCATGACACCCACGATATACAGCTTCACGCGGGCGCTGCTCGCACCCGCCGACCACTTCGACGCACTGCGCGACGCACGCATCCCGACCGGGCCGGACGGGCGGCCGCGGATGAGCCGCACTTCGCGCTTCGCCGAAGCCGAGATCGACTGGCGGGGCGGACGATGGCTCGTCTGCATGCCCCTCGCGCCCTCCGCCGTGCCCGGCATCGAGCGGGCGGCCGCACGGCTCCGCACGCTCCGCTCGGAGTGGCTCGCCGAATACAGGCTCCTGCGCGACGAGATGCGCTACGAAGACTCGGCCGGCGGAGAACACCGCTCGGACCTCGTCCTGCAACGGCTCCCGGAGGGCCTCACGTTCGGCGAAGCGCTCGCCGCGGAGCCGAAAGAACGGCTTGCGGCGGCACTCGAAGCCCTGCGCGGCGAGCTGGCCCGTCTGGGCATCTCGCACGGGAACCTCAAACCCGAGAACCTCCGCTGGAGCGGCGGACGATGGCTGCCGATTCGCTGGCACCACGTCCGCACGGAGCCCGGAGGCGACGAGGAGGCTTTCGCGCAGCTGCTCGGCGCTGTCGGCGAAGCCGCCGACGGACCGCAGCGAACCCTCTCCGACGTACAGGCCGCATACGGCATGCCCGCCGACCGGCTGACGGGGCATCTGTGGGTCGGCCACGTATTCGAACAGCTCGTCTGCGTGGGCGACGAGGAGGGATTCGGCTATGTCGATGCGGAGAACCGCACGGTCATTCCGGCGCAATACCTGTGGGCCGACGATTTCCACGAAGGCCGTGCGGCCGTGCAGACCGCCGAAGGCATGGGGCTGATCGACAAGCAGGGGCGCTACGTCATTCCGCCCGTGTGCGAGATCGTCGAATACAGACCCGAAGCCAGCTTGTCCGAGGTCCGGCGGGCAGGCATGTGGTACATATACGACTACGAAGGGAACCCCGTCGCAGGACCGGCCGGGACCCGCGACGAAGCCTACGCACTCGCCGGGAAAGAACCCGAGAACTGAAAACAAATACGAAAAAAACTACTACGATTATGGAAGAAGTAAAAGTACTGATCATCGGCAGCGGACCCGCAGGATACACTGCGGCGATCTACACCTCGCGCGCCAACCTCGCGCCCGTGCTCTACGAAGGCATCGAACCGGGCGGACAGCTCACCACCACCACGGAGATCGAGAACTTCCCGGGATACCCCGAGGGCGTCGACGGCAATCAGATGATGGCCGACATACGCAAGCAGGCCGAGCGATTCGGCGCCGACATACGCTCGGGCAACATCACGAAAGTGGATCTCTCGTCGCGGCCGTTCCATGTCGTCGTGGACGGCGAGAAGGAGATCGCGGCCGAGAGCCTCATCATCGCCACGGGAGCCACGGCCAAATACCTCGGACTGCCCTCGGAACAGAAGTTCCGCGGCATGGGCGTGAGCGCCTGCGCCACCTGCGACGGATTCTTCTACCGCAAGAAGGACGTGGCCGTGGTCGGCGGCGGCGATACGGCCTGCGAGGAGGCCACCTATCTCGCCTCGCTCTGCCGTCAGGTCTATATGATCGTCCGCAAACCCTTCCTCCGCGCATCGAAGGCGATGCAGGAGCGGGTCTTCAAGACACCCAACATCACGGTGCTCTTCGAGCACAACACGGCCGAAGTGCTCGGCGACGAGAACGGCGTAACGGGCGCCCTGCTGCGCAGGAACGACGGCTCGGAGGTCAAGATCGACATCTCGGGATTCTTCCTCGCCATCGGACACCACCCCAACACCGAACTCTTCGCCGACCAGCTCGAACTGGACGAAGAGGGATACATACGGGTCGAGGGCGGCTCGTCCAGAACCTCCGTCGAAGGCGTCTTCGCCGCCGGCGACGTCAAGGACCCCCACTACCGTCAGGCCATCACCGCCGCCGGTTCGGGCTGTGTCGCCGCACTGGACTGCGAGCGGTTCCTGCTGCGCTAAGCAGGCTGTCCGACGCTCCTACGACCGGGAGGAAGGGAGGAAGGGGGCGGCTTCCCACGGCGCCCCTTGCTGCTTTCGGCACTCCCCGCTTCCGTCGCCGGCATCGGAACGGCTGCCGCCGCGGGTCTCGCTGCGAATTCGATCGGGGCGGGGCCGAAGGCTTAGGCTTCGGTTCATCGGAACGGTCCTCCCCGCAGTCCCCGTCGGAGAAGGGAGGGGCTGCGGGGAGGATTTCCCGTCGCCGCGATACGCCATACCCTGCACTCCGGCGCGGCGCGAACGGGACAGGACGGGATGATTCGGCACGGATACGGAGCGTTTGAACGGTACGACAGAGTATACACGGCCACACTACGGCGCGACCCGGACGCTGCGATACGGCGCGGCGCGAACACTCCGCTCGGCACAACCCGGTACCGCACAGTGCAGCACGGGCCGAACCGTGAGACCCGGCACAACGCGGTGCGGAGCGATCCGAACGGTACGGGACTGCGCAGCGCGGTCCGAAAAGAGAAAGGAAGAGCAGGCGAAAGTCGTTCGCACACCCGAGCGCGGGAAGGAGCCGGCAACTTTTCCAGCCGCGACGGTTCGGCGATATGCGCACGCTGTCCGCAGTTGCCGGGTGAGGAGGATGCGGAAGACGGGAACCTGCGGGTCGTGCGGACCGACGGCTCCGGCATTCCGGGTACGAGGCGGGCTGCACCGGAACCCGCCGGGACCTGCCGGGACCAAAGATGCGGGCGAGCGATTCGCCGCAAGGCGCGCGCCGCATCGGGGACAGACAACCGAAACGTCCGAAACAACGAAATATGACTGATCGTTTAGCAATTTGAGTTTTTCCGTTACCATATTGGGTTCGGCCTCGGCCAAACCCACGCCCACGCGCCATCCGTCGGCCCAGATAGTGAACGTCCACGAACAACACTATCTGGTCGACGCGGGCGAGGGCGTGCAGCAACAGATGATCCGACAGCGAATCAATCCGTTGAAAATAAGGGCCGTATTCATCTCGCATCTGCACGGGGACCATGTCTACGGACTTTTCCCGCTGCTCTCGACGCTCGGACTGTACGGACGGCGGACGCCGCTTGCGGTATACGCTCCGGCCCCGTTCGGCGAGATGCTGGCCTGTCATCTCCGCTATTTCGACAGCGGACTGCCCTACACGGTCGAATGGCACGAGACGGACACCACGCAGCACGCGCTGCTCTACGAGAACCGCACGCTGGAGGTGTGGTCCGTGCCTCTGCGGCACCGGATCCCCACCGCCGGTTTTCTGTTCCGCGAAAAGGAGCCGCCGCTCAATGTCGATAAATTCAAGATCGTCGAATACGGCCTCTCCGTCGCGCAGATCACGGCGGCCAAGCAGGGCCGCGACATTACGCTCGCCGGCGGCGAGACGATCCCCAACGGGGAGCTGACCTACCAGCCTTACGTTCCGCGTTCGTACGCCTATCTCTCCGACACGAACTATTCGGCCAAGGCGGCCGGATTGTGCGCCGGCGCAGATCTGATGTATCACGAGGCGACCTATGCCGCGGCGGAGCGGAAAATCGCCCGCGAGCGGGGACATTCGACCTCGGAGGAGGCCGCCCGGGCGGCGCTGCTCGCCGGAGCCGGACGGCTCGTGATCGGGCATTTCTCGTCCCGCTACAAGGACGAGACGATTCTGGTCGAGGAGGCCCGGCGGTCGTTCCCGGCGACGGAAGCGGCCGCAGAGGGCCGCCGATTCGAAATCCCCGAGCGAAAAGCGCCGCGAAGAGGGACCGCCGACAGGGAGCGGGAAAAGCTTTCCGAGGAAACGGACGTTCGGGACAGAGACCGACCGGAGACAGGGCCGGCGGAGCCAAAAGCCGACGAATGAAAATCCCGTCGTCTCCGAAGAAAGGGGGCCGAAGACGGAAGAGTGCAGGATTCCGAAGCGGACGAAGGACGGAGCGGGCAACGGTCCGGCGTTGAGCGCGGAGGGAAACAGAGCGGGCGGAGGCCGGGAGGAAGGCGGACACGGACGGAGAGGGGCGGACGGATGCCTCCCGCCGAGAGCCGCGGCAGACAAAAGCGGATCTGCCGAACACAAGGCCGGAAGTCGGAAGATACGATCCACAATACAGACGCCGAGAGCGGAGGTGGACAAAACAGACAATACAGGCGCAGAGGAGGACGGAGCGGGCAACGGTCCGGCGTTGAGCGCGGAGGGAAACAGAGCGGGCGGAGGCCGGGAGGAAGGCGGACGCGGACGGAGAGGGGCGGACGGATGCCTCCCGCCGAGAGCCGCGGCAGACAAAAGCGGATCTGCCGAACACAAGGCCGGAAGTCGGAAGACACGATACCTCCACAAAAGGGATGCGGCAGGCAAAAGAATGAGCGCGACGGAGGAACGGGCCGATGCGTTCCGAGGGCAGTTCCGATATGCGGACCGACGCCGGCGAACCGTCCGTCAGTTCGGGAAGTCCCCGAAAAGGCGTTCCGATCGGCGGAAGCAGTCCGGCGGCAGCCGAGCCGCTTCGGTGCGGAAGGCGTCGAAACCGCAGCGCTCCGACACCGGACGCACCCGGCGAACGACCGCTTCCGGGCGGTCCTCCAAACGTTACGAACGAACATGATTACCAAAGCCGAAATACGACAGGTGCGGGCGCTCGCCGACAAGCGGGGCCGCACCGAGACGGGTCTTTTCGTGGCCGAAGGCGAAAAACTCGTGGGCGAGCTGCGTACTTCGCACCTCAGGGTGGAGCGGATCTATGCGCTCGAAGGGAGCTTCTCCGGACGGGAGGTTACGCCCGTATCGCCGAAAGAGATGGAACGGCTCTCGCTGCTCAAGACGCCGACGAAGGCGCTGGCGCTGGTCGGAATCCCCCGGTACGCACTGCGTCCGGACCGACTGGCCGGGCGTCTCGTGCTGGCGCTCGACGATGTCGGAAACCCGGGCAACATGGGGACCATCATCCGTCTGGCCGACTGGTTCGGCATCGAGGATGTGGTCTGCTCGGCCGCTTCGGCCGACTGCTTCAATCCCAAAGTCGTGCAGGCTACGATGGGGGCGATCCTGCGGGTGAGGGTGCATTATACGGACCTTCCGCACTTTCTCGCCGGAGCCGCGGCGGCGGGCATGCCTGTCTACGGCACCTTCCTCGAAGGCACTCCGCTCGGCGAGGCACCGCTCACGCCCGACGGCATTCTCCTCATGGGCAACGAAGGGCACGGCATCTCGGACGCATGCGCCGCCTACGTCTCCCGCAAACTCTTCATTCCGCCCTATCCCCCCGGCCGCCGCGGCTCCGAATCGCTCAACGTGGCGATGGCCGCCGGCATCGTCTGCCACGAGTTCCGCAGCCGCACGAAGTAAAACCGGCCGTGCAAACGCGCCCGTGCAAGCGCGTCTGCCGGGCCTGCGGCGGCACCGCCCGTCGGGGGAAAAGCAGTTCACCGGAAGGGAGGGGCTGCCCTATCGAGGGAGGAATACCCCATCGGAGAGGAACGGGCCGTCGGAGAAAGAGGGTCCATCGGGAGAGGCACGGTTTGCCGGAGGAAAAGCAGTCCGCCGGAGGGGGTGCCCTATCGAGGGAGGAATACCCCCATCGGAGAGGAACGGGCCGTCGAAGAAAGAGGGTCCATCGGGAAAGGCACGGTTTGCCGGAGGAAAAGCAGTCCGCCGGAGGGGAGGGGCTGCCCTATCGAGGGAGGAATACCCCCGTCGGAGAGAAACGGGCCGTCGAAGAAAGAGGGTCCATCGGGAAAGGCACGGTCTGCGGGGGGGGGAAAAGCAGTCCGCGGGGGCTTCGGGAGAGGCGTGGTTGCCGGCTGTCAACCGCACGGCCCCTTGTCGGACCCGCACAGGGAGATAGTCGCCCGAATACCTCCCCCGCGTCGGTCGTGGCCGGTACAGGGCATACCGCATCCAGCGGCCAAACGCCGACGAGCGATCCTCTTCATGCAACGGTTTCGGCTCCTGCCGCCGCCGATCCGGCAGCCGTGCCCCACGGTGCCCGTCGCTCGTCGGCGGGCGCAGACTACGGCGTGGATCATGTGCTCCGGCACCGCCACTCTCTGCGGACGGCGGAAGAAGACCATCGAGTAGGGTGTCTTGCCGGTATGAGGCCGCAGATAAGGACGGGCGCACCCGCATTCGCCCATCGCCGTCACGGGCGGCACGGCGCCGGACCGAAGCGCACCGGAATCCGCAAACATTCAGGTCGTCCGCGCATCCCCGAATCTTTTCTTTCCGGGGCACGAAAACGCGCTCCTCCGACCCCATGCGCGGAGCCGGCGGCACAAGGCAAGACACGCTCCGTGCGAAAAAACGCAGCATCGGCCGCCACCCGTCAGGTCATTGAAATTCGGCATGTTGCTCCCGCAGGCAGAGGGCCGATGCGCTTTTTCGACCGGTCTGCATCCGCGATCCTTGCCGACCGCCGAAAGAAAGATCGGGAAAAAACGATGCCGACCTTCGCGGAATCCCCGATTTTTTGCTATCTTTGTTTTTTGAAACAGAACGATTTATGGCAGACCCGAAACTCAAGATAGGCATCACGCAAGGCGACACGAACGGCATCGGCTGGGAAGTCATTCTCAAGACATTCGCCGATCCGCGCATGACAGAGCTTTGTACGCCAATAATTTACGGATCGCCGAAGGCCGCGGCCTTCTATCGCCGCACCCTCGCCGCGACCGAAGAGTGCAGCCTCACGGAGATCGCCTCCGCCGAGGAGGCGCGGCGCGGAAAGGTCAGTCTCGTGGCGGCAGGTCCGCAGGAGCTGACCGTCGAGCCGGGCCATCCGAGCCCCGAAGCGGCGCACGCCGCCGTCGAAGCGCTCCGCGCCGCCACGGCCGACCTGCGCGAAGGCCGCATCGACGCGCTCGTAACCGCTCCCTTCAACAAGGAGACGGTGCACGAAGACCGCTTCCCCTACACGGGGCACACCGAATACCTCGCCGCAGAGCTGGGCGGCGAACCGATGATGATCATGTGCAGCGACCTGCTGCGCGTGGGACTGGTAACGATCCATGTCCCCGTGGCGGATGTCAGCCGCGACATCACCGAGGAGAAGATCGTCCGCTCGCTCTCGATCCTGCGCCGGTCGCTCGTGTGCGACTTCGGCATCGTCGAACCGCGGATCGCCGTGCTGGCGCTCAACCCCCATGCGGGCGACGGCGGACTGCTGGGCCGCGAGGAGCAGGAGACGATCCGTCCGGCGATCCGCACGGCGGCCGAACAGGGCATTCTGGCCTTCGGACCTTTCGCCGCCGACGGGCTCTTCGCCGGGGGAGGCTATGCCCGCTACGATGCCGTGCTGGCCATGTACCACGATCAGGGATTGGCGCCTTTCAAGGCTCTCTCGCCCGACGGGGTGAACTTCACGGCCGGTCTGGAGCGGGTGCGCACCTCGCCCGACCACGGCACGGCCTACGACATCGCCGGACAGGACAAGGCCGATCCGCAGTCGCTACGCAATGCCATATACACGGCGCTGGACATCGTGGAACGCCGCTGCGCATGGGCACAGTGGACGCGCAACCCGCTCCAGCGCGCCGAGCGCGAGAAGAGCGGACGCGACGTCTCGGTCCGCGATCTGCCCGACACGGAGAAGGAGGCGAACTGACCTCCGCCGAGAAGGAGGGGGGGGGCGATCCGCGAACGGCCCGTGTTGGTAAACAGTTTGCACTGCAGGCCGAGTGTGCAGAGTGAGAAGGACCTATGCAAGAAAGCGGGCGGTCCCGCGGATCGTTTCGCAGGGAACGGTTCGTGCCGGAAAACCGCTTGTACTGCGGGCCGAGTGCGCAGAGTGAGAAGGACCTATGCAAGAAAGCGGGCGGTCCCGCGGATCGTTTCGCAGGGAACGGTTCGTGCCGGAAAACCGCTTGTACTGCGGGCCGAGTGCGCAGAGTGAGAAGGACCTATGCAAGAAAGCGGGCGGTCCCGCGGATCGTTTCGCAGGGAACGGTTCGTGCCGGAAAACCGCTTGTACTGCGGGCCGAGTGCGCAGAGTGAGAAGGACCTATGCAAGAAAGCGGGCGGTCCCGCGGATCGTTTCGCAGGGAACGGTTCGTGCCGGAAAACCGCTTGTACTGCGGGCCGAGTGCGCAGAGTGAGAAGGACCTATGCAAGAAAGCGGGCGGTCCCGCGGATCGTTTCGCAGGGAACGGTTCGTGCCGGAAAACCGCTTGTACTGCGGGCCGAGTGCGCAGAGTGAGAAGGACCTATGCAAGAAAGCGGACGGTCCCCCGGATCGTTTCGCAGGGAACGGCCCGTGCCGGGGAACCGCTTGTACTGCGGGCCGAGTGTGCAGAGTGAAAAGGACCTATGCAAGAAAGCGGGCGGTCCCGCGGATCGTTTCGCAAGGAACGGCCCGCGCCGGGGAACCGCTTGTACTGCGGGCCGAGTGCGCAGAGTGAAAAGGACCTATGCAAGAAAGCGGGTAGTCTCGCGGTTTGTTTCGCAGGGAACGCCCCGTGCCGGAAAACCGCTTGCACGGCGGGCCGAGTGCGCAGAGTGAAAAGGACCTATGCAAGAAAGCGGGTAGTCTCGCGGTTTGTTTCGCAGGGAACGCCCCGTGCCGGAAAACCGCTTGCACGGCGGGCCGAGTGCGCAGAGAATGACGGAGGCATCCGGCGGCAGAGGCCGAGGTGCAAGCGTAGCAGTCCGGCAAGCGGAAGGATCGGGCAGCCGCACCCACGCGCAGGTACGGCGACCGCCCCTGCGGGCAGGACGCCGCAGACGGGCGGACGGGCCGCAAGCGCACGAAACATACGCCGATTCCCCCTCCGCCGGAGCGGCGACCGGTTCGCCGGAAAGACGACAGACCCTAATAAACCGGAGCGACGGTCCGTATTCCGTCTCGTAATTGTGGAAGCGGACACGGCTCCAAAAAACGAACACATAATGATTAAAATCACATTTCCCGACGGCTCGGTCAAGGAATTCGCCGAAGGGACCACGGCTTACCGGATCGCCGAAAGCATCAGCCCTCGTTTAGCTGCTGACTCTCTGGCGGCATCGGTAAACGGCACGACCGTGGACATGATGCGTCCGATCGACACGGACGCGACCGTCAGATTCTACAAATGGGACGACGCCGAGGGCAAGCACGCCTTCTGGCACACTTCGTCGCACCTGCTGGCCGAAGCGCTCGAATCGCTCTATCCGGGCATCCGATTCGGCATAGGACCTGCGATCGAGAACGGCTTCTACTACGACGTGGACAGCCCCGTGCCCATCACCGAGGCGGACCTTCCGCGCATCGAGCAGAAGATGCAGGAGCTCGCGCGCAACAAGGAGGAGCTCATCCGCCGCGAAGTGCCCAAGGCCGAAGCGCTGGCCGCCTTCACCGCGAAGGGAGACCCCTACAAGATCGAGCTGATCTCGGCTCTGGAGGACGGCACCATTTCGTTCTACACCAACGGAGCTTTCACGGACCTCTGCCGCGGTCCGCACATTCCCAATACGGGGTATATCAAGGCCATCAAGCTGACCTCGGTGGCCGGCGCCTACTGGCGCGGCGACGAGAAACGCCAGATGCTCACACGCATCTACGGCATCTCGTTCCCCAAGAAGTCGATGCTCGACGAATACGTGGCCATGATGGAGGAGGCCAAGAAACGCGACCACCGCAAGCTGGGCCGGGAGCTCGAACTCTTCACCTTCTCGCAGCGCGTGGGACAGGGGCTACCGCTCTGGCTGCCCAAGGGCGCCGCCCTGCGCGAGCGTCTGGAGCAATTCCTGCGCGGCGTGCAGAAGGAGTACGGCTACCAGCAGGTCATCACGCCCCACATCGGCAACAAGGAGCTCTACGTAACCTCGGGCCACTATGCCAAGTACGGTAAAGACTCGTTTCAGCCGATCCGCACCCCGATCGAAGGCGAGGAGTATCTGCTCAAACCGATGAACTGTCCGCACCACTGCGAAATCTACCGTTCGAAACCCCGCTCGTACAAGGAGCTGCCCGTGCGTCTGGCGGAATTCGGCACCGTCTACCGCTACGAGCAGTCGGGCGAGCTGCACGGACTGACGCGCGTGCGCGGCTTCACGCAGGACGACGCCCACCTGTTCGTGCGCCCCGACCAGCTGCTCGAAGAGTTCGAGCGCGTGATCGACATCGTGCTCTACATCTTCAAAACGCTCAAATTCGACAACTATACGGCACAGATTTCGCTGCGCGACCCCCTGAACCGCGAGAAATACATCGGCTCGGACGAGAACTGGGAGAAGGCCGAGAGCGCGATCATACGGGCCGCGGAAGAGAAGGGCCTCAACACGGTGATCGAATACGGCGAAGCGGCCTTCTACGGCCCGAAGCTCGACTTCATGGTCAAGGACGCCATCGGCCGCAAGTGGCAGCTCGGCACCATTCAGGTGGACTACAACCTGCCCGAACGGTTCGACCTCACGTACAAGGGAGCCGACGACAAGCTCCACCGCCCGATCATGATCCACCGCGCGCCGTTCGGCTCGATGGAGCGCTTCGTGGCCGTGCTGCTCGAACACACGGGAGGCCGGTTCCCGCTGTGGCTCTCGCCCGATCAGGTCGTCGTGCTGCCCATCTCGGAGAAGTACAACGACTACGCCGCACACGTGGTCGAATACCTCAACCGCCACGACGTGCGGGCGCAGATCGACGACCGCAACGAGAAGATCGGCCGCAAGATCCGCGACAACGAACTCAAGCGCATCCCCTATCTGCTGATCGTCGGCGAGAAGGAGGAGGCCGAGGGTCTGGTCTCGGTCCGCGCGCAGGGCGAGGGCGACAAGGGGCAGATGACGCTCGAAGCCTTCCGCAACCTCATCGCGGAACTGGTGCGCGGAGAGATCGAGGCCAACAAGCTGGAAAAGAAATAACAGATTAACCTTAAAATATTTACAATTATCGCAGCACCGAAACCATTTCCGCCGAGGCCGTTCACCCCGGGGAATAACAGACCGAAACCCGCAGGCGGCAATCCGAACAACCGTTACGGCCGCCGCCTGCCCGAAAAGGAAAATCCGCACCGCACGAACCGCGAAATCGCCGTTCCGGAGGTGCGCGTGGTCGGAGACAACATCGGAGAACCCCGCGTTCTGCCGATCCGCGACGCACTGGCGCTGGCCGACGAGCTGGGCCTCGACCTGATCGAGATCTCGCCCAAGGCCGAACCGCCCGTATGCCGCATCGCCGACTACCAGAAGTTCCTCTATCAACAAAAGAAAAAAGCCAAAGAGCTGAAAGCCAATCAGACGAAGATCGTCGTCAAGGAGATCCGCTTCGGCCCCCAGACCGACGATCACGACTACAACTTCAAGCTCAGGCATGCCGAGAACTTCCTCAAGGAGGGGGCCAAGGTCAAAGCCTACGTCTTCTTCCGCGGCCGTTCGATCGTCTTCAAGGAGCAGGGCGAGATCCTGCTGCTCCGCTTCGCCACCGATCTCGAAGAGTTGGCCAAGGTGGAAATGATGCCCAAACTCGACGGCAAGAAGATGAACATGATCCTCGCCCCCAAAGGCAAGAAATAGAGCCCGGTGCAAACCGGAAGGAAGAGGAGAGAGGGGCGCGGGGCACACCCGAGGCTCCGATACGAAACGAGGACGGGGCTGTCTAACAAATCTTGGACAGCCCTTTTTTATTCGTACTGCTCATCGGGAATTTTTCCGAATACGCAATTTCTCGGAGGGCTGAAAAACGCGTCAGACAGCCCCGTCCTCGTCTCGTTCGTTCCGGCAGGCCCCTGCTGCCGTTCATGCGCCCACCGCCTGCGCGACATGTTCCGGACAAATCCGGCCCGGCTTCGATTCCTTTTCGGCCTTCATCGGCCGTTTCCCGTCCGGTCTTCGTCCCGCGCCGTTCCGGCCGCACCATCCGTTTCGTCCTGCCGCGCCGACTTTCCGATCCTGTTCTGCGCCGGCTCTCTCTGCGTTCGGACCGTACATCCGTCGTGTTCCCGTCGTGTTTCGTTCTGCTTCGTCCGAACGAGGAAGAACGCGCCACAGCCGAGACATACGCCGGTCCGCACCCCGTTGCGGACGGTCTTCGCCTCGGCCGCCAGCAGCGAACGGCAGATACCGACGGTATCGAAGGCAATCATCCGCTCCGCCGCCCGGCCCCGTTTTCGCATCTTCACCGCCCGTTCGCACTCCCGCACCACGGCTGCGCATCTACCCGTCCACACCCCTCCCCGGGCCTTTCGTTCCACCTCCTCCGCCGTGCCGTCCGCTCCTGCCCGCGCAGCGTTCCGCACCTTCGCGCTCAGTGTACCCGATTCTTTTTCATCCTCGATTCGCGGACCGGAGCGGTTCACTTCCACCCTATTCCCGAAAACCGCGCCCGGTTCCCGATTTCCGACACCGCGTCCGCCGTCCGCTCCGACGGATTCTCCGGTCCGGCTTTCTGCACCCGCACTCCCGTTTCGAGCTCCCGGTCTCCCGTTCCCGCCTGCATTCGTGCAAACCACGCGGCAAACGGCTCGACGAAAACCCGTTGCCGCCGAGCGGAGAGCCGGCGGCCGTCGACAGATTCCCCGACCGGCAGAGTACCGGAACGTTTACGGTACAGTACTACGTATGAAATTGTTATGTCGCAAGAATTGCAGATTGGGCGACAATGCGGACGATTCGCAGAGAGACGGACCGCAGCTTCGGTTCCCGTGAAAACGGCAAAACTCCGAATGGCGGAGCAAAAGCGCAAAAAGGCATGCGGGATGACCGGCCCGCGATCGGACAACGGGCAGCAGGCGCATCGTTCCCGGAAGGCAAGCTGTCCGACGAATCTCCGCTAACGACTTCGCCCCTGCCGGCATAAGCTTCGGCAGGGGCGGAATCCGATTCCCGAAACCGGTCGGGCAGCCCTACGGCTGAGGATGCCGGTTAACGCACTTTGAATCCCTCGTCGGCACGCATCGGAATCGGCATCTTGGCATAAACGCCGCCTTCGAGCTTGTCGCGCACGGATTTGAACGCCTCGATCGTATAGCGCACGTCTTCGAGCGTGTGGGCCGCCGTCGGGATCACGCGCAGGATGATCTCGCCCTTCGGGATCACGGGGTAGACGACGATCGAGCAGAACAGGGCGTGGTTCTCGCGCAGGTCGACGATCAGGTTCGTCGCCTCGGGGATGCCGCCCTTCATGTAGACGGGCGTAACGGGCGATTGGGTAACTCCGATCTGGAAGCCGTTCTCCTTCAGTCCGCTTTGCAGGGCCCGGGTGATCTCCCAGAGTTTCTCCTGATATTCGGGATGGCGGCGGATCAGATCCAGACGCTTCAGCGCGCCGATCACCATCGGCATCGGGAGCGACTTGGCATAGAGCTGCGAGCGCATGTTGTAGCGCAGCAGGTTGATGAGCCAGCGGGGACCGCTGACGAAGGCGCCGATGCCGGCCATCGACTTGGCGAAGGTGTTGAACAGCACGTCCACGCCGTCGACCACGCCGAAGTGGTCGGCCGTGCCGCGGCCGCCGCGGCCCATCGTGCCGAAGCCGTGGGCGTCGTCCACCAAGAGGCGGAACGCGAAGTCCTTCTTCATCGCCACGATCTCGTCCAGCTTGCCCAGATCGCCCTTCATGCCGAAGACGCCTTCGGTGATTACCAGCACGCCGCCGTTCTGCTCCTCGGCCAGCTCGGTGGCGTGTTTGAGCTGCAGGCGCAGCGACTCCATGTCGTTGTGGCCGTAGACGAAGCGTTTGCCCTTGTGCAGACGCAGACCGTCGATGATGCAGGCGTGGGCCTCGGCGTCGTAGACCACCACGTCGCGCGGCGTGAGCAGGCAGTCGATGATCGAAAGCATGCCCTGATAGCCGAAGTTCAGCAGGAAGGCGTCCTCCTTGCCTACGAACTCCGCGAGCTCGCGTTCGAGCTGTTCGTGGTACTTGGTCTGCCCGCTCATCATGCGGGCGCCCATCGGAGCCGCCATGCCGAATTCGGCGGCGCCTTTGGCGTCGGCCTCGCGGACCTCGGGGTGGTTGGCAAGTCCGAGGTAGTTGTTCAGGCTCCAGTTGAGCATCATCTTGCCGCGGAAGATCATGTGGGGACCCAGTTCGCCTTCGAGTTTGGGGAAGGCGAAATAGCCGTGGGCATAGGACATGTATTGTCCGATGGGACCGCCCGCGTTTTTCTCGAGACGTGCGAAAATATCGACCATAATGCGTATGTATTTTAAGTTTTTCGTTGCTGTTTTTCGCGGTCGTTTCCGCCCTCCGGAATCGCCCGCGCGAACGCGGATCGCCTCCCGGCCTGACGAAAACGTTCCGTTCGGACGCATCGAAGTGCCGAACGCGCATTTTTTTGCCACCAAAAGTAGCTATTTTTTGCCGTGCCGGAGTACGCTTTAATACTTATTTTTGATTCCGGGCGGGCCGCGGCGGCCGTCGGGCG